>NZ_JAHLDV010000004.1 GCF_018861865.1 Clostridium frigoris
TTACGAACACCTCATTTATAAATTCTTATGAGGTAATTCTACACTATATTTTTGTCTGTTTGGGACATAATCAAAAATGGTATACTAGGACATTATCATAAACGGATCATACTAATTTTATATTATGGCACATTCATATTGACAATGGAATAGTATATGGATATAATGATAGTATCACATAGATACAAAGTAACCTAAATGTAAATATTAACTTTTATTTTTTTTATAAAACCTTTGTACTACTTTGGTACTAAATAAGCAAGGAGTGAGAGTATATGATGAATTATTATATGAGAAAAATACTAAATGAATTGGTAAATGATGAGAGAATAAATAGTCTAACAGGAGTTGCAAAGGATAATAATAGAAAAGTTTATGTTGAAGGTAACGAATATCAGGAATATAGTTTGGATTTGATTTTTCTTGTTGATACAGATGATTTATTTAAAAAAACTATTGCATTTACAATAACAACAAATTCATTTAGTTCAAAAATTCAAGTAATAAAACATTGTAGTACTAGACAAATATTTAGTAGAAAGAAAGTTAAAGATGTTACTAATTATATAATAGATAAAATACTAGAATTTAAAAATCATAATAAGCAAAATAATAAATACTTAAATTTATTAAATGCTTAGATAAAACTAATAAATAATTAAGATGAATAAAAATATGAAATTAAGGAGAGATATAAAAATGAGTAATGAATTCAATATTAAAGAGGAAAGAAATCTTTCAATGTTAATGGATTTCTATGAATTAACAATGTCAAATGGCTACTTTGTAAATGGGGCCACTGACACAATTGTGTATTTTGATATGTTCTATAGAAAGAATCCAGATGGAGCAGGATTCTCAATAGCAGCGGGTCTTGAACAACTAGTAGTGTTTGTTAAGAATTTAAAATTCACGGGAGATGACGTAGAGTTTTTAAGAAGCAAGGGCGTTTTATCAGAGGAGTTCTTAGAGTACTTATTGGCATTTAAATTCTCCGGAGATATATATGCAATTCCAGAGGGCACAGTAGTATTTCCTAATGAGGCAATAGTCACAATTAAGGCGAAGGTAATTGAAGCACAACTTATAGAGACTATGTTACTTTTAACAATCAATCACCAAAGCTTAATAGCAACGAAAGCTAGCAGAATAGTGAGAGCTGCAAAGGGAAGACCAGTACTCGAGCTTGGAGCAAGAAGAACTCATGGTGCTGATGCAGCTATAATGGGAGCAAGAGCATCGTATATTGGAGGAGTAAGTGGAACAGCTACGACTATTGCAGAGCAAATGTATGGGGTACCTGCTACTGGAACAATGGCACACTCATGGATACAATTTTTTGGAGATGAATATAAAGCTTTTGAAATCTATGCAAAAACTTACCCAAATACATGCACATTACTTGTTGATACATACAATGTTATAACAAGTGGTATACCAAATGCTATTAAGGTTTCTAAAGACTTTTTAGAGCCAAATGGAAAAAGGTTAAAAGCAATTAGACTTGATAGTGGAGATCTTGCTTATCTTTCAAAGAAGGTAAGAATTATGTTAGATGATGAGGGGCTTGCAGATTGTAAAATAGTAGCATCTAACAGTTTAGATGAGTTCATTATAACTGAATTATTAAATCAAAATGCTAAAATAGATATATTTGGTGTTGGTGAAAGATTAGTAACTGCAAAATCTGAACCAGTGTTTGGCGGTGTTTACAAATTAGTAGCAGTGGAAGAAGAAGGAGAAGTTGTTCCAAGAATTAAATTGAGCGAAAGTGAAGAGAAAATTATTAATCCAGGATATAAAATGTGCTGGAGATTATATGATAAAAATACTCACAAGGCAATTGCAGATGTTATTACATTGGCAGGTGAAATTATAAATGAAGAAGCACCATATACAATTTTTGATCCAGTTCTCACTTGGAAGAAGAAAAAAATCACTAATTTCTATGCTAAAAAGCTTCAAGTACCAATATTTCTTAATGGAGAGTGTGTATATGGATTGCCAAGCTTAGAACAAATTAGGAGTTGCTGTAAAGAACAAGTTGACAGCATATGGGATGAAGTTAAAAGATTTTCAAATCCTCACAAGTATTTTGTTGATTTATCTCAGGAACTTTGGTTAGTTAAGCAAGAATTAATTAAAAAATATAGAAATTTAGAAGAAAAAAATGTAAAATAACAAGTGAAGTAATTTTTAAAAGTTTAATTAATCAGGAACTTAATATAGCTTTTAAAGATATTGATGATGGTACATTTGTAAAATAGAAAAAAATCTTAGGGACAAGCAATTATAAAATATTGCTTGTCCCTTTTTCCTAGTTACTCGTTATTCTTCTGGCTGTATTATAATTAGGCATATATTTTAAGTCTACAATTTTAACTGATGACCCGGTTTTAGGTGAATGTATGAATTTTCCACTTCCAACATAAATGCCAACATGATATATAGGTTTTCCAAAAAAAACTAAATCTCCTTTTTTAAGGGAAGATTTACTAACTACGTTGCCTTTTAGTGTTTGAGATGATGCAATGCGTGGCAAAGCTACTTTAAAATTATTATAAACATGCATAGTAAAACCAGAGCAATCAAAACCAGCTATTGTAGTTCCACCATATTTATATGGGATGCCAATAAATTTTTCAGCATAGTCTACGATATTAGTCCCTGTAAGCGTGGGTTTACTTGCTGTTGATTGAGTGATATTTGTTGTGTATATAAGTGCCTTAGCCTGTGCAGGCTTACTAGTGATACTTATTGAAACTGCAAGCAATAAAGCAAGAGCAAATGATATAATATTTTTAACTTTCTTCATTATGGCCTCCCCTGTAAACGTGTTCTAATAATATATTCTACATAAATAGGGAATTTCCTTTTATATAATTGAAATTTTTTTTAATAGACCAATTCAGATTATGTTGAATAATAATTTTTAAAAGTGATATAATATAATTGAAGGTATATAATGAAACATTTTGTATCAATTACATGATAAAAATTAGTGTTATATAGTTGCTAGCATAGAATTTGTATATATGGGAGTGAAATTCATGTCAGAAAAAATTATTAGAATACAAAAGATTGAACTTACGGGCTTTAAGAATATTCAAAAGGGAATTATTGAACTTACGGGTTATAGACAAAAAAAATATTATAGTGATAAATCAGATATAATTGGGATTTATGGACAAAATGGTTCAGGCAAAACAACTATAGTAGAAGCTTTTAAATTATTTAAAACAATTGCAAGTGGTGAAAAATTACCAGATGATATTAAAAATTATATACATGAATTAGAAGACATAGCTACATTAAAATTTGTTTTTTACATTGAAATAGAAGATCAAAAGTTATTAGTATATTATCAAATGTCGTTAAGGAGAAAAGAAGGGCTTGCAGAATTATATAATGAGAAGTTAAGTTATTCTCAAATAAATGAAGATAATAAAAAAAGGAAAATAGATATAATTGAATATCTTATAGATTTAAAGGATACGTATATATTGCCAAAAGCTCGTTATAGTGAGCTAATAAGAAATAATAAAGAAAATGAATTCAATCTTGAAGTGAGTAAAAGATTATCAATCAAAGAAAAAACTTCTTTTATTTTCAATGATAGTTTAGAAGAGATTTTTAAAAACAATTCTACGAGTCCTGATTACTTTAATATTATTAATGTTATTAAGCATTTTGCTAGAGTAAATTTATTTGTAATAACAAATGAGCATTCAGCTACTATAAGCCTTAATTATATGCCATTAAGTTTTAGAATGGAGGATCAAGATGGCATAACTAGTGGAGATATTGCAATTAACTTACTCGGAACATCAAATATAGACAAAAAAAGGTATAATATAGCGACAAAAATTATAAAACAGTTGAATGTGGTGTTAAGTACCATTATTCCTAACTTACAGTTAGAGATTAATAATTTAGGAAACGAGTTATCTAAAAATGGGAAAGAAGTAATAAGAATACAATTACTTTCTATTAAAAAAGATATTAAAATTCCTTTGAAATATGAATCTGAGGGTATAAAAAAGATAATTTCTATTCTAAGTACATTAATTTCAATGTTTAATAACCCATCAATTTGTTTAATAGTCGATGAACTCGATGCCGGTATATTTGAGTATTTGTTGGGGGAATTATTAAAAATAATTGAGCAAGAAGGAAAAGGTCAATTTATATTTACCTCACATAACCTACGGCCACTGGAAATGTTAGAAAAAGAATCATTGGTGTTTAGTACCGCTAATCCCCAAAATAGATTTATTAGAATAACGAATATAAAAAGTAATAATAACCTTCGAAACGTATATTTGCGTGGTGTTGATTTGGGTGGGCTAAATGAGTGTATATACGAAGAAACTAATAGTTTCGAAATTGCACACGCCTTTAGAAAAGCTGGTGATATTCTTTATGAAGAGTAAGAAAATTGTTTTATTTATAGTAGAGGGAGTAACAGACAGAAATTCATTTGCATTGATTTTATCTAAAATAATTGAGAAAAATAAAATTGTAAAGTTTAAAGTTATTCATGGTGATGTAACAACTCAAAATGGAGTTAATGCAAGTAATATTTATACGAAAATTACGCATTATATTAAAGAGTTTATAATTAGTGATATGTATAAGAAAAGTGACATTTCGAATGTAATTCATTTAGTAGATACAGATGGTGCATTTATTAATGATGAGCAAGTATTGCAAAAGGATACCGATAGTATTGAATATAATACGCAGAATATATTTGCGAAAAACATTGATAATATAAAAAACCGTAATAAACAAAAATCACAAATTCTAAGTAAGTTAGCATCGACAGCTATGGTATACGCAAACTTAAGTTATCGAATATATTTCTTTTCATCTAATTTAGAACATGTAGTTCATAATATACAAGGTGTTAAATCTGATGAAAAACGTAAGTATGCCGAAAAATTTGAAGATAAATTTATCACAAGTCCTATTAGTTTTATTGAATTTATGAATAACCCAGAGTTTGCGATCAATGGTGATTATAAAGAGACTTGGGAGTTTATAAAAAAAGATACAAATTCTCTAAAACGATATACTAATTTTAATTTATATCTTAACGACATTTCAGAAGGAAAGTCTCCCACTTCTATAAGTAGGAGTAACCTACCTTAGCAGAAATAAAAATTCAGTGGGATTTTAAATATCCTTCTGAAGTCGTTAATACAGCGACCCAGGAGATGATTTAACATAATAAAAACTGAATAGCTTAGTCGAATATCGCAAGATCTAAACCTTATAATATTTACGTATTCTTTTTATGGACTTCAAAAATAAAGTAGACTACCAAAAGGTTGTCTACTTTATTTTAAAAGTTTGTATTTTTATTTTTCATTTTGAAGTAAACTGTGATGTCTACTATACAAGAAATATATTACTATTCCAATTAATAACCAAATTACAAATCTAATCCATGTTACTAGTGGTAAGGCTGACATTAAATAAATGCAAGCAAGTGCAGAAATGATAGGTAGAACGGGTACCCATGGGCACTTAAACTTTCTTTCAATATCAGGCATAGTTTTTCTAAGCACTATAACTCCAACAGATACTAAAACGAATGCAAATAATGTACCTATATTGCATAGTTTTATTATTTCATCTAATGGTAAAAATCCAGCCATTATTCCTGCAATACTACCTGTTATTATTGTGCAAAGAGTAGGGGTTTTGTGAACTGGGTGTACCTTTGAAAAAATCTTTGGAAGTAATCCGTCTCTTGACATAACCATAAATACTCTAATTTGTCCATAAAGCATTACAAGTAGTGTTGAAATCATACCGATAACTGCTCCAGTTCCAACAAGGGCTGCTCCCCAGTTTATACCGAATCTTGCAAGGGCCCCTGGAACAGCATTGTTCTCAATTATTTCTTTATATGGAACCATACCTGTTATAACAAGTGCAACTGTAACGTAAAGTATAATTACTACTCCTAGACAAATAGCAAGTCCACGAGGTACATCCCTCTTTGGGTTTATAGTTTCTTCAGCAGCAGTTGAAACTGCATCAAAACCAATATATGCAAAGAATATAATTGAAGCACCTGCCATAACGCCACTCCATCCAAATGGAGCAAATGGTTTATAGTTAGCTACATTAATATGGAATACTCCAAGTATTACAAATAAAATAATTACACCAACTTTTACCATGACAATTTTATTGTTAAGTTTAGCACTTTCTTTTATTCCTATAAATAATATCCAAGTTACAAACATAGTGATAAGAACAGCAGGTAAGTCAATAAAACCACCGGCCGAGGGAGTCTTAATTATTGCAGTAGGCAAATTTAGTCCTGCGGAACTTAATAAACCAACAAAGGTTCCTGACCATCCAGACGCAACGGCAGCGGATGACACTAAATATTCAAGCATTAAGTCCCATCCTATAATCCAGGCTATTAATTCTCCAAAGGCAACATAAGAGTATGCATATGTACTCCCTGCAACTGGAAACATTGTAGCAAGTTCAGAATAAGTAAGAGCACAAAGTGCACTTATTATTGCAGCTACTATAAATGATAAAACAACTGCGGGCCCTGCTAAATGAGCACCGACACCTGTTGAGACAAAAATTCCTGTACCTACAACTGCACCTATTCCAAGTGCTGCAAGGTCTTTTGAGGTAAGATTCTTTTTTAAATCTGATTTTTCTGCAGAATGTAACATTTGTTCTAGAGTTTTCTTTTTCCAAATATCCATAATATTTTCCCCCCTTTAATTTTATTTAAATCAATTTATTCACATAAAATTTGTGCTCTATGTATTTGTAGTGTTCTCTCCTTATTAAAATTGTTTGTATTTAGAACTATAAAAAAATTAATGCAATATTACAACGTGAATAAAAAATATTAATATGAATCATTATATAGAAAATTTTGAGTATTAGGAAGAATTCAATATCGCTTGTTAAGCTTATTAATGTGATAAAATGTCTAATGCTATAATATAATACCATTTTCTAAGTTTTAATATGTAGTCTAAATATTGACAAGATGATGTAAATAGATTCGTGCGTTATGTGGTTAATTAATCTATTGTCAAAAAAATTTATAAGAACATATATTGTGCTAAAACACCTAGTTTCAAAGCATTCCTGGAAACTAGTCATAGTTTGTTCACAATATTGACACTTAAATGCAATAATTATTTGTTACTATTATTAATAGATACAGAGGAACTACATAATGAATCCTCAAAATAATATAAACAACCTACCAAAATATTACTAAAGATAAATAATATCAGGTGAGCATTAAATGAAATTAATTATATAGCCTTTAAGGGCGGAATGGAGACAAATTATTATGAAACAAAATGTAAAAAACACATCAAAAAAATCTGCTATTTCAATCGTTTTATTTATATCTGCTATAGTTGTAGCAATATTAGGAGTGGCACTATTAATTAATAATATATACTTGTATAAAACTAGTTTTAGTCAAGCTGTAGCTCAGGGTTATTCAGCTGCTACTGTAAGAAAGGCATTGGTGACATCACAATTGTTACCAGGAATATTACAACCGATTGCCTTATATGGTGGAGTTGCATTGCTTTTATTAGGAGTTTCTAAAATCAGTAATAAAGTTTCAAAATGCTTAACTGTGTTAACTGATACTGAGGTTTGCGATGATGCTTTAGAAGAAAATGTAATTGATCAAAATACTTCTAGCACAGAAAATGTTGAAACAACTAAGTAGGAAGAAATAGTAGATTAAATTTAGAAAACATATAACAATCATAAAGAAGGACTTATCTTAGCAGTTAACTAAGGTAAGTCCTTCTTTTGTATTATGTGTATTTTAAGGACTAATTAAGCAAATTATAAACATCAAATAATAAAAATAGCAACTATAGTAGTAACTACTAATCCTATAATTACAGGTTTAACATTTTTCTTAGCAAGTTCAAAGGGGTCCACACCACAAATGGCAGCTACGGGTATTACTGCCCAGGGAATTATTGTTCCACCACCTACCCATATCCCAGCTATTTGGCCCAGTGCTGTAAGTGTTGCTATACCACCTCCGAGTGCAGTTGAGAAGATTCTAGCAACAGAACCAACGAGTGGTATACCGGAAAATCCTGAACCATCTAGTCCAGTAATTGCACCTACAACTGTAATTGTGCTAGCTGAAACAACAGAGTTCATTGGAACTAAGTTAGATAGTGCAACACCTAAGTCATTGACAATTCCATTGGAATTTTGAGGAAGTATTTTTCCAAAGATATCATTGAGTGCTGAATCTCCTAAATAGAAGAAGGCGGCTATAGGAATAACAATGCCAAATATTTTAAATCCAAATTGCAAACCTTTTACAAGATTATCTGTAATTTTTTCAAGCGAATTTTTCTTATAGGTAAATATTGAAACTAGACTTAATACGAATACAGCTGTACCTCCAATAAGAGCTGTGGCATCACCACCTTGAAGTTTTGCAGTATACATTATATAGATGTCTACTGCGAAAAGCACTAGTATAAGGATTGCTAGAATTCTTCTAAGTATCTTTGAGGATATAAGCATCGTATCCTTTGAAGTACTTGTCGATCCTTCGACTTTAGAAATATTATTAAGCACTCCAGATTTAATATCACGTCGTAGATAGTAGAAGGCTACAACTGTTGTGACCAAGCCCATTGTAATTACAAGCGGAATACTTGCAGTTATAACATCGCCAATGGGTATTCCAGCTCCACCTGCAGTAAGTTTAGGAGCTGCTTGAATAATATAATCACTAGATAGTGCTATGCCATGTCCAAATAAATTCATTGATATGGCAACACCCATGGCCGGTAATCCAGCTTTTATAGCAATTGGTAAAAATAGTGCGCCCACAAGTGCTACTGCGGGTGATGGCCAGAAAAACCAAGACAAAATCATCATAACAATTCCGATAACCCAATAAGCAACCCAGTAATTTTTAATGATTCCCTTAAAAGGAGACACTATTTCGTCATTTATGCCAGAAGCGACAAGAGTGTTGCTCATCGCAGTTACGATGGATATTATGAAGATGGTTGGCATTAGCTCTTTTGTTGCATAAACAAAGCTATTAAATACTCCCATAGTAGATTTTGAAATAGATCCTGTACCGGCGATTCCTAATAGAAATATACCAAGTATACATATAAGAGTTATATCCTTCTTTTTCACCATAGCAAATATTATTATAATAATGAAGATAAGGTATATATAGTGGAGAGGTGTTAGTGTTACATTAATCATCCGCTACTCCAATTAGAATTATTGTACTATTAGGTTATGACGAAATGTATACTTGGTTACTATATTAAGCAATAATTCGTATTAAAATTCTATAAGTTACTTTATATTCACTATGGTACTTTTATCAACAATATTCCACCAAGTTTTTCCGGGATTTAAAGGCAAATTATTACCTTCGTCATCGGTTAGTAGCGTTTGTGAAGTGGAAGTTTTTTTAGACCAAAACATTTTAACATATTTACCATTGCTTATAACATAACCATTCCCTGTTCCTACAAGGTTAATATCTAAATGACTTCCATCTGTTTGTGTTTTAATGGTGGTTATTTGCACAACTACATTTTTAACGCTTAGGGGGAGAGTATCTTCTATATCAGTTGAAGATTTACCATCCATGCTTTTTAGATAAAGGCCATTTTTATAGGTGTAACTAGTGTCATAATATTTATTCATTTTTAAAAACACATTTGATGCTTTACTTAGTTTAGTGTTATCCCAATAGCTTTTATTAAACTTTAGTACTGAAGTAGGTGAATATGCAAATTTTTTATTTTTAATAAGTTCTCTTAATTTATCAGTAGAAGTATAAAGGTTATGAGGAGCTTTTCTTAATGAATCCCTCCAGTATGTAGAGGCATTTGTCATTTCGTTTATACTCATTAATTTTTCTCTGTTTATTTTGAGGAGAGCTTCTTCGCTTCCGCCACAATGAGCAAAAGGCAAATTATATTCCTTTGAAATATCTAAAAAATAATTCCTAGCGCTTCTAATTGGTCCAATTTTTTTCGTACTTTCCTTTTGAAATAATGCAATGAACCTAGAAATTCCACCCTCGGCCATGGTTTCATAAACTATATCTGCATCATTTAATCCAGATTGAGGTCTTGCATCTACGGAGTTTTCGACTATTGCGAGTACTGCAATATTATCGAATATTTCCTTTGTTACTTGCTCGCCAGTATAGGGTGAAAAGTATTTTTGCACAGTTTTTACAGAAGGTGTTTCTTCTTTAGTACTAATTGACTTAGTATTTTTGCCACATCCGACAGTTGTGAAAATTAATGATGCAATTATACATATTAGTAGTACAGTTTTACTTTTCAAATTAATATCTCCTCTATCATCCATAATTTATAATCGAATATATTAATAACATTCTATATTGATATTGGTTTTCCTTCTATTAAACAATTATTAATGTTACAATTATATTAAAATTTGTAATTTTATAGGTTTAATATTAATGAAGACAAAAGAAGAAAATGAATTATAAAGATAAATGTCTATTATAATATAAAAAGGTATACTATAATAGATATTAATAAAGAGTAAGTATTAAAGAATATAAATATCAATAATATGTTGAGGGGTGATTTTTATGTATGATGTAGTTATTATAGGAGCAGGAGTAGTTGGAGCAGCTATTGCAAGGGAACTTTCAAGGTATGATTTGAAAACATGCATTTTAGAAAAAGAAGATGATGTTGCTACTAAAGCATCGAAAGCAAATAGTGGTATAGTTCATGGTGGATATGCAGCCAAATACGGTACATTAAAAGGAAAATTGTGTGGAAAAGGAAATAAAATGTACAGAAAGCTTGAGGAAGAATTAAATTTTGGATACAGGAAAACAGGAGCCTTGGTGATTGGATTTAATGAGAAAGATGAGAAAAAGATTACTGAGCTTTATGAGAATGGTCTAAAACTTGGATGCGATGATTTAGAAATTATAAGAGGAGAGAAGTTAAAAGAGATAGAGCCATATTTAAATAGTGAAGCAAAGGTAGCACTTTATGCAAAAAGTGTAGGGGTTACCTCACCTTATGAATTTACAATTGCATTAGTTGAAAATGCGATAACTAATGGTGTAGAACTTAAGCTTGAGAATGAAGTATTAAGTATAGAAAAATTGGAAGAAAAATTTATTGTTCATACTAATAAGGAAGATATCGAATCAAAATATATTATAAATGCTGCAGGACTTCATAGCGATAATATATCTAATATGGTAGGAATGGATGATTTTAAAATAGTACCCAAAAGAGGTCAATATATTCTAATGGGAAAAGATCAAGGGCATCTTGTAAATACCGTTATTTTTCAAGTGCCTACTGAGAAGGGGAAAGGAATACTTGTAACTACAACATATCATGGTAATTTTATGATAGGACCTAATGCTGAAGAAGTTGATAATACAGAAGATGTATCAACTAATGAGAAGAGTTTAAAGGATGTAATTACGGCTGCTAGAATGTCCATACCTGATTTTAATATTCAAAAGGCATTAACTACTTTTTCGGGTATAAGAGCTACTAGTAGTACAGGTGATTTTATAATTGAGAAAAGTAAAGTTAAAAACTTTATCAATGTAGCGGGGATAGATTCTCCGGGGCTTACATCATCACCCGCAATAGCTGAGATGGTGGTAAATATAATTAAGAGCTTTGAGCCAAACCTATCATTAAAGAGTAATTTCAATCCAAATAGAAAGGGAATAGTAATAAAGAAAGATAAGAATTTTGACGGAAAAGTTGATGATGAAAATAAAGAAAAGAATATAATATGCAGATGTGAGCAGGTTACAGAGTCAGAAATTATTGATGCTATCCACAGAAATATACCAATTAATTCTACAGATGCTATAAAAAGACGTACAAGAGCAGGAATGGGAACTTGTCAAGGTAATTTTTGCAATCGAAGAGTTAAGGCAATAATAGCAAGAGAACTTAATATTTCAGAGGATAAAGTTACAATAAGAGGAAACAGTGTTTCTAAACCGCCAGTTAAAGCAGAAATAAATTTAATTAGGAAAGCTAAATATTAAGAGAATAAGTTTAAGCTACACGGAAAACTAAGGAGTTGAGCACGCTATATGGATAGATTAATAAAAATCAATACCAAAGAGGATATATTTGATAAATATAAAGATACACCTATCAGCAGTTTATTGGAATACCATAATTTGAAAGTGCCATATGAAACTGTAAGTAGCCCACAGATGTTAATTGGAATGTGCATGGATAATAGGAAATATCTTCGTATACCAAATAACTTTGCATTTATAATCCGTTCTGGTGGCGGAACTCTGCGTTTTAGTGAGTTTAAGGTTTCTTATACAATTGCTATAGGAGGAATTAAAACTATTGCGCTAATTGCCCACAATCACTGTGGAATGGTTAATTTGATGTCTAAAAGAGAAAAGTTTATCCAAGGGCTTGTGGATATAGTGGGATGGGAAAAACAAAGAGCAGAAGATCATTTTATGAACTTTGCTCCAATGTTTGAGATAGGTAATGAGATAGAATTTGTGCTTGAAGAGGCTAAAAGGCTCAGGGCTAAATATCCTAATATTTTGATAGCACCACTTCATTATAATGTAGATAACAACTTGCTATATTTGGTTAAAGAAGATTAATAATTAATTTAAGCTAGTTTTATTTAAGACTAGCTTAGATAAACGGTTTATAGGCAAAATTGCAATAATTACACAAGTTATTATAGTTTCAAGTCCCATATATGATCCATTATATAAAAAGGAGTATAAATAAACGGAGGTTCCCTTTGGAGCATAGCTACCGAAAAATACCACTCCAGATATAAAATGGCATGCAAATCTTGTTAGCATTGCACAGATTACACCAATAAGTATTCCTGTAATTTTAAAGGATCTAAAGTATCCAACTATTCCAACAGCCATAAAAGGAAGAGGATAATCAAATAATACTTGAACTGGGTGGACTGCAAAAGGAGTCATTATAAAATTTATTATTCCAAATAAAAAGCCTGTTAAGAAACCAACTTCAGGCCCATAAAATAAGGATATTAGTACTAGCGGAACCATACTTCCAGCAGTTACACTACCACCTTGGGGTAATTTAATAATTGTAATAAATTGTAGCGAGGTAGATAATGCAATAGATATTCCAACTAAAGTTATCATTTGAGTAGTAAATTTAATTTTTCTAACTTTTAAAACAGCATAAATTAATATGAGTACTCCGAGTAGTGCAAAAAGAGCAATAGGGCTTTTGGTAATTTCGGTGATTCTTTCATTAAAAGACATTTTTATAACCTCCATGTTGTGCTACATAAGTATTATGGTAAAACAAAAAAACTATATTCACAAAAGAAATATAGTTAATGTATTTATACATCATTACCGCTTTCCTCCGCTGGTATTAGCCAGATCAGGTATAAGGGTCAATGAATTAAATATTCATATCTCAGCCACAAGGCACCCCTAGCACATATATTATTATTATTTAATTATATAACAGCATGTCACAATTTACAAGTAATCCTAACTATTTATTATAAATGTTACTTATGTTATTAAGTAAAATGAAAGTTTGCAATTAATTAACTAGAGTGTTAATGTATAAGTATTCTAGGTGAATTCTAAAATTAGAATAGGTTTTATTTTATCTTGTTAAAAATTAAACAATAAATTATAATTACAAAGATATCGTTCTGAAGGTATGAGGGTTCGTCCCGAATGAGAAGGCGAGAGAATAGTTGTAATATTGTTAAGGAGCATTATTTTAGTGATGTGTCTTTAATTTTAAGAAACTATCCCTATGCCTTTAGAGGTATAGGGATAGTTTAATTTATTAAAGAAGGGATTTAATTAATGGAAACAAGGATTGCTTTAATTGGAATTATAGTTGAAAATACAAATGAAGCTTCAAAACTTAACTCTATACTTCATGAATATGGTGAGTATATTGTAGGTAGAATGGGTGTTCCATATAATAAGCGTCATATTTCAGTGATAAGTGTTGTTGTTGATGCACCAAATGATGTTATTAGTGCTATATCAGGTAAACTTGGAATGTTACCGGGTGTAAATACAAAAACAATTTATTCAAAAGTTTCACCACAAGTTGAGTAAAAATAAATTATTTTATATGAAAAGGAGATTATGCTATGTATGATTCTAAATCAAAAAATGCAATAGAGTTTATAGACGATGATGAAATTTTATCTACCGTTGCATACGCTAAGGAAAACAAGAGTAATCGTGAATTAATTGATAGTCTAATAGAACGTGCAAAAGAAGGCAAGGGACTAACTCATAGGGAGGCCGCTGTTCTACTTGAATGTGATTTGAAAGATGAAGAAGAAAAAATGTTTAAACTTGCAAAGGAACTTAAGCAAAAGCTTTATGGTAATCGTATTGTTATGTTTGCACCTTTGTATCTATCAAATTATTGTGTAAACGGATGTGTGTATTGTCCATATCATTCTAAAAATAAAACAATACATCGCAAAAAACTTACGCAAGAAGAAATAGTTAAAGAGGTTGTTGCGCTTCAGGATATGGGACACAAGAGATTGGCTTTAGAATCAGGAGAAGATCCTATTAATAACCCAATTGAATATATTTTGGAGTGTATCAAGACAATCTATAGCATTAAACATAAAAATGGGGATATTAGGCGTGTAAATGTAAATATTGCAGCAACAACTGTAGAGGAATATAAGATGCTAAAAGAAGCTGGCATTGGAACCTACATACTTTTCCAGGAAACTTACAACAAAAAAAGTTATGAAGAACTTCATCCAACGGGACCAAAACATAACTACTCATATCATACTGAGGCTATGGACCGTGCAATGGAAGGCGGTATTGATGATGTTGGAATTGGTGTCTTGTTTGGTCTAAATATGTATCGTTATGATTTTGTAGGACTCCTCATGCATGCAGAGCATTTAGAAGCAGCTAAGGGTGTAGGTCCACATACTATAAGTGTTCCACGAATTTGTCCTGCTGATGATATAGATCCTAATACATTCTCAAATTCAATTTCGGATGAAATGTTCGAAAAAATCGTGGCTGTTATTCGTATTGCTGTACCATATACAGGCATGATTGTTTCAACTCGTGAGTCACAAAAAACCCGTGAGCGCGTTCTAGAACTAGGGATATCTCAGGTAAGCGGAGCTTCATGCACAAGCGTTGGGGGTTATTCTGAGCCAGAATCTGAGGAAGATAATTCAAAACAATTTGAAGTAACAGATACTAGAAAATTAGATGAAATAGTAAATTGGCTTTTAGAACTTGGTTATATTCCAAGCTTTTGTACTGCTTGTTACAGAGAGGGGCGTACAGGCGATCGTTTTATGAAACTTGTAAAGTCAGGTCAGATTGGAAACTGCTGTCAGCCAAATGCATTAATGACACTTAAAGAATATTTGGAAGATTATGCATCCGAAGATACTAAGAAAAAGGGTGAGATCTTAATTCAAAATGAGATTCCAAATATAAAAAGTGAAAAAGTTCGAGAAATTGCAAAACAATATTTAAAAGAGCTTAATGATGGAAAAAGAGATTTCCGTTTCTAAAACCATAAAAGAGGTGTAGCATAATTTGCTACACCTCTTTTTACGTTTTATAAAATAATTATACAATTTTTAAAATAGACTTACGAGTGAACTTGGGATTAAGTATATATTATTCTAAATACACTAGATTATATGGAGTTTCTTGGTAAACATAATGATTTAACCAATTTGAAAAGAGCAAACTTGAGTGACCTCTCCATTTTACAATAGGTGTTTTAGTTGGATCATCTTGTGGATAATAATTCTTTGGAACGTTTATATTTAAACCATTTGCGATATCTCTATCATATTCTTTTTTAAGTGTTAGTGGATCATATTCTGAATGTCCGGTTATAAAGATCTGACGTCCTTTTTTAGCTGACACAATATAAATTCCTGATTCAGCTGATTCTGATATAATTTTAAGTGCATCTACTTTATCAATATCAGCTTTTCTTATTTCAGAATGCCTTGAATGAGGAACATAAAACTCATCATCAAATCCCGTTAAAAGCCTAACATTCTTATGCGTTGCTGTATGTTTAAACACTCCAAACAGTTTTTTATCAAGTTTATGTTTTGGTACTCCATAATGATAATAAAGCCCAGCTTGAGCACCCCAACAAATATGTAAGGTGGAGAATACATTGCGTACGCTCCATTCCATGATTTTTTTTAGCTCATCCCAGTAATCTACTTCTTCAAAAGGAACATTTTCAATAGGTGCTCCTGTTATTATCATTCCATCAAATTTAGTATCTTTTATTTCATCAAAAGTATTGTAAAATTTAATGAGATGTTCTGGTGATATATTTTTGCTGGCATGACTTTCTGGATGAAGGAGTACTATATCAATCTGAAGTGGTGAGTTACCAAGTAGTCTTAGAAGTTGCGTCTCAGTATCGATTTTTGTGGGCATTAGGTTTAAAATTATAATTTTTAAGGGTCTAATATCTTGATGAAATGCGCAGTCTTCTGTAATAGTAAAAATGTTTTCTTTATTTAGAGTCTTATATGCTGGAAGATTATCAGGTATTTTTATTGGCATCTAAATCCTCCTTAGGGTAATGCAACTTTCATAAAATATATGTAAGATGCATTAGTTATTTTGTAACTATTTAACTGATTTTTCTAGTGCTTGATTCAAATCGTATATAATGTCATCAATACCTTCAACACCAATTGAAAGTCTTATTAAATCTGGAGTAACTCCAGCTGCCTTTTGTTCTTCTTCATTAAGCTCTGCATGCGTTGTGCTTGATGGGTGAATTACAAGTGATTTTGCATCTGCAACATTTGCAAGTAATGAGAATAATTCTACGCTATTAATAAATTTCTTTCCAGCCTCAAGTCCACCTTTTATTCCAAAAGTGAATATTGATCCTGCGCCATTTGGTAGGTATTTTTTAGATAAATCTTTGTATTTACTTCCTTCTAGTTCGGGATAATTTATCCATGAAACACTTGGATGGTTATTTAAAAATGCCACTACTTTTCTAGCGTTTGAAACATGCCTTTCAACTCTTAATGACAATGATTCCAGTCCTTGAAGAAATAAGAAAGCACTTTGAGGGCTAAGGGTAGCACCAGTGTTTCTTAGAAGTTGAACTCTAGCCTTTAAAGCAAATGCTGGTGCACCGAGGTCTGCATATACGAGACCATTATAGCTTTTATCGGGCGTTGTAAAATCAGGGAATTTACCGCTTGCCCTCCAATCAAATTTACCTCCATCAACTATAACCCCACCAATGGTAGTTCCATGACCTCCGATAAATTTTGTAGCAGAGTGGATAACTACATCAGCACCGAATTCAATTGGGCGACATAGGAAAGGAGTTGCAAATGTACTGTCAATAATAAGTGGTATTTTATTTTCATGTGCAATCTTTGCTACTGCTTCTATGTCTAGTATATTTATTTTTGGATTTCCTATTGTTTCACCATAAAGTGCTTTTGTCTTGCTTGTTATTGCTTTCCTAAAGTTTTCAGGATCGTCTGGATCAACAAATATTACATTAATTCCAAGTTTTCTAAGTGTCACATTAAATAATTCATAAGTACCGCCATAAAGTGTACTTGCAGTTACTATTTCATCACCGCAGCTAGCTACATTAAGTATTGCATAGAATATTGCAGCTAGTCCTGAAGCTGTAGCAAGTCCAGCGACGCCACCTTCAAGAGCGGCTATTCTTTTCTCAAAAACATCAGTAGTTGGGTTCATTATTCTTGCATATACATTTCCTGGTTCTTTTAATTGAAATAAATTCGCAGCATGATCTGCATTTTTAAAGACAAAAGATGATGTTTGATAAATTGGAACTGCTCTTGAACCTGTAGTAGGATCAGGTACCTGACCTGCATGTACCTGTAATGTTTCAAAACTTAATTTTCTCTCACTCATATTAATTCTCCTCTTTAATATTATTTTTTTAATTTATTGAAATTTATTAAAATATATTGTGAATATATATTTGTTTTTTATACCCAAAGATTTATTAAAATATAATGATATATTATCTTAATAACAAATTAAAATTATTTTATTTAAAAAAAAAGCAACTTTCCTAAAAGGAAAGCAGCATGATAAACTTTAATAAACAATAAAATTGTATAATAAAATTTGCTATCTTCCTTATCTTTCAGATTTTGTAATCTGATGGAATTGACACCAGTGCATTTTTGAAAATGCTGGTTGTCGGGTATCATCGGGCCAGTCCCTCTACCTCTCTTGATAAGTTGTTAGTGCTTAGTATATGGTTCATAAAAGTAAATGTCAATACATTTTTTGATTTTAAATTTAATTGATTTATTTATTTGCAAACATCAATAAATTCAGCCTGAGTTAGTGATTGCATATCGGATGGACTTATTTTAAGGGCTGTAAATGCTGAACCGGCTGCGGGGTAAACATATTCATAGTTTTGTAGTGACACGTCTATGTATATCCCTATAGGACTTGCGAGTCCGAATGGACATACTCCACCTACAGGATGACCTGTTATTTGTGCAACTTCATCGTGATCTAGCATTTTGGCCTTTGTTTTGAAAAAGTCTTTGTATTTTCTATTATCAATTCGTGCATCACCTTTAGTAACAATTAAAATATCTCTGTCTTTAAGACGAAAGGATAAGGTCTTTGCAATAAGCTTTGGTTCAACTCCTAAAGTTTTAGCTGCAAGATCAACTGTGGCACCGCACTCGTCAAGTTTAAATACTGGATCTACAAGGCCATGATCGGTAAAAAAATTTTGTACACTTTTAACGCTCAAGTTATTGCCTTCTCTCAATAATTATTTTATTAAATCAAAGCACAATTATATTTAGATAAAAAATACCCTCTTCGATAGATAGAAGAGGGTTAATTTATATTTTAAATATAGCCATCTTATCTTTCAAGAATAAATTTGCTGAAATTGGCACAGTATTCTAAAAGAACCCGCTGCCGAGGTTTCATTGGGTCAGTCCCTCCACCTCTCTTGATAAGTATTTATTTATTAAGTTGTTAAAGTCATAATAAAGCTTTTATTGAATATTGTCAATAGTCCAAAAATATTTTTATGTAGTAATATGTATAGAAATAAAATAAATTGTCGAGTAGAATTAGATAGAAGATAAATGTAATATTTTAACAATACAGTATTGGCTATAGTAACAAAACAATGAAAATAGAATAATATAAAGTATAAATATTATTTTGGAGGTACTTATGTACGATTATCGTTGTAAAAATTGTGAAAATCTTGGACAATGTATGCCCATGATGAATATGCCCATGATGAATATGGCTATGATGAATATGCCTATGATGAATATGCCAATGGAGGATATGCCCATGGAGGATATGCCAATGGGAAATATGCCTATGGGGAATATGCCAATGATGAACATGCCAATGATGAACATGCCAATGATGAATATGCCAATGGGGAATATGCCCATGATGAATATGCCCATGATGAATATGCCTATGTGTGATGAAGATGATGAGGATTTAAAAAGTATGAATCCTAAGGTTTACCATAGGATGATTCCTATGGTAAATCACCATTGTGATATGATGGTTGCAAGACATGGAAAGATGTATTGTCCTAGCAAAGAGGAATTGGATCATGTTTGTAAGGAGATAGCTGACAAGTACAAAGAACATCATAAGGATGAGGATTATGATGAGGACGATTGCAGGGATGATGAGGATGATATGACGAGGAGAAGACGTCGCTTCAGCGGTGCTGGTCTTCAAGATATAGCTAGAATATTAATTATTGGAAGTTTACTTGGGGGAAGAAGATATAATTACGGATATTAAAAGTATAATTAAATATTATTAAATATTACAGGTGAATTTGTTATTATATTCTAAAAAACTGCTGAGATACTTAAGCAGTTTTTTTTATATGAATTACACATGCATATGGTTATTATGTATGATATTTATGGTAACAGTGCAGAAGGTATAGAAAGAGTATATAATGAGGTGAACCTCGGAATAATTTGTGTTATAAATAAATTTAAACAAAGGGGATAACAATGATAAAAACAAATGTTATGCGTATTTTAGATAAAATGAATGTAGAATATGATGTTATGACCTATGAGGTTAAAGATGATAAAGTAGATGGTATATCTGTGGCAAAGAAGACAGGTAGAGACGAGAAATATCTCTATAAAACAATAGTGACACATGCAAACTCTAAAGAAATTTATATTATTGTGATTCCTGTTAGACAAGAAATAGATTTTAAAAAAGTAGCTAGAGTAACTAATGAAAAGAACATAGAAATGTTAGATCTTAGGGATTTACAGAAGTGTACAGGATATATTAGAGGTGGGTGTTCCCCCATAGGTATGAAGAAAAAGTACAAAACATTTATTGACAAAGGAGCACTTGAAATAGATAAGATAATTGTAAGTGCTGGGAAAATAGGATTTCAAATAGAAATAAATCCAAATTTATTAAAAGATATCGTAGATGGTGAATTTGCTGATTTAATAAAGTAAAACTAATAAACACAAAAAAGATGGTTTCTAATGTAGAAACCATCTTTTTATATATTTTATAGGTTTTTTATATATTTTCTTTCATAGTTCCAATAGATTATAAATGCAACTACAGCAAAAAATATTGGGCCACCTACACTCCAAAGAGTCGTTGGTAAATCCCCTTCAAGTGCTGGTTGTATTATTGAAAAGAAATTTGCAAATCCAACAGTGAACATAACTACTATTGTCCATATTAAAGCACTTGTGTTAGTTTTAAATATTTCAAAAGGTTTGATAATAGCTTTGTTTTTCTTAAAGGGTGCAAAAGCAAACGCTATAAACATGTATGGAAGAGTCATAGCTACGTTGGTCATTGAAACTAATATTTCAATAAACTTTTTCATAGAATCTCCACCAACAACAGAAACAAGGAAAATTATAACACAAACTATTACAGCTTGAATCCACATTGCATTTTGAGGCATTCCATTTTTCATTTCTGCCATTTTTCCAGGCCATAATTTAGGTGGCGTACCTTCAATTAATTGTTTTAATGGTGAGAACATTAGTGTAAAGAAAGCACCAGATAAAGCTAAGAACATTGAAAGTCCAACGAATCTAGCTACACCATGTCCAATTGCTATTGAAGTAGCTTGGGTTGCACCGTATGCATTACCAAGAGAATACCCTAGGTTGTTCATTACTACATAACCAGCATTAGCTAAGTTAACGTTATCGCCAGTCATAATAGTAGACCAGTTAGTAAATATACCAACAAGGAATATTCCAAGTGAGTAGCCAATTGAAATAATAATTGCTGAAATAACGACACCTTTAGGAAAGTTTTTTTCAGCATTTTCTGTTTCATCAACTAGTCCTCCAACAACTTCTATACCACCATAAGCAAATATAGCAAATACTACGAATGCAAATGATTGAAGTATATTCCCAACATATTTAGGATTTGGTGAATCTATGAATGAACTAATTCCAGTTATTGGTTGAGCCAAATGACCATGATTTCCTACAAGAACTAGTAAAGCTCCAATAAATAAAACTATGTTTAACAAAGCAACTGCAGTACCTCCTAGAGAAGTTACTTTTTTAATTTTGTCTAGTCCCTTAGTTGATATAATTGTAACAAATATTATCCAAAATATTCCAAGAATTCCTAGAAATCTTGGACCAGTTAATCCTAGTAAACCCCAAGTTTTTGTTGTATCTGTACCAAATATCGCATTTGATATTGGAACCCAAACTGTTGACGCAACATTAACCATCCAGATTACATAAGATGCATACCACATAAAAGTACCCATAAAAGCAAATTTAGCTCCTACAGACTTTGCCATCCATGAATAAATTCCACCCTTTTCATCCTTGAAAGCCGCACCGAACTCAGCCATCATGAAAGCAAAAGGTATAAAAAATGTTATTCCTGATAAGATGTACCAAGGAATAGCTGCATATCCCATTTTATAAAATGATCTTGGAATATTATTAAATCCGTAAACCGAAGTAAAAATCATTAATACCAATGGTATCAATGTTAAATGCTTAATATTTTTTGATTTTTCTGACATGTTTTTCCCCCTAACAATGTTGTAAATAAATCTATATTACGCTGCTATATAATTATATAATAATCGACAAAAAAATCAATACTTTTATTAGTAATAGGGTAAATATAGATTATACTTTAATGTACTATGAATAGACCTAAGATGAATTAGGGATATTTGCTGATTTAAGCTTAAAATGGTATAATATAAATAATTACAGCTTAATAAAATGGGCACGCTAACTATAAAGGTTTAAAAAGTTAGAGTGTTTTTTGAATTTAATGACATTTCAGAAGGGAAGTTTCCCATCTCTATAAGTAGGAGTTGCATATTATAACAAATAGAAAACTTCAATGGGAGTATAAATCTCCTTCTGAAGTCGTTAATATTTCAGTGACCCAGGAGATGATTTAATCACAATTAAGTGTTGAAGGAGAGATTATGCGAAAAAGTGGAAGAACACCGTTAATGAGAGCTAAAAAATTAGAAAAGGCATTAGGTATATCAGAGATATACTTAAAACTTGAAGGAGCTAATCCATCAGGGCATAAATATGATCGTATATCAGAAGTTTTAGTTAAAGATGCTATTGCTAATGGATTTAAAAAAATATTAGTTGATGGTTCTGAGTGTTACATACAATCAGTAATGTTATTTGCAAAATTAAATGAAATTGAGATTAAGGTTCCTCTATTTAAACAAGAAAAATGGAAAATTTCTAGAATTGATAAATCTATTTTATTTGACATGCGAGATAAAAAGGATACTATCACACGTTCTCATTTGAGAGAGATAGCAGAAAAGAATAATATGTATTTGATGTGTGAATGGAATCTAAACAATATTATTAGTCATCTTGTATTAGAGGATATGACAAGAGAGTGCCTTGAACGTATGGATTTTAAGGCTGATACAATTACAATACAATTGGGCCTTGGATATACACTTTCAAGTGTCTACAGTGGATTAATTAAAAGTTGGGTACATGAGGAATTAAGTAAGTTACCTGAACTAATATGTGGTTCAAGCCCATCGTGGAAAGAATCATTGGATGAGTACGTTAGTAAAATGCAAATCAGTGGGATTAAAAATAAGGATAAAGATTCTGAAAAACCTAATTTATACACGGAAGATGATTATACAGGTATAGTTGCAACAGTTGAGAAAATAATTATTGATACACGTGCTGAAATGATAGGAATTGAGGAAATTGATCTAAAAAATGCAGCTAACATGCTAAGAGAACTTGAGGGTGTTATGGTCTCAAGGAAGGAATCATATGCAATGGCAGCGTTTATCAAAAATGCTAAGCAAGGGAAGATAAGTAATGGAAAACATTTAATTATTTTAAATGATGCGAGAAGTGAGATTGAAGTATGTGAAATTAAAAGCTTTGATGATAAAAACAAAGAAGAGTTAATTGAAATGACGCGTAATTGGTTATCCACTTATAATGATTCGGTAGGTGAGACAGTGGATGCTATAGAAAAGGCTATGAAGGAAGGTTTTTTGTTAATAGCGAAACGAAATGGTGAAGAACAGGGTATCTGCATTGTAGTAAATATGGGGTTCGAACGATTTATTCCAACTTACCACCTTGCATATATTGGTGTTAAGCCAGGTAATAAAGGGAGAGGCGTGGCGTCTGAACTTATAGGGCGTGCAATTGAACTAACAGATGGTAATCTGTCACTTCATGTAGATCTTGATAACAAAAGGGCTAAAAATCTCTATCGTAAAATGGGATTTAACCATGTATATGATAGGATGATATATAATCATCCAACTGATTAAGCTAAAATTAAAGTGTAGGGGGCAAATTACTGAAATATATTTCAGTAATTTGCCCCCTACTTTCTATTAGTAGTCTAATCAATTTTTTTTAGTATTTTACAAGGGTTGCCTACAGCTACAACATTAGCTGGAATATCCTTTGTAACAACGCTTCCAGAACCTATTACAGAATTATCACCAATAGTTATACCAGGATTTATTATACAGCCACCGCCAATCCATACATTGTTCCCTATAGTTACAGCTTTTGTATAATCAGCATTTTTAGGCCTTAACTTAGGATCAAGTAGATGAGTGGCAGTAAATATACTTACATTAGGAGCAATTAATACATTATCTCCTATTTTTACAAGTCCATCATCTAAAACTAAAAAATTAAAATTAGCATAGAAAGTTTCTCCAATGTGAATATTAGTTCCGTAATCGCAATTAAAAGGAGGTTCTATTTCAAAATTATCACCTATTTTTCCAAATAGTTTTTTTAAAATATTTATTCTATCAGTAACATCTTCTGGGTCAGTATTATTATATAATTTTGTAAGATGCCTTGCTTTATTTCTTAAAAGTATTAAATCTTTATCATATGCGTTATAGATTTCACCATTTAGCATCTTTTGTTTTTCACACATTTTAAACACTCCTTATCAAATACGCTTTTGAATTCAATTATATCATAGTAGGCTTAAAGAACGGATAAAAGTTTAAGATAGAAGGCAAAGTAGTTAGAAACTGACCAATACGAGGTATATTTAAAGCATATGGTATAAAGTTAGAGAAAGAGAGATGTTATACAGTAATATGGTATTTTTAGTGAAGTTAAAAATATAAACAAATAAAAATAAGGCAGATAGTTTATTTATCTGCCTTATTTTTATTTTCTAATACCATATCCGCCATATATAGTTTTAGTGTCCATTAGAGAAATTACAGCGTTAATATGGGAATCTGATATTAATTTTATTAATTCACATTTCCTTTTTCTTTTAACATGTAATATAAGCATTTTTTTTTCTTCTTTTAAGCCTTCTGCATCAACAATAGTAACACCGACATTTTCTTTTCTTAATAGCTCGGCCAATGTATACCCATCTTTAATAGACACTATTGCATTTATAGTAATTAGGCCTAATGCTAGTTTTTCTTCTAAAATACAACCTATGTAATTTCCACAAGCAAAACCTGAGGCATAAGTGATCATTTTAAGTGGTGCTTCATTTATTCCAACAAGCATTGTACCAATTACATACAACCATATTAGAACCTCAAAAAAACCAATAATAGAACCATAAAATTTTTCACCTCGAGTTATGAGGACTATTCTAATCGTAGTTAAGGAAACCTCAACTATTTTAGCAAAAAAAATAATAATAAAACCTAACATATGTAATCCCTCCAACTTAATTTATCTTGTTTGTATATTTTCTATTATAAATACAATATGCCTTATTTAGAAGGGGTTTACAAGAAATATCATTAAATCATCTCCTGGGTCGCTGAAATATTAACAACTTTGGAAGCAGATTTAGACTGCCACCAAAGCAATTTTACTATGCTAGACAACTGCCACTTATAGAAGATGGCAGACTTGAAGCTTCCAAAATGTTGTTAAAAGTTTATACATATATAATTTATAAGGTACTAAATATGCTATTAATTTTTTTGATTTTAAACATTTATTTGAAACTAAACTTAATAGTTGACAAGTCAACCAATTCTTATTATAATAAAGTTGACGTGTCAACTAAAATGAGAAAAATATATTTATCTAGGGGGTGTTGTATTTTGGACGAAGACATAATGTATCTACTTAAACTTAATAATCAAATTTTAAGAAGTACACAGGTTCATTTGGACAAGGTGCTAAAAGAATATGAATTAAGCAGTGGATCATATCCATACTTACTTAAATTGAAGGGTAACGAAGGTATTAGCCAAAATAAAATAAGTGAAGAAATAGGTTGCAATAAGGCAATGTCTGCTAGAACTATAACAAAACTTATTAATCTTGGTTATTTAGATAGAAATAAAGATGAAACTGATTCTAGAGCATATAAATTATATTTAACGGAAAAGGCTAATATTATAATTCCAAAAGTGCTTCAGAAAATACATAAGTTGGTAGAATTAATAACAATAGATTTAAATGAGGATGAGAAAAAAATTACTATGGATTCTTTGAATAAGATTCTAAGTAATATAAAAAACATGAAAATACAAGCATAAGAGGAGAATGAAAATGGGTTCAGTGGATAATAGTAATTTTAAAAATAGATGGGTAATTTTATTTATAGTTGTAATGGTAACTTTTATGTGTACTTTAGATAGTAGCATAGTAAATGTAGCATTACCTGTAATGGCTAAATCTTTAAATGTAACGACAGCTGGAATTCAATTAGTAGTAACAAGTTATTTAATTGTTATCTCAGCAGCTATCTTGGTTTTTGGAAAACTAGGGGATATGCTTGGCAAAACTAAGGTATTCAAATTCGGAATAGCTTTATTTACCATGGGTTCTCTATTTTGTGGGATAACAAGTTCCCTTACAGTTTTAATTATAGCAAGAGTAATTCAGGCGATAGGAGCAGCAGCTACTATGGCAAATAGTCAAGGAATTATAACGGGAGTGTTTCCAGCAAATGAGAGAGGAAGGGCTCTTGGAATTACGGGCACGTTTGTAGCCCTTGGCGCAATGGTTGGACCAGGGCTAGGAGGATTTATAGTAGATGCTTTTAGTTGGGAATATATATTTCTAATAAATATACCAATAGGTATAATAACTTTATTTTATGGATTTAAGATACTTCCCAAATCAAATAAAACACAAAAGATTAAACTGGATGGATATGGAGCATTGCTATTCGCATTTACTATAATACCTTTATTTGTAGCTCTGGGGAAGGGTCAAGAAATTGGATTTACACAGCCTATAATTTTGATAGGATTTTTGATATCAAGTGTTTCATTCATACTATTTATATTTGTGGAGAAGAAACGTAAAGACCCATTGTTAGATCTTAAAATATTTGAGAATAAATTATTCTCACTTTCAATATTTTGTGGATTTATATCTTTTGTAGCGTTGTTTTGTTCAGTTATTATACAACCGTTTTTTCTTCAAGATGTGCTTAGGTACTCACCTGCATTTACAGGATTAATACTTATGGTTTCTCCGTTAATATTGTCTGTTGTTGCACCTCTGAGTGGACATTTATCAGATAAAATAGGATCAGAGATTCTAACTTTCATAGGGCTTGCGATTAACAGTGTTGGTCTACTTTTAATGTCAACTTTAAATGAGCAAACGAGTCTAATGAGTATGGTGTTTTATATAGCAGTTATGACCATTGGGAATGGTTTATTTCAGTCTCCTAATAATTCTTTAGTAATGTCCACAGTGCCAAAGGATAAGTTAGGTATTGCAGGAAGTATTAATGGACTTGTAAGAAACCTAGGAATGGTATGCGGAATTGCTTTATCAACTGCACTTTTATACAATAGAATGAGTTATAAAATTGGACATCGCGTAACTAATTATATAGTGGGACGAAATGATGCATTTATATATGGCATGAGAAGTGTATATATAGTTGCAGCTATTATTTGTTTAATTGGAGCAATTTTAACTTTTTTAAGATTATATACAAGTAAAGTCGAGTTAGAAAACTCTTAATAAATATATTAGCTATATTAGTGTTTTTGGAGTAAATAAAAAGAAAGGTAAGATAATAGAGTTAATAAAACTATGAAAATATATTTTCATAGTTTTATTATTATAATATTGTTAAGGTGATTACTTAACAGCTTGAATTATATCTTTAATGCGTTCGTCTTCATCCTTTAAGCGTTTAACAATTCCAAAATGTCCCTTTAATTTTCCTATAGTATTTTCATATTTTGTGAAAGCACTTTCAATATTGCTACCATTACAAGTTAAGATTAAGTTTACTTTGTTAACTGGTACTTGTTTTAAAAATTCACATATTGCAGGGGTAGGTTTTCCTGCCCAGAGTGGTGATATAACAACATATTGATCAGCTTCTTTATATTCACCGTTAATTTTAATATTTACACTTTTATTAGTTGAAGCGTAGTAGCCTCCTTTTATAAAGCCAAAGATTCCATTCCAATTTTTATCATCAGTAATCCGAATAGGTGAGATTCCTAAGCCATCAGCTATTTTTGTTGCTATTCTTTCACTAGTACCTGTTCTTGAAAAAAATAATACTGCAGTTTTGATATTAGTCATCCCTTTTTTATTTATGGACATTAATACGTTTTATGTAAATCATAACCTAATATTAGAATGTATTCAAATAAATATTCATAGTATTTTTCTTAAATAACTTTTCATGGTATAATTTTCTTGTACGTTATAGATAATATAGTAGAATAAAGTTAATTTGGTTTATGTGTAAAGTTAGCCACGACAAGGGGCTTTATACCTTGTACACGATATATATATAAAGGAAGTGAGTATTTAGTGAGTTTGTGCATTGTGTACTTATCCGCTAAAGATAAATTATGGATAATAAATTATTAGAGAAATATGCTCTTTTACTGGTTAAGACAGGAATTAATATCCAAAAGGATCAAACACTTGTAATTAATTCTCCTATTGAGTGTGCTGCTTTTACTAGAATAGTTTCTAGAATAGCATATATAGAAGGTGCTAGGGAGGTGGTAGTAACCTGGAGAGATGAATTATCTACAAAAATTAAATTCACGTTTGCTCCAGAAGAGATATTTTGCGAATATCCAGATTGGCAAAGAGATTTTTATGTGTCAAGTGCGCGAAAGGGAGCTGCATTCTTAAGCATTTCAGCATCTGACCCGGAGCTTATGAAGGATGTTAACCCTGAGAGAATGTCAAAATCAAATAAAGCTGCTAGTACTGCAATAAAAGAATACAGAGATAGAATGATGAGTAATAAAAATGTTTGGTGTGTTGCATCTATTCCAACACAAGCTTGGGCAAATAAAGTTTTCCCAGAAGTTTCAGAGGAAGAAGCAATGGAAAAACTTTGGAATGCTATATTTAAAACAGTGAGAGTGGATACCAAGGATCCTGTTGCTTCATGGGAAACTCATAAATCAAATCTGAAAAAAAGCATGGATTATTTAAATTTGAATAATTTTAAATATCTACAATATAAAAATTCATTGGGCACGGATCTAAAAATAGAACTTCCAGAAAACCATTTATGGCTTGGAGGATCAGATTATACTCCTGGCGGTATAGAGTTCATAGCGAATATGCCTACTGAAGAGGTATTTACACTACCTAAAAAAACTGGAGTTAACGGCATAGTAGTAAGCTCTAAACCTTTAAATTATAATGGTAATTTAATTAATAAATTTACGCTTACTTTTGAAAAAGGAAGAGTAGTAGATTTCAAAGCAGAAAGTGGTTATGATATTTTAAAGAGCATTATTGAAACTGATGAAGGATCGTGTTACCTTGGTGAAGTAGCATTAGTGCCATATGACTCTCCAATATCAAACTCAAATATATTATTTTACAACACGCTTTTTGATGAAAATGCATCATGTCATTTAGCTCTAGGAAAGGCATATCCAGTATGTATAAAAAATGGTGAAAATTTAAGTGCTGAAGAACTTGAAGAGTTAGAAGTTAATGATTCGTTTGTACATGAAGACTTCATGGTTGGTACAGAGGACCTACAAATAATTGGTATCACAGCAGATGGGAAAGAGGTATCTGTGTTTGAAAATGGAAATTTTGCATTTTAATAGCTTGTTCGCAAATGGACGAAAAAAGTTCTGTTAATGGTGAAAAGTATATTGTACATGCTTTTTAGATATGTTAATATAAGTATTAAATAGTAATTTTAAATTACTATTTAATAGAATCTAATCTGATAAACAACATATCCTCTTTTATTTAGGAAATTATTGTTAATCAAATTTAGATCTTATTTTCAAATAAAAGGAGGAATATTTAAAATGGAAGACAAAAATTTAATTTGCAAAGATTGTGGTAAAGAATTCGTATTTACTGAGGGTGAACAAGCTTTCTACAAAGAAAAAGGATTCGAAAATGAACCACAAAGATGCGCTGATTGTAGAAGAGCAAGAAAACAACAAAATAATAACTCATCTTACGGAAGATAGTCAAATCATCTCCTGTGGAGCTGTATATTAACGACTTCAGAAGGAAACTTCCTTCTGAAATGTCGTTAAAATAAGTAGATATACCCTATAAAACCTTGGTTTTATAGGTTTTTTTATTTGCAAAGAAAATGTAGAATATTTACTAGGAAATATATTACAATCACATAATTTCACATAATATTGAGATAATTATTCGAAAGTTGTCGAATATAATGTATTTATAGATAGAATAACTAATATAAATTAATTGAGGAGTGGATTATATGTTAAATTATAAAAAAATGATATTATCAACAACTCTAGCAATGGCAATATTAGCACCAAGTGCTGTTTTTGCGGGTACATTAAATAATGTAACACCTAAATGTGATATGAAAGTATGTAAGGAAAATAGCGTTAAAACTAATTCTAAAATGAATTGCTGTAAAGAGTGTAGTATGGCAGCTAATTGTAAGATGGAATGTTGCAAAACCGATAAGAAATTATTAACAAATAAAGAAGAAAAACAGGAGGGGCAAAAGGAAAATTTACAAGCAAAAATACAAATGTATGATAAAGCTCTTCAAAATGCAGAAAAATACGTGCCGGGTGCAACTAAAAAAGGGTATGCTTCTGTAACTAAAACTAAAGAATTAGCAAAACAAATTATTAATATAAGAAAAGAAAAAATAAATGTTGACACATTACCTTTAAAGAATGAATTTAAAACTGAGGTGACTGCTATAGAACTTAAGGCGCAAAAGGGTAAAATAACAAAGCAAGAAGCTAAAGAGCAGCTAATAGCTAAGCAACAAGAGAAAAAACTCCAAGTTAAAAGTATAAAAGACCAATTTAAAAATGAAAACAAAACGCAAAAAGATGATATAAAAGTGAAAAAGGATGTAGTAATAAGAAGCTTTAAAAACTTTGTAATTTCTATCGACTCAAAAGATTCTAAAATCATTGAAAAAAGTTTTAATATATACATTCAAAATATAAATGAGTTAAATACGATGTTACAACAATTAATTAATCAGACACCAGCATAATATGAAAGAAAGTGGGATAAAGACTATATTTTTAATTAAATATAGTCTTTTTTTGTTTATCTATTTTTTAATAGATAATAAATTAATGGGTTATAGAATATTAAAATTATTTATAAATATGAGGAACTGTATTATAATATAAGTAAATATCCGAGCATCAATAAAATAAGATGATTTTGTATGCATTTAAAATTTAATTATATAAAGTAGGAGGATAATTATGGATTACACTATATATTTAGTTGAAGATGAAGAAAACTTAAATAGCATACTTACCTCATATCTACAAAATGAGGGGTGGAATGTTACATCATTTTTAAAAGGAAAAGATGCACAAGAAGAAATTCATAACGCACCACATTTGTGGATCTTAGATATTATGCTCCCAGATATAGATGGATACCAATTGATTAAAGAGATTAAAACTAATGATGAATTAACACCAGTTATATTTATTTCAGCAAGAGATGCAGATTTAGATAAAATAATAGGACTTGAGCTAGGATCTGATGATTATTTAGCAAAGCCATTTTTGCCTAGAGAACTCATAATAAGGACAAGAAAGCTATTAGGGAGAGTTTAAAAAAATCCAACAATTAAGTTAAAAGAAAATAATATAATGCTAGGTTCTTATTTGGTAGATGAGAATACTCGCGAAGTAAGCAAGGATGGGATGATAATAGAACTTACCTCTAAGGAATTTGATATGCTTGTTTTTTTTATGGATTACAGAAGTCAGGCGTTCTCAAGGGAACAAATTTTAGAAAGAGTTTGGGGTGAAGATTATTTTGGTAATGATAGGGTTGTAGATGATTTACTTCGGAGATTGCGAAAAAAATTGCCTGATTTGAACATTGAAACAATATATGGTTATGGTTATAGGTTATCAAGGTAATGCATACTAAAGATGGTTTTATGAAAAACAAATCTCTATTTTTTCAAATTGGTATTGCATTCGCAGCAGTAATAATTGGTCTTAGTATGTTACTAGCATTATTTTTTCCTATAATTTTAAGAGAGTTCTTTACAAATGAAGTGTATAGTACTATTGAAGGTGCACAAAATAATATTATCAAAAAAAGATTATATAAGAATTTTGATATTGAATATCCCAATATAGAAAGTAATACACAAGAGTTAGATATACGATCGGTTACTCATATTCAAATACCTAAAAAAGGTATTGAAGGTGCTACAAACTTAAAGATAACTAAAGTAGCAAAATCATTGAATGTTGAAAGGGAATTTGTTGAACAAATAATTAAACAAGGTGAAATGCAAAATAAATTAAGTAAAAGGTATGTAAAGAAGATAGGTGATAAAAAAATTTTTTATGTTATTACTAAGTATAGTAATGTGAATAAATCAGGATTTTTACTATCATACATGTGGGATACATATAGAAATAGTCTTCTTAAAACCTTGTTACAAAAATTATTAATTATTACCTTTATAGCAGTAGTTATTAGTCTAAGTCTAGCTTTAACACTTGCGAAATACATAACATCACCATTAATAAAACTTGAGAAAAATGTAAAAAAAATTGCTGAAAAGCAATGGGATGAAGCTATTGTATTCGAAAGGCAAGATGAAATTGGAAGTTTAGCTAAATCTATCGAACACATGAGAAAAGAACTTATTAAGAGAGATGAGAGTCAACAGTGGATGCTTCAGAACATATCACACGAGCTAAAGACTCCTGTTATGGTAATTAGAAGTTACTCAGAAGCCGTAGGGGATGGTATATTTCCTAAAGGAGACTTGAAAAGTAGTATGGGAATAATTAGTAGTGAGGCAGAAAGACTAGAAAAACGTATAAAAGATTTATTATATCTATCTAAGTTAGAATATTTATCAAAACATCGAGCAACCTATAAAAAGATTAATATAAAAGAAATAGTTGAGGATGTTGTAGGTAAACTTAAATTCGCACATGAAAACATAAATTGAAATATAGATATTTCTAATATAAAATTTAAGGGAATTAAAGAACAATGGGTTGTTGTGATTGAAAATATTTTAGATAACCAAATTCGATATGCAAGGAAAGAGATAAACATATCGATTAAGCAAAAGGAGAATTTGGTTATTATTTGTATTCATAATGATGGAGAAAAAATTTCTTAGGAAGATATTGAAAAAGTATTTAATAAATTTGAAAAAGGTAGAGCCGGAAAGTTTGGACTTGGAATGGCTATAGTTAAATATATAGTTGAATATAATAGTGGAGAAATTTATGCTGTAAATGAGAATGACGGGGTATCTTTTTATATAAAGTTACCAGTAGATTAGTGAAAATCAATAAAAAATAAGAGCACTATACCCTTACTGTTAATCAGTAAGGGTATAGTGCTCTTATGCTTTAATTTGTAAAACTTATTTATATACCTAATTTATAGAATGTTAAACAATCTTTTGTTTTAAAAGTATTAGTAAGCTTATAATAGTAAAACAAATAATATTAATATATAAAAGCTAATGCTTAAATAAGCATATATTTAAAATTAACATAGGAGAAATAAAATGGATATTTAATATTTAATTAGAGAAACTATAAGTATAAATTTATAATTTTAAAGTAATTATCTATGGTATAAGGATAGGGTGATAGCAATGGAAAATGGAGAGCTAAGCGAGAATATAGATTTAATTAGGAATGGGTTAGGCAAGCAAAGTCCTATGGTGGTAAAGCACTTTTATATTGGAAGTGATGAGCCTTTAGAAGCTGCGATTATCTATGTTAATGGAATTACAAACAAAGATATCATTGATAGAGACATATTAAATCCTCTTATGCTTCATATACAGGAAAATTTAAATGGAAAGGTTAATATAGGAGATTATCTTTGTAAGAGGTACATTTCTATGAGCAATACATTGATAGAAGCTGATTTAGATGTAGTGATTAATCACCTTAAAAGAGGGAAAACGACTGTGCTAATAAATGGCGCTTCAGAAGTAATAATAGCTGACACTACAGGTGGACAACAACGTGCTATTATGGAGCCTATGAATGAAACTGCATCGAGAGGACCAAGAGATGGTTTCGTAGAGAATTTAGAAGTTAATATTAGCCTTATTCGAAGAAAAGTCAAGGATAAGAATCTCACAATTGAGCTATTTAATGTAGGAAGTAGAACGCAGAGTGACGTAGCAATGGTTTATATAAACGATGTAGTAGATAAACAAGTAATGGAAGAATTAAGAAATAGATTAGAATCTGTTGATGTAGATTCTGTACTTTCAGCGGGAGCACTTGATCAATATATTGAATCCTATGCTTATACGGTTTTTCCACAAGTTGATAGCACGGAAAGGCCAGATAGAGCTATTGGAAATATGGTGGAAGGGAGAATACTTGTTGTTTTAGAAGGAACGCCAATGGTGCTTGTATATCCAGCAACGTTTATGCAATTTTTCCAGGCTGTGGAGGATTATACTCAAAGAACTGTTTTATCCTCTTTTGTAAGAATTCTTAGGATTCTAGCGGCGATTATTGTTATTACCTTACCTTCTATTTATTTAACACTAATAAAGTTTAATGTAGAACTTATACCAATAAAATTTGTAACCCCAATTGTTCAGTCAAGGGTAGGAATTGCTCTAACTCCGTTTTTAGAGATTGTAGCTATGGAACTAGTTGTGGAGTTTTTAAGAGAGGGTGGCTTAAGGCTACCTACTAAAATAGCTCAAACCTTAAGTTTAGTAGGAGGTATCATTATAGGTGATACAGCAATTCAATCTAAAATGGTTAGTCCTACTACTTTACTTATAGTGGGAATTACTGTAATTACTACCTTCTTAATCCCTAATTATGATATGTCTCTTTCTATTCGAATGTTACGGTTTCCAATGCTGGTATTAGCAAATATTATGGGTATATTTGGAATAGCAGTAGGGTGGTTTTTAATTTTAGTTCATCTATCCTCTTTAGATAGCCTTGGAGTACCATATTTTGAGTTCCGTAAAAGTGACATGAAGGATACCTTTATTAGAGCACCACTTTGGAAGATGAACAAGCGACCAGAGGTAGTTCCAAATGGTGATCCAATAAGGCAGACGGATTTTAGAAATAAGTTTAAGAAAAAAAGGTAGTGAATAAAATGGAGAGAAGCGCGAGTAAAAAACAAAAGTACTTAACGGTAAGTCAGTTTGCCCTTATTATCTTCGGTTCCATCGTTGGAGTTGGTGTTTTATCACTTCCAAATGGTGTAGTAAAAGAGGCTCATCAGGATGGATGGATCTCTACTTTAATAGGAGGAATATATCCCTTATATGTTGTAATCATAGCTAGCTATATAAGTAAAAAATTTCCTAAAGATAACATATTGATTTTAAGTAAAAAGTATTTTGGTAGAATCTTTGGAAGTTTCTTTAATTTAATTTTTGCTAGTTATTTCATTTTTATATCATCAATGGTTGCTTGTTATTATAGTAACTTAATGCGAAGTTATATAGTAGGATTTTTAACTTCTTTTAAGCTTCTAGCTATCCTATTTATATGTATTATTTATGCCGCTTCTAGAGGCTTAAAAGTTATAGGAAGAATATGTGAAATTTCTTTTTATGTTACAATCGTTCTCCTTTTATCACCTATAATAGCTTTACGCTTTCCTAATATGACAAATATTTATCCTGTATTTGGTTCAGGGATTAGTTCAATAGCAAAGGGAGCTATAAAATCAAATTATTCTTATTCAGGAGCGGAAATAATCCTACTAATCTATCCTTTTCTAAAAGAGAAAAAGAAGATGCTTAAATCTTCTCTTATAAGTGTAACTATAGCTATTGCTATTTATGTTTGGTGTGTTTTTATAACCATATATTATTTAGGCCCAGATATTGTGAACAAATGTTATTGGTCATTTTTGGTTGTAACAGAAACTATAACCGTATCAATAATCAATAATTTTAGATATGTTTTTATGACATTTTGGGGTTTAATTGCATTTAAAACTATTAGTATTAACGCTTATGCAAGTATATATATTTTAAAAGAGTTTGCACATAAAATAGAGATAAAAAAAATTTATTTTTTAATGTATGCATTATTTGTATATTTAGCTTTTAGATTTGGCAATGAAATAAGTAGGCAAAAAATTAACGATATTGTTTTGCCCTGGTATATCATATTTAATTTAGTTTATATGACGGCTATTGCTGTATTTATATTTTTTAAGGAAGGAGGGAAAGCTTGAATAAAAAAAAATATTTCATAATAATCATTGGAATTATTATTTATACGTTTATTATGATGGGGCAAGACCGGGTCCCTATTGAAGAGGTAGTAACTATTAATGGCATTGGCTATGATATAGAGAAAAAAGGTCAAAATATTATTGAATATAGTGTGCCAATTAATACAAATGTTTACAAAGGCAGTGGTAAGCAAGCAAATTTGTTATTTACAGAGCAAGGTCGAAATTTAGGAGAAGTAACTCAGAAAAGGCAAGAAAAGATGAATAAAAGGTTTATACAGGGGCAGGAAAGGGTAGTTTTGATTAGCGAGGATTATGCAAGGTATGGTTTAAAAACCTTGATAGATGATAGATTTAGAAATCCAGAAACAAACGATGATGCTTATATGGTTGTATGCAAAGGCAGAGCAGAGGATTACTTAAAATACAAGAAAAAGGGTTACAATAACTCTTCAGATTATATAGGGGGTATTATAGAAGCTTATGGCAATTACAGTTTTTTTTCAAACAATTACAAGTTAATAGATGCATATGTGAGGATTGGAGCTGAGGGTAGAAGTTTGACGCTTCCATATATAGAAATAACAAATGCAGGAATAGAAATAACTGGAATGGCTATTTTCAAAGAGGATAAAATGGTAAAGGTTTTAGATATACAAAAAAGTAAAATACTTAATTTATTAAAAAATGATGATGTACACGGGATAATAACTTTACAAAAGAGCCCTAAAGAGTATATTGATTTTGATGCAAAAACGGGTAAAAGAAAAGTGAAATGCTATAAGCAAGGAGATAAATACAGTTTTATTATTGATTTAACCTTCACAGGTACAATTACTAATAATGAAATGTATGCTGGTATGTTAAAGGATATAAAACAAAAGAAAAAGTTTGAAAAGGATATGGGAAAAGAGATGGAAAAGCAAGGTTATGATTTTATAAAAATAATGAAAAGTGATTATAAGGTGGATTGTATTTCACTTGGCAAAGAGGCGGCTGCCAAGTATGGAAGGCAGAAAATAATTGATTGGAATGAAGTAGTTTCAAATGCAGATATTAAAGTAAATGTAAAAGTTAATGCAGATTTACAGGGTAGAGGAGATTATTAGGAATGCAGATAGAAAAGAAAAATCTATTAACTCCAAATGAAGTTACTTTTATATTAATAGGGATTATGCTTGATGTAACGGCAACAAGTTTACCGAATGGGGCAATAGCTATTGCAAAACAGGATGAGTGGATTTCTGTAATAATAGGGGCTCTATATCCTTTATATATAGCTATTTTAGCTATATATGTAAGTGGGAAATTTCCTAAGGATAATATTCTAGTGCTGAGTAAAAGATACCTAGGAAAGACTTTTGGGAGCATATTAAATTTTCTGTTTTTACTAAGTTTTTTTAGCTTTTTCCCACCACTAATTACAACAATTGGGTTAATTGTAAGAACAGAAGCATCACCTATGTTAAGTCCTTTTAAAATTTATGTAGTTTTATTTTTTATAGGAATATACGCGGCTAATAAAGGGATTAAAGTGCTTGGAAGGCTATGTGGTATCACATTTTGTATGTTGATAGTAGTCATTATACCTACCATTTCTATTTTAAAACAAGGAAGCATTTTAAATATAAGTCCTATTTTTGGAGCAGGGATTGTAAATATTTTAAAAGGGAGCGTGTACTCTGCTTATGATTACTCATTAATGGAACTTATATTTTTAATTTACCCCTTTATAAACGATAGTGGCAAGATTAAGAGTTCAGCTTTAAAGGCAGTAGGATTTACTGCTATTATATATACATGGATTACTTTTATAACAATATATTATATGGGAAAAGATATTATTCCTAAAACAATATGGAGTTTTTTCACAGTAACAACGGCAGTAAAGGTTGAAGTATTAAATAATTTCAGATATATTTTCTCGTTTTTCTGGATAATTATAGCAATTAAATCTGCCGCTATTTTTAATTATGTGTGTATATTTTTCTTAGATGATTTTAAAAAAATAAAAAATAAAAAAGTGACATATGTACTGTTAGCTGTTGTGGTTATTACAATTGCAAGGATATATTACCCAGATAAGGTAGCAATGGAGGAAATTATAAAATATAGCTGTCCAATCAGCATTATATATAATTTATTATATATAACCCTCATCACCAGTTTAATATGGATAAAAAAAGGAGGGGTAAAATGAAAAAAAATATGAACATAATATTTATTGTTTTTTTATGCATTACATTAATTATGGTTCTTTTGGGAGGTGAAAAAATGAAAATGAAGAGTGTGGAGGATTTGGGTATTTCTGTGGGGGTAGGAAATGGAATAAATAAAAATGGTGAAGGGAACATAATGTATAGGGTTACTACCACTGCAAATGAATATAAAGAAGATGCAAGTGTTGAAGCTCTATTAGGTACTGGAACAGGTAGCACTATTGGTAAAACAAGAGAGAATAGACAAAAAAAAATAGGTAAAGAATTTTTTTTAGGGTTATCAAAAATTTATATAGTAGATGAGGAATTTGCTAAATATGGAATAAGAGATATGATAGATGTTATTTTTAAGAATACTGTAGTTAATGAAAATGCATTTTTAGTGGTATGCAAAGGTAGAAATGAAGAATATTTTAATTATACTTCCCCAGGTTATGATAATTCAGCAGATTATATAAGTGATATGATTAAAAATTCAGTAAGCTATAATTTTTTCAAGGAGGACTACATGTTAAAAAATGCATTTTTATCTATGGATGCAGAGGGCAAAAATGTAGTTAGTCCCTACATTGAAATAATGGAAGATGGCATTAAAATTACAGGAGTGGCTGTTTTTAAAAAGGATAAGCTAGCTGCTGTTTTGGATATGAAGGATACAAAAATAATGAATATGTTGCGAGAAAATAAAGTGAAGGGCGTATTAACCATACAAAAGGATTCGGATAAGTATGTAAATTATCAAGGGTCATCTAAAAGAAAAATTACATGTAGAAAAGTAGGGGATAAATATACTTTTATTATTGACTTAAATTTGGAAGGAGAAATTATTAATAATGAATTATATAAAGGTATGGCAACAAACGTAGGGGCAACCAAAAGGTTTGAAGATGACATGGCGAAACAAGTGGAAGAAATGTGCAATCAATTTTTGGATAGGATGAAGAATAAATATAAGGTAGACTTACTGCAGCTAGGATGGGTTGCGGCGGCAAAATATGGAAGAGACACAGGAGTAGATTGGAATGAGGTTGTCTCTAATTCTGACATTAAGGTAAATGTAAAGGTACATGTTGATAAATTAGGAAGAGGACAGTATTAAATATAGGATAAGTAAGAAAAAATAGAAGGTGACACTTATGAAAAAGAAAAAAATAATAATTATGTTTTTAGTGGTGCTTATAGCTTCAATTTATGCAGAAAAATTGCAAGTAAGCCCAATGGAGGAGTTAAATGTAATCGCAGGCATTGGTTATGATATTAACAAAGAGTTAAATGGTAATGTGCAATATAGTGTCCCTTTTTCCTTATATGATTTTAAAAGCAAGGGAAAACAGGGTGTAAGGGTCACTACTAAAAAAGCAATTGCTCCTGGAGGAAATATTGAAAGAGAAAGTAGTACTATAATGGCAAAGTCAGATACTATTGGAGATACAAGGGAAGAAAGACAATTAAAGTCTAGTAAACCTTACACAATTGGAACTGAAAAAGTGGCTATAATAGGCGAAGAACAGGCAGTCTATGGGATACTTAATATGGTGAATATATTTTTTTCAAATGCAAATACTAATGATAAAAATATTTTTTCAGTGTGTAAAGGGAAGGCCGAAGATATATTAAGGTTTAAGGTAGAGGGATATGCTAGTTCTTCAGACTATATGGAGGGTATGATTAAAAATGCTACAAACTATAATTTTTTAAGTTCGGAATATAATTTAATAAATATATATATAACATTGGATTCTGAGGGGAAAAATTTAGTACTCCCTTACTTAGAAATAAAGGATAATAATATCATCCATACAGGTATGGCATTATTTAAAGGGAGTAAAATGGTTTACGTATTACCTATGGATGAAAGTAAAATTATGAATATGCTTAGGGAGAAAAAAGGAAAAGGAATATTAAATCTGCAGGAAGGCCCAGATAAATATATAAATTATGATGCAATGGTTAAAAGGAAGGTAAAATGTAATAAGATAGAAGGAAAATATGAATTCAGCATTGAGTTAGATTTTCAGGGAGATATCATAGATAATACATTATATAAAGACATGAAAAAAGAAAATGAAAAAGAATTTGAAAAGCTCATGGAAAAGAAAATAGAGAAAATGTGTTATGATTTTTTAGATAAAATGAAAAATGTATATAAAATAGATTGCTTAAATTTAGGAATATATGCTGCTGCTAAATATGGCAGAGAAACTGGGGTAGATTGGAATTATGAGGTAAGTAATGCAGATATTAAAGTAAATGTAGTAGTGAAAATTGATAAAATGGGAATAGGGCAGTACTAAAAGTACATGGAGAGTAAAATATGGATAAAGCAAAAAAAAAATTGCTGGAAGAAAGCGAATGCATAGCAATGGTAGTGGGGTTTGTAACCAGCGTAGGCCTTTTATCATTACCTAATGGAGTAGTACAGGATGCTAAACAGGATGGATGGCTATCGGTTGTTATTGGTGGAGTATATCCTCTATTTCTGGCCTTCTTATCTATTTATTATGTAAAAAAACATCCAAAAGAGGATATATTAGTTTTAAGTAAAAAATATTTAGGGGACATTCTTGGCACTATATGCAACATTTTATTCTTGGCTCAGTTTGGTATATATTTGATAGGGGTTGCATCTGGAATGAGCAATGTTTATATGACCTATGTAACAGCTTTTTTAACCCCAATAAAGATTTTTATTCCTGCTATATTATTAGCTACTTATTTAGCTGTTAAAGGTATAAAAGTATTGGCAAGAATAAATATAATTGCTCTTTATGCTGTGGTGATGTCGGTACTAACGTTACTAACAGGCTTGCAACGTGGTAATTACCTAAATTTGTTTCCGATTTTTGGATCTGGGTATAAAAATATTTTAAAGGCAAGCATTGAATCTGCTTATGCTTATGGTGGACTAGAGGGAATATTTTTAATTTATCCTTTTATGAGAAACAAATATAAAATTAAAGCAGTAGTGTTGAAATCTAGTTTTTTAATTATGTCACTTTATATTTGGACAACTTTTATATGTATCTATTATTTAGGATATAAGGTTACTTCTAAAGCCTTATGGCCAGTTTTACTAGTAACAGTAGGAGTAAATTTACCGGTACTAAATAACTTTCGTTTTATATTTTTATTTTTATGGAGTATAACCATATTTAGGACGTTAGCAAATTATCAGTATTCAGTTACATATATTTTAAGTAATATACTGAAAATTAAAGATAAAAAGAAGGTTTATTGGTTTACAGTACCTATTGTAATTTACTTATGCTTAAAGGTTGGAAATGAAGTGCAAAGAAGAGCTTTTCTCGGCTTTATTATTCCGAAGGTTACTTTGTTTAATATTGCATACATATCTATTATTGCTATATTGATATTTATAAAAGACAAAGGTAGAAAGTCAACTAAAACCTAAAAAACTCCAGAAATATTCTAGAGTTTTTTAACGATGAAGGTATTATTTGTTATGAGATAATTTAGAGCGTTTAGTGAGTTTATCATTATTTGCATCTATTTTTTCACCATTTTCAATTCCTATATCGCCACCGCTTTGAGGAAACATTTTTCTCAGTTCAGCATTACTTTTTTCATCAGTTTTCATGTGACTTTTATTATTGTGCATAAATAGTCCTCCTTTTATGTTGTTGTATAATATTAATATAACCCTAATATCATAAAAATATATGTGCGAAAAAATTCTATAAATGGTAGAGGTATTCTTTTGTTTTTAAATAACAAAGCAAAATAATATTTTATCAAATCTATATGTATGAATTTTGGTTAGATGTATAATATTAATATTAAGTATTTTATTTATTTTTATGATTAAAAAAATAGTTTTGAAGGAAGTGACGTAATATGCCTTTTAATGTATACAGTAAAAACGGAAAATATTTAGGATTCATTCAATCTGCATATCCGCAATATACTAATGTATTTATGGTTGCGAATACAGATATTAAGCTTACAGATAAGGACTTTAATATAAATAAAATAAAATCTGAGCTAGCCAGTTATTTAGGATGTAAAAGTATTTTAGGGAAAATTAATGAGCAAAGACTAAGTAAAAGCATAGACAATATAATAATTAAAGAATTTAAAAAATTTAAAGATAATACATATGAAGAATTATTAAAACTTATATATCTTAGAATAATGCGTTCTGAAGAAAACTTTTATTATAAAAAAGTAGATATGACACAAATAAATGCATATTTTTTAGTTGATATTAATAATGTTATAATTGAAAATGATTCAATAATTATAGATGAAGAGATAGATTATATTTGTAATAAAAAAATTGGTAATCTAATTCCTATTGTTGCAAAGATAACTGATTACCCAGTTATACAAATTGATAGTCTGATGTCAGGACAAGGTTTGTTATTAGGTGCAGATCTTGCTGATTTAGTGGGAAGAACCCATATTCATAGGACAAAATTAAAAATAAAATCAGGGAATTTTGCATATGAACTTAATTTACCTGTAGAGTTATATATAAAAATAGATGATGTAATCGAAATATATGTAAATAATAGAGTTGTTAAAAGAATATTTTGTGATGGTATAATATATGAGTTTTAATACTCATAGGATTAAAAAAATTTAGATTGGAGACATGAATATGTATATTAATGAAACAAAATTAAAAGTGAGATATGCAGAGACAGATCAAATGGGAATTGTTCACCATTCAAAATATTACGTTTATTTCGAAGTAGGTAGAACGGAATTTATAACAGCAATAGGAATGACATATAAAGAAATGGAAAAAAATAATATTATGTTACCAGTTGTGGAAAGTTCATGTAAGTACATAGAAGGGGCAAAATATGAGGATATAATTATTATCCAAACATTTATGAAAGAACTAAATGGTGTCAAGGTGATATTTAATTACAATGTAGTTCGAGAAGAGGATGGAAAAATTTTGGCTAAGGGTAGTACAACACATGCTTTTGTTAACGAAAAATTTAGAGTGGTAAATATTAAAAAAGTTAATGCAGATATGTGGTGTAAACTTAAAAAACTATTTGAACAATAGATATCTATTGTTTAAATAGTTTTATTATTTATTACTTAGCAAGATTCGTAAAATAATGTTTAGGTATAAAACCTTTCTTAATCCCTTCTGTAACTAGTAAATATGTTGCAGTGGTATCAAATCTAGCATCATGAAAATTTGCAGCATCTCCGAAATACTTATTGCTTTTCAAATTTATTTGATCTTCATTTAAGTTAAGAAATTTTATGGCTTCTGCTAGTTTGGGGTTTTTATACCCTCCACGCGAAGTGAAAAGTTTGCATATATCTTTATAATATTTCATTGTACAAAATGTATGCTTAGGGGTTAGAGCATGTCCACAATTTTCAAGTTCGTGAGTTAAAAATTTTATATCAAAATTAACATTGTGGCCTACAAGAATGTCTGCATTTATAAAATCCTCAATAAAGTCTTCATAAGAATCTTCGAAAGTTTTGCCTTCACTTAATGCAAATAAAGTATCTACACTAAAACCATGTACATCCTCGGCAGATGGTTCTACATAATCTACGGTGAAAAATATATTTTTACCTATTGTTTTTGTAGGTTTATAGTCAGTATCAACGAGTATATAACTAAGTTGACATATGTTACCTGGTCTTATACCAGTAGTTTCTGTATCAAAAAAAATCATTCTCATTAAGTCATCTCCTTCGGAGCTATAATTAACGACTTCAGAAGTAGATTTACCACTTTGTAGTTCTGTGGAGTAGATAACAATTATCAATTGTTATCTACTCCACAGAAGTTTTATTTTTGTTGTAGTATGTGACCCCACTTATAGAAGCAGGAGACTTTCCTTCTGAAATGTCGTTAAATGAGCCCTCCCATATTTCTGCGTAAAATAAAGTAATAATGTTATATTAATTATAACATAGATTTTGAAGCTTTATATATTGTAGAATATTGTATATACTAATTATAAGATATTCTTTAGGTAAATGTACCTTTAGGTGAAATGGAGTTAATATATGATTGAACTATTAAAAAGTCTTGTCAATAATTTAGGATATGTGGTTCTTATTGCTTTTTTTGTTTCTAAGATAAGAAGTTTTAAGAGAATTGTGCAAAAGGATAAATTTAAAAAAAGAGATTTACTTATGCTGGCAATTATTTTTGGCGTATTTGGTATATTGGGAACATATATGGGGACAGATATAAATGGTGCTATTGCTAATACTAGAATTATTGGAGTAATGGCAGGGGGAATACTATGTGGTCCTTATGTGGGAATGCTTGCAGGAGTTATATCTGGGTTTCATAGATTAATAATAGATACTGGTGGAATTACATCAATACCATGTGCTTTAACTACTATAATTTCAGGAATTGTAGCAAGTCTAATATATGTAAAATCAAGTGAAAATAACAAGTGGTTATACGGATTAACTGGTGCTCTTCTAGTAGAAATCTTAGAAATGGGTTTAATACTTTTAATGGCACATCCATTTCAGAGCGCATTAACTATTGTAAAAAGCATATACTTTCCTATGAGCTTTACCAATGCTATAGGGATTGCGATTCTAATAATAATAATTCAAAAAATAAATAAGGAAAAAGAAGAAGATGCAGCAAGACAAGCACAAATTGCTTTAGAAATAGCTAATAAAACTTTGCCATATTTTAGAAACATGAATGGAAATTCATTGGAAGAGATATGTGGAATAATAAAAGATTCAATTCATGCGGATGCTGTAGCTATAACAAATAATGAGTACATATTAGCTCATGTTGGTGCAGGAGCTGATCATCATATAAAAGGTCAAAGAATTGTTACGGAGGCCACAAAAAAGGTTATTAAAGATGGAAATTTACTTTCTTTAACCAATGCAAAGCAGATAGATTGTCGTAACTTAACTTGCAATTTGAAATCTGCAATTATAGCTCCTTTGAAAGAAGGAGAGAAAATGATAGGTACATTAAAAATATATTATTGCACAGAGGATTCCATATCTATTAGAAATATAAATCTAGCAGTAGGATTATCTCAACTTATTTCTACTCAGTTAGAGATAAGTAAACTTGAAGAACTAAAGCATATGGCAAATAAGGCTGAAATAAAAGCTCTTCAAGCTCAGATAAGCCCACATTTTCTATTTAATGCACTAAATACTATAATTTCATTTATTAGAATTAATCCTAATCGTGCAAGGGAGCTAATTATAAATTTATCCACTTACTTAAGGTATAATTTAGAAGTAGGAGAAAATCATGTAGACATTTACCTTGAACTTGAGCAGGTAAAAGCATATATAGAGATAGAGAAAGCAAGGTTTGGGGAAAAACTGCATATAGTTTATAAGATTGAAGAGAATTTAGATGTTAAAATTCCAAGTCTTATTATTCAACCTATAGTTGAGAATGCTATAAAACATGGTATTTTAAAAGGTAAGGGTTATGGTAATGTTATAATTGAAATTAAGAAAGTTGCAAACGAGGAAATTATGATAATAATTGAAGACGATGGAGTGGGAATTTCAAATGATATTATAGAGAAGGTATACGAGGGTACAATGGAAGGTAATAAAATAGGTATTTCAAATGTTCATAATAGGCTAAAACATATCTATGGTGAAGGATTAAAAATAGAAAGACTATCTAGTGGCACTAGAATTAATTTTAAGGTAAGAAGAATAGGGGAGTGACTTATGTGAACTGTATTATAGTTGATGATGAATACCCATCAAGGGAAGAACTTAAATATTTTATAAACAATTTTAGTAATATTAAAATAATGGGTGAATTTGATGATTCGATTATTGCACTGGAATATATTGAAGCAAATAATCCGGATGTTATTTTTCTCGATATTAGTATGCCTAAACTAGATGGAATAGCATTAGGTAAAATTATTAATAATTTTCCAAAACAATCTCGTATCATTTTTATTACTGCACATAAAAAGTATGCTGTAGATGCATTTGAAATCCATGCATGTGATTACATATTAAAACCATACTCAGAAGAACGTATAATTAATACATTAAAAAATATTGAAAAAGTTCCGAATATAAAAAATGGTAATAATAAAATAACTCTTTGGAAAGATAATAAGATGATGGTAGTGAATATAATTGATATTTCTTATTGTGAAGCTCGCGAAAGGGAGACATTAATATATATAAATGGAGTGAAATATAGGGTGAATTGTAGTCTCTCAGAGGTTTATAAAAAACTTCCAAAAGAAATTTTTTTTAGGAGTCATAGATCATACATTATAAATTGTGATAAAATAACAGAGATAATTCCATGGTTTAATAATACATTTATGTTAAAGATGTTAGGTGAAAAAGAGGATATACCTGTTAGCAGAACTAATATAATTGAGTTTAAAAAAATAATGAGTATATAAAAGCACTTCATGTGCTTTTTTTGTTTTTTCATGTAAGAAACCGTATACAAAGCTTGTAAAAGTTGTATAATTTAATTAACAGATAACATATTAATTAAATTTATAAAATACTAGGAGGGGTTTAAATGGTATCATTTATTTTAGCAATTATAGCGCTTATAGCAGGTTATTTTATTTATGGTACAATTGTAGAAAAAGCATTTGGGGCAGATGAAAAGATTAAGACTCCAGCTATTAGGCTTGCAGATGGAGTAGATTTTGTTGAGATGCCTGGTTGGAAGATTTTTTTAATCCAATTTCTTAATATTGCAGGACTTGGTCCTATATTTGGGGCTATTGCAGGTGCAATGTGGGGACCCGCTGCATTTTTGTGGATTGTATTTGGATGCATTTTTGCAGGAGGAGTTCATGATTACTTTTCAGGGATGTTATCAGTAAGGCATGATGGTGCAAGTATTCCTGAGGTTGTAGGTAAGTATCTAGGTAAAGGTTTTCAGAATTTTATGAGGGTCTTTTCTGTAATAGTTTTAGTACTAGTGGGAGTAGTCTTTGTAACTGGACCAGCAGGTATTTTAAAAGGGTTAACAGGATTGAATTTTGAACTATTAATTTATATAATATTTGCGTATTATATAATGGCAACAATGATTCCGATAGATAAACTTATTGGAAAAATATATCCTATTTTTGGTTTTTGTTTATTATTTATGGCAGTTGGTCTTGCTGGCGCAATGATTTTGGGAGGATTACCTGTTCCAGAAGTAACAATATCTAATTTGGTTAATATGCATTCGAGTCCAGGCAAAAATCCAATATTTCCGATGTTATTTATAACTATTGCCTGTGGAGCTATTTCAGGGTTTCATTCAACTCAATCACCTTTAATGGCAAGATGTATATCTAGTGAAAAACAAGGTAAAAAAATATTTTATGGTGCTATGATAGTAGAAGGCATAGTTGCACTAATTTGGGCAGCTGTAGCAATGAGTTTCTTTGGAGGTGTACCTCAGTTAAATGCTACTATGGCAATATCAGGTCATACTGCAGCTTGGGTAGTAAATGAATCTTCAATTGGGTTACTTGGGAAAGTTGGTGGAGTTTTGGCTATACTTGGAGTTGTAGCTTGTCCTATAACCTCTGGTGATACAGCATTTAGAAGTGCAAGATTGACTATAGCTGATGCATTTAAATTTAATCAAAGTCCTATTAAAAATAGATTCATTATTAGTATTCCATTATTTTTAGTAGGGTTCATATTAACTAAGTTAGATTTTGCAATAATATGGAGATATTTTGGATGGTCTAATCAGACATTGGCAACTATAGTGTTATGGACAGCAGGTATGTACATGGTAAGCATAGGCAAAAAACACTGGATTGCAACTGTGCCTGCTACATTTATGACAGCTGTATGCACCTCATATATTTTAATTGCACCAGAGGGCTTTAAGTTATCTCAAAGTATTTCATACTCTGTAGGTATCATAGGAGCAATTGCAGCAATGGTAATATTCTTAATTGCAGCAAAAAAGGTTGGAGAAAAAAAGAGTATTAATATGTAGTAGTTATTTAAAAATTATTTTAAAGGAGAGTTTTTTATTATAATGGTAGTAAACAAAGTTTCAAAAGAATAGATTATTAAACATAAAAACTGATTAGAAGTTAAAACCTCTAATCAGTTTTTATGTTTTAGATTATAGTGTTTGTAACTTTAATATTACTCATTGCTTAACTTAAATATTTTTAAGAATATTATTTTCTGTGTTCAACAAGATCAATTGCTCCAAGTACTATGTGAGCAAGTCCAAATCCTACAACACCAGCTTCTATCATAGGGAGCATATTTTTCTTTTTCATGTTACTCTTTGAAAATGATGCACCAGCAACACTTACAACAGTACCTAAAATTGTTGGAATTAATCCTTCACGCATATTAAAAGACCTCCTTTTTAATAACATATTAATATCCTTTGCGAAAAAGGGATTATTAATACTATAAAATATATAGACTATATGTTATATATAGTTAATTATGAACTATTTTGGTATGAATTTTATTTTTATTTTGTGTTTTATTAGGATATTTTCGTATTTTAGAGTAATTACTAGGCAAATCAGAATTTTTAATCTTTTTATTTTCATCACTATGAACTTTATTTTCGTTTTTATTTAAACTTTCATATTCTGTAATGGATGATGTTTTACTAGTTGAATTTTTACTCTCAATTTTAATATCATTTTTGATTTTATTATATTTTTTTGTTGTATCGTTGGTGTTATCTTTCAACGTAGATTTAATTTTAGAAAATTTATTTTCACTTATATTTATATTTATATTTGATTGGTTATTTGCAATTTCTCTTTTGTAATTACCTCTATTTAAAGTTGAAGTATTTATTTTTTTATTATTAACTGTAATATTAATGTTCTTACTAGTGACTGGAGATAGATTAATCTTAACATTTAAATTATCACTATCTATAGTATTTTCAAAGCTAGAAATATCTATAGAGATGTTTTTATTACTTTTAATGTCAAGATTAATAACTATTTTATCATTTACATATTTTTCGTTTATAAAGTTTTCAGTTCTAGCTTCTTTAATCAAAAGACCAAGGCCTGTGTCAATAGATTTATTTTTTAATTTAACATTATTAAGTATTAGAGCACCATCAGAATTAAGAGGCTTAGAACTAATAATTTTATTCCATTTGTTAGCGTTAATAGAAACAGAAGGATTAATATTAAGGACTATAGTTGAAACTGATGTATAGTAGGAATGAGCGTAAGCAACACAAGTAAATACAAACATTAGTGAAGCAACGCTTATAACATATTTATAAAGGAATAGATTTTTTTTGTATAATTCTCCTGTATAAATTTCACCTATATTAGGCAATACTTTGCTGATTTTTATATATAAAAACTCTCCATTGGAGGTCATAATACCAGCTTTTTTATTAATGATATTTATCACAATACCTGTTTTAATCATTTATATCACCCTCTTTTATATCAAGATAGGATTTTAAATATACATATTCTGGATTAGTAATTATTAGTATTAAAGAAATTATATATATACGCCATTTTTCTATTAATTTTCTGTTTGAGGTAGTAAGCATTATTATTTCTTTAGTTGGCAGTCTTCTTTTGGTTCTTAAATGGCTTAATATTGATTCTTCCCTAGAGGACAAAAATGCAACATTCAATAAATTGTTTCTTGTATCTTTGTGAGAGGGAGATAAATTAATTAGTGAATTGAAATTAATTTTATATTTTAATAATTCTTTAGAAAATAAGTTTATTTCATCAACTCTAAATTGGTTCTCTATTTGAATTTCAAAATTATTAATTGAATTTTTGTCGTCTATATAATCTACATTAAATTCATTATTAGAAAACATTAGATTAGGGCATGTTGTATTTTTTCTGAAAAAATCTATTAAAGAATTTTTAATAACAATTTTACAAAAACCATAAAAATTCCCTTTTAATCTATTATACTTTTCACAAGCTATATTAAAAGAAGTAAGTGCGATACTAAGTTCTTCATCATTTTCCCAGCTTAAATGCCGTTTGCATATGTTACTTGTAGTTGAATAAATAAAACCTTTATTATCTGCAATAAAATTATTGCGATTTTCAATAAATAAATCATCTATATTAAAACTTTGTTCTTCATTTAACCCCAAGACTATATTTTTATTTTTATTTTTATTTTTATGAAAAATAAGTTTTAAGTTCATTTGTACACTCCTTATACTTTGTATACGTAAATACTATTAATTTTTAGAGGGTAAGAAAAATAATTATTATTTTTATAGAAAAATAAGTTGAGATTTAAGTAAAATGCAAAAACCCTCTAATAAATCATATCATGTAACGTATATAAAGTGAAATTAAAAATATGGGATAATATTATTATCTATATAAGAATGATATGGGGAGGAATTAACATGAAGAGAGTAGCTATTTTAGTTGCAGCGATAGCATTTACAATAAGGGTAAATACACAGGCGTTTGCAATAGATGTTGAAAATTCCAATAATACACGTAATGAAACAAACATAAATGAGGTTGTAAATAAGGAAACAGAAATCATGGCAGATAGTATTTTATATTTTATTGAAAAGGGATTAGATAATCTAAAAGTATTTTTAAACTTAAATGATGTTAAGAAAACAGAAATAATTTTACAAATTGAAGATGAAAGATTAGCCGAATATGATGATATGACAGTGAAGGAAAAATATGAATTGGCAGAAGATATGATTAAAGAATTAGGAAAGTTAAATGATAAATTAGATGGTAATAAACAGGAAACAACTGAGACTGAATCAGTTAAAAGGAAAGCAGTAGCTAATATGGGAGAAAAAAGACAGCAGTTAAATGACGTAAGACAAGAATATCAATTAGTGAAAATTAGTTTAGAGCAAGCTAAGAAATCTGGTGATAAGGTGGCCATAAAAGTGGCTGAAGAATTGCTAAAAGAAAAACAAAGCCTATCTAAAGTTGCTATAGAAGAAAATAAAAGTGTTAATTTAACAAATAAAGTAGAAGGTAAACCTCTTAAGGTGATAAATAAAGTAGAATAAAAGTTAGATTCTAGGTAAAAATAAGGTATTGTAATGAAATATTACAATACCTTATTTTAATTTTAGAGGAGGAAGTATTTATGAAAAAAACCAAATTACCAAAAGGTCAACATGAAGAGCAAGTTGAATTAGTAAAAAATATGCTTGAGAGTGGAAGTGGCATTATCGAAGTTATGACATCAACAAGCCTAAATGAAGAGGAAGTTTTAAAAATTAATAATGACTTTAGAGAGGAAAAGTAGTAAATAAGTTTTTTAAAAAAAATAATTAATGTAACGAGGACAATAAATAAATTTAAGGAGGGAAAGTTATGGCTAAAAAAGGAATGAGTAGACCTATGTCACCAGAGGTTCAAAGTAAAGGTGATAAAAATAAAAAGATGAAGAGGAATGATGCAAAAAATGTTCCAGTAGTAGGTAAATAAGACAGTATTAAGTAGCTTTTTATTTATAGTTAGCTTTTTTTAGAAATTAATTAAACACCAGGCCCATAGTTTTCTGGGCCTGGTGTTTAATTAGTATTAAGATTTGATTTTAAAATTAAAATTTATTCGTATAATCCAAATCCAGTAATAACCAAAATATCCCAATCGGTTTCTTCACTTTTAACCCAATTGTATTCAATACAAAGTTCTTTTAACCAGGCATTAAGGCCATTACTTTTTTTAGATACATTTGGAGATTGTCTTCCGAAATTTTGTTTTATAACTTCAAGTAATTCTTGTTGATCCTCTTGTCCTATTTTCTTATCAAGTTGGTCTTCTATAAAGTCACAACACATTTCATAACATTTCTTATCATCAACATACAAATCATCAGCGATTAACTGCCTTTTTTTATTCATAGTATTTTGAACAGCATTAATTTCTTCAGAATTTGTTAAGTATTTCTTAGCTATGTTCATAGCAGCAATTTCATTATCTATTTTAATTATTGCTCTTTCCAATTTTGCATTTCTCATTTTAATCTTCTCACTTTACATTTTTTATTTAGTCATTATTTATATCATCTTAAAATTGTGCAAATAAAAATTAGGTTTATTTATTAGGGATGACTCCTACTTTTGGATGAGAACATCCATGTTTTTGGATGAGAACATCCATGTTTTTGGATGACTACATTCCCGTTTCTAGGGATAACTAATGACAATATTTTAATTATATCATAAATTGACTATGTTCGGAAAGAACGTTAACCAATTTTAGATTCTAATTTTTTAATAATGTGATATATTTATCCTAAAATTTATTTTATTGATTATTTAACTTTAGTTTCAAATATAAGAAATTTAAGAATTTATGCTTTATCTTAAACAAAACAAGTTATTATATATATATTTATAAATGGAAATTTATCTTTATATGGTGTAATATTAGATTAATATAGCAAATTAATAGAAAAAATAAAGTAAGGTTTGAGGATAAGATGGGGAGTGTCTGTATGAATATTAGAAAAGAATATTTAGAAAATGTAAAAAGAATTGTGGTTAAGGTAGGAACTTCAACATTAACTCATTCTACGGGATTATTAAATTACAAACATATTGAAAGTCTTATAAGGCAACTCGCGGATGTTCATAATCAAGGAATTGAGGTAGTTCTTGTGACTTCTGGTGCAATAGGAGCTGGCATGGGAAAATTAGGGCTTACCAAAAGACCGGAAACAATACCAGAAAAGCAGGCAGCAGCAGCTGTTGGTCAAGGTATATTAATCCATATGTACGAGAAGTTTTTTTCAGAGTATGGAAAAACTACAGCACAAATTCTTTTAACAAAAGAGGACTTTGGTGATAAATCGAGACATTTAAATGCTCATAATACATTTTTGATGTTACTATCACAAGGGGTTATTCCAGTGGTAAATGAAAATGATGCTGTAATCGTTGATGAAATAATGGTTGGAGATAATGATACTCTATCAGCTATGGTTACAAACCTAATAGGCGCAGAATTACTTATAATACTTTCTGATATTGACGGGTTATATGATTCAAACCCTAGAGTGAATCCTGATGCAAAAATAATATATAACGTACAAAATATTACTGATGAAATTAAACAATCAGCAGAAGGAGCAGGAACGGAGCTTGGAACTGGTGGTATGGCAACTAAGATTAATGCAGCAGAAATTGTAGTAGCTGCAAATTCTGCTATGATTATAGCAGAAGGTTCGACACCTAATGTTATTACTGACATTTTAGAAGGAATTGAAATAGGTACATTATTCAAAGGAAATGAGAGGACTATGAATACAAAGTAAAACGAATTCATAAAGCTAATAAATAGAAGTTAGCAATGGTTGATATATAAAGACAAAAGGAGGTATGAAATGATTTATGATAACTACATTATAAATATAGGTAGAAAAGCAAAAGATGCGTCTAGGATTATGGTTACCGTTAGTACTACTATGAAAAATAATGCGCTAATTCATATGGCTGAGGCTTTAATGGATAATAAAGAAATTATAATTGAAGCAAATAATAAGGATATGAAGGCTGGAAAAATAAGTGATTTGTCTACTGCGATGCTTGATAGGTTAATGATTAATGAGCAGAGAATTGAAAAAATGGCTGAAGGACTTAGAAATGTTGCAACTTTGCCAGATCCAATAGGTGAGGGTGTAAAAAGGTGGAAAAGACCAAATGATTTAGATATTTCAATGGTGAGAGTTCCACTTGGTGTTATAGGTATGATTTATGAGTCAAGACCAAATGTAACTGTAGACGCAGCAGCTTTATGTATAAAAGCAGGAAATTCAATAATACTAAGAGGCGGAACAGAGGCTATAAATACAAATATGGCTTTAGCTAAGGTTATTATTAAAGCAGCCAATTCAGTAGGACTCCCAAAAGGGTGTATTCAACTTATTGAAATGGTGGATAGGGAATTAGTAAATAAATTAGTAAAACTTAATGATTATGTAGATGTAATTATCCCAAGAGGTGGAAAGGGGCTTAAGAAGGCTATTATAGCAAATGCAACAGTACCAGTAATTGAAACAGGATCAGGAATATGTCATATATATGTGGATACAGATGCTGATTTAAAAATGGCAGAGGAAATAATAGTTAATGCTAAAACTCAAAGGCCAGGTGTATGTAATGCAGTAGAAACAGTTCTTGTTCATAAAGATATTGCAAGAGAGTTTTTACCAAAACTTTCACAAAGACTTTATGGATTAGGCGTAGAAATAAGAATGTGTGAGACGGGACTCGAAATTATAGAAGGTGCAAAAGCTGCAGTGGAAGATGATTGGGCTACTGAATATTTAGATTTAATACTTTCAATCAAGATTGTTGATTCAATGGAGGATGCAATAGATCATATTTTTAAATATGGAACAAAACACTCTGAGGCTATAATAACTAATAATTATACGAACTCTCAGAAATTTTTAAGGGAAGTTGATGCATCTTGTGTTTATGTGAATGCTTCTACAAGATTTACAGATGGTGCAGAATTTGGATTTGGAGCAGAGATAGGAATAAGCAATCAAAAACTTCATGCTAGAGGACCAATGGGACTCGAGCAACTTACAACCACAAAATATCTTATATATGGAGAAGGTCAAGTTAGAAAATAAAAGTAATCTTAAAGTTAAGAGTGTATAGGAGTTTAAAAGTATATTTATAATTTTGATTGGAAATAGTAAAGGCACTATTGATATTATTGCACTATTAATAATATTAATAGTGCCTTTTTAAAATTATTAAAACCGAGAATTAAATTGTATTGTCATTATTAGTATTTATAAAATGGTTTCAAACATACAATATTGCGATATCTAGAGAATAATTGAGAATTTGATAGTAAAACTATAAAAACAATGATTGCAAAGCGTTACACACGACTTGTAAATGTTTTCACTAAAAAGTAAACTAAAGTTACAAAAACGTTTTCGTAAAATATCGGAAGGTGTTAGGGAAACATGGAGGTGCTTAGTATGAATTTATGGAAGATTTCATTGGATAAATACAATAGTTATGATAATAGAAAATATGAGACGCTTTTTACATTAGCAAATGGATATAGGGGCATAAGAGGGGCTTTAGAATTTTCATCAAAAGGTAATAAAGGAAATTATATAGCTGGAATATTTGACAAATCTCAAAGTCAAGTAACGGAAATAGTAAATCTCCAAGATCCTTTAGGGTTCAATATATATATTGAGGATGAGAAGGTTGATATTGATGAATGTGTTCTAGATAGCTTTAAAAGAGAATTAGATATGTATAAAGGAATTTTATATACAAGTTTTATTGCAATTACTAAAAAAGGAAAAAGTATAGAAGTTAAATGTGAGAGATTTGTTAGTAGAAATAAAATTAATAGATGGGCTGCAAAATATGAAATAACACCACTGAATTTTAATGGAAAGGTATTTCTTGAAAACTATATAGATGGTTCAGTAACCAATAGTGCTTGGGATGTAATGAATAAGACTAAACATTTCAAAGTAAAAAACAACTATGATAGTAACCCAGGTATAGCACTAACTGTAGAGACAAATGACAATAATATAAAAGCTTTAGAGTTAACAACCTTAATGGGTGAAAATGAAATAGGCAATATATTTAAGAATAGGAGATATAGTGAGTTTGGAGAATTAGTTAGTGAAGTTTATGAAACATTTATGACAGAAGGTAAAAGCTCTACTATAGTGAAATATGGTATAAGCATTAGCGATAGGGATTTAAAAAGTGATTTATATGCATCAGGAACTAGACAATTAAAGGATTTTATGAAAGATGGATATGATGTAGAAATTAAAAAACATATAATAATTTGGGAAAAAATATGGAATGAAATAGACATAAATATTGATGGAGATGAAAAAGCTCAAATAGGTATAAGATTCAATTTGTTTCAACTAGCATCTTCTGCATATGAAGGGGATACTACGATAAGCATAGCAGCAAAGGGACTTCATGGTGAAGGTTATAAAGGTCATGTTTTCTGGGATACTGAAGTGTTTATGCTGCCTTTCTTTATATATACAAGGCCAGATGTTGCGAAGGCACTGCTAATGTATAGATATAATACCTTGAAAGGGGCAAGAAAAAATGCTGAAACGACGGGGTATAAAGGAGCAAGATTCGCATGGGAAGCCGCAGATGAAGGACTTGAGGTTACACCAAAGTGGGGAGTTGATTATGATGGCAATGCAGTTAGAATTTGGACCGGAGATGAGGAATATCATATAAATTCTGACATTGCATTTGGTATTGTTGAGTATTATAGAGCAACTAACGACAAGGAATTTATTGTGAATCAAGGCGTTGAAATATTACTCGATACAGCTAAATTTTGGCAAAGTAGAGTTGAATACAATAAAGTCGAAGATAGATATGAAATAAGTTCGGTAATAGGACCAGATGAGTTTCATGAGCATGTCGACAATAATGTATTTACAAATTACTTAGCTAAATGGAATATAGAAAAAGCATTATTTTTCAAAAATTGGTTAAAGATTGAAGACAATGTTAAGTACAAGGTGCTTTGTTCAAAACTAGGACTTAATGAAGAGGATTTTAATGTATGGGAGATGATTTATAAAAAAATGTATATTCCAAAGAGTGAAGACGGAATGATAATTGAGCAATTTGAGGGATATTTCGATTTAGCAGATATAGAAATTTCAAAGTATGATGAGAATGAAATGCCCATATGGCCAGATTTTAAAGGAAACAAGTTAGGAGAAACACAACTTCTAAAACAAGCAGATGTTGCTCAATTAATGATTATGCTTCCTGAAGAGTTTTCAGAAGATGTTAAAAAATTCAACTATGAATATTATGAGCAAAGAACAATGCACAAGTCTTCTTTAAGCCCTTCTATGTATTCAATATTGGGCCTTGCAGTCGGAGATAGGCAAAATGCTTATAAATATTTTATGAAGGCTATATATACAGATTTAGAAGACAATCAAGGAAATACAGATTTTGGTCTACATGCAGCGGCTGCAGGAGGCTCATGGCAAAGTGCTATTTTTGGATTTGTAGGACTAAGAGTTAATAAAGAAGGCATATTAAATATAAATCCATGGCTACCAGAGCAGTGGGAAGGGTTATCATTTAATATTAATTGGAAAAATTCAAGAGTATCTATTTCAATATCAAAAGATAAAATAGAAGTAAATTCAACTGGTGATTTATCATTAAATATATATGATAAGAAATATTTAATTTCTAATAAAAAACATTTAGTGGTTGAAAGATAATGAAAAAGATGGAGAATAGTACTTATAGAATAAATTTCGTGAGATGAAAGGAAAATAAAATGGAGAAAAAGAGCATTACTATAAAAGATGTTGCAAAACAAGCAGGGGTATCTATAAGTACAGTATCCAGAGCATTTAATAACTATGCTGACATAAGCGAATTAACTAGAAAAAACATATTAGAAGTTGCAGAAAATTTAGGATATAGGCCAAACATAGTTGCTAGAAGTCTGAGCGGAGCAAAGAATTATAGATTAGGACTATTGGTGGAAGATTACAATGAAGGAGATTATATAATATATGAAATGTTCATGGCATTTAAGTCAGTGGTTTCAGATTACGGGTATGAAACCGTAATACTCTCTACAACGTCTGATATGCAAAAGGGAAAGAAGCTTGAAAAACTATTTCAAGAAAAACATTTAGATGGGGCTTTAATATTGGGGCTTAAAATGACAGATGACTATTTCAGGCAATTAGAAAGTATGTCCTATCCTTGTGTTTTACACGACATATTAATAAAAAATCCAAAAGTAGGGTGCGTTGGTGTTGATAATATAAAAGGGTCAATACTTGCTGTAGAGCATCTTTTGGAGCAAGGTCATACAAAAATTGGTTTTATAAATGGTCATAAAGATGCTTTAGTTAGTTATGAGAGATTAGATGGGTATTATTTGGCACTTAGTAGAAAAGGTATAAATATTGAAGAGGATCTTATAGTTAGTGGGGGGTTCTCCTATGAAGGAGGAAAAACTGCTGTGGTGGAGCTTATTAAAAAGCATAAAGATATAACAGCAATATATTGTGCTAGTGATTTAATGGCTCTTGGAGCAATAGAGGGGCTAAAGAATATGGGGTATGATGTACCTAAGGATATATCTATAATAGGATTCGATGACATTAATTTATGCAATTTTGTCACTCCAAAACTCACAAGTATAAGACAGGATAGACAGAAGATAGGTAAAGCTGCAGCTAATTTAATTTTAAGTATAATATCACAGCAGTATTTAGGCCGAATTATTATTGAACCTGAGTTAATTGAAAGAGAATCTTCTATTAAAATATAAATTAATAACTAATAATCAATAATTAGGGGGCAATATAAATGAAAAGAAACCGTATAATTGCACTAGTATGTTCAGTAGCGTTAACAGCTACAATTTTTGTTGGTTGTGGTAATAAGACGGAAACTGGTGTTACAGGTGGACCGGTTACTTTAACAGTTCAAATATGGGGCTCATCACCTTCAGAAACAAAGCTTGTTGATGAACAAATAGCTGCATTTAATGTAGCAAATAAGAGTAAAAAAGTTACACTTAAAAAAGAAGTTGTAACTGGTGACTACAATCAAACTATGCAGACTAAAATAGCAGCTAAAACGGAACCAGATTTGTTTTATTTAGATGTTTCATTAGCAGCAAATTATATAGATAAAGGTGTAATTGCACCATTAGATGAGTATCTAGATAAATCAGATTTAAAGGATTTTTACCCGAATGTTTTAAAGGGATTTCAAAAGGATGGTAAAACTTATGGATTACCAAAGGATTTTAACTCATTAGGACTTTTCTATAATAAGAAAATGTTTGCTGATGCTGGAGTTAAGGTTCCTAAGACTTGGGCAGAACTAGAAGAGGTTTCTAAAAAGTTAACAAAGGGCAATGTGAAAGCACTATCATTATCAGATGAATCAGCAAGATTTGCTCCTTTCATATATCAGGCAGGAGGCAAGATTGTTGATAAAGAAAAAATGATGTTTAATTCACCAGAGGCTATAAAAGGATTTGAATTTTACTATTCAATGATAAAGAAAGGATATGCAGCATCACCAAAAGATTTAGGCGTAGAAGGAAATAGTGATGCTTTAGCTACTGGGAAGGTTGCAATGGTAATAGAAGGTGGATGGATGATACCTTTTATGAAAGAGAAGGCACCATCAGTTGAATATGGGATTGCGGAACTTCCAAAAGGAGAAAAACAAAGTAATTTATTATTTACAGTAGCATATTCAATGAGTAAAAACACAAAACATCCTAAAGAGGCAGCGGAGGCAATTAAATTCTTAACAGGTAAAAAATCACAAGAAATGGTAGCTAATTCAGGACTTGCAATTCCAAGTAGAAAGTCAATGGGAAATCTTTATACAGATAAGTTCCCAGAAAGAAAAGCATTGGTAGATGGAACTACATATGCAAATGTATTTTCTTATGGATTAAAACATTCTAAAATTGATCTTGAACTTGGAAAAGCAGGTGAAAGATACAGACTTGGGAAAAACTCAGATGGTAAATCTGCATTAGAGGAAGCGATGAATTCAGTACAATAACACTATTGTAGGAAGCGTGATTTCATGCTTCCTATTTTAAAAGGAGGGAAATTATGTCTATAATAGAAACGCCAAATGAAAATAAGCCAATAAAAGTAAAAAAAACTCCAAAAGTATTTTTTACAAATAAAAAAAGAGAAAGTATAGATGGGTGGTTATTTGTAGCTCCGTTTGTGATTCTTACATTGGTATTTTTAATAGGGCCTATAATTGTAGCTTTTATATTAAGTTTTAAGCAATATTCTCTATTAGATCAAACAACAATTTTAGGAGCAAAAAGTGTAGGGATTGATAATTATATAAAGGTATTTAAGGACCCTGTATTTTTACAAGCTTTAAAAAATACTTGTCTATATTCCATAGGCGTAGTGCCACTACAGTTAATTATATCATTATTATTAGCTTTGGTAGTAGATTCTAAGATTAAGGCGAAAGCGTTCTTTAGAGTAGCTTATTATATACCAACTCTAACATCTATTGTTGCTGTGTCAACTATATTTCTATTTTTATTCAAAAAGGATGGAATTTTCAACAAGTTTCTTTCTATATTTGGGATAGCTGGTAGAACTTGGTTTAATGATCCTAACTTTGCATTGATGGCCATTATATTAATGGCTGTATGGTCATCTGTTGGAGTAACCATGATAATATTTTTAGCTGGGCTTCAAGAAATTCCACAAACCGTATATGAGGCAGCAGAAATAGATGGAGCTAATAAGTTCCAAAGGTTTTTTAAAATAACACTGCCTTTGATTAAACCAACGGTTTTCTTTAATCTAGTAATGACCATTATAGGAACACTTCAAATGTTTGACCAAGCATATGTGATTTCTGGTGGGAACGGCGGACCCTTAAACAGTACTATGACTGTAGTTTTATACTTATACAATAAAGGGTTTAAAGAATTCGAAATGGGTTATGCATCAGCGATAGCCTTTGTGCTTTTCTTAATAATATTCACATTAACATTAATACAAAAAAGATTATTTAAAGAGGAACCACAATAGGGAGGTAGAACTATGAAAAAAAGAAAAACAATATCGCCAGTTAGAATATTGTTTTATATTATACTAATATCATATGCTGTAATAACGCTTGGACCATTTATATGGAGTTTTATTACTTCACTTAAACCTACTTCAGAGACGGACAATTTTACAGTGAATTTTAGTCAGTTATCATTTAAAAACTATGGATATATATTTACTAACTTTCCTTTTTTAAGGTGGCTATTAAATAGTATTATAATTGCATCAGTAGTTTCAATTGGGAATTTAGTATTTAATTCTATGGCTGGATATGCTCTGGCAAGAATCAATTTTCCCGGAAGAAAGTATTTATTTTTAGCAATTTTGGGAATGATGATGATACCGGGACAGGTAGTTATGGTGCCAACATACATGTTATTAAGTAAACTTGGATGGATGAATACCTACATGGGAATGACGATTCCATTTTTAACAAACATGTTTCTTATATTTTTAATGAGACAATTTTTTCTGGGTATACCTAAGGAACTTGAAGAAGCAGCAGCTATAGATGGGCTCGGAAGATTTGGAACTTTTTTTAGAATTGTATTGCCAATGGCAACAACTGCACTAACTACACAATTTATATTAGTGTTTACAGGTAACTGGAATAGTTTCATGTGGCCAAGTTTAATAGCAACATCATCAGATATGTACACATTACCAGTTGGCTTAAACTCTTTTAAAGGGCAATATTTTCAGTTTCCTGATCAAGTTCTCGCTGGAGCAATGTTACTATCATTACCTATGATAGCAGTATTTTTAATATTTCAAAAGAAATTTATCAAAGGTATTGCGAGTACAGGTGGAAAAGAATAAAAGTACAAAATCATTGTAAATATAATATTTGACGGAGGTATTAGAATGAGTAAAATAAAGGCATGTTTATTTGATTTAGATGGGGTAGTAGTTGATACAGCCAAATATCATTACTTAGCATGGGAGAGACTTGCGAGTAGTTTAGGATTTAATTTTACGAAAAAGGATAATGAAAGGCTAAAGGGTGTTAGTAGAATGAAGTCTTTAGAAATATTATTATCAATAGGGAATATCAAAGCTTGCGATAGTGAAAAATTAAAGATGGCCCAGCAAAAGAATAATTGGTATGTGGAATATATATCAAAATTAGATAGTAAGGAAATATTACCAGGCGTAAAAAATTTCCTAATAGAATTAAGGCAAAATGGCATAAAAATTGCACTAGGGTCAGCATCAAAAAACTCTATGCTTATACTAAACAATCTAAACTTAACTTCATATTTTGATGCCATAGTAGATGGGAATAAGGTTTCTAAAGCAAAACCAGATCCTGAGGTGTTTTTGCTCGGAGCAAGTGAATTAAAAGTCCAGCCATTAGAATGTGTTGTATTTGAAGATGCTCAAGCTGGAATAGATGCAGCAAAAGCTGCAAACATGAAGGTTATTGGAATAGGACAAAAGGATGTACTTTTAAATGCTGATAAGGTTTTTGAGGGTTTAAGGGATGCTCATATTGATTTAATAGAATTTTAATATAGTTAATAAAGAAAAACTTGTGAATTACTACAAAACAATAAATATAAGGCCAAATAAGCAGGGAGAACCTGCTTATTTTTTAGGTTTTAGAATGATTTTTTTTGCATACATTTATACATTCTGAGCAACCCTTAATTATATTTGGCATGCAACGATATGGATGAAAAGTATTATAATAATTATTTTTAATCTTTATTACTGAATAATATTGTTCCCCAAAAAGTAATAATTAAATAAGGAGTAATACAAAATAAGGAATATTGATGATATAATAAGTCTTATGTTTTGTAAATAATAAGATTGATACTTATATAAATATAAATGAATCATAAATTAATTCATATAAAAAGGAGCTGGATTCATGTCTATAGAAAGACTAAAAGGAATAATGAAAACTAAAGGTTATGTGTATGTAATCTTAGGTGTATTATGTGAAATCTATTATGTGGGGACAATAATATTTGGTGGGATAGTAACTTTTGCATGGTTTTACCTAGGTATTGGAATATTATTAATAACACTAGGATTAAAAGCGAGAAAAAATAAGAAAGAGTACATGCTATTAAGACCAGGCAAGATTAAAAACATGGTAAAAATATGTTTTTCACTTGGTTTAGTTTCTGTTGTAATTATAGAAGGTTTAATAATTCAATCAGCTATAGTAAAAGATAAGGGGAAAAGTGACTATCTGATGATTTTAGGGGCAGGTATTAGAGGAGAAGTTCCTTCAACTGCTCTGTTTCAAAGACTTTATGCTAGTTTAGAATATATTAAAATTAATCCTAATATTAAAATAGTAGTTTCAGGTGGGAGAGGTTCTGGTGAGAGCATTACTGAAGCGGAAGCCATGAAAAGATTTTTAATAAAACATGGAGTTTCAAAAGATAATATTATAAAAGAAGAAAGGTCCACCAACACTTTTGAAAATATGAAGTTCACAACTCATATTTTAAAAAAAACAAATAAAGGAGAAAAAATAGAAGTAACTATTGTAACAAATAATTTTCATATGTTCAGAGCTAAATTTTTAGCACAAAGACAGGGATTAAAGGTATATGGTTATCCGGCACCACTTCATCCAATGTTAGTACCTACTTGCTTTGCCCGCGAATATTTAGCAGTAATAAATTCGTTTATATTTGATAGATAATATTATTTTAGAATAGATAGATGTGCTTTTATAAAATTTGATAAAAAAGACAGTATACGCATATATGTATATTTATACATTGTAATAAACATAATAATTAATTTAAGAAGTGATTATTTATAGTGTTTGCTTCTTTAAATGGCTTATAACAAGGGTTTAAAACTTTAATAAATTATTACAGTTACCTATTGACATATGCATTAAAATACAATATAATGTATATATACAGTAAGTGATTTATTCTATTAATTCAGGAGGTAATATATATGTCAAACATGCAATTATTTCAATCAAAAACAGAATTAGTAGGTTTTATATCAGAATATCTCATCAAACACGACGATACTATAGCAATAATAAAAAAAGATTTAAGAAAAGACGTAATTAAGTCATTGCTAATAAGTGAAGATTTTAATACATTTAAAGACCTTTCTGGATTAGAAGAAAATGTACTATTTCTAATTAAGACTGGTGATAAAAAGGGGAAAAACTTAAGCATTAAGATTTGTGATGCACATAATCAACAAACCAAAGCTTTCAAAATGATAGACATAGATAATATATTACTTGTAGATGGTTTGATTACTGACGATGAAGCTGGAAGTATTACTTATTATAAAGAAATTACTAAAATGAGATTACAATAAAAAGCTTAGCAAGGCTTAAAATAGATAGAAGAAAATAGTAAAAATCTCATGATAATATTGAGGTTGTTACTATTTTATTTTTTGGAGAATATGATTTATGAATGATTATAGATTGTAATTCATATGATTAGAATAACAACTAATAATTTCACATATAAAAGATAAAAGTGAACTATAGTTGAAATAATATACGTAAATGCAGTAATATATAATTAAGTAGGATATAATAGACTTATATTAATATTGATAAAGTTAATCAGACTAGCATATTGGCTAGTTATTTTTTAATATTCAAAAAATAAATTTAAATGTAAACAGTGGGGTTGTTAGATATGTCAGAAAAAAGGATTTTTAATGAGGGAATTGAAACTAAAGATAAGATTGATATTAAAGAAAAAATTAAAACTAAAATTAGAAAACCTAGTAACTACATGGTAATTATTCATAATGATGATTATACAAGTATGGAGTTTGTTGTGCAGGTTTTAGTTGGAGTTTTTAAAAAACAGGTTGTAGAAGCCACAAGAATTATGTTTGATGTACATAAGAAAGGCAGCGGCATTGCTGGAATATATAGTCATGATGTAGGTTTAACAAAAATTGATCAAACTATGGAAATGTGTGAAGAAAGTGGATTTCCACTGAAATTAACATTAGAAGAGGAGTAATTATGCAATTAGATGATATAGTAAATGAGATTATTACAGCAGCTTTTAATGAAGCCCAAATGTCAAAACATGAATACTTTACCCCTGAACATATTCTTTATGCTTCTTTATTTTTTGAAGAGGGCATAGAAATAATAGAAAATAGTGGTGGTAATGTTAAAAGGCTTAAAAGCCAAATTACAAAATTTTTAAAAGAAAATATAGAGGTTGTAGAGGATATAGAGCCAATACAAACCATTGGAATACAGACAATTTTATCTAGCGCGGCAGATCATGTTATGTTATCTGGCAAAGATTTAGTTAAGATAGGTGATGTGATTGTTGCTATGTATGATGATGAGGAAAGTTTTGCTTCTTATTTTTTAAGACAACAGCAAATGAAAAGGAGAGATCTTCTTAATTATATAGCACATGGTATATCTGTAGTGGATACTCTTGATTTTTCATCTAGTATAGATAATGAAAGTGAAGATCAAGTGAGTTTCACAGAAGACGAAGAAGAGAGTGAATACACTTATGACGAAGATATGGAAAATCCGAATCTAAAAGGAAATTTTTTAAGTAATTTTACGGAAGAATTAACGGAGAAAGCAAAAAAAGGAGAAATGGACCCACTTATAGGGAGACAAGATATTCTTTTAAGAACACTTCAGGTATTGTGTAGAAGGCTTAAAAACAATCCAGTTCATGTAGGGGAACCTGGAGTAGGTAAAACGGCAATAACTCAGGGACTTGCACAAATGATTGTTGAAAATAAAGTACCGAAGTTATTGCAAGGAAGCAAGATATATTATTTGGATATGGGAGCTCTAATTGCGGGTACAAAGTATAGAGGCGATTTTGAGGAACGTATTAAAAAAGTACTAAATGAAATCAGTAAAGAAGAAAAACCGATAGTATATATTGATGAAATTCACACTATAGTTGGTGCAGGTGCAGTTTCTGGAGGGTCCATGGATGCTTCAAATATTTTAAAACCATTTCTTGCGGATGGTAAGGTAAGGTTTATTGGATCAACTACTTATGATGAATACAAAAAGCATTTTGAAAAGGATAGTGCATTAGCTAGAAGATTTCAAAAAATAGAAGTACCAGAACCATCAATTGAAGATACTTTTAATATTCTTATGGGACTTAAAGATAAATATGAAGCTTACCATAATGTTACATACAAAGATGAGGCTTTAAAAACAGCAGTAGAATTATCTAGTAAATATATTAAGGAGAGATTTCTACCAGATAAAGCTATAGATATTATGGATGAGGCAGGTGCTTATGCAAGGCTTCATGCTGGTGATAATGATGAAAACATTGTTATAACAGTAGGTGCAGTGGAGAAAATAGTAGCTACCATTGCAAAAATTCCAGAGCAAAGTGTATCAAATAATGAGGCTGATACATTAAAAAATTTGGATTTTAATTTAAAAAAACAGGTCTTTGGACAAAGCGATGCTATAGACACTTTAGTAAAAGCTATAAAGAGATCTCGCGCAGGTTTTAATGAAGAAGATAAACCGATAGCATCTCTTCTTTTTGTAGGTCCTACAGGAGTTGGAAAGACAGAAATAAGTAAACAATTAGCTAAGAGTTTGGATATACCACTTATTAGATTTGATATGAGTGAATACCAAGAGAAGCATACTGTAGCAAGGCTTATTGGTTCACCACCTGGATATGTAGGTTATGAAGAGGGTGGTATGTTAATTGAGGCTATTAAAAAGAAGCCGTATTGTGTTCTACTTTTAGATGAGATTGAAAAAGCTCATCCTGATATATTTAACGTGCTCTTGCAGGTTATGGATTATGCAACACTTACGGATAATACTGGTAAAAAAGCAGATTTCAGAAATGTAATTTTAATAATGACTTCAAATGCAGGAGCTAGAGAATCTAGTAAACATATAGTTGGATTTGGAGAAAGAGTGGGAGCTGGCGGAGCAATTATTAAAGAGGTTCAGCGAGTATTTTCTCCGGAGTTTAGAAATAGGTTGGATAATGTAATTGAATTTAATAAAATAGATAAAGTTATGTCTCTTCAAATTGCAAAGAAAGCAATGAAGTTGTTTGAAGAAAAACTTTTAACTAAAAATATAAAACTAAAGGTAACGGATGCCTTATATGCTTGGTTAAGCAAAAAGGGCTTTTCAGAAGATTATGGTGCAAGAGAAATTAATAGAGTTGTTCAACAAGAAATTAAGACTTATTTTGTTGATGAGGTGCTCTTTGGAGAACTTAGTACAGGGGGCAGTGCGATAGTTGATATTGTGGATGATAAACTCACAATAACAAAAGACAATTCAAATAAAATAAGTAAAAAAGATAAATAAAAAAGATAAATAAAAAGATGTTGCAAATAAAACGGCAACATCTTTTTATTTGATTTTTTCTGCTTTTGAAAATTGATTGCTTAATATAATAATATCTACGGTTCTATTTTTAGCTTTTCCAATTGCAGTTGAATTAGTAGCTACTGGCCTATTCTCACCATAGGCTACTGCTGATATTCTTTTAGGTGAAATGCCTGCTCTTGAAATAAGAAGCTCAGTAACATTAGTTGCGCGAATCGCAGAAAGTTGCCAATTAGATCTAAATTCATTATTACTCATGGGGGTACTATCTGTGTGCCCTTCTATTCTTACGTAATTATTAACATGATTTAGTATTTTACCTATGCTAATTAGCTTTTTAGCTGAGGCTGCTTTGACGTCTGCGGCACCAACATCAAAGAGCAATGAAGTTTTAAGACTTACTTCGAGCCCTCTCTCATCAATTTTAGTAGATACGCTACCTGCTAAGCCGTTCTTCTTCAAATAACTATCAACATTCTTTTTTATATTCTCCATATTATTTTCTTCTAGCGTCTTATTATTTGCAGATGTCGTAGTAGTTTCTGGTGTTATTGGATCAACTACGGTAACGGTTGAATTTGAAACACTTGTAGATGAATCATTACCAATAATAGATGCACCACCACCGCTAAAAGCTACATTAAGTGATTGGGCCAGCTGTTTATATTTTGTAGTGTCTGCAGTGCTTGATGCATACATAACAACAAAAAATATCATAAGCAAAGTTATTAGATCTGAATAAGTTAAAAGCCACCGTTCACCATTCCCTTCTTTTTCTTCTCGCTTTTTCATTATGCTGCTCCTCCGTTATCTATTTCAGTAAATTTCTTTATTTGTTTTTTATCAAGGAAGCCTTTTAATTTTTCTGCTAATATATTAGGGTTTGCACCTTCTTGCATAAGAAGAACAGCTTCTATTATTAATTCTTTTTCTTTTATTTCTGCATTATTTAAATCCTTTAATTTACAAGCCATAGGAAGCCATAATAAGTTTGCAGAACCAACACCATATAAAGTAGCTATGAATGCAGAGGCAATTTTCTCGCCTAGAACTGCTGGGTCAGAAAGATTACTTAATACCATAACTAGACCCATTACTGTACCTATAATACCCATGGTTGGTGCATATCCACCTGCGGCTTCAAACATGGCAGCACCGTCTTTATGTCTATCATAGGTCGATTCAAGTTCGAATTCTAATATGGTCTTTACCATCTGTGGGTCAACGCCATCTACTACTAGTTGCAAACCTTTTTTTATAAATGGGTCTAATTCATCAGTTATTTCGCCTTCAATACTAAGCAAACCCTCTTTCCTAGTTTTAAAAGATAATTGTTTAAAATAAGTTACTATTTCTACTAAGTCTTTATCTTTGGCTGTAAATATTAGTTTCATCATAGCTGGAATATTTTTTAATTTTTTAGTCGAAAATCCAAGACCTACAGCACCAATGGTACCACCGAATACTATTATAGCAGCACTTGCACTTGCAAGCATAGCGGGGCTTCCACCTTCCATAATGAAGGCGCCTACCATGGAGCCAAAACTTATTAGTACAAATAAAATTGAAAAAATATTCATAAAATCCTCCTATCCTTAAAGTTTACATAAAAATATTTTACATAATAAGATGTAAACACAGTTTAACATTCTAAAAATAAATAATGTCATATAATATTCTTCGAACAAAGTTATCTTTTATTTAGTCTTTTAACCAAATTCATTTAATTTATAGTAATTGTTATCCAATTAATGGATGCATATAGATGAAAATAATAACAAAAAAACTTCAGAAGGGGTATAAATCTCCTTCTGAAGTTAATAACATTGTAGATTTTAAGGGTAGCATACTTAAAAATATTCGCTTAGTTTTATTTTTAATAATACTATTTTTGAGGGATAACTTCTGTCCAATAGCCATCTGGGTCCATAATGAAATATATTCCCATAGGCTTATTTTCATAACATATGCAGTCCATTTTTTTATGATGCGCGTAGGCTTCATCAAAATTATCTGCAACTACAGCAAGATGAAACTCATTTTCACCTAAATCATATGGCTTTGTTCTATCTTTCATACAAGTAAGCTCTAACTTATGCTCCGTTGTTTCATCACCTAGAAATACAAGTGTAAAACTATCATCTGACGGATGATGGCGCCTAGTTTCTACAAAGCCTAAAGCTTTTTTATAAAATTCTACACTTTTTTCTAAGTCTAAAACATTTATATTATTATGGTCAAAAGAAAATTTCATTAATATAACCACCTTTTTAAGAAAATTTAATATATTTTATATACCATATCTTCATTATATCCTTACTTCAAATTTTATTCATAAAATTTTTAAAATAATAAAATAGTGTTGAAATATTTTTATTTACTTGAACCATGCATTTGTATATAATTTTAGTATAATATTATAACTTAGGCGTAAGTATATAAAAGATAACTAGGTTTCTATATTTAATTTATGTGTAATTGTAATTTAATTAAAATATTTATAATGTAGGGAGCGATGATTTATGAAAAAAGCAAAAATATACTATATATACCATAGTGGGTTTGTTGTTAAGACTGAGAACCATTTTCTGATATTTGATTATTATAAAGAACCTATAGAAAATAAACGTAGAGTCCTTCTATCACCTGAAAACATTAAAGAAATGAAAAATGTTTACGTGTTTTCATCACATAGTCATGCGGATCATTATAATCCTAAAATTTTAGAATGGGAAAAATATAACGATAATATACAATATATACTTAGTAACGATATAAAAACTGATAAAGATAAGTCAAATTATAATTTTATGGGGGAAGGCGACGAAAAAGTATTTCAAGATATTTATGTAAAAGCTTATGGTTCAACGGATATTGGAATATCTTTTTTAATAAAGGTAGATGGATTAACTATTTTTCATGCTGGAGATCTAAACTGGTGGCATTGGAAAGATGATAGTTTAGACGAACAAGCATTAGCGGAGTCATTATTTAAGGCTCATATAGAGAAGATAAAAGAAGAAAAACCTATAGACATAGCTTTTTTTCCAGTAGATCCAAGACTTGAGGAATTTTATTATATAGGGGGAGAATATTTTGCGAAAAATATTCAGCCAAAGGTAATTATACCAATGCATTTCGGAGATGCTGTGGATATTACTAAGCAATTCAAAAATAGAATGAATAAGATAAATATAAAAGCTGCTGAAATAAATTATTCAAGTGAAGAAATAATATATTAAAAAAATTTATATATTTGGGTAAAGTAGAAGTTAGAAAGTAGGATAAAGTGGATGAGAAGAGAAAGTAAAAATGAAAATATTTTAAATTATGTATATATTATGATTGGAGCCACCATACTTGCAGCAGGTATAAATATGTTTTTTGCAAATTTAAAATTAGTAACTGGTGGGGTATCAGGTCTTGCCATTGTTATAGAATATGTATTTATTAAGAATTATGGAGTGGACATTCCTTTATGGCTTACTAATATTGTAGTAAATATACCGTTACTTGCTATTGCTATAAAACTTAAGGGAAGGGCATTTGTTGGTAAGTCTATGTTTGCTGCAGCTTATCTATCTTTTGCATTGTTTTATACAAGCTTTATTCCAGTCCCAAAGGTTGACCTGTTGATAGCTAGTATATTTGGTGGTGTATTTGTTGGCATAGGCTTAGGATTTGTATTAAGAGCATCTGCAAGTACTGGTGGAACAGATCTTGCTGCAAATATCATAAAGGTTTATTTGAAAAATGTTCCAATTGCCAAAATCATATTAGCAATTGATTCGACTATAATATTATTAGGTGCTTTTGTATTTGGAATTGAAAAGGCTATGTACGCATTAATATCCACGTATATAGTTTCTAAAGTAATAGATAGTATGCTAGAAGGAATAAATTTTTCGAAAGCAGTATTTATTATTTCAGATTATTCAAATGAAATAGCAGAAATATTAATGAAAGATTTAAATAGAGGTGTTACAGGAATACATGCTACAGGTATGTATTCCAAGGGAGAAAAGCAGGTACTGTTTGTAGTAGTTGGTAAAGACGAAATAGTGCCTCTTCAAAAAATGGTTAAGGAAATAGATACTAAAGCATTTATTACTGTTGCAGATGTGAGAGAAGTTCTAGGAGAAGGATTTACAGAGTAAGAGGTAATAAGTTATCATTATATTAATATTTTTTAAAATGTTTTAAAGTTGAAAATTAGGTAACATTTCCAAAGTATATTTCGAAGTCTTCATGCACAGACTAGATTTAGAAAGGAAGTGTATATAAATGAATGATAGATTAAATAATAAACCAGTTACATTTGATCACCCAGAAAAGCTTACACAAGGGGTCTCTTTAGTAGAAGGAGATGTCACAGCAAAAAGTTTCATAAGTGAAGTTGATGGACATGTAACAACTAATATTGTTGTTGAAAACAAAGCAACTGGAGAAATAGCTAAGAGAGATGCAGTTATTGGTGAAATAGTTGAAGATGAGGATGAAGAAGTAGATGCAGGTGAAATTGAAAGAGCCGATATATAATTATTAATGTATATTTATAATATTAAAGCTTAGTAAGCAATGATATGCTCCCCTTCTATTAAACAAAGTATTATAATTGTTTATAGAAGGGGAGCATTTTTGTGTCTAAAAGAAGTAAATATAAAGTAGAGCAAAAGTATGAAATGTTCATAATATCCTCTTTTACTGCATTATTTAAATGGAAAACGTAGTGGACAACTTCTGTTTGCTAAAGTGATATTGAAATACTAGAAACTTAATAATTCTTAATACTTTTCTTTAATAATTCTTAACTTATTTGTTATAAGATAAATAATAGAAGTTTATTTATAAGGGGAGATTAAATATGTTTAAGTTTATAAAGGAATTTATTAAAAATCCAAAATTTATTGGAGCAGTGGCACCAAGTAGTGAATATTTAGCTGAAAAAATGATAGAAGATATTAATTTTAAGGAATGTAATTGTATTATAGAATATGGACCAGGAACAGGTGTTTTTACAGAAAAATTAATTGCAAGAAAAAAAGAGAACACATTATTACTTGTTATCGAGAATAACAAAGAATTTTATGAGAATTTATTTAGTATGTACGGTTACAAGGAAAATGTTAAAATTATAAATGATGGGGCAGAGAATATAAAAAAATATTTAAAAGAGTATAATATTAAACAGGTTGACTATGTTGTATCCGGGCTTCCTTTTACGGTATTGCCGGTAAGTATTTCAAATGCTATATTAAAAAACACAAAGGATATATTAAGCAATGAAGGAGAATTTATAACTTTTCAGTATTCCTTATTAAAAAAGAATTTCTTAGAAAAATATTTTAATAATGTAAAAGTGACGAAGGCAATGATAAATTTACCACCTGCATATGTATTGAAATGCAGAGTGAGGGAGGAACTATGAAAGAAAAAGTTTTAGTTGTAGATGATGATAAAAGCATAAGAAATTTAATTGAAGTTTATCTAAAAAATGATGGTTATGAGGTCTTTAATGCCTGCAATGGACAAGAAGCGTTAGAGTCACTCGAGAGTAATGAACCTGATTTAATAATATTAGATATAATGATGCCAATTTTAGATGGTGTAGCCACTTGCATAAAAATCAGAGAAAAGTATACAATGCCAATAATATTTCTATCAGCTAAAGGAGAAGAAATTGATAAAATACAAGGGCTAACTGTTGGTGCAGATGACTACATTACAAAGCCTTTTGGCTCAATGGAAGTTCTTGCTAGGGTGAAGGCGCAACTTAGAAGATATAAAAAATTTACTTATATGCCGACCTCTAAAAATATAATTGAGATAGAGGATTTAATTATAAATATAGACACTCATGAAGTTACGGTTAGGGGTGTTAATATAAAATTAACACCAAAGGAATTCGATATACTGGAATGTTTGGCTAGAAATAAAGGAAGTGTATTTACTATAGAAAAATTATATGAAACAGTATGGAAAGAGAGTTTTGCAGTCTCTGATACTTCTATAGCGGTACATATAACAAATTTAAGGCAAAAGATTGAAATTGATTCTAAAAATCCTCAATACATTAAGACCGTATGGGGAGTTGGATATAAAATATGAAGAATAAAATATATAATAAAATAGCGGCAAAATTAATTTTGCTAGTTGCTTTCGCTTTATTAATAAGTACTATAGTTTTCCTTGTTATAGCGAGGAGTCTGTATTCTTTTGTGATTAATACAAATACAACAGGAGATGCTCTAGTTAGAACTTTTAATAATTATTCAGTTCTTTTATTAATTATTCCCATTAGTATTTTTGTGGCTATTTTCTTGTTTGGAATAAATAAAAGAATTAGATATCTCAAATATATTATTAGCAAGGTAGGCAGCATCACAAATGAAAGTTTCATTGAAAAATTGGATTTTAAGGGCAATGATGAAATTACTGACTTAGCAAATAGTATCAATATTATGTCTAATCGGCTGAAGGAGAATTATGAAAAGGAAAAGAAGATTGAAAAGGCTAAGAATGAATTGATTGTAGCTGTTTCCCATGATTTAAGAACTCCATTAACTTCAATAATAGGATATTTAGAGTTACTTAAAGATGATAAGTTCTCCTATGAAGATGTGCAGAAAGATTACTTAAATGTAGCTTATGACAAGAGTATAAGCTTAAAAAAAATAATCAATGAATTGTTTGAATTTACTAAACTTACTAATGATATTACCACTTTAGAAAAAATCCCTTTCAATATAGCTACATTGGTAAATCAAATTATTGGAGAACAAATACCTTTTTTTAATGAAAAAAATATAAAAGTAGAAATAGAAAGTACTGCGGAGGAGCTTTATTGTGAAATAGATATTCAAAAGATGGTTAGGGTGATTGAAAATATAGTTAAAAATGCTGAGAAATATAGTTTCCCTAATACTATTTTTAAAGTTAGTATGATGGAAATTGAGAATAATATAAAAATAAGTTTTGAAAATAAAGGGGAAAGCATAAGCAAAGAAGAGTTAGAAAAGATATTTGAGAAAATGTATAGATTGGATAAATCTAGGACCGGTGAAACCGAGGGTTCGGGCCTGGGACTTGCAATTTCAAAGAAAATTATAGAGATGCATAGTGGAAAGCTGTGGGCTGAGTGTAAGGATAACACTATAAAATTTAATATTTTACTTCAAAAGGTATAGTTGATATTTTACTATGCTTTTTAATTTGTTTTATTAATTTTCTTAATAAATCTTAAGAGTTTCATGCATAAAATCTTAAAGATTATCCTTTAGAATAAAAGCATAGAACTTAAAGGAGTGTTAAATCATGAAAAAAAGAAATAAATTAATTTTGATAGCGATTTTCTGGTTGGCAATTGTAGCCGTTTTATATAGCCAAGGGATGATTACAACAGATATTAATAAAATAAATGAAATTATAGGAAAAAATCCTTATAAAATGAGAGTTTTATTTGTGCTTTTATCAACAATAAGAGTATTATTTTTTATTCCTCAAACTATTTTTATTATTATTGGAAGTATGTTATTTGGACCATATGAGGGCTTTGTTTTATCTGTTTTATCCTTAGCTATATCTCAAAGCATCATGTATGCTGTTGGAAAATATTTTCAAAATTAATTATTAGGAGAAAAATTTCTAGAGAAAAATAGGGTTACAATAGGCATTCTTAAGAAATATGGATATAAAATGCTAGCACTAGGCATCGCATGCCCTGTAACCCCTTCAGATCTATTAACCCTATCATCCGCTTGCATCAAATTAAATTATAAAAAATGCATAGCTATTATAGTAATGGCTGATGCTCCTATGATATTTTTGTATGGATTTTTAGGAACTGGAATTCAAGGTACTTTCTTATTTAAGACTTTAGCAATTGTTGTTATTATCTTTGTATCGTATTATACATTTGTTATTTGGAATAAAATTAATATTAATTCAGAGGGGGAAGAAAAACACTCTTCACTAGCATGAAATAAAAGGGATAACATGAACTATACATCAAAACTTGTTAGTTTATGTGGAGGTATTAGGATTCTTTATAGGATATATATATAAAGTAAGTTGTAATAAGAATTTGACATTTATTATTAAAGACATTATAATTTAATTGTATATATAAAGTAATTAATGCATATAATAGTGTTTATAAGTTAAATGTAAAGACTTCGACGAGAAGAGTAGATATAAAAGGTAGTTTTAGCGATTTGGTGATGGTGAGAGGCCAATACGAGATTTATATTGAAGAACATCTCCGAGTTTCTAACCGAAATCATTAGGAAAGTAGGCTTAGACGGGTCCAATCCGTTAATTGTTGGGTAGTATCAAATTATATTATGAAACAGAAATATATAATTTCGTACTAATTAGAGTGGTCATATTTTATGACAAATTGGGTGGCACGGCGAAATTATAGTTTTTCGTCCCTTTATTATGGGATGAAGGGCTTTTTTTATTATGTACAAAAGTATAAAATTATAAGGAGGGCAATTTTATGGAAAAATTGTTAGTGAAACAAATTTACAGAGGCAGTGAAAAATATGCAAATCAACTAGTATCTATCTCAGGATGGATAAGAACTTTAAGAGCTTCTAAAGCATTTGGATTTATAGAAATAAATGATGGAAGTTTTTTCAAGAATATTCAAGTGGTTTTTGAAGAAAAGTTAGATAATTTTGCAGAAATATCTAAATTACCTATAAGCTCATCACTTACTATTGAAGGAACATTAGTTGTAACACCAGAAGCTAAACAACCATTTGAGCTTAAAGCTACTAAAATAATAGTCGAGGGAATGTCAGATACCGATTATCCACTTCAAAAGAAAAGACATTCTTTTGAGTATTTAAGAACTATTGCACATTTAAGACCAAGAAGTAATGCATTTTCTGCAGTATTTAGAGTACGTTCATTAACTGCTTTTGCAATCCATGAATTTTTTCAAAAGAGAAATTTTGTATATACTCATACACCAATAATAACTGGTAGTGATTGCGAAGGTGCAGGTGAGATGTTCAGAATTTCTACTCTTGATTTTACTGATATTCCAATGGATAAAAACAAAAAAGTTGACTATTCAAAAGATTTTTTTGGCAAAGAAACCAGCTTAACTGTAAGTGGACAGTTAGCAGCAGAAGCTTTTGCTCTAGCTTTTAGAAATGTTTATACTTTTGGACCAACATTTAGAGCAGAAAATTCAAATACAGGAAGACATGCAGCTGAGTTTTGGATGATAGAGCCTGAAATAGCTTTTGCAGATTTAAATGATGATATGAAACTTGCAGAAGATATGATGAAATACATAATAAAATATGTTATGGAAAATGCACCGGAGGAAATGGAATTTTTCAACAGCTTTGTAGATAAAGGTTTAATTGAAAGATTAAATGGTGTTGTAAACTCAGAATTTGGTCAGGTTACATATACTAAAGCTGTAGATATTTTAATGAAATCAGGGAAAGAGTTTCAGTATCCAGTAACGTGGGGCTGCGATCTTCAAACTGAACATGAAAGATATTTAACAGAAGAGGTATACAAAAAACCACTATTTGTAACTGATTATCCAAAAGAAATAAAATCTTTTTATATGAGAGTAAATGAGGATGGTAAGACAGTAGCCGCAATGGACTTACTTGTACCAGGAATAGGCGAAATTATAGGTGGAAGCCAAAGAGAAGAAAGACAGGATATTCTAGAAGCTAGAATGGAAGAATGTGGTCTTAACAAAGAGGATTACTGGTGGTATTTAGAACTAAGAAAATACGGCGGAACTAAGCATGCTGGATTTGGATTAGGATTTGAAAGAGCTATTATGTATATTACGGGTATGAGTAACATAAGAGACGTTATTCCATTCCCAAGAACAACTGGGTCTGCTGAATTTTAATTTAATAAATTTATAAATGACATAATAAAGCATATGTAATATAGATAAAAGTTTGATCTCTTAGCCCTTAAGCTGAGAGATTTTCTTTTTAATTGTGTTATTAGTAGTTATTGCACTAATTATAAATGTATTTAATATTCATGTATTAAATTTGAATGAGGGGATAATAAGTATGAAAACAATTATGAAAGAATATATATTGATAACTGTGGGAATAGCACTCGTAGCATTAGGGCTTTATTTTTTCCTAATACCAAATGATTTAGCAGTAGGGGGTGTTAGTGGCCTTGCTATTGTTATAAATCAGTATATGCCCGGTCTTACTATTGGGGTTTTAATGTTTGTATTAAATATAATTCTATTTGTTGTAGGATTTATGTTCATAGGATCAAGTTTTGGAGTAAGGACAATGTATGCTAGTTTCGGATTATCTGGCATGATATGGGTATTAGAGAAACTTTGCCCCATGAGTGGTAGTATAACAAATGACATATTTCTAGAATTAATATTTGGTATATTAATAGGAGCCATAGGTATGGGTATGGTGTTTAATCAAAATGCATCCACAGGAGGAACTGATATAATAGCTAAGATGCTTAATAAGTATTTTCACTTAGAGATAGGTAAATCACTACTTATAGCAGATCTTTTCGTAACAATGCTAGCAGGGGTGGCATTTGGTCCTAGAATAGGTATGTATGCTTTAATGGGAGTTATCATCAATGGATATACAGTTGATGCAGTTATTGCTGGAATTAATAATTGTAAAAAAGTAGAAGTGGTTAGTTCAAAGGGAGAAGAGATAAAAAGGTTTATAATTGAAGATTTGGATAGAGGAGCAACGCTTTATACAGCTAAGGGAGCTTATACTAATGATGAAAAAGAAATTATAACCACTGTTTTAGGTAATAAGCAATTTGTGAAATTAAAAAATCACATAAAAGAAATTGATAAAACGGCTTTTATAATCACATATAATGTACATGAAACGGTTGGAGAAGGTTTTAAAGACATAGATGAATAAAAAGAAAAAAAATACAAGCTATTGACTATAGTCAATAGCTTGTATATTAAATATGTTAACTAAGCTTCAACTGGTGCGCCTGTAGGACAAACACCTGCACAAGCTCCACAATCGATGCAAGTATCAGCATCAATAACAAATTGTGAATCTCCTTGGCTTATAGCGTTAACTGGGCATTCAGGTTCACAAGCTCCACAGCTTACACATGCGTCAGTAATTTTATATGACATAATAACAACCTCCTTTTTTTACTAATTTACTACATACTATCATAATTGAGCTAATAAATAAAGTGTTTTTTTGAAATAGAAAACTTTGCTAAGAAATTAACCAATTTTACACGTTCTAATGGTTTTTTATATAACACATATATTTACTTTTCTATAATAATAAACGAATAACAATATTAAGTCGGTTCCAATTATAGGTGGTTTATATAAAAATAAAAACTAGAGTTTTAATCTATGAAAAAATAGTTTAGAAATTACTAAAAAGTACAGTATTAAATGAACTGAATTAAATAATAGTTACAGCTAAAAACTAAATTTAACACAGTTCATTTAATACCTATGGTAGTTAGTAACTTTTAGCTGTATCTATATTAATGATGAGCTCATCCATGTAGCTGTGAGTTATTAACTATTAATAATATTATGTGTAAGATTTCACATAACTATTCAATATAAAATAAAAAAGTATTACTTATTATTTAGTAGCCATTTTAAGGATAAAGCTGCTTTAGTTTTATGCGAAAATTAAGGGAAAGGTACTGACAACATAATTACAGCGGTAAAAGAAAAATAATAATTAAAAGTAGGATAAGTTGGTGATTCCATGAATTTATTCTCCCTTTTTTATATTATATAATGATTTCATGGGTGTACAAGAAGCTAAAGCAATTGGAGCAGCAATACTAAAAGACAAGTTTTAAAAAACAGGTTTTAATATAAATGTTGTTTACTGCGTAATAAATGAAATCCAAGTTGATGTGGATAATTAAAAATATTAAATTAAGTGAATATTAAATATTGTCATCATTAGCTACTGACTATTCAATTTATGTTTGAATTGTATGTAATTGTTTACTGGAATATAATAAAGTTAAAGTAATCAAGGAATTATTACTTCACAAACTTTTATTAATACGATTTAAATTACAGGGCAAACTTAAATTTTAGGTATAAGCAACTTGATACAATCTTTTAATAATTTTGGAGGAATATTATGAAGGATTACAAGATTAATTTACGATTAAAGAATATTTTGCAATATATATGTATTGAAAACGATTATATTACTATTGCAAAAATAGCAAAAAATTTAGGAGTTAGTGGGAGGACAGTAAATAGAGAAATCCCAGAGGTAGAGAAATTTCTTAAACAAAATAAAGTAAGTCTTGATAAAAAAACTGGAGTAGGTATTAAAGTAATAGGTACTCTTAAAGAAAAACAAACTATTATTAATCTGTTAAATGAAGAAAAAGATGACAAAATCTATTCGCCTAAGGAAAGAAAAAACATAATTATTAGTGAGTTGCTACAAAACCAAGAGCCTGTTAAGCTGTATAATTTTACTAAAACTTTAAAAGTTACAGAGGCAACTATTAGCAATGATTTAGAAAAGACAGATTCATGGTTTAAAAAGCACAAATTAAATCTAATTAGAAAACAAGGACTTGGAGTATATTTAGTAGGAGAAGAAGACCATATAAGAAAAGCTATGGTTAGCTTAATTTATGAAAATACAAATGAAAGTCAGCTTTTAAACCTAATAAGGCAAAATTTAGATAATTCAGTAGTTGTAGCAAAAGATATTGAAGTTTCTTCTAGAAATAGGCTACTTAATTTAATAAATAATGAAACAATAAAGAAAATAGAAGGTTTAATTGAGAACATTGAGAAAGAAAGAGATTATAAGTTAGTAGATAGCGCATTTGTTGGATTAATTGTTCATATTGCACTTGCTATTGAAAGGGTAAAAAAAGGAGATAAAATAACCATAGATCACGAGTTTTTAAAAGAACTTAAGACAAGCGCTGAGTATTTAATTGCATCTGATTTGTCTATTAATATATCGAAATGCTTTGAAGTAGAAATACCAGAAGATGAAATAGGTTATATAACAATGCATATTAAAGGATCTAAAAATTATAAGGAAAAATATAAAACAGGAAATAAGATAATAGGAAGTTTTGAACTTATAAAGTTATCCAAGGAAATTATAAAAACAGCAGAGATTGAAACAGGAAGATTCCTTGGGAATAATGAGGATTTGTTAAATGGATTAGTAAATCATCTTGGAACAGCAATTACAAGGCTAAAGATGAAACTTGATATTAGAAATCCACTTCTAGAAGAAATTAAGACTAATTATACTGATTTAATGAGGACTAGTACTAAATGTGCAAAAGTAGTTGAAAAACATATAGGAATAAAAATGCCTGAAGCTGAAATTGCATTTATCGCCATGCATTTAGGCGCTGCAATTGAAAATAGTGAAACGTTAATTAAACCTATTTACAGGGTTGCAATTGCTTGTGCTACGGGTATGGGAACTTCAAGACTTCTTGCTATAAGAATAGAAAATGAGTATGACAATATTCAAATTGTAGATATTATATCTACAATTCACATTGAGGAAAGTTTTCTAAAAGAGAATGAAATAGATTTCATTATATCTACAGTTAATATAGAGAAATGTTTTAAACCAGTAGTAAGAGTAAATCCATTGCTTTTTAAGGAAGATAAAGATAAAATTGCAAATCAAATAAAAAATTTTCAAAACACAAATATTAAACATTCGTATAAGAAAAATAAAAAAATTAAATTCAAAGACAAATTAATTTCATTAAATATATATAGTGAAGCAATAATACAGATATTAGATAATTTTTTTCTTAAAGAAATTCCAGAAATGAGTAGCGTTGACGCTTTAATAATTGAGGCTAGTAAAGCAATACAGCAAGATCCAGATACGACAGAAAAAATAAGAATGGCTCTAGAGAGTAGAGAAAAAAAAGGAAATACAGTTGTAACAGGACATGAGATGATATTGCTTCATAGTAGGACGGATATCGTACAAAAATTATACTTTGGGGCGGTAAAGTTATCTAGGGGATTAGAATGTTTAAATGGCGAAGGTAAAATAGAAAACATTAAGCTTGGAATTATAATGCTTGCACCAGAAGACTGCAGTGCACTACAAATAGAAGTTATAGGGTATGTAAGTAAAATGCTAATTGAAAGAGTTGATTTTCTCAAATATCTAAAGGCTGGAGACAGAGATTACGCATTCGATGAATTAAATGATATTCTAAAAGAATTTTATAAGCAAAAAGTAAATAATTAATGGAGGTATGAGTTATGGACAATACATCACATACAAAAAATAAAGGAAAGGTTAAAGAAAGAGTACAAGGTTTTGGTAGATTTCTAAGCGGAATGATACTTCCGAATATTGGTGCATTTATAGCATGGGGATTAATTACAGCATTATTCATACCGGATGGGTGGCTACCAAATTCTAATTTTGCTAAATTAGTTAGTCCAATGATAACCTACCTTTTACCACTATTAATAGGTTACACTGGCGGTAAAATGGTAGGTGGGACACGCGGTGGAGTAGTTGGGGCAATCTCAACTATGGGAATTATAGTAGGATCAGATATTCCAATGTTCATGGGAGCAATGATAATGGGACCTCTTGGTGGTTATGTTATAAAGAAATTTGATAATATGATTGAAGGAAAAGTTCCAGCTGGTTTTGAAATGTTAATTAATAATTTTTCAGCAGGGATACTTGGAGCAATGCTAGCATTAATTGCATTCTCCGGAATTGGTCCAGTAGTTTTAAGTTTAAACGGTCTCCTAAAAGATGGAGTAGAAGCAATAGTAAAAGCAGGGTTATTACCTTTAGCATCCATATTTATAGAACCAGCAAAAATATTGTTTTTAAACAATGCAATAGGTAATGGAATCTTGGTTCCAATAGGTGCACAAGAAGCTAAAGCAATCGGAAAATCAGTATTTTTCTTATTAGAATCAAATCCAGGACCTGGACTTGGAGTACTACTCGCTTATTGGGTGTTTGCAAAAGGTGCCGTTAAAGAATCAGCACCTAGTGCAATAATAATCCATTTTATAGGTGGAATACATGAAATTTATTTTCCTTACGTTTTGATGAATCCTTTGCTTGTAATAGCAGTAATTTGTGGTGGTGCAAGTGGAATATTCACATTCCAGATTTTTGGCGCTGGATTAATTGCAGCAGCCTCTCCAGGAAGCATAATTGCAGTACTTGCAATGACACCTAAAGGTGGATATTTTGCGGTAGTAGCAGGAGTGTTAGTAGCTGCTGCGGTATCATTTGTAGTATCAGCTGTAATAATAAAAAGTACTAATAAAAAAACAGATGGCAATGAATTAGAAGAAGCAAAATTAAAATCTAGTGAACTAAAATTAAAGAAAAAAGATGAAATAAGTGAGACAAGTGGAGTAACAGCCAAAACTTTTAATAAAGTAATATTTGCTTGTGATGCAGGTATGGGTTCAAGTGCAATGGGAGCAACTACATTAAGAACTAAATTTAAAAAGGCAGGATATAATATTGAAGTAGTAAATTGTGCAATTGAAGCCATCCCAAAGGATGCTCAGATTGTTATAACTCATGAAACACTAACTGCAAGAGCAAAGAATGTAGCTCCAAATGCTGAGCATATATCGGTTAAAGATTTCCTTAATAACCCGGCTTTTGAGATTCTTTCAGCAAGATTAAAACCAATTGATAATACTAATAATAAAGTTAATATTGAACCTAAAAATGTTGTAAAGAATGAAAGTAAAATTCTTGAAAAGAAAAATATAAAATTGGGACTTGAAAGTACAGATAAGTATACAGCAATTAAAATGGCAGGTAGATTATTGTATGAGGGTGGATATGTAGAAGAAGAATATATCGATGCTATGGTTCAAAGAGAAGATGATCTCTCCACATATATCGGTAAAGGTATAGCAATTCCTCATGGAGTTGGTGAATCTAAGAAAAATATTAAAAAAACAGGAATGGTAGTACTTCAATTTCCAAATGGAGTTAAGTTTGATGAAGAAATAGCATACCTCGTAATTGGTATTGCTGGAGTTGGAGATGAACATTTACAAATACTTTCTAATATTGCAATTGCAATTGAAGGAGAAGATGAAAGTATTACTGATAAGCTAAAAAATACGCAAGATGTCCAGTACATCTATGATTTATTTACAATAAAATTAGAAGATTAAATTATTAAAATATGTTAAATATAAGAGGTGAAGATATGATTACAACTATAACAATAAATCCAGCAGTTGATAAGACTATTGAAATAAATAATTTCACTTTAGGAAATGTTAATAGGGTTGCATCTGTTAGGTTGGATGCTGGGGGAAAAGGAATTAATGTATCAAAAGTAATAAAAAATTTGGGCGGTGAAAGTCGTGCAATGGGAATTCTCTCTGGTACCTCAGGAAAATTTATAAAGGATTACTTAGAAAAAATAAATATTTTAAATGACTTTGTTTTTACAAAAGGCGAAACTAGAACAAATATAAAAGTTGTTGACATGCTTAATCATACTAATACTGATATAAATGAGTCAGGTCCAGAGGCAAGTTTAAGGGATTTGGATGATGTATGTGATAAAGTCTTTAATAATATAAATAGTGATGATATTATCATTTTATCTGGAAGTGTGCCTAGTAACGTAGACAAGAGAATTTATGGTAATTGGATTACTAAGGCAAAAGAAAAAGGAGTAAAAACAATATTAGATGCTGACGGTGAAATGCTTAAGGCAGGTATTTTATCAGGACCTTACCTTGTAAAACCAAATATTGATGAGCTTTGCGCTATGTTTAACAAAAAAATAGAAGGTGTTGGCGAAACCGCTAAAATAGCGAAAGGTTTGCTAGAATATGGAATCGTCATAGTAGCAGTATCACTCGGAAGCGAAGGAGCAGTTTTTATAACTAAGGAATGCACGATATATGCACACGGTCTTAAGGTAGATGTAAAAAGTACAGTAGGAGCAGGAGACGCAATGGTTGCAGCACTCGCATATTCACTCGAGAAGGGTCTTAGCTTTGAAGATACAGTGAAGTTATCTGTTGCAACAGGAGCTGCGAATGTAATGACAGAAGGCACAAAGGCAAGTGATATTAAAACAATTATTGAACTCGAAAAACAAGTAGTATTTGAATACTTATAATAAATAAAAAAGGTGGTAATATATATGAAAACAAGAGCAGTAAGATTATACGGAAAAAAAGATTTGAGAATGGAAGAATTTGAACTTCCTGAAATAAAAGAAGACGAAATACTAGTAAAAGTAGTATCAGACAGTATATGTATGTCTACTTATAAAGCAGCAATACTCGGAAGTGATCATAAGAGAGTGCCTAGTGATGTAGCAGTTAATCCAGTAATTGTAGGACATGAAATGGCAGGAGATATAGTACAGGTAGGTTCAAAATGGAAAAATGACTTTAAGCCAGGAAATAAATTTTCTATGCAACCGGCATTAAACTATAAAGGAAGTATGGATTCACCTGGATATTCTTATAAATATTGTGGTGGAGACGCGACTTATATAATAGTTCCACAAGAAGTAATGGAACTTGGTTGCTTATTAAACTATGAAGGTAAAGCATATTATGAGGCATCACTTGCTGAACCAATGTCTTGCATTATTGGAGGTTTTCATGCAAGTTTTCATACTGTGATGGGTAGTTATGAGCATAAAATGGGAATTGTTGAAGGCGGAAAGCTTGCGATGCTAGCAGCTGCTGGTCCTATGGGTCTAGGTGCAATTGATTATGCTATGCACTGTGATAGAAAGCCATCTTTAATTGTAGTAACAGATATAGAACAAGGTAGATTAGATAGAGCAAGTGCAATATTTACGAGTGATGATGCAAAAAAAGTTGGAATAGAATTAATATTTGTTAATACAAAAGATATAGAAGATGTTCCGGCTTATTTAAGAGACTTAACAGGTGGAACAGGTTTCGATGATGTATTTGTATATTCTCCAGTTAAACCAGTTGTAGAGCAAGGAGATGAGATATTAGGTAGAGATGGTTGCTTAAACTTCTTTGCAGGCCCTACAGACACTAAATTCTCAGCTACTTTTAATTTCTATAACGTTCATTATCAATCAACTCATACTATTGGAACTACTGGCGGAAATACAAATGATATGATTGAGTCATTAAGAATGACAGAAAAGAATATTATAAATCCAGCAGTTATGGTTACTCATATTGGAGGACTTGATAGTGCAGCTGATGCAACACTTAAATTAACAGAAGTGCCAGCAGGTAAAAAATTAATATATACAAATATATTTATGGATATTACAGCAATAGATGAATTTGAAGAAAAAGGTAAAAAAGATCCACGTTTTAAAAAATTAGCAGAAATTACTAAAAATAATAAGGGTCTTTGGTGTGAAGCGGCAGAAGCATACTTACTTAAAAATTGGGAAGTAAAATAAAACAATAAAAAATTTAAACATAAAGAAAGATACAGGATTAATTCCTGTATCTTTCTTTATGTTTTATTATATTAAACAAATACCATCTATTAGAATTATAATAGATGGTATTTGTAATAAAAATTATTATTTTATTTAATTATTTACCGAGTAGTTTTAGTGCCTTACTAACAACATTTTCTGTTGTAAATCCAAATTCTTTATATAAAACTTCAGCTTTACCTGAAGCTCCAAATCTATCAATTGAGATAACATCGCCGTCCAGTCCTACATATTTGTACCAACCGAATGAAGCAGCGGCTTCAATAGCAAGTCTTGTTCTAACAGACGATGGCAATATCGATTCTTTATATTCTTTTGTTTGGGCATCAAATAAATCTAGGCAAGGCATACTTACAACTCTTGCTTTAATACCTTTTTCATTTAATAACTTAGCACCTTCGTAAATAAATTCTACTTCAGATCCAGAAGCCATTAAAATTATATCAGGATTTTGACCAGGTGTTTCATAGGTTTTTAAAACATATGCACCCTTTAAAGCTTCAATTGATGTTTCATCATATAAAGGTAGGTTCTGCCTTGTTAGTATTAGAGCAGTAGGTGTTGTATTTGAAGTCATTGCTGCATACCAACCAACAGCTGTTTCTTTAGAATCAGCTGGTCTAAACACATTAAAGTTTGGTAGAGCCCTTAAAGCTGCAAGTTGCTCTATTGGTTCATGTGTTGGACCGTCCTCACCAACAGCGATACTATCATGAGTTAAAACGTAAGTTACTGGGAGACCCATAAGAGCAGACAATCTCATTGCGCCCTTCATATAATCACTAAATACAAAGAAAGTAGAAACAAAAGGTTTAAGACCTCCATGAACATATATACCATTTGCAATGGCTGCCATTGCATGTTCACGTACTCCAAAGTGAAGGTTAGAACCATTTCTATTGTCTCTTGAGAAATCACCCATATCCTTCATATATGTTTTATTAGAAGGAGCAAGATCTGCAGATCCACCTATAAAGTTTGGTATATATTTTGCTAATGTATTTATTATAGAACCAGAAGAATTTCTTGTTGCTGCTTTACCTTCAAATTTCCATAATTCTTCAACTTTTAGTAAATCAACGCAGAGATCACCACTCTGCCATGCTTCATATTCTTTAGCAAGTTTAGGATTTTCTTTGCTATACTCAGCATAAAGTGTGTTCCAAGTTTCTTCCTTTTTGTTAAGTTCTGATTTTACAATTTCCATATGCTTAGTTACTTCATCTGGAACGGTAAATGGAGCAAGATTCCATCCCATACATTTTTTCATTTCAATTATATTATCTTCACCAAGGGGTTCACCATGTGCTGATGCTAAACCTTGTTTTTTAGCACAGCCAAATCCGATAATAGTCTTAATTTTAATAAAGGTAGGTTTATTTAACTCAAGTTTTGCAGTTTCAATGGCTTTGCCTATTGAATCCATATCATTGCCATCTTCTACGTTTATTACCTGCCATCCATAAGCCTCAAACCTTTTGCCTACATCTTCTGTGAATGCAATGTCTGTAGAGCCTTCTATAGATATACTATTTGAATCATACATTAAAATAAGTTTAGATAAACCTAGAGTACCTGCGAGAGAAGCTGCTTCTCCAGAAATACCTTCCATATTATCTCCATCACCACAAATAGCATATGTATAATGATCTACAATAGAATGTTTTTTCGTATTGAATTTTGCTGCAAGATGACTCTCAGCTATTGCCATACCTACTGCATTAGCAATTCCCTGTCCGAGTGGACCTGTGGTAACTTCAACTCCATTTGTATGACCATATTCTGGGTGACCAGGTGTTAAACTTCCAAATTGCCTAAAATTCTTTAAATCTTCAATAGTTAGACCATAGCCAAAAATATTAAGAAGTGAATATTCAAGCATTGATCCATGACCTGCAGATAGTACAAATCTATCTCTATCCTGCCATTTTGAATTGCTAGGATTATGTTTCATATGGTTTGCCCATAATGTATATGCCATTGGTGCAACTCCAAGTGGAAGACCTGGATGTCCTGAATTTGCTTTTTGTATTGCCTCAGCTGATAATACTCTTATAGTATCTACTGTTAGTTGGTCAATTTTATTCAATGTAAATGCCTCCTTATGGTTTTTAATTTTTATAATTATCTTATCCTATACATTTTATCACAAACAAAAATATATAAGAAGCAAACTTGACTAAATTAGCAGTATTATAAATATATAAGGGGCAGTTCATTACTAAATAGTAATGAACTGCCCCTTATACTGTAAAAAAACTTATAACTGAACTTTATCAGTATCTTGTTTTATTTTATTTTCAATTTCTAATAATATATTTTTTTGATAGTACATTACTAAATAACAAACAATACATGGTATGAATATCAATATAAAGGTTGTGACTTTAAAAAATATAAAACCTATAATTAAAAAACTTGAAAGGCATAAAAGTGTAATATTGAATTTCCGAATGGTAAAGTACATAGCTGTTTTAAGAACATCTTTCCACCCTAAATAAAATCTCGAAATTATTGGGAAGATATACAGATTTATCGAAAAAACAAAAACTATTATGACAAAAGTAGAAACAGTTAACACTTTCGGATAAGCACTTGTAATAAAATATTTAATATCAATTGATAGTATACATATAATCATTATTTCTAAGGCACCAAAAAATAAAGATTGAGTAAAGTTGGTTTTATAAGCTTTAAAATAATCTTTTGTAATGCTTACATCTTTTTCTCGTATAATTTTGCCCATTACACTAAATAGAGCTGTTGCTGCAGGTGCTATAGGAATACAACATAAAACCAGAATAGAAGTAAATCCTTGTGGAATTTTATTCGTTCCATTAGAAAAAAGTATAATTAACATAAGAACTAGTGGAATATTAAGAAGCAGAAAGTATAAATTACCGAGGAGGAACCAAAATATATAATTAGTTATTGTGTATAAAGGTCCCTCACCAAATTCTTTTCTTGATTTAGCCATTTTTACCTCCAACTGCATTTATAAAATGCGTTTATGTAAAATATTATAATAATAAAAATGCATATTTACTTGTTTAGCAACCATTGTAAAACTAAAATTGAATTATAATTTTGTTTAGTTGAGCCAACAATTCCAATCACCTTATTTTTTGTATCAAACCCCATTTTTTTTAATAGTATATTATTTTTGATATCTATAGCGTAAACAACATACTTTTTATCAGTTCCGATAGCATGAAGCTTTTCACCTTTTAACGAAGTTAAATTGAGTCCACTTATGTTATCTAATCGTAAAAACATATCCTCTTTAGCGAAGGTTTCAAACATGGTTTTATTTAAAATTACAACATCAAGTTCTCCAACAGATATCTGTGCAATAAACTTTTGCATATACTGACTTGTTATTTGAGGGTCTGTATTTTTTGAACCATCCAGTGGCATAGTGCTTACTCTAGCCTGTTTTCTAGCACTTCCATCTTTAACAACAACTTTTGTAAGTTGAGACTCTAAATTGTTTGTTTTATTAGTATCTACAACGTTTCCAAGTATAGTTAGAGTAAATACATAATTTGGTTTTGTTATGTGGCCATGTATAATAGAAATTATTATACATAAAGCAGCTAAGGTACCAATAATATGAAATTTATAATACTCCCAGATATATTCAGCTTTTTTTTGCTTGCTCATACCTTTTAAATCAACCATAATCTCCATCCCTTTTACTTGAATTTCGGTATCAACATAAAATATTTTATATTATTTTTTTACTGCTCTTGGATTATATTTAAAACAAAGGTTAATAAATTTTTCGTCGGGCATAAACAACAATTGCATTTTATCTTTTCCTTCTGTAACCATTGCCACATATATTGGCCCTTTTGTGTTTGTAGGATAGCATTTTACTATAGAAGTAGGTTTGCCAGAAAAATCTTTTACGACATCACTATCGCTAAGAGCCAAAAGTCCTACCTCTTTTATATTAAAAGTAGTGACTTTTTTTCTTTTTTTCATTTCTAATATTTTTTCTATATCCACTTCACCATTTGTAAATTGATACTCATATTCTACATACAATTTTGATTTGTAAAAATAACATGCTACAGCCAAGGCTATTAATAATATAGCAAAAATCATATTTACACTAGCCAAAAACAGTCCAATCAATCCAAGTACGTAGGTTGATTTACTTACTATATTGTAAGAAGTTGTTTTAGATGTTGTTACTAGTTGTTCATAAAAATTATCCATTTTTTTTATCCCCTTTAATTATCATATGATTTATTTATTGTGTTAATAAAAGTAGTTTAAATTGTAATTTATTTAATAATTCACCTATAATTATAACATAATCCATATATTATAAAAGGTTATTTTAGTTAAATTATATGGTTTACAATTTAAAAATAAAGATTAATATTATCTTAAGGAGATTTCATAAATTTATAGTTGCAAAATGTAAATAATAATATGATAATAAGAATATATGAGCTAGAAACATTATAATGGGATTGGTATATTAAGCGTTGAAAAATATAAAAATAGGTTAAATTAGGGGCGATATTATGAGCTTAAAAGGGAAAGTTGCAATAGTGACAGGATCATCTAGAGGAATAGGAAAAGGAATTGCTATAGAACTTGCAAAGAATGGATGCTGTCTTGTGATAAATTATAAAACTAATGATGAAGAGGCTGAGAAAACTTATAAGGAAATTAGAAAACTTGGAGCTTATGCCTTAATAATTAAAGGTGATGTAAGCAATTATGAATTTGCAAAACAGATGGTAAAAACTACTGTTGAAAAATTAGGGAAAATAGACATTTTAATAAATAATGCAGGAATATCAAAGGTCGGGTTATTTATGGATCAGGAACCTAGTGAATGGAATAATATTTTAGATGTAAATTTAAAAGGAACTATTAATTGTTCCCATAATGTCGTAAAAGAGATGATAAAACAAAAGAAAGGTAGCATAATAAATATATCTTCAATGTGGGGGGGAGTTGGTGCTTCTTGTGAGGTAATTTATTCTGCATCTAAAGGAGCGGTTAACGCTTTTACAAAGTCATTAGCTAAGGAACTTGCACCTTCGAGTATTAGAGTAAACGCCATTGCACCAGGGGTTATAGATACAGAAATGAATAAATGGTTAACTAAAGATGAACGTACAAATTTAATGAATGAAATACCTATGAGGAAATTTGGAGAGAGTTCTGATGTTGGTATGCTTGTAACTTTTTTAGCCAGTGAAAAATCAAAATATATTACAGGGCAAGTAATAACTATCGATGGAGGATTCTTATAATTGATCTAAAATAAATTTAACAAATTCAATATATTATTTAATGAATTATTCATTTTTTCTTAATGAATAATTAATATTTGAATCTATTTGTATGTTATAATTATATTATTATTTAGTAAGTAAATCATATGAAATGAAAGAAGGCTAATATTATTATGGAATATACAAAGGGTAAAAATGTAATATCAAAGTTGTTTAAATCAGCTTTAACAATAGGTGCTGTTATTGTATTAGTAATAGCAATACCTTATATAGCTATCTTTGTTATTAGAGCCTTATTTGCAATTGCAGTTTTCTCAGTTTTAGTATGGTATAGTTTAAAATTAGTAAAAGGTGTTAAGAAGTTTATGAAAAAATCAAGCATAAAAAATGAAACTACTACAAAATCTAATATCTTTAGTAATGATATGGATATGAAAAATAACACTGATATTAATTACGAAGATAGTGTTATTATTGATGTAGATTATAAAAATGTGATATAAGGCACATATAATGATAAAAAATAAGTTTATATACTATAGTTAAAGGACCAATCTATAATATTAGATTGGTTTTTTATCTTTTAATGATATAAGGAAATCTAATAAAATGCATATGAATAGGAGCAATTAATTCTATGACGCATATAAGGGGGTTGCTATGCAGATAGAAATTATAAAATTTATACAAACCATAATATCTCCATTTTTTGATGCATTTTTTCAATTAGTTACAATGACTGGTGAGGAGTCTTTTTATATTATTGCAGCTGCTATAATATTTTGGTGTGTAGATAAAAAATTTGGGTATAAATTAGGGTTTGTATTACTTACAAGCACAATAACAAACATTATTTTAAAAGATATGATTAATGCAGCTAGGCCAATAGGAGTATCTGGAATAAGGTCACTTAGAGTAGAAACAGCTACAGGACAATCTTTTCCAAGTGGGCATACACAAGGGGCTACCACATTTTGGATTTCTTGTATTATTAAAGTTAGAAGAAAGTGGATTTATATAGTTGGAATTTTAGCAATCGCTTTAGTGAGCATTTCAAGGCTTTATCTTGGACTTCATTATCCGATAGATGTAATTGGTGGAATAGTAATTGGAATCATATGCGTTATTATTTCTAACTATATTTTTGAATATGCAGAGAAAACTCAAAAATCATGGGTGTTAATGATAATTATTGTACCTACACTCATTGGAATGATATTTTTTAGAGAAAAAACATATTATACAATAGCAGGAACAGTACTAGGATTTTTTATTGGGTATATGTTAGAGTCCCAATATGTGCAGTACGAAGTTCGGAGTAGTATATTAAAGCAAATAATGAAATTGGTGTTTGGGTTAGTAATTCTTGTGACTTTAAAAGGTATGTTAAAAGTAATACTTCCATTTAATATATTTTCTGATTTTTTTAGATATATTGTTATTGGATTGTGGATTACAGTGGGAGCACCATGTATTTTTAAAAAATTTATTAGGCAGATTTAATCTAAATAGCATATTTTTTTGAGAATAGTAAAACCTATGAATAACAATACAGAAAAGGGAGATGTTTTTATGCCTAAAGATAGCCAACCCGATAATAAGTTTTCTAGATTAGTAAAGAGTAATTATAATACCCCTATAACTCGTGAAACTGCGAAAAATCAAAATGCTACAAATAAAAAACAATCTACTGATAAAAAGTAGAACTATTAGAGCATATAAACATTTGTTTATGTGCTCTTTTTAAAATTTCATATAAAATTATAGAGTAAAATGTAATTTATTTAATTTATTTGTAAATAAAAATTTTATAATTTCCTAATAAATAAAAGATTATTTATTGCATTATCTTAATACTATGTTAGAATTTATATATATGACTATGTTAGAATTAAGTTTATACTGTGAAGTCTAAAGCTGCAGCATGTCTGTAGCTTTTTATATTTTAAAATGTAAAGGTTAGGCTAGTAATAGTTTCTGAAAAGTCTTAGATACTATTGTATTATTTAAGAAGGAGTGAATGAATTGAGTTTTAAAGTTTATAATACCTTGACTAGAAGTAAAGATGAATTTATACCTTATGTAGAAGGAAAGGTTGGAATGTATACTTGTGGACCTACAGTTTACAACTATGCACATATAGGTAATTTGAGAACGTATATTTTTGAAGATGTACTTAAAAAATCGTTGGAGTATTCAAAGTTTAAAGTTAAGCATGTAATGAATATTACAGACGTTGGGCACCTTCAGTCAGATGGAGATGAAGGTCAAGATAAAATGGCCCTAGGAGCAAAACGTGAGCATAAAACTGTATGGGAAATTGCTAGATTTTATGAAGATGCTTTTTTTGAGGATTGTAAAAAACTCAATATAAAAAGGCCTACTATTGTATGTAGGGCTACAGAACATATACAAGACATGATAGAGTTTATAAAAAAACTTGAAGAAAAAGGGTATACTTACGTTTCTAATGGAAATGTATATTTTGAAATTGATAAATTTCCTGATTATGCAAAGCTTGCTCATCTTAGTTTAGATGAACTTGAAGCGGGTAGTAGAATAGAGGTAGATCCTAATAAAAAAAATCCGCTTGATTTCGTATTGTGGTTTACAAATTCTAAGTTTTCAAATCAAATTATGCAATGGGAATCACCATGGGGCAAAGGATTTCCAGGTTGGCATTTAGAATGTTCTACTATGTCTGTTAAGTATATTGGTGAATATTTAGATATTCACTGTGGAGGAATAGATCATATTGCTATACACCACACTAATGAAGTTGCTCAATCAGAAGGAGTACTTGGACATAAATGGGTAAAGTACTGGATGCATGGAGAGTTCTTAGTGCTCGATAGTGGTAAGATGTCGAAGTCTAGTGGTAACTTTTTAACAATATCAAGTCTTGAAAAAGAAGGATATAGTGCTCTTGATTATAGATATTTCTGCCTTCAATCTAAATATAGGAAACAGTTAGTGTTCAGTTTCGATAGTTTAAATGACGCTAGGAATAGTTATAAAAAACTTAAAGAAAGAATTTCTCCCGTTTTAAGTGGTATTAACAAAAATGATATAGTTAGAGAAGAGAAAATTGTATCATATAAAGAAAAGTTCTTATCATTTATTAGCGATGATCTAAATATAGCAAATGCTTTTACTGTACTTTTTGATGTTTTAAAAGATACTGATCTTAATAATAAGGAAAAATCTATTCTTATAGAGGATTTTGATAAGATATTTTCATTAGATCTTATGAAAATTGAAAAAGAAACTACAGATATAGATGAAAACCTTATAAATAATCTTATTGTTGAAAGAGATGCTGCAAGAGCAAGTAAAAACTGGGCAAGAGCAGATGAGATAAGAGATGAATTTATATCTATGAATATTGAACTTCTTGATTCTAAAGAAGGAACAACTTGGAAAGCTAAATAAAAATAAATCTAGTGAGATTTTATGTTTGTAAGCAATGGAAAGGTTAAACAATTATTAATTGTTTAACCTTTCCATTTACTTTAGATTTTTATAATGCACTATAAGATAATTTAGTTTATAATATTATGTATAGTTAAAAGCAGATAAAAATATTATTATATAGAGGTGATGGATATGGAGAGAACAAATTTAAAAGCATCAATAGTAATTGCAATTATTGGTATAATTTTAATATCAGTTATATATTTTAGACCTGTAAGCATTAATAGAGAGTATAGTGGATATATGTATAATGAGAATATAGAATTAGGCAAAACAGTAGAAATTAATCTTGATGGAGTATTAAGAAAAAATTTATCACTTAATTATGAATTTACAGGAAGTATAAAAGTGGATGGCATAAAAAAACAAGTTATACTAAAGAGAATATGGGCAAAAAATAATGTTTTTAAAACTTTAGAATATAGTGCTTTTATAGAAACAAAAAATATTAAAACTGGTCAATATGAGATAGATGGAACAGTTAATACCTCAAAGAACTTCAATGAAATACTTATAAAACTAGATGAGGTAGACAGTAAATACAATAGTAAATTCAATATCTGTGGACCAAGTAGTACTAGAGAAGAGGCAAAAGGCATTATAACTAAAATGGAAAAAAATAATTAATGATAATAATATATTAATAGTGAATGGAGGAATTGCAATGTCAAAAGGAATTATTTTAAAACTACAGCCATATTTAAGTGAAAAAATATGGGGCTTAGAGAAATGGGTGCTTTCTTGTCATGAAGATGGAAAATCAACAATAAAAGAGGGTATTTATAAAGGAAAAGAATTATCTGAAATCTTAGGTTGTGGCAATGATTTTCCTATATTAAATAAAATTATAAAGGCGGAAGATACTTTATCTGTACAAGTACATCCAAATGATGCTTATGCTAAAAGGGTTGAAAATGCTAATGGAAAGACGGAATGCTGGTATGTATTGGAAGCAAAAGAGGGTGCAACTTTAGTATCAGGAATAAAGAAGGGCCTAAATAAAGAAAAGTTAAGACAAATTATAAAAGAAGGTAAATTAGAAGAGCATTTGGAACGTATTAATATTAAAAGAGGGGATTTCATCTATATACCAGCAGGGACGGTTCATGCTATAGAGTCTGGAGTAAAGCTTATAGAAGTTCAGCAAAACAGTAACATTACTTATAGGCTTCATGACTGGGGACGCGGTAGGGAAGTTCATATTGAAAAATCCTTAGACGTTATAGATTATGAAGGTAAAAATAAGGGTGGTAGAATAGCGAACTTTGTAAAACTCGAGACACCTTATTTTAAAGTTGAGAAAATTATTGTTCAAAGTAACTATATAGATACTGTTAATGAAAGTTTCCATAGCTATACTGTAATAAGTGGTGAGGGAATAATAAAAGCTAACGAAAAGCAAATGAATTTAAAAGAGGAAGAAACAATTTACATATCAAAAGGGATCGAATATAAACTTGAAGGGAATATGGAATTACTTAAATCAAGTGTGTAAAAAATTTATAGCGAAAAATATAACCTATGCGCCATAAAAGGAGGGTTTATATAATGAAGTCAATAAAATTACTTAAGAAAAGTATGATATTATTTACAGTGGTTTTTGTGGTTTTCGCTAGTGGATGTGGAAGTATTGCACAGGAGAATAGTAATACATCCACTGAAGAGGTTAAAACACAAACAAAGATTGTTACGGAAAAAGGAGTTAATGATAAAAATCCAATGGTTACGATTGTAATGGAAGATGGTTCAACTATAAAAATAGAATTATATCCAGAAATTGCACCTAATACCGTTAGAAATTTTGTTTCTTTAGTTAATAGTGGTTTTTATAATGGATTAATATTTCATAGAGTAATATCAGGGTTTATGGTACAAGGGGGCGATCCAAAAGGAACAGGTACTGGTGGGCCAGGTTATGTAATAAATGGAGAGTTTAGTGGAAATAATTTTAACAATACTTTAAAACACGTGCGTGGAGTGATTTCTATGGCAAGAGGAGGTACTGATCCAAATTCGGCTGGGTCACAATTTTTTATAGTGGTTGAAAATTCTGCTAATTCTACTGCTCTAGATGGTCAATATGCTGCATTTGGTAAAGTTACGCAGGGGATGGAAATAGTAGATAAAATAGTTTCTGTAGAGACAGATAGTAATGATAAACCTAAAAAGGATCAAAAAATTAAAAAAGTTACTGTAGATACTTTTGGAGTTAAATATGGTGAAGTACAAAAGGTAAAATAAAAATAATTAAAGCAAGTATTCCTATAAAACACATTTATGGAAATACTTGCTTTTGTTTTTTTTGAAAGGTTTTGAGTATTTTATCTTTAACATAGAACCTATAACTATGAATACTTGTATAAAATTATATTTATAATTTATGTTACCTAAAAACTTGATTTTGATTACCAAATACAGTTACAAACTTAATGGAGTATATATCACACATTATTAAATTATCAGTATTACTTTCTTTAAGGACAATAAAACTAATTCCAACTTCTTGTAAAAGTCCTTGTCTATCTTGAAATATATTAGTTCCAAGTAAAAAATCTACTCTTACATATTTACCAATTTGAGATTGCAACCAGCCTTGATTATAGAGTGGATTATTTACTATAGGTGATGTTGGGCCAAGATCGAAAGCTTGTGTACTAGATGGTGATGGATTAGTAGGAGAAGATTCTGGCATAGGCCCTTGCCTTGAAGCATCGTTCATGCCGAATTTTGGCATAGGAGTCATTGGCGCCGGCGAAGAGGGTGAATCAGTATTCCACATTTGGGATTGATTAAAATTATTTGGTGGTGATATAAACATAAAATAGCCTCCTTAAAAATTATATTATTGTTTGAATATTGTAAGTTCAATTTTATTTAAGTAGTGAAATAGCGTGCTGTTGGATTATAAAAGCAATGCTTAGCAACGGAAACTTGAAATGTACCACTACCATTGAATGGGAATTCATATGGACAACCAGGCAGAAATGGATTAAAATACCATAAAGACTCACCTGTTGTATATAATCTATGTCCAGATAAAGCCCAGTCAGCAATATCATAATGTATTTGCTCTGGTGGACTAGACCAAATTGTTTGAGGATTAGCCATGCCACCAAGTACAGAAGATACACAATCAAATTGTCCTGTTTGAAAAATAACTTTTCTTAAATCGCCTTGACCTATTCTAAGATATTCACCATCGGCTACATTAACTCTGTTCATAATTACAGAGGCAACAGCTTTCATTCCATTTTCTCCCTCCCCACCAGCTTCACATTTTATTATTCTAGCCAATAATTCTCTAGCACTGTAAGCCATCTTTAGTCATCTCCTCAATTCGTTTTACAGTATTATTATATTCATAATGTTAATAATGGTACTTAAAAAATGAAAAAAACATTGTTGTAAATTTAGTAATATTATCAATAATATTATCTATAATATATGGTAAATTTATTGGAAGTTTGGTACAATTGCATTGTATTTGTAATCTTATTTTAAAGACAATATTATTTGTGATAAAATCACAATAGCAAATATACAAGAGGTGGGTTATGTTAAACAGTGGTGATATATTAGATAATAAATATGAGGTAATTAGAACACTAGGAAAAGGTGGAATGGGTGTTGTTTATTTATGTAAAAATACAAGCCTTGGCAATCTTTGGGCTATAAAAGAAGTAATACAAGGTAAAAAAAATATAGATATTTTAACGGAAGCTAATATTTTGAAAAATTTAAATCATCCAGGTATTCGGAAAATAATTGATATATTTTATGCAAATAACAATTTATATATGGTTCAGGACTATGTAGATGGACAAACCTTAAAGGAATATGTTAATGCAAATGGTAGAATACAAACAGAAAAAATATGTAAGATAGTATCTGATTTATGTGATATTATAGGTTATTTACATAATCAAAATCCTATCATCATATATAGAGATATAAAACCGTCTAATATAATGATAATGACAAGTGGAAAAGTTGTGTTAATAGATTTTGGTATTTCTAAAGTTTATAAGACAGATATGTCACAGGATATAGATATGATATGCGCGGGATCTAGTGGGTATGCAGCTCCAGAGCAATATGGTTCAGGAAAATGTTGTATGCAAACAGATATATATGGAATTGGAATGTTAATATACTTTATGATGAAAGGGAGGACTCCGTATACAGGCATAGAGCCTCTTTTGGACGAAAACTATGGAACGGAAATTAATGACGAGTTAAAAAAAATAACACAAAGGTGTGTTAAAATTGATATTAATGAGAGATATGCTCTAGTTGAAGACTTGAAAGAAGCTATTTTACAAATATCACCAGAGGATGAATATGAAAAATTAGAGAACCTAAATGATCTTAATATCAGTAAAAATGTCATTACTAAAAAAGTTAATATTAAAATTATAAATAAATCTATGTATGAGAGTTCTATTAGAGTATTTTTTTGCTTTACATTTGTAATTATAGCAAGTATTTATATTTTGTATGGGAATAAAAAAGAAAGTACAATTGTGAATACGGTAGATAGAAATGGAATAATTAGTCCTATAGTAGGGTCATCAAATATAGAAGAAAATGCTATAAAGAAATTTATAAAGAAACCGACGACGAAAATTATTGTAGTTCCGATAAAAGGAGTGTCTAGATCAATAACCGAGCGTGGCAGCAAGGCGTTAAAAAAGAATATACCATTTTAGTAAAGTCGTATTAAGTAAAATTAATTGACAATTATGGGATTATCTTGTATAATCTCTAATAATGGTTTCGATTGCATAATCTGTTATTGAGATTTGTCATAATATAATGCTATAATAATATTATTGAAAAATAATACGAAAAATTATGATGATTTTAAAACAATTAATGTGGGGGAATAATTATGAGAAAAAGAATATTACAATTACTTATATCAATTGGGTTAACTATGTCGGTAAGTATGTCAACAATAGCGGCACCATTATCACAGCAAAAGGATTCATATGGTATAGCACAGAAGAATTCTGACAAATTAGAGATATCTATTGAGACTCTAGATTTCAATATTGAAAATATATACTCTGGAATTGACAAAGCAAAATATGATATCATTAATACACAAAAGAAAATAGATCAAACTACGAAAGATATATTAGTTGCACAAAACAATATAAAAGGTGAAGAAACCCTATTTAATGATCGAATGAGAGTCATGTATATGAATGGTGCAGAAAGCTACGTAGAAATATTACTTGATTCAAATGGAGTAGGAGACTTTATCTCAAGAGTAGAGAATATAAAAAATATTGTAGAGTATGATAACAAAATTATTAAGGAATTAAACGATAAAAAAGAAGCTATTGAGGCGACAAAAAAAGTTCTAAGTAATAATAAGATAAAAGTTCTAGCTTTAAAGGTTGACAATGAAAATAAATTGGACAAGCTTAGTGCAGAGAAAAAAGTACAAACCAAGTTAATTGTTGAATCTAAAAAGCAGCAGGAATTACATAAGAATGGATTAGCGCAAACTTCTAAATATGAGGTTGCAATGAATACGCAAAGTGTTAAACAGATTACTCCATCAAGAGGTAATTTGGTAAGAGATATCGTGAAGACCGAACCTAGTAATAAAGAAAGTACATCAACTAGTTCAAATGCGATAATAGCATATGCTAAAACATTCTTAGGAACTCCATATGCATGGGGAGCTAATGGTCCCAATACATTTGATTGTTCAGGTTTTACTAAATATGTGTATGCTCATTTTGGAATTGGTATGGGTAGGACTACATATGATCAGATAACTCAAGGTAAATATGTTTCTAGAGAAAATTTACAAGCAGGAGATTTAGTCTTTTTTGGAACAGGAAGTCCTCATCATGTTGGTATTTATGTGGGAAATGGTTCATATATACATGCACCTCAAACAGGTGATGTAGTAAAAATATCACAGATGACAAGAAACGATTATATGTCAGCAAGAAGATTTAAATAAGAAACCGTACAATAATAACAAAATGAATAGATAAATTTATTTTTTTCTGTAATTAGCAAGAAGAAGGTCAACCATCGCACTATAGCTTTTTATGCCAGATCTCTGACTTGCAGATTTAAGATAAGTGTCATTGATTTCTTTACTAATTTTTTCAATACGACCGGAATAACTTTCCCAAAAGTTTTCATTATATATCATATCATTAAGCACACCTTTACTACAAAATGAAAACAGTTCCTTATATTTTTGAGGATCATATTGTCTTAATGAGTTAAGTGAATATGTTAATGCTGCAAGTGTACCAGAATATTTAAAATTTATATCAGGATTATTTATGCAGGCTATATAAGCAATAAAGTTTGCTTCATCTTCCTTTGCAAATCCTATTTGATGAGCCATCTCATGAGAAGTCGTAAAAGGCAGATATGAATCAGGTTCTGACATATTAATATTTGCTTCACTTGTAAAGGGGAAATAAAAACCTGTAATTCCTGTATAACACATTGGATGTGAGAGTAATATGCCTTTAGGTATTCCATAAGTCCCTTTTAATATTACGTATTGTAATGAGGCTTTATCATACCCTAGGTGAGCATTTTCTAAAATAACTTTTTTGTTATAGGGCAGTTTCATTACACCATTTTTATTTTGACTTATTTTCTCCCTTAAGTCATTTGAACTAGTTATAAGGTCTTCACATAGATGCGCAAGTTCATTTGTTGTTGAATTATGAACATTTAATTTGAGTGTTTTGGCTAGTGGAAGCCTTTGATAGTTAAAACCCCATAAAAGTTGAAATGAAAAATATATTAGTCCTGATGCAGCAAGTGTATTTAATAACAAATTTTTTATAATCTTTCTTCTTTTAGTTTTATGTTTTAATACATTAAAAATTGTTTTAGAAATATACCATAATACAAACGTTGAAAAAGATACAATTATATATTCCGCAAGAGAAAATGGTAGATATCTTGTAATTGAACTTAAAATAGTAGTGATTATTTCGTACAAAAATAAAGAATAGTATTTTTCTGTAATATTAGGAAATATTCTTGATAGCTGAGTAAGTAGAATACCTAAGGGTAAAAGAGAAATCAAAAAGAACTGTTTTTTAGTTAACGACTTCTTCACAAAAATACCTCCTCCTTAATATATTTATAATGCCCTTTTTTAAATAAATATATTAAATATAATTTATTATAAATAAAGCTCCATGTAAAAATTTTACTTGAAGCTTTTTATATAACTATTTTTCCTTCAATAAATCTCTGATTTCACATAACAATATTTCCTCGTTGGAGGGACCCTTTACAATTATTTTTTCAGCTTTATTTTTTTGAACTGATTGTATAACTTTTATAAAAATAAAAAGTGAAAATGCAATTATTAAAAAGTTTATTACGGATTGAATAAATAATCCATAATTAATTGATACAGATACTCCACCAGATATGGATGAGGGTATATTATATTTTAAACTAGAAACATTAATTCCACCTATTATTATACCAAGTATAGGAGTTATAAGGTCATTAACTAAAGAAGCAACTATTTTAGAAAATGCACCGCCAATAACAACGGCTAATGCTAAATCTAAAACATTTCCTTTAAGAGCGAATTCTTTAAATCCTTTAAACATATATGTAACACGCCCTTCCAAAGTATGTTTAAGCAAGATATATTATTATATTTAATATATTAACTATACTATTTAGTTATATCGTATTTCCAAGAAGATATCCCGCGACTTAAATGGTATATATTTTTGAAATCATTGTCTATTAATGTATCTACGGCTATTGGGCTTCTTCTACCAGATTCGCAATAAACAAGTACTTTCTTTTCTTTATATTTATCAAGTTCATCCATCATTGACATAAGAACTTGAACTGGAACAAGCTTTGCTCCTTTAATATGACCATTATCATATTCCTCTTTACTTCTTACATCTAAAATAACAAATTCTTTGTCGTCTTTTATAAGATTATACGCCTCTTTTGCATTTACATTTTTAACATTTGAATCAAACATAATTTATGCCTCCTCTTGAAGAAAATCTATAACCTTATTATATCATCTCATAGATAGTAAAAGATAATAAATATAAGAATCAGTAAATAAAAAGGTTAGCCGTTTTATGAACTAGTGTAAAAATTTATTTAGTTATACTTGTAGTAGATGAACTTCTGCTTTTAATCTCTGCTAAAATAAAAACACCTAAAGGTATTATAACTTCAAAAACAAGAGAATAATATGGGTATACATTAAAAGCCCAAAATGACATTTCCATGGTACTTTTGTATAGAATAAAAGAGAAGCTTAACATCAAAAGAGCTACAGGGGTTGCAGTAAATTTGTAATCATTAAATCCGAAAACCTTTGAAATTCCATTACAAACTGCAAAAGTACATATGCTTACTTTAACAAAAACACAGATTAAAAATGCAATAACCACTAAAATTTCAAGTCTTTGAAGCATGGGTCCCAGGTGAATAAGACTTACTATCATGGTAGTAGGAAAATATATCCTAGATATGGCCTCACTCCCTAATACTATAATATTTCTTAAGGTTGCTAAAAATATAATTCCGCCACCTATGAGTAAGCCTACTATAAATGTTTTATTGTAATTTTTAATTTTAGATACATTTGAAAAAACCATTGTAAAAACTACTGTTTCACCAAAGGGAAAACTAAAACTTGATAAAGTACCGTTTAGAAGTGGTGCTAGACCATTATTTAGGATTGGCTTTAATTTATTAATATCCATGTCGGATATTAAAAATACAGTTAAAAATATAGATATTATCATTACAATCCAAATAAAAAACTCAGACCATCTTCCTAAAACTTCAATACCAGCTTTTAGACACCATATAAGTAGCATAGTTAAAAAAAGCATAGGTACTACCACTGGAGTGTTAGCAAATATTAAAATATTAGTAAATTCTGATATGTTTCTAAGTACTAAGGCTCCAACATGAAAGGCGAACCATATCATTAATAGGCTTATAATTTTACCAGCGAATTTCCCCATGACAATTTGAAGAATATCAAATAAATCTTTTCCTGGATATAAAGATAAAATCCTAGAAAACATAAGTAATAGTATAATAGAACATGAAATAGCAATAATTACTGCAATCCAGGCATCTTGTTTTGCAGCACCTCCAGATCCTATTAAAAAGGTACTTCCTATTATAAAAAGCGTTACAAGTATAATACCTTGCCTCTCAGATATAATTTCATTTTTCATTTAAACCTCCTACAGTATTTGCTGAGATTATAAATAGTAAAAATATTAGTCGCTTTTACCAAATATTGAAACTACAATGTCTTTAATTGTATTGGATGGACTTGGTATCTGAACGCCTAAAGATAGTAGAATACTAATTGTCATTGAAAATATAATCAAAGAAAAATAAAAGATTGTTTTGCCATTATTTTTTTCTTTTAATAGTGAAGTACCCTCAAAAAACATTACTATGATATATAAGATTATTATAAGTAAAAACATTTATATATTCTCCTTCAATTATTTGCCTATATAAATAGGCTTTATTGTTTTATTACTTCCCTTTATTTCTACGTGTACATTAACTACAGTCTTTATGTCCTTGAAAATATCTTTTCCGTTTTTATTGTAATCTTTAATGATTTTTGGCTTTTCTTCATTAAATTTTTCTCCGAAGCCTAGAACATCGCTGTCATAATTATTTTGTAATTTACTAATTAAATTTTTTATCTGAGACCCAATATTTTTTTCTGCTTCATGCTGAAGTGTTTCTAAGTTTTCTTCTTTCATGAAATCGTTAGTCCCTTGGATTTCATGAATACTTAGAGTGGGGTAAACATCTATTATCATTGATACTGATCCATTGTTATAAATTGGGGTTAGTTTAGTTCTATTATCATTTAGTTCTAAGGTTACGTTGGTGTTTGAGCCTGAAACATTTACTAAAGTAATTAATGCTTGTTTTATTTTATTTTTAATCATAAGCATATATAGGGTTTCGTTTCCATCTATGTACCCAACAAGCTTATCTGATTTAAAAATAGCACAACCTTCTACAAGGGGGAGAATATTACCATCACTAAGTTTATTTTTAACTGTAGTTACTGCTTCGGACTTCCCGGGGGATGATAATCCATCTACAAATGACCATACCATTGAATTAGTAAATTTAGAAAGAATACTCCAAGAATTCATGGTATCATCAAGATGAAAGGAAGTTACTTCATTAATCTTAACCTTAGTCTTTAAAATTTCAGAAGCCGTATTACCTTTTGCTATTAATAGCCACATATCTGGTCTAACAAAGTTGGATCTATTAGTCCAATCAATTGCAGGAATTATACCCCCTCTTGCTATGGAATCACTTATTATTATAACTTTAGAATCACTCCAAAAAAGTCTTAATCCAGTCTTTTCTATCGTATCTCTAACTGCACTAAATACACTGTCACCTTCAGTCGTGAAAATCTGAGAACTAATGATTGAGGATACCCCTTGAGCTTGCGTGGTTATAACTTCTGTAGTCAGTATATATTTATTTGTTACCATATTTTTATCTAATGCCATACCAGCTACTATTGCTAATGTATCTATCTCTCTATAGTTCCAGCATCCACATAATATAATAGGGCATATAAGTATTATAAAAATTATATATGATATTTTTTTTTTCATTTAAATGCCCTCTTTCATCGTTTTTTCATACGTTTTTTATTTTTCGTAAACATCTTTGGTCTTAAATACATATTCCACCAGGGAGCCCTAATTATCGTGTCTTTTACATCTTGAGTTGAAAATGAAGGAACATTAGTCATATAAGGTATACCAAAGGAACGTATTGACATCATATGAAAAACTAATCCCATTACTCCAAAGATGTAGCCATATAAACCTAGGAAGGAAGATAACAATAAGAAAATTATACGGATCTCAACTATTCCCAAAACTTGAGGTAACATAAGACTCGCAATTCCAGTTATAGCAGTAATTATTACTACAGGGGCACTTACTAGTCTTGCGTTAACAGCAGCATCACCAAGAACTAGGGTGCCTACTATAGTAATTGCTCCACCAATATATTTAGGCATTCTAAGACCTGCTTCTTTAAGTATTTCGAAAGTTATCATCATAATCATAGTCTCTACAATTGAAGGAAAAGGAGCTCCTTTTCTTGCAGAATATATGCTTATAAGAAGTGGAGTTGGAATAAGTTCTTGATGGAAGGTTACAAGTGCAACATATATGGCTGAAACACTAGTACCAATAAAAAAACATAACCATCGCAGGAATCTGACAAATGATGAAAATAAAAAATTATCATAATAGTCTTCGTTGCTTTGAAAAACTTCAACGAAAATACTTGGAAGAGTTAAAACAACAGGACTACCATCGCAGATAACTGCAAATTTCCCCTCGAGAAGTTTACCTGCTACCACATCAGGCCTTTCTGTATTAATGATAGTCCTAAAGGGAGAATAGGGAGCATCTTTAATAATTTCTTCTATATAACCAGAATCTAAAATTCCATCAATATCAACATTATTAAGCCGTGTCATTAGTTCTTGATGTATGGGTTCTTGTGCTATTCCTTCGATATAACATACACATATTTGAGTTTTAGTTTGTTTACCAATTCTCATAAATTCAAATTTCAAGTTAGGATTAATAATACGCCGCCTAATAAGTGTAAGGTTTAAATTAAGAGATTCTGTAAAGCCTTCACGTGGCCCCCTAACTATAGTTTCTGATTGGGGTTCTGAAATTGCTCTTGTTTGCCATCCAATAGTATTTATAGAAAGTACTTTACTTAAACCATCTATGAAAAGTACAGTTTTTCCATAAATTATTCCATTAACAATATCATCAATAGAAGTAGTTTCTTTATTGTCTGCGGTTAAAAGTACCTTTTTTATTAAAATATCAATGATGTTATTATTGTTAATACCAGATATATCACTTAAAAAAAGTGGTTTTATAATATCCTCATTAATTGCTTGTAAATTTGCCATACCATCAATGTATATAAGCATGCACTTGATGCTAGTAGGTTTTTCAATCAGTAACTCTCTATATACGACTGTTGTATCATTAGTAAAAATATTTTTTATTATATTAACATTTTTATCTAATGATTGTGTTAGTTTTACATCTGAAAAGTCATTTGTATTCATAAATTAAACATCCTTTATATTATATTAATTTACATCATAAATATATTTTATCCAAGTTATAACGATTTTACTCATATAGTATAATAGTTAAAATTTATTCATTAAAATAGATTTAGTTAATATACTTAATAATGAAAATTAATTTTAGGAGGTAGCTTATGTGTGTTGAATAAGCATACAACCAATGAAGTGCTTAATACTTCGCTACCTGTGGTTGCGGAAATAACAATATATACGTTAATGTCTATATTTGATTTAATGATGATAGGCAAATATGGTGGTAATATAGCAGTAAGTGCTGTGGGGTTAAGTAATAATTTAACAAATGCATTTATAGAAATATTTATTTTAGAAGGATTTTGTATAAGTATTGTTTCATTGGTTTCTAGAATGGTAGGTGCTGGGCAATATAAAACAGCTGAGAAATTTGCGTCATTAGGATTTATATTAGGAATTGTTTTTTGTTTAATTATTACAATAGTGGTTTTTTCATTTGGCAAAGAGTTTCTTTATTTACTTGGTGCTAGGAATGATATACTTAAAATAGGATATTCGTATATAAAGATAAATTCTGTAGCTTTATTTTTTTTCATGAGTATGAGACTTTTAAATTCTATTTTAATAGGATATGGAAATACTTTTATACCGTTTATATGTTCTTTAATTGTAATATTCGTAAAAATCATTTTGAATTATTTGCTGGTTTTTGGTATTGGGTTTAATACAAGGGGAATAGATGGGTCAGCGATAGCATCTACAGTTGCTTATTTATGTGGATTCGTTTTCTGCTTTTATTATACTGTATTTAAATCGCAAGTTAAGTTTAAACCATTCTATATTTTTTCTATCTGTTTTAATGATATAAAAAAAATACTAGTACTAGCTATTCCATGTTCCATGGAAGAAGCAGCATTTAGTATTAGCAAGCTTATGTGTGTTGCTATTATAATTAAATCTGGGAGCATTTCATTTGCATCTGATTCAATAGCTAATATGATAGAAGGAATTTCGGTTATGCCAAGTATTGGTTTTGGCATTGCGGTTATTACTTTAGTAGGTATGAATGTAGGAAAAAGAGATTATAAACAAGCAAAAAAAGTTGCGTTTAACTGTGCATTTTACGCCGCTGCTATGATGAGTATATTTGCAATAATATTCTTATTTATGCCAAATTTTCTGGTGAATTTATTTGTAAATAATAATGAGAAGAGAGTTGCTTATTTAGCAGGGAAATGTCTTGCAATTGGAGCCGCAGAGCAACCATTTATAGGATTATCATTAGTATTTGCTGGTGCACTCAAGGGGATAGGAGATGTTAAAAGTCCATTTTTTATTAGTTGTTTTACAAGCTGGATTATAAGACTACCATTAACATATTATTTTATTAATATGTTAAACTATCCAGTTACAGCGATTTGGTGGATAACTGCATTTCAATGGGGAGTAGACGCTCTACTTATGTTTAGCTTATTTATTTATAAATTCAATAAAGTATCAAATAGTTCAAAATCTTATTTTTTTAATAAATAAAGGAGCTTGTTTTTTAACAAGCTCCTTTTAAAATATATTTATCTTAACTATTCTTTGTAATTTGAAAGTGTTGTATTAGCAGCTTGCAATGCAGATTGCACCTGATTTAAAGTGTTTTGAATTTGTTGTTTGTTTTCTGCTTTTTCTACTGTATTCACCGCATCAGTTAAACAAGTAGCTGAAGTTTGAAGTTGTTGGCAAACGTCTTGAACGTGTTGTTTTGCATTTTTTTGCATTTAAATTCCTCCTTAAGTTCTTATTAGTACAATTATAGTATGAGGTTTTAGATGAAAAAAAATACTTATATAATGAAAATATATTTAATTTTTTTTATTTAATGGTTTTTTTTTAGTAAATCCATCAATGCAAGATACGAGTTCAGCTATTTCAGGCTTGCTAAGTTGAGCATCTGCGCCAACTGCCTCTCCTTTATGTTTTAAATCACTTGTAATTAATGAGGAGAATAAAATAACTGGTAATTTTCTAAGAATAGCATGTTCCTTAATTTTACGTGTTAAAGTATGTCCATCCATTTGTGGCATTTCAATGTCAGTTATAAGAACCTGCACATCTTGTATAAATTCAATTCCCTTTTGTGAGACTAAATTCAATAAATAATCTAAAGCTTGTTTTCCATCATTAAATATTTTTAAGTTAATAAAGCCGGCTTTAATAAGAGTATCATTTAATAATTTTCTAATTAAAGGAGAATCATCGGCGAGGACTAGTTTAACATTGGATCTATCTCTATAATCTATGGAAGCGACCCTGTCCTCACTAATTCCAGTAGAAGGGCTGATATCAGTAACTATTTTTTCGAAATCTAGCATTAATATTATTTTGTTGCTTAGAACAATATTCCCGATGACTAGTGAATTGGTAGATATATCATCTGGCTTTGTTATTTGTTCCCATTTAATACGATGAACACCTACGATACTATCAATACTAAAGGCTACTTCAATTTTGTTAAATTCACAAAGAATGATCGGTGATTCAATTTCATTTTTATGCTGTTTCTCTAAAACGTATTTTAAGTCAATTAAGGTTATTATTTTATCTCTATATAGTGTAAGGCCTGCTATGGCAGGATGTGATTCAGGGAGTTTAGTTAAATTGTTTGCATGAATTACTTCTTTAACTTTTATAATATTAATTGCATAAAATTTATTATTTATAATAAATTCAAGTATTTCAACCTCGCCAGTTCCAGATTCTAAGAGTATATTATTAGTATTCATATTTTCCCTCACTTTCAAATAGGTATATAGATAGTATTTTGTAAAAACATATGTACTTAATATCTCGAACAGAACTCATATAACTTTACATTAAAATGAAAAGTCGAATTTAAAAATAATAAAATAGAATATAAAAGTGAAATTGTTAAGCTAAATATGGTAAACTGTATAGTACGTAGAAAAATGTTAACAACATTATTAGAGGGTGAAGTAAATTTGATATTAAATGGCGGATGGATAGAAACTACAGAAGGTATGCATACATTTATATTATGGGGCGAAAGTGGTGAAACTAAGTGTACAAGAAGAGGTAGAAAACCTAAAAATGCGCTTCCACTATATGAAAAAATGTCTTCAGTTATTGAACTTAGAAGTATTATTAAAGAGCAAGCAATAGATATAAAACATGGAAAATATAAATACGATTTTGAATCTAAAAATCTTATTAAGAGAGAAATTAGGGGGATTACTTTTAATAATTTAGATGCATTTAATATGATTTTAAATATAGATAGAAACAACCTTTACGAAATTGAGGTATCAAGGGAATTAAGATTTTGGATTATAGTAGCTAAATTTACAGCTGAGCTAATAATAAAACATAAATATTTACCATCATTAACTATTGATAGGATAAATAAAAAAGTGAATTCTCAGTGGAGATGGCATACAAGTGATCCAGAGTATATTGATAAAAAAAAGATTTTATGTAGAAACATGCCTGTGACTTGTAAATCATATTTCAATCTAGAAAATCAAGAATTCGTATACACAAATAGTACTAAAGTGGTAAGCAATTTTATGGATTCTATGATTGATAGTATGGTTAGAAGTAGTTGCATCGGTATAAACAATGAGACTAATAATTTAGAGAATAATTTGAGTAACTTAAGCAGTGATTGGATGCGTTCTCTTTTCTCAGAATTACCGGAGATGCCTATTTCCAATAGTGATCAGATTAAAATGCTGAAAGAGTATAAGAAATGGATAGAACCTATAAAGCTTAAAAATAATAACTTTAAATTTCGAACATGTTTTAAGGTTAATCCACCAAAACGAGAAGAGGATTGGACAATAGAGTATTTGCTTCAAGATAAGGATGATCTTAGTCTTATGCTACCAGCAAAAATGATCTTTGAGGAGTCTGTTGATACAATAACATATTTGAATAAAAAATTTAATAATCCCCAAGAAAGGTTACTTGAGGATTTAGCGGTAGCATCAAAGATATTTATTCCTATTGAAAGAAGTCTTTACGATGCAGTGCCGATAGAATGTAAGTTATCCGAGGAGGAAGCTTATTCATTTTTAAGGGAATCAGCCTATTATTTGAAGGAGAAAGGGTTTGGTATTATAACACCGGCTTGGTGGAAAAAATCTTCAAGGCTTTCTGTTAAATTAAAGGATAAAAAACACACTACTAATACTAATTTAGCGGTAAAGAGTACATTCAATATGGATACTATTCTTGAATATGATTGGAAATTGGCATTAAATGGAAATGAAATAAGTGAGAAAGAATTTGATAAAATTTCAAATCTTAAGGTGCCATTTATCCAGTTAAGGGGACAATGGGTACAGGTTGATATACATCAAATTAAGTCACTTGCTAAGATGAAAATGAACAAGGGGCTTAATGGAAAGATTCCTATGGGTGAATTATTAAGACTTAACTTAAGTGATGAAGAAATAATTCCTGGAGTTAGCGTTGATAATATGAATAATCAAGAGGCTGTTGGGCATTTTTTTGAAAAATTATTTAATTTAAATAATATAAAACAAGTTGCTATTCCAAAAGGATTCATAGGTACTCTTCGTGAGTACCAAAAAAGAGGCTTTTCATGGTTAACATTTCTTAGAAACCATGGTATAGGAGCCTGCCTTGCTGACGATATGGGTCTTGGAAAAACAGTACAAAGCATATGCCTTATGCTTTATGAGCGGGAAAAGGGGCTAACTGATAAACCGACCTTAATAATATGTCCCACATCTGTTGTGGGAAATTGGGAAAGGGAAATCGAAAAGTTTGCACCAGGTCTTAAATCTGCAATTCATCACGGAAATAGCAGGTGGAGTTATGAAACTTTTAGCAAAGAAATACATAAAAACGAGGTGGTTATTACAACCTATGCGCTAATAGTAAGAGACCGAGATTTATTTCAAAAGGAAGAATGGGCAGGAATCATATTAGATGAAGCACAAAACATTAAAAATAGTGCATCAAAACAAACTCAGTATATAAAAACACTTAAAGCAGAATATAAAGTTGCATTAACTGGAACACCAGTTGAAAATAGACTCTCAGATTTGTGGTCTATTATGGACTTTTTAAATAAAGGGTATCTATACAATTGGTCAACATTTAGAAGTGAGTTCGCGGTACCAATAGAGAGGGATGGAGATCCTAAAAAAAGTAATAAATTGAAGAAGATAATTTCACCATTTGTATTACGAAGACTTAAAACTGATCTAAATATTATTCAAGATTTACCAGAAAAAATTGAAACGAAGGAATATGCATCTTTAACAAAGGAGCAAGCTACTTTATATCAAGCTGTAGTGAAGGATTGTCTAAATAAAATAGATGATTCTGAGGGAATCCAAAGGAGAGGTCTTATTATTTCTTCATTAACAAAATTCAAGCAAATTTGTAATCATCCAGTACAGTTTTTAAAGGACAATGGCGAGATTGAGGGTCGGTCTGGAAAACTTGAAAGATTACTCGAAATGCTAGAAATTGTTATTGCAGAAGGGGATAGATCCCTGGTATTTACTCAATTTGCAGAAATGGGACATATTTTGGAGTCTGAGATTGAGAAAAAATTAGGAGTGAAAACATTATTTTTACATGGAGGAACGAGCAGAAAGAAAAGAGAAGAATTAATCAATATATTTCAAAGTGACACGAGTGAGCCTATAGTATTTATATTATCACTAAAAGCTGGGGGACTTGGTTTAAATCTAACAAAAGCTAATCATGTATTTCATTTTGATAGATGGTGGAATCCAGCTGTGGAAAACCAGGCAACGGATAGGGCTTTTAGAATAGGGCAGCTTAAAAATGTACATGTGCATAAATTCATATGCATGGGAACTCTTGAGGAGAAAATAGATCAAATGTTAGAGCGGAAACAGGCACTTGCTGAAAGTGTAGTGTCAACAAATGAAAATTGGATATCAGAGATGAGCAATAAGGAGCTCCGCGAGTTATTTGTATTAGAACATAACAATAAAGCATAAAATTCACAGATAATAATTAAAGAGAGTTTTTAATAGTTATTATTTGCATATATAGGCAAGGAGATGTAACTTCGTGACTGGAAGAATAAGAAATGAATTTGGTAGTAATTGGTGGTCTAAAAAATGGAACAATGCAATTTCAAGTTTTACGCAAAGTTCGACGATTAACAGTGGACGGGAATGCGCAAGAGAGGGCAATGTACTGAGCTTAAACTTTTGCATGGGAGAAATAAATGCACGAGTTCAAGGAAGTGACGAAGAGCCTTATAAAGTGAATATAAAAATAGACGTTTTTAAAGAAGAACAGTGGAAAAAAATTATGAATATCATGGTGCAAAAAGCAATATTTTGTGCCAAACTCTTAAATGGAGAAATGCCAGAAAATATAGAAGAGGCGTTTAAAGAAGCAGGTGTAACTCTTTTCCCTAAAAAACAAATACATTTAGTAAGCGAGTGTTCATGCCTTAATGTTGAAAATCCATGTAAGCATATAGCAGCAGTTCATTATATGCTTGGAATTGAATTTGATAAGGATCCTTTTGTAATTTTAAAACTTAGAGGTATGGATAAAGAAAGTTTTCTTAAAGCACTCAGGACTTTAAGAAGTGGAAATGAAGGGGAACAGGTCAAGAGAAAAGCAAAAATACATCGTAGGTCAAGAAAAACTATTGAAGATTTAAAACGAGAATTTGAAAATTTCGATATAATTGATGAAGATATTTTAAATATGACATTCTCTTATATGACACCAGAAGTTAAACATGAAGTCATAAGCACACTTGGGATTCCAGAATTTTGCAGCAACGGAGATGAGTTTAAATGTAAAATGACGGTGGCGTATACTAGCACTGAAGAGGAAACAAGGAAGTACTTAATGGGAAAGTAGCATTAGCATACGGTGTTAGGTAAAGCGGCGAGGAGATAAATTATATGGGGAAATTAATAAATTTAACTAAAGGTAATAGAGTGTTATATGTAGCAGCAATACTTTCTATAGCAGCAGCTACATTTATAGCAATGCTAGAGCCTTTGATTATAAAAATAACAATAGATTCAGTAATAGGAAATAAACCAATGGATGTAATAAAACCTTTGCAAAAGCTCATTATGGAAGTAGGCGGCAAAGAGGTACTTATAACAAATTTATGGATTTGTGCGTTAAGTCTTGTAACATTAACATGTATTAGAGGTGTTTTCTTGTTTTTGAGTGGAAATTTTTCTTCCCGCGCTGCTGAAAATATATCAAGAACTATGAGAGTGAAGCTTTATAATCATATTCAGAATTTACCATATGAGTATCATGTGAAAGCCGAATCTGGAGACCTCATTCAAAGATGTACCTCGGATGTGGAAACCGTTAGAAAATTTTTTGCAACTCAAATGGTGGAAATAGGAAGAGCATTTTTTATAGTAGTTTTTGCAATAATAATGATGTTGTCACTTAATAAAAAAATGACGATTATTGCCATGGTGATAGTACCGATTATTTTTATTTTTTCATATGTGTTTTTTTATAAAATAAAAAGTACTTTTGAAAAAGCAGATGAACAAGAGGGTGTTCTAACAACTATTCTTCAAGAAAATTTAAGCGGAGTTAGGGTTGTAAAAGCATTTGGAAGACAAAATTTTGAAATTGAAAAATATGAAAAAGAGAACAAGAAATATAGAGAGTTAAATTTCAAATTAGTAAAACTAGAATCAGTTTATTGGTCATCATCTGATATACTTTGTATGACCCAAATTGGTCTAGTTTTGGTTTTGGGTATTTATTTTGCAGTTAATGGAGTAATAAGCCTAGGTACTTTGGTGGTATTTAACACCTATGAAGGAATGTTATTATGGCCAGTAAGGCAGCTGGGTAGAGTTCTAACTGACATGGGTAAAATGTCAGTTTCCCTTAAGAGAATATCAAAGATTCTTGATGTTCCAGTGGAAAGGGAATATGGGAAGGCACTTAAGAGTGAAATTAAAGGAGAAATAAGTTTTGAAAATGTAAACTTTGAATACGAGAAGGGCCACGCGATTCTAAAAGATTTAACTTTTAAAGTTGCGAGAGGTGAAACAGTTGCCATTGTTGGTCCAACGGGCTCAGGCAAGTCATCACTCGTACATCTCTTATTAAGGCTTTATGATTATAATAGCGGGTCTATAAAAATTGATGGAGTAGAACTTAAAGATATTGAAAGAAAACATATGAGGCGTAATGTAGGTATAGTACTTCAGGAACCATTTCTTTATTCAAGAAGTATAAAGGAAAATATTAAGATGTCTAAAATCCATTCAGAGGATATAGAAATCTATAGTGCAGCTAGTATAGCGGCTGTGCATAATGTTATAACTTCCTTTGAAAAGGGATATGATACTGTTGTTGGAGAAAAAGGTGTTACGCTTTCCGGAGGGCAAAGACAAAGAGTGGCAATAGCAAGAACCCTTGTAAAAGATATGCCAATACTAATATTTGATGATTCATTAAGTGCAGTGGATTCTGAAACTGATAGAATCATAAGAGAAAAACTTAAAAAACGGAGTGAAAACAGTACTACATTCATAATTTCTCACAGAATTTCAACAGTAATGGATTCAGATAAAATTATAGTATTAAATCATGGGAAGATCGAAACCGTAGGAACCCACGAAACGTTAATTAAAAAAGATGGTTTATATAAAAGAATATGGGAAATACAAACTAATATAGATGATATTAAGAATGATGATCAGGTAAGTTATGAATAAAAGGCAGGTAATAGTATGGCTAGAATAGATAAACGTAAACCAACTCAAAAAATAGATATAGGTATATGGAGAAAGCTTTTTAAATATCTTTCAGAATTCAAAAATGGACTTATATTTTTAGCATTTCTAATGGTTGGAGTGGCAGGTATAGACGTAGTAATGCCACTACTTACAAAGTATGCAATTGATAATTTTATAGTAGCTAAAACTGTAGATGGCCTTCCTATATTTGCAGTAGTGTATTTTTGTGTTATTGTTTTCCAAGGATTAAATGTAAGATTATTTATAATACATGCAGGCAAAATAGAAACACACTTGGCCTATCATATAAGAAAGATAGGGTTTAAAAGGCTTCAAGAGTTATCTTTTTCATATTATGATACATCCTCTGTGGGGTGGCTTATGGCAAGAATGACCTCGGATATAACAAAACTTAGTGAAATAATATCATGGGGACTGATTGACATGGTATGGGCACTAGTTATGATGGGTGGATTCATAGGAGTAATGTTTTATAATAATGTAAGATTAACTCTTATATGTATGAGTGTGGTGCCAATTCTATTTTTAATAGGAATGTATTTTCAAAAGAAAATTCTTAAATCCTATAGAGTTGTTAGAAAATTAAATTCACGATTAACTGCAGATTTTAGTGAAGAGGTATCTGGGGCTAAAACTACTAAAACACTTGTAAGGGAAGACGAAAACTTAAAAGAGTTCAAACTAGATGCAGGTAAAATGAGAAGCTCGTCGGTTAAAGCAGCAGTGTTTTCTGCTCTATTTCTTCCAATTGTTATATCTATGGGAAGTATAGGTGTGGGTTTTGTTTTATGGCTAGGTGGAAAAAGTATTATAGCAGGATCATTATCTTATGGTACTTTTGTAATGTTTATTGCCTATACGGTCCAGTTTTTTGACCCTATAAGTCATCTAGCTGGAACAATAGCAGAGCTTCAGAATGCACAAGCATCTGCAGAACGAATTATAGATTTAATAGAAACAAAACCTGATATATGGGACAATGAAAATGTTATTAAAAAATATGGCGACTTATTCCATGCAAAAAAAGAAAATTGGGAAGATATATATGGAGATATAGAGTTTAAGGATGTTTGTTTTACATATAAAAATGGAGAAAAGGTATTTGAGAACTTTAACTTAAAGGTTAATAAAGGGGAAACTATAGCACTAGTCGGAGAAACGGGTTCTGGTAAAAGCACCTTAGTAAACTTGCTTTGTAGATTTTACGAACCGTCAAATGGTGAAATCTTAATTGATGGTATAGATTATAGAAAAAGATCATTATTATGGCTTCAATCAAATATCGGATATGTGCTTCAAAGCCCACATCTGTTTAGTGGAACAATTAGAGATAATATTATATATGGTAAACTAAATGCATCAATACTCGAAATTGAAAATGCGTCAAAGCTTGTAAATGCTCATAGTTTCATAAGTAAACTAGATAAGAAATATGATACGCAAGTAGGTGAAGGTGGAGGAAATTTGTCAACAGGAGAAAAGCAACTTATCTCCTTCGCTAGAGCAATTCTTGCAGATCCAGCATTATTTGTTCTTGATGAGGCTACATCATCTATAGATACAGAAACAGAAAGAATGATACAAAATGCTATAGAAAAAGTTCTAAGTAGTAGAACTAGTTTTGTAGTTGCTCATAGACTTTCGACCATTGTATCAGCTGATAAAATTCTTGTTATAAGAAATGGAAATATCACTGAATCAGGCTCTCATAGAGAACTATTAAAGAAAAAGGGATATTACTATAGTCTTTATACAAATCAGCTCATAGAGGATAAGGAGATGGAAAGTAAAGGCATATTATCTTAAGAGTGTGTGATAATAAATTATTTATAATTTTATTAAAACTAGAATTGTTAGGGGCGGTTAATAACTTATATTAAAGTTATTAACCGCCCCTATAAACTTTAACATTTAGTTAACATGGACTTAACTTATGTCAAGTAATATAAAATTGACAAGATATCCAATTTTATCTAAAGGGGTTGCATCCAATGAATGTAAAAGCAATGATTACTAGATTAGCTACAAAAATTATATTTATAACATCTAAAACTTTCGCAAAGGTTAAAAAATTAAAAGGTTTTAAAAATATTTCAATTCCTATAAAAGTTATTTTGATAGTAGCTGGAACCTTAGTTTTTTTTATGGTTATAGAAAATGTTATTATATATAGGGTTACTTATAATAAAATAGTAAGCACGAATAAACAAAACATGAAGCTAGTGTCTAATGAAGTATATGAAAATTTTAAAAATTTGATAAAAATACAAACTAGTGATGTTGAGAAAAATGCTTTAAATGATGATGTTATTGGACTTGTAAAACATAAAAATAGTACAGAACGTGATGAGTTTAAGATTAAATATAAAGGTGAAATTGTAGAAATGACAAATAAACTAAAGACATATGCTAAAAGTAACAAGACTGATGAACATGAGTTCATTACAGATAAAGATGGAGTAATTATAGCTGATAGCGATGAGGAATATTTAAATAGTGATTTAAGTCAAAATGATTACGCAAAAAAAGCTTTGAATGGTTCGCCTTCCGTAAGTTCAGTATATACATCCGTCGTAAATTTCAAGCCAGTAGTTACATTTGTACAACCAATTAAGGACGAAAATAATAATGTAATCGGAATAGCTGGAAAAAGTGTATACATAGACTATTTTTCTCAAAGATTTGATAAATTTAAATTCTTAGACGATGGATTTTTATTCGTGGTAGATAGCTCTCAAAATATAATATATCATCCAGACAAACATCGTATTAATAAAAAGCTTGATATTCCTGAATTGATTAGCCTTACTAAGGACAATAACAATTTTAAAAAAGGTAATATGAAGGAATTTACATATAAGACTGGTAAAAATAAATTTAATGCATTTTACATTAGTGTGCCAGAACTTAAAAGTTTAGTAGTGCTGACAGTAAATGAGAGTAATATGAAAAGTGCTTCTAATACAATAGGAAAACTTATAGTGTTAATGACTTTTATAATGCTAATAGTAATGGTTCCAATATGCTATATATGCATAAGGAGAATTTTAAGGCCACTGAATACCCTTGTGAAAAATACAGTAGAAATTTCAAATGGAAATCTTGCAGTTATGAATGTAATAAAAAATGATGATGAAATTGGCAAATTAGCCTCCAGTTTTAATATTATGACGGAAAACATTAAATCCTTAGTTTATGACGTAGCTAAGGTAACGGAGGAGCTTTTGCACATTAACAAAGTTACTGGTACAACGCAGCATAATATAGTAACCGGTATGGAGATAATCACAGAAAATACTCAAGTAGTATCTAATGATACTGATAAGCTAAATAATGTAATAGATATATGTGTGAGATCATTTGAGTCAATAACTAAAAAGGTTCAAATTATTAAAGAACAATCTACAAATATGTTCTTAAAGGCTGAGAATATTAAGGAGATTAATAATATAAATATAAGTTCAGTAACTAGCTTAAAATATATAAATAAAGAAAGTACAAATAAATTAAATAGCGTAAATGATTCGTTCAAGGAGTTATATTTAGATTTTATGGGCATTAACAATATAGTCGATGTTGTAAATAACATATCTAAAAGAACCCATATATTATCTTTAAATGCATCAATTGAAGCTGCGACAGCTGGAAAATATGGCAATGGGTTTAGTGTTGTTGCTAGAGAAATTAGAAGTTTATCAGAGGGTATTGGTGAACAAATGATTAAAATACAAGATATAGTTAGTAGTGTCAATAGTAATATGGTAAGGACTGAAAATAGCATAGTCGAAGTTAATAGGGTTTTTAATGAGCAGGATGGTGCTATAAATGATACTATTGTAAGTTATAAAAAGGCATTAAGTTCAACAGAAGATATTGCAGGGTCTATTGGAAACATTCACTTTAGTATCGATGAATTAAATAATGAAAATAGAAGCGTTATAAATAATCTTAAAGAGGTAAATGTTATTTGCAGTGATTTTACAAATTCTGTTGGTCAAATAAGTTCTGTAATTGAAAATCAATATGATGAAACTAAGAATATGGATGGTCTAGTACAACAATTAGAAGATTCAACTAACGAACTTAGGGAAAAAATGAATAAATTTAATTTATAAAAATATAATATACAAATAAAAAAAAGAAACCAAATAATTATTTGGTTTCTTTTTTTTATTTGTATATTATTTAAAACTTTGGCTTAATCTTTCAATAACACGTTTTTCACCCATAGCTTGCATTACTTCATGTAGATCTTGAGTTTGTGTTCTATTAGTTAATGCTACTCTTACAATTGTTGCAACATCTGATAATTGACCTTTAAACAAATCTGGATTTTTTTTATACGTTTTTGCGTTTTTAGCATATCCAAGGTTTAAAGCCAGTTCTTTAAGCGTTGCAAACCAAGTGTCATTATCATGAGAAAAATCATATACACCTATATAACTTGAAAGTACACTTCTTACCTCATCCATTGGGATATGATCAGGAAAATTGTAACCTTGCGTAAGGCTAGTGTTATAAAGATCATCAAAGAAATACACAATATGTTCTTTTACATCTAACCATTTTACAAAATCTTTTCTTGGCTTGTCATTTTCTCTCTCTATATTAAATATCTTTTTAGAATATTCTTCACTTTCTATTAATAATTCTGCCATTTTAATATCATAATTTTTAGCCCAATTAAGATAAAGTTCATATACTGTAGCTGCATCCATGGTAGCTATAACATCTTTACTAATATCGTTAAGTTTTAAAATATCAAATAAAGCTCCACTTTTGCTCATATTTTCAAGGGTAATATTAAAGCTTGTGCAAGGTATATTAACATGCGTATCTCGCCATTCTTGAAAATCTGAATTAATTAAATTTACAAGATATTCAGTTACAGCTACAAAAGGATAACCTTTAGATCTATAAAATTCAACTGAGATTTCTGGGTCTTTTCTCTTGCTAAGCTTGCGTTTTGATGTTCCATCCATTTTCATAATTGTAGGTATATGAGCGTATTCTGGGGGCGTAAAGCCCAATAGTTCAAACAACTGTAAATGTATAGGGAGAGATGAAAGCCACTCCTCACCACGAATTACATGGGTTGTTCCCATTAAATAATCATCTATAGCATGAGCAAAATGGTATGTTGGAATTCCGTTTGTTTTAAGAATTACAATATCTTGGTCATTTTCTGGCATACTTATGGTACCTTTAATTAAATCATTACAAACAACTCTTTTCCCACATTCCTCAGGTGCTCTAAGCCTTATAACATAAGGAGTACCCTTTGCGAGCTCAGAAGTAATTTCATCCATTGTTGAATTCCTGTGAATGGCCCATTTTCCGTGATATCCGGTATTAATTTTAAGTTCTTGTTGAATTATTCTTGTTTTATCTAAATCTTCTGCAGTGCAAAAGCAAGGATAAGCGAGGCCCTTTGATATTAGAGATTTTACAAAGGCATGATATATATTAATTCTGTCGCTTTGCTTATATGGACCATAAGCACCTTTCTCGCTAGTAGAATCTATAACGCCTTCATCAAAGTTAATACCAAAATCTCGAAGCGTGTTAGTGCTATCTTCAATGGCACCAACTACCTCTCTTTTTTTGTCAGTGTCTTCTACTCTAAAATAGAATATACCTTCACTTTGGTGTGCAAGCCTTTCAGATATAAGAGCAGCAAATACACCTCCAAGATGTTGAAAACCAGTAGGACTAGGTGCATATCTTGTAACCATAGCATTAGGTTTAAGATTACGTTTTGGGTAAAGATTCCTATAGAATTCTGGAGTTTCTTTTATGTCAGGAAATAATAAATCAGCCAGTTTTAAATAATCCATATTAATCATCCTTTCTTATGTAAGTATTTTAATTTAAAATAAAAAACCTCTCATCCTTTAATATAATAGGACGAAAGGTAAACTTCTGCGATACCACCTAAATTGAAATTATACACACTTATCTTTTTTATTACATTTAAATTTAATTATACATATATTTTTGTGAAATGTCAATATACAATGGTTTATAATCTTTGGAGGATTAAATCAGATACATATATTCACTTTTTTTGATAAAGACCATATGTTAGTAGTAGAGGAGGAATATTGTGTTTAAAATTCTCATAGATTATGAAAAAGAAATAAATATATATTAATGTATAGGTTTTCATAATATGATATAATATATAAAATAAAGAAAGTTTTATAAGAAAAATTAGTTCTAAACTTATATATAGGCATATTGTAACGAAATAGATGTAAGAACATAAAAGTGAGGTGAAAATAATATGGGCGCTTTAGTTTTGCTCAGTGGTTTTACGAAAAAGGATAATGTGAATTTAATAAAGAGGATCAAAGAAATATTTTTAGATAGAAAATATACTGTGAGTTATATACCTTCAATAACTGATAAGAAATTAGAAAATTTTAAAAACACAAAAATGCAATTACGTGAATATGGAAATTTTGAATTTAACTATTTTGATATAGATGATTTTTGTAGTATAGATACTATAGATGCAATATTTAAGTCAGACGTAATATATTTATCAGGCGGAAATGCTTATTATTTTTTAAATAACATTAAGAAAAGATATTTTATAACTAGGTTAAGACGATATGTAAAAAATGGTGGTTGTATTATAGGGTTATGCGCAGGTGCAATAATGATGGCAAATGATATATCAGCTGCACAATTTGGCAGTGAGGATATAGTAGGTTTATCAAATCTATCATCTTTAGCACTAGTTGATTTTAATTTTATGCCACATTGGAATAAGCGTAGTAAGTATTTAGATGATATAAAGAAGTATTCTAATAATACCGGGAACACAGTTTATACTTGTAATGACGGAGATGGGATAGTTGTAATTAACAATGAATTACAATTTTATGGAGATATAAATATTATAAAAGAGGGAGAAATAGAACAAGTCTAATAAAAAATCAATGTTATAATTTATTTAACATTGATTTTTATTAAATTATATTTTTGTTTTGAAGAAATATATTAACTAGCAGTTCTAGCAATACTAGCTATTTTAATTTTAATCTTATTAAGTTTTAAAATTTGATGTCTTTCTAGTATTTGAAGGGACGTATAAGTATACCTTATAAATATAGCTGCAGTAATAAAGGATATTACATCTGAAATTGGATAAGCAAGCCATGCTCCGGATACACCCATATCTAAACCAATTACAAATGAATATACAATAGGTATAAATACTATTATTTGCCTAAAAATTGACAATTTAAAAGATGCCTTAACTCTGTTTATAGCTTGGCAATAAGAAATTGCTAAATAATATACCCCAATGCAAGGGAATACAGCTATAACCATTCTAAAAGCCTTAGAGGTTTGTTCAATAATGGCTTTATCATTTATAAATAGGCCTATAAGTTGGTTTGAAAAAATCATAAATATTGCCCATAATAAAGTTGAACTTACAGAAACTGCAATTATAGATGATTTGACAACTTCTTTTAACCTTGTATAGTTTCCGGCACCAAAATTATAGGCAGCAATTGGTTGCATAGCTGAGCTTATACCCATTACCGTCATAAATAAAAACATTGAAACCCTTGTTGTTAAACCTATTGTTACAATGGCTGAATCTCCACCATAGGAGAATAGTAGATTATTTAATATAGCAGCTACTAATGCATCTGATATCTCTACTATAAATGTTGAAAATCCAACACATACGATTCCAATAGATACTGCCTTATTAAGACTTAATTTAAAAGAAAACTTCAAACTTATTTTTAATTTTATAAATATAATTAAAACATATACAAAAGCTATTATTTGGGATGCAACTGTTGCTATAGCGGCTCCTTTTACTCCGTATGAGAATACATTTATTAGAAAATAATCTATAATTACGTTGAAAATTGCTCCAATAGAAGTGCTTAATAAAACTATTTTGGTGTTTCCGAAAGAAGTTATAATATATGATGCAATTACAGTAAAAGATTGAAAAAGTACACCGATTAAGATTATGCTTATATAATCTTTTGCAAGAGAAAATGTATTTTTAGAGGCCCCTAGGCTAATTAGGATTTTGTCTTGGAAAACAAAAATGCTAATAGCAATTACGGATACTATTATAAACATTAGAATTATAGCATTTGGTATAATTACTTTAAGATTTTCAAAATTTTTGTCTCCACAGCTCCTTGAAACGGAAGTTGAAGCACCGATAGCTATAAGCATAGATATGGCAAAGAATAGCCTTTGAATTGGGAATGCTATGGTTAAAGCACCTATTGCATTGGCACCGATTGCTTGACCTAAAAACATGGAGTCCACCATGTTGTACATTTCCGCTACCATTAAGGAGATTATTGCTGGTACTGAGAATTTATATAATAGTTTTCCAATCTTTTCTTCACCAAACATTTTGTTGCTTTCTGTGATGTTACTCATTGTCATTAAATTCACTACCCCTTAAAATTTCTATTTCTATAATACTATTTTACGCTATTATGCATTTTTTAACATTCACATACTTGCTAGATAAAAAGTACGAAATTGCTAACATGTGAGTTTGTGTTGCATGAAAATAACAAAAAAACACCCTAAAATGGGTGCTTTTGTACTTCTTGAAGAACTATTAATGTAGAACCATAACCTTCTATCTTTATTATGTTATTATAAACTGCCGTTTTTTTAGCATATGATAAGGAAATGTTAGGAGTAGAAATCTTAGTTAGAATTTTCCACTCATCATAACCAAGTCTTTTTGGCTTACCCATGCGTAACCAGATATCATAAGCTGAGCCAACTTTCTCTCCAATTTCATATTTAATAACTTTATAATCATGAATCAAATTTTTAATTGATAAGGAAATCTTTCTTTCAGTAATATTCTTAATACCTTTACCTTTAGATAGATCCTCTAGCTTAATTAGTGTATTAAGTTCATCACTGTAACTGTAAAGTAAAACCTGGATATCTTCATCTCTTCTTGTGATAATATATCCATCGCCTTTATCTATAACCTCATCTCCTAGTTTAGATAATAAATAATAGGCATAATACGAAGCTTTTTTTATTCCGTCTAATGTAAGGAGTCCAGGTGATCCGAAAAATAGTTCATTATTTAAAATTGAGTTTTCTTCTACGGTGTCAAAAGCCTTTAGTGCATTTAAGCTGCTAGTATCATTAATGAAATTATGAATAATATATGGAAGCATATACGAAGAGTCATAAATAGTGTTTATAGCTTCTGGACTATTAAAAGGTTCTTCTATTAAATCCTGCAATTGATATTTGTCGAAAATTTGTTTTGAAATATCTATATATTCTATAGAGAGATCTTTTGAACTTTGAAATTTCCACAACTTTACAACTTCAATTCCATATATATCAGCAAAATATAATATAAAGCTTTCTAAAAGTTTTATGAAAGAACTTTTATCTTCAAAGATTTGATCTAAAATTATTACTGGCACAAGGGATATATCCATTAAAAATTCTAATAGTTTTTCAACTTCATTCCAATTTAAAAAATTTACATTTTCATTAAAATATATTTTCATTTCTTTTCCAAAGAGATTTTGAACTATACCATTTTTAAAACCTATAGCCTCTTGAAAGGTTCTTAGGTATTCCTGTTCTCTTGCTTTAATAAGTTCCTTTGCTTGACCTAAATTTATATTCTCCTCCCATTTATGGTATAACTGTGTACTTGGGAGAGTAAAATCTGTTTGTAGTTTTATAATTTTATTTTTATAGTTAAATCTATCGTAGTCTTCTAAATAAGTAGATAAATATAGAATGGAAGTAGATAAATCATAAGTTTGTATTTTTTTAAAATTATCAAATTGATCAGCTGGTATATCATACTTTTTTCTGAATTGTAGTGGTGTACACTTATAATGATCTTTAAAACTTTTATTGTAATACCTAGCATGAGAAAAACCAACATCAAAAGAAATATCCGATATGTTTTTATCAGTATCTAATAGCAATTTAATAGATTCATCTACTCGTACATTATTAACTAATTCTTTTAAATTTGTTCCTGACATCTCTTTTATTTGATGACATAAATAATAAGAGCTTAAATATTCTATACTCGCTATATCTTGCAAACTTATCTTGTTCATATAGTTATTATATATATATCTAATAATTCTATGATATCTTTGAAATTGCGTTACATTTTCTTTTATGTCTTTCTCATCATATGAAAGATAGTGAAAATTATTTATTAAATGGAATAATAATTTTACTAAAATTGATTCTATCTGATCATCAAAATTCTCGCTTTTTTGTATTACTTCGCAAGCTAAAATAGATAAATATTTTCGTAGAACATCATACTTGTCTTCTCTTTGGGCTCCTTCTTCACTTGAATTTGTATAAAAATATATATTTTTCATATCATCATAATACTTTTCAAAAAATGTAGGATCTAAGTGAAAAATTAATACCTTATTTTCAACGCTAGAGTAAATTCTATGTGCTTCATCACAATTTATAATCTCAAGTTCACGCTCGTATACTTCATAATTACCTGATTCTATAAGTACATTAACAGTGCCCTCTAGTACAAAAATTATTTCTATAGAATTATGCCAATGTATTGGGTAGTCATTTATATTCTTAAGGGAGATACTTATAGGTAAATCATTCATATAACTTATATATTCTTTTCTCATTGTAGTAACCCCTTTACTCTGATTATGTGTATATATTATACATCTTAAATTATGATATGATATACTTTATAATCTAAATAGTAAGTTTAATTTTATATTCTATGTAATAAAGAAATATTATGTTTAATTTTATAATTTGTCAATAAGAATTTTATATATAATGAATCACATAAAAATTGGATAATTGGTAATAATATAGTCATGAGTCTAGAATATATTAATTTATAAAGATATATTATATAAAGATAGTTTTTGTGGAAAATAATTATGTTAAAGTTTATAATATAAATAATTTCATTTTTTTTATTCTAAAAATCATTATTTGTGTGATATAAAGTTTAGACACATTTTATAAGGAAAGTCACCTATTCATATAAGTGGTAACAAGGAGAAATCGAATGGAAAAATATATCTATGTTGTTATTTCAAGAACACCAACAGCTACAGGGAAGTTAGTTAGAAAATTTTTAAAAGAGAAGTACAATCATGCTTCAATTAGTTTAGATAAAAATTTAATCCAAATGTATTCATTTTGTAGGTTTTCAGTAAGTAATCCTCTTGTAGGTGGTATAGTTCGTGAGAGCGCATTTACTCTTACTATAGGATTAAAGGGAAATGTGCCTATTAACATATACCGGATACCCGTTACAACAGAAAAATATGAATTGATAAGTAAATTTATTTATGAAGTTTATAACGATACAGAGGTTTATTATTACAATTTTTTTCAAGCTATTGGGCTTATTAATAATAAAAAACATGCCATTTATAAGACATATATATGTACGGAATTTGTTATGGAGACTCTAAGTCGAGCTGGAATAAAGCTTACAACATTAGAACCATATCAGATAACACCAACAGATATTTGTAGTATTATGGGTCAATTTATTTGTTACTCAGGAAATCTGGATGAATATCCATTTAGGGCGAAGACAAAAACAAAGGCAGATGAACTCTTTTTTTGTAAAACTGGCTTTTTTTACGAAGGGTTACATACTATTAAACATTTTTGGATGGTTGTTTCTAGAGATAGGGATAGTAAAAGAGCTAGTAAAAATAAAAGAAGTAGAATTTAGGTTAAGGTAAATACTAGGGGGAAAACAATGGATGGGTATAATCATACTATTTGTATGAAATTAAAATTAGATGAGGAAGACAACAAGGCGGTTAGGAGCCTTTGTGCTATTTGTTATGAAAAACAAAAAATATATTTAAAATTGGAGCTCAATTATAAAAAATGGCAAAGAAAACAAATTAAAATGGATGAACCATTAGTAGAATTCCTTTATTATGAAAATAAGATTTTAGTAGGGTATTTAGGAGTATGCAATTTTGGAGGGAATGAAGTTGAAATAAGCGGTATGGTACATCCTGACTTTCGGCGACGCGGAATATTTAGAAAATTATATCTCATGGCGAAGGAAGAATGGCAAAAAATATTATCAGCTGATGTTCTAGCGCTATGCGACCATACATCTATTTCTGGATTAGCATTTGTAAACTCTATTGGAGGTGAATATGTTTCCTCAGAGTATAAAATGTGTCTAAATATAAAAAAATTAGAGGATAAGCTTAATCATACACAAGAGAATGCTAGTATTATTAAACTTAGATTAGCAACTAGTGAGGATGCAGCTGAAATTGATAGTCAAACTTCAGTTTATTTTGGAAAATCACAAAAAGAGATTGATGGTGAAGAGGTTAAAGGTGACATAGAAAACTCTTTAATTCAACAAGGAAATAATTTTATTAGTTACATGGCGTTATTTAAAGAAAAAATTATAGGTAAAATTCATATTAGTATAATTAACAAAGAAGGTTTTATATATGGATTAGGGGTGCTTCCAGCTTTTAGAGGTAAGGGTTATGGACGAGAAATCTTATTAGCTACATTAGACATACTAAAAGAAAAAGGCGCTGACAATATTTTTCTTGAAGTTGCGACGCAAAACAAAAATGCAATTGGACTTTACGAATCTTGTGGGTTTGAAGAGATTTCTGTAATGGACTATTATGTAATAATTTAAAGGGATTGGTGATAATAATACTTAAATAAAACCTAACAATTATTTAACCTGTTCTTAACCTTTCGTGCATATAATGAAAGCATAGAGAGGAGAGTGAAGGCATTATGAAAAATTTAAATATATGTATTGATATTGATGGAACAATAACAGATGCTTATTATTGGCTTAATATTACTAATAAATATTTCAATAAAAATATAACACAGGATGATGTAACGCAGTATTATATACATGAGATAATGGGTGTTACTTTAAAAGAATATGATGAATTTTATAAGCAAAACAAATTTGAAATCCATTCAGAGCAGATACTTCGGGAAGATGTTCAAATTGTTATAAAAAAGCTAAGTAAACTTCATAATATCTATTTTGTTACAGCAAGAGAAAAAGAACTCACTATGTTTACTCATTCATATCTAAAGAGAAATGAAATTCTATATGACGAGTTGTTTGTTTTAGGTAGTCATTATAAGGTGGATAAAGCAAGAGAATTAGATTGTAATGTATTTATTGAAGATAATTACGATAATGCGGTGCAATTATCAAATGCAGGATTTAAGGTTCTTTTAATAGATACAAATTATAATAGAAAAGCATTAAATGATAATATAGTTAGGGTTTATAACTGGAAAGAAATATATTATACAATAAATAAACTGTTATTACAAAGCTTCGCGGTGTAATAACAGTTTGTTTTATTTTTTTTGCACTAAATATTTTTCTTTGAATTCTAAATATCCTTTTTTCCTTAATTTGCAAGAGGGGCAGTCTCCACAACCGTTACCTTTTATTCCATTATAACAAGTTAATGTTTGCTCTTTGACAACATCAAGTACACCTAAATCATAAGCCATTTTCCAAGTTTCTGCTTTGTTAATCCACATCAAAGGTGTTTCAATTACAAAATCATAACCCATAGCTAAATTTAAAGTGACATTTAAGGATTTAATAAACACATCTCTGCAATCTGGGTATCCACTAAAATCACTTTGAGATACACCGGTTATAATATTACTGATACCTCTTTGCTTTGCAAATACGGCTACAAAAGTTAAAAATAATAGGTTACGCCCATCGACAAAAGAATTAGGAACGCTATCTTTGGGTGCTGACTTGTCTACTTTCATATCTTTTCTTGTTAAAGAATTTGGTGCTAACTGATTAAGTAAGCCTAAGTCTAAAACATGAAATTCAACGTCATGTTCACTGCATATAGTTTTTGCACATTCAAGTTCTAATATATGTTTCTGACCATAATCAAAAGAAACAGCTATAACTTCTTTATATTTTTTTAATGCCCAAAATAAACAAGTAGTGCTATCTTGTCCGCCACTAAATACTACTATTGCTTTTTCTTTATTCATAATTTACAGGCTCCTTTAATTTGTTTTAAAGATCGTTTATTTAGCATAAAGCATAATCAATTTATTATTTAATATTACATCAGTATTAAATCTTCCTCTGAAAGTGGTTGACATGGTTTTAGTACCTGGTTTTTTTATTCCGCGAGTAGTCATGCAAGCATGTTCACCTTCTATAATAACAGCTATGTCTGGTGAATCAGTTACTATTTGCATGATTTCTGCAATATCTGTTCCTATTCTTTCTTGAAGTTGAAGTCTTCTGCCTACCATATCAGCTATTCTTGCTATTTTACTTAGACCAATAATCTTTTTATTAGGAACGTATGCTACTGTTACTTTCATATCATACATAAGCGCTAAATGGTGTTCACAATGACTAAAAATTTGTATATCTTTCATTATAACAATATCACGAGAATCATCTTTAACTATTAAATCATCAACAAATGTTGTATCAAACATTTTAGCAATTTCAGCATTGCTGTAACACATTCCTGCAAATACTTCTTCGTACATTTTAGCTACACGTTTAGGGGTATCTATAAGTCCCTCGCGGGTGGGGTCATCGCCTAGTGCTATTAAAATGCCTCTTATATGTTTTTCAATTGCTTTTGTATCAATCGCCATAATTTATACACCTCTCTTATTTGGATCCCAAATGATTTTATGAAGTTGAACTTGAAGATTAACGCCATTCATTTTATTGGTTTTCATAAATTCTACAATCTCTTCTAGGTCAATTTGTCCAAATACTGGACTAATATATACATTTGTTTTATTTGTTAATGCATATTTATCTATTATACATTTAGATTTTTGTAAATCTTCCATGCTACTAGCTACAAACTTGACTGTATCTTTATAAGTTAAATAAGCAAAGTTATTTAAATCCATTGATTCTTCCATACCGCTTGCGGGTAGTTTATAATCCATATTAAAGCTTGGTGGGTTGTCTATACTTGCAAACTCTTCTAAATTAATACTCCCATTAGTCTCAATTTCAATATGAATGGAGTCATCGAAACATAAAATCTTTAAGAGTTCTTTAATTCCTTCCTGTAATAGTGGTTCACCACCAGTTAAGGTTACATTTCGGATTTGGGTAGATTTTATGTATTTGTATATATCGCCAGCCGTCATAAGATCATAACAGGCATCTTCATTATTAGCCCAAGTGGTGTCACAGTAGTCACAATTAAGGTTACAACCTGCAAATCTTATAAATACTACAAGTTGTCCTGATAGTGGACCTTCTCCATTAACGCTTATAAATTTTTCAACTACTTTATATTCCACTTTAATGTGCCTCGCTTTCTTCATATGATGCGCTATTATTAGGTGTTTCATAAACAGTAGTTCGTTTTACATTATATCCTTTATCTTTCATTTGTTTAAAGAAAAATTTTGCGAAGTTTTCAGCAGTTGTTCTAAAATCAACAAGTATTACTTTAAATCCGTCCTGTTTTATGCAATTTAGAGTCTCATCTCTCATGCTTCCGATTTGTATAATTAGAGCATGGTCATATGAGTCAGCCATAGACTTAACATCCCTTTTTAAATCGCCAAAATCTATTACCATACCTTCTAATTGGCCACCCTTTGTTAAGTTTTCTGATTGCACTTCGACTTCAACTTTCCATCTATGACCATGAATATTTGCACACTTACCATCGTATTCAGAAAGAAAATGTGCGCTGTCAAAACTGTGTTCTGATTTTAAAATATACATTTGGGACATCCCTCCTTAAATTTATAAAAACTTACTTCCGTAATAACAACATCCAATGGCTCCATTAAATTGAGGTTCTTTAATAGACACTATTTCATCGTAATTGTTACTTAAATACCTTTTAATTGCAACATTACTAGCAACGCCACCAGTTAATATTAATCTTTTACCACGAAATTTATTAAGTAGTGGTAGAAGCCGTTTGTATAGGGAGTAATTAACGCTAGAGCACAAACTTTCTATACTTACACCTTCAGCTATTTTGCCAATTAATTCCGATTCAGAAAACACAGCGCAAGTTGAATTAAGCTCTACAGCATTTTCGTAATGTTTGCTCATCTCGCCCATTGATACTTCTAGTACATTTGCCATATTTTCTAAATATCTACCACAAGATGCAGCACATTTTTCATTAAGTTCCAGGTCTGTTGTGATACCTTTTTCTACTTTTACAATTTTAACATCCTGACCACCTATATCTAAAAGTATAAAATCTTTTAAACATGTTTGATAAAATCCTCCATACACATGGGCTTTTATCTCATTAATAGGCGAAAATAGTGCTAAATCAGTATTGTTTTTACCATAACCTGTAGAAACTGCCTTATCTATTTGTTTAATATTTAGTTTTTCTAAATCAACAATAATTTTACCATTGAAATTACAGTAATTTCTGTAAAAACTCATGGTGCTTACTTTTTTCTTTTGTATTATCTTATTGTCTTCCATTAAAACTATTTTGACTTCGCGGCTTCCAAGGTCTATACCTAGTACTCTCATTTTTTAGCCTCCTTTAAGTCAAGTAGCATATCAAGAAACGCTTCTAATCTAAGTTTTGTTCTTGCATCTAGGACGTTTAATTTGTCACCTTCGATATTCAATATGGGAATATTTAAATTTTCCTTTAAAACAATATGATTAACCGCTCTATAGCAAAATGCTTGAGTGTAGTGAATTATTCCATCTAATTTCCGCTCGCATATTTGTTTTTGAAGCTCTAAAATTCTAAAATTAGTATCATAAGGATAAGTGTAATCATAATATTGATTATATATATCAAGGGTATCATTAGCCCTTGGAAAAGCAAATTCTCTTTGAACTTCATTGTATACAAAACTAGCATTAAGATTTTCAACAAAGTCGTAGATATCTGTAGTCATAGGAGGAACACCTATGTACCCGAGTCGAAGCTTTCTAACTATTGGTTTTCTATTTTTTATTTCATAAATAATATTCTTTAGTTCAACGTCAAAATCATCTATGTTACAATTAAAATCACTTGAACTTACTTGATAAAGATGATTTTCAAAGCCTGTTGCTTTATTATCTATATAGGTTAATTCATCAATTTCTTTAACTAAGGAGCGAGTCTTATTAAGGCGCTTCCTAATTATTTCAACTTCCTTTATTGTTACATTAAATACATCCATAAATTTTTTTATTTCATGTTCTACATCTTCTAACTTGTGATCGCAAGGAAATGAAAATGGATAGACCTTTATTCCTCGAAGTTCAAGTACTTCAATAAGGGCTTTTGTATTGGAACAATCACCCTCAACAACGCCAACTATCTCTTTTATGCCATTTTGTAAACAGGCTCCATAAATTCCCTTTATCCAAGTGCACAGGCTCCTAGGGAAGCCATCTCTTTCTGCAATATCTATATAGTTTAAATAGTCATTTGAAGTTATAAAAATATTATTTAAATCAACAGGCGTATAACCTGCTGCAATTAGAACTTCTACTGGAACAGTAGTTGTTAAACCTATTTTCTTCATTATAAATCCTCCTAAAAAATAAAAAGGCTCTAACCGTTAGTAAACAAAAAAAACTACCCTAAAACGGTAGTTACGTCCTAGTTTTGTTTATAGACAGGATGGTTTAGAACTGTCTTATTTAAGTTTTATATTAATAAAGTTTACTATATTTTAATTGCTATGTCAAATTGACTCAAAAAATGGAAACTGCCACAGAAATAATATCTGTAGCAGTTGTTATAGGATTTTCTATAATTAAATATATCTAATGTTTAGTTTAGTATATGCACCGTTACGTATTTTACACCCCAATTACACGCTTCACCGTTAGTATTAAAGTATAAATCTATAAAGTTCCCTTTTATTGCTGAACCTGTATCAGCTGCAATAGCATTTCCATAACCCTCTATATATAATCTTGTTCCCAGAGGTATGACACTTGGGTCTACAGCTACAGTACTATATCCATTTGGATTTCTTGCTGCTTTTTTTCCTGAGGCAGTATAAGCGTTACCAGAAGATGAATAAGCAGTAGTTTTTACAGAAAAAGTCTTGCCAGATGTTTTTGTAGAGATTTTCATTACATTTGAGTTTACATCCTCTCTAGAAGTTGTTGATCCTCTTGAAAAGGAAACTGCTGGCATTGTACCTTGAACTATAATTTTATCTTTAGGTTGTTTAACTAATGTTTCTTTAACAACTTTCCTAGTTACTTCTTTTCCATTTTCATAAGTTACATTCAAAGTAATACTTTTTACACCTTTAACTCCATTTTGTGAAACTTTTTTTTGTGATTTTAGTATACTATTATCTTTTTTAATAACAGTTTTAAAAGCGATAGGTTTTGATTGCTTTATTGTTTTTGAATTAACCCTAGTTATTGTTATACCTAGGCCACTCGATAATTTAGTTTCTTTTGAAGGCGAAATTTTATCAGTAGGGCTAACCATTATTTTTTGCGCATTTAACATTAAGGCAACATCTTTTTCGGCAGATTTAACATTAAACTCTTTGTTATCTACGAAAACTTTAACATTTATTGCACGGGTTATAGTTATAACACCATTGTCTTGTACTTTAGAGTTTAAATCTTTATCAATCTTATCTTTTACATCTATGCTTATTCCAGATTTTTTTAGAGCGTTACCAAATGTATTTTGATAAGTTACGAGATTAGTTGATTTGCCGTCTATAACTACTGTAATATTTTTTCTAATGAAGCATACAAAAATAGTTGAAGTTGTAATTATTGCCACCAGTATGAATCCAATTACAAATTTTATTCGTCTACCTGTCATAAATCTAAATATAAAAATCATCTCCTATTATTAATTTAAGTATAAGGCGTCAATGGTTTATTATTATAGATGCCTACGTACTTAGGTCTACAGTACTCTTGGGTATACTATAATTAAGAGCACTCTCATAAGATGCATGAGAAGTAGGGGAGTCATGTATACTTATACCAATATATGCATTGGTAATTATTGTAATAGCATCATAACACATTTATCAAGAACATGCAAATGATAACGATTTCTTACCATGCATTTGCTTAAGTTCCTTATTTATTATAGCATATAAAAGCTTACTTCATATAAATTAAGTCATTTTAGTAGTATTATTAATTTAGAGGTGATTAGCGAGTGAAGTTAAACGAGTTACAAAGTATAATATTTAAATCATCTTCAGATAGTATGAGAAGACAGGGTAACAAGGCTTTTAATAATGGATTAGTTACTAAGACTAAAGGAAAAAAAATTAATAATATGTACAATATTTATGGAAAAGTTAAAAATGATACTAAATCAAAAGAATTAAACACACATATAAAAATAGATTTATCAAAGAAAAAGTTAGATCGTGTAAAATGTACTTGTGATGATTTCAAAGATGTTTCGATTCTAGGACATTCATTTATGTGTAGCCATTTAGCAGCTACAGCATATAGTTTTTTGAGGCTAGCTGTAAAAGATAATTCTGAAAAATCATATAAAGAAAAAAAGGTCGAGAAACTAGGGAGTAATGATACTGGTAAGAAGGACCTAGGTAGTATTATAAAGTTAAATAGAAAAGTAACTAAAGAATCAATTTATTATGAGGCTCAGCAACAAATAGGGATGGAAAAAATAAAAATTGAGACCGCTTACTTAAAAGTTTTTTTTGAAGGGCTTAATGATAAAAAAGTTAGATTGAATTATGATGGCTTTGAGTTTGAAGCGCTAATTGTAAAGCAGGATCTACCTTTAGCTTTTACGTTAAAGATGCGACAAAAGTATTTTGTTTTAACTACGCATAAGCAATTTCCGATATCGTTAAATGACAAAAATGATGTGTATTTATTTAATTGGAGGTTGTACTTACCATCAAAGGATCAAGTGCAAAGGTATATTGTTATTTGTGAAAAGTTAAGAGAAAATGGTGAAATCTTATATGGTGGAGGTATTGATAACTATAATAAAATTACATCTTTTCTAGGTACTATTTCAAGTAATATAAATATTGGTGAAGAAGTAAAAACTTTTGCATCAAATTTTATAAAAATAGAATTCTACTTGTATGAGGTAGAGCATGATATTTATTGTGATTTATTAGTAGTTTATGGTAATGAAAAAATTAACATATTAAGGAATGATAGAAGTAAAGATAGTATGTCGCATAATTATAAAACGAGTACGCGTGATTATAAATTTGAAGAAAAAATAATTATGGAACTGGAGAAGTATAGGTTTGTAAAAAGAGATGAGAGGTTACTTTTTATAGGGTCGGATGAACAGCTATTTGATATACTAAATAAGAGTAAAAACAATCTTTATTCCCTTGGAAATGTTACTTTAGGAAATGGACTTAAGCATATGGAAATACATAATGCAAAGAATATAAAAGCAGAGCTTAAAGAAATGGAAGGTTATTATGAGTTTTCGTATAGTATAGACGATATTTACGATAATGAATTAAAAGATGTTCTCAATTCGTTTAAACAAAATGATAGATTTTATAAAACTAAGAAAAATAATTTTTTGAACTTTGAAGATGAAACAGTTAAGAGTTTTTTTGACCTAATATTGGTATTAAGTGCTGATGAGTTGTTAGAAAATGGATCAATTAGGATAGAAAAAAATAAGGCATTATATTTAGAAAACAAAATAAAAGATAAAAAGTTTGATTTTATTAAGGGGTGCGAACTGCTAAAAGATATAGAAGATATCTATGATAATATAAATAAAATGGACATAAGGGTACCTATAAACTTAAAGGCTAAGCTTCGCAAATATCAAATCGATGGTTTCAAATGGCTTAAAAGTTTAAGTGCCTTAGGTCTTGGAGGTATACTAGCAGATGAAATGGGCCTTGGAAAAACAGTTCAGACAATAGCTTTCCTTTTATCAGAAGAAAATAAAAAATCTATTATAATTAGTCCAACTTCCCTTATTTATAATTGGAAGGCTGAACTTGGGAAATTTGCGCCTAGTTTAAAGGTTGCAATTGTACATGGAGAAAAAAAAGGAAGATATGAGCTAATTCATAATGTAGCAGATTATGATATAATACTCACGACTTATGGAACTTTAAAAATGGACTTAAATAAATATGATAATATTGTTTTTGATTTTTGTTTTATAGATGAGGCACAAAACATAAAAAATCATTTAGCGCAGAATGCAAAGGTTATTAAAAAAGTTAAAGCTAAAGTACGATATGCAATAACTGGCACACCTATTGAAAATAATTTGACAGAACTGTGGTCTATTTTTGACTTTGTAATGCCTAACTATTTATATTCCAAAGAAATTTTTGAAAGTAAATTTATTTCTGGAAAAAAGGTTGATTTAGGAGAACTAAAATTACTTATTAAACCTTTTTTATTAAGAAGAACTAAAAATGAAGTGCTTAGAGAATTGCCAGATAAAATAGAAAAGAAATTTCTAGTTGAGATGACTACATCTCAAAAGGCTGTATATAAATCCTATATCAAAGCTGTTAGGGATAAAATGAAAAACAATACTGATGGAAAAATGGAGGTTTTTTCTTATTTAACAAGTCTCAGACAAATATGTTTGGACCCATCACTTGTTATAGAAGGATATAAAGGCGGAAGTGGAAAGATAAAAATTGCAACAGAGCTTATTCAAAAGCATGTAGATGATGGTGGAAAAATACTACTGTTTTCACAATTTACATCTGCTCTTAAAAATATAGGGGAAAATTTAAAAGAAAAAGGGATATCATATTTTTATTTGGATGGTAAAACAAAATCTAAGGATAGAATTAAGTTGGTAGATGAATTTAATAAGAGTTGTCAAACATTCGTATTTTTAATATCACTAAAGGCAGGGGGAACAGGTCTTAACTTAACATCAGCAAATTTGGTAATTCATTTTGACCCTTGGTGGAACCCGGCAGTTGAAAATCAAGCCACAGATAGGGCTCATAGAATTGGTCAAAAGAATGTGGTGGAAGTAATTAAATTAGTTGCTAAAGGGACTATTGAAGAAAAAATAATTCTACTTCAAGAAAACAAGAAAAATATAATTGATAGTGTGATTACAGGGGAATTTACGAATAGCGATGCTTTAGCAAAGCTTACAAAAGAAGAACTTTTGGAGATACTCATGATTTAAGGTGCCCTCCAAAATGTTAAGGAACTATGATATAATGATGCAAGAAATAGTAGATACTTTAATGTAGTACCTTCAACTATAGGTAAGTTGATTTCTTGTAATAAAATGCCACTAGTCACGTGGGTGGCACCAATAGGAGATGAAATTATGTACGTAGAATTTAATAGTATAATTGTGGAAAGTAAAGATATAAAAGAAACAATTGAAAAAAACACAGAATTTAAAGTACTTAAAGATATGAGCAAAGGGTCCAAAAGAGAGGATATACTAGCATATAATTTAAGTATTGCTATTAATACCTTAAATGATTTAATGGAAGGCGAAAATAATTTAAGTGATTTAACTGAAGATGAATTATTTGAAGAATATCTATCACTTGCAGAAGAAATTGCAATGGATATTGAAGAGGATGTTCCAGATGGTGCAGTACTCGATATTAAAGCTTATAAATGGGATAAATCAGATGATGGTATAAGACTTGTTATAATTATAGCTCCAGAAGTCACCACAGATCTTAAATTAAAGGACATTATGAGGAAACTTATAACTCAAGTAGAGTAATTTATAAATTAATGTTGAAATAACTAGGTTTTACAAGTAACATACCCTTTGAATTGGTCTATATGCCACCCTTAATTATTTTTGGTGGCGTATATATTTTCAAGAATATTCACAGTATCATTTTTCATTTTATGATTCATATTTATATAAATTTCAGTACTATATACACCTTTTTGAATATTTTGTAGCACATTTGTGTATATTTAACGTAGGACAAGCCCATAATAATAAAATTAAATTTGGAAGTTAAATATAAGTGTTTGTGAGGCAGTGAGCAAATGTTAAATGAAAATTCATAATGTAGTTGTAGTCCGTATAGAGTATACCGTAGACGAACGAGAACTAATAGACTTCAAAGTTGCATTATATCGTGGTTAATATACATATAATTAGTTCGTTTAATATGTACACAGTATTAACTTCTAAAATTTATTCTAAATATAATGACTCTAAAACTTGAGACACAATATAATCTCGTATTGCATAGTCATAAATTTTATGATATTATAATATTATTAATTAAATAACAATTATGAATGTTAAAAGGGAGTAACTGCCTATTTATAGGTGATAAAGTCAACATACCAGACCTTAAAGTCTGGCTTTATCGTGGCTAATTCCAGTCAAGTGAGACTTTTAACGCAATGATCTATAAATGGATCGTTGTGTTAAAAGTCTTTTATTTTTTTATGCTTTTTTCAAGCGAAGAGGGAGTAACTACTCGTAAGGGTGATAAAGTCAACATAACTGCTTTTAAAAACCTGGCTTTATCATAGCATTTGCTACAGTGAGACTTTTAGCACAATGAAATCGTTGGTGTTTCGGTCTGCTAAGAGTCTTTGTTTTTTATATATAACTTTGTGTAAAGGAGGAATAATTATATTGAAATTTTAATCAAGGTGTAAAGTTTATAAAAATAAAGGGGTTGACAACATTAAATATTTTAATCAACAAAGCTTAGAAGTTTTAAACAATTTTAAGGTTGATAGTAGCAAAGGATTATCGAGTTCTGAGATTAAACAAAGACTAGAAAAATATGGTGCTAATGAATTTACTAAACAAAAGCAAGGGTCTATATGGGATAGTATTAAAGCTGCAATAACTGAGCCTATGATGATAATACTTTTAGTTGCAGCTGTAATTAGTGCACTAGTAGGACAGTACCATGATGCTATTGGTATAGTATGTGCTGTAGCAATTGGAATTGGTATAGGTATTTTCACAGAAGGAAAATCACAAAAAGCTGCGGATGCTTTATCAAAAATGACAGAGAATATAGAGGTAAAAGTATTACGGAACGGGAAAATCATTCAGGTTAATAAAAATGAACTAGTACCTGGGGATATAGTTTCAGTAGAGACTGGAGATATGGTTCCAGCAGATGGCAGACTTGTAACTAGTTTAGATTTGGCTGTTAGAGAGGATATGCTTACAGGAGAATCAGAGGATGTAAATAAAGACTGCGAACTTGTAATAGAAATGGAAAACATAAAAGCCAAAGATAAAAGTATTGTACAAGATCCAATTCCTGCAAAACAAAAGAATATGGTTTTTGGAGGAACACTTATTGCTTATGGTAGAGCTACGTTTGTAGTTACATCTACTGGTGATAGCTCCCAAATGGGAGAAATAGCTAGAAATCTTGAAAAAGGTGATTTAGAAACACCACTTCAGTCAAAACTTGGACATTTAGGTGGTACGATTTCAAAAATATCAAGTGCAATAGCTGCGATATTATTTATAGTTATGATTATAAAGTTGGTTGTAGCAAAAGAGATATCACCTGATACAACTAGTGTATTTGCTTTTTTAGAGTCTGTTGGACCAATAAAAACTGCCTTTGTTGTATGCGTTGCTTTAATTGTTGCAGCTGTTCCTGAAGGCCTTCCAACAATGATAAATATGACACTTGCAATAACAATGCAGAAAATGGTTAAAATAAATGCACTTGTTACTAAAAAAGAAGCCTGTGAAACAATAGGTTCAGTAAGTGTTATATGCTCAGATAAAACAGGTACACTTACTCAAAATAGAATGACAGTTGAAAAAGTTTATTTAAACGGTAAGTTTAAGGGTCGCGATGAATTAAGTAATAGAAATAACTATTTTATAGATAACTGCCTTGTAAATTCTACAGCAGACATTGAAAGAGATGAAAATGAAGTTAAGTATCTAGGTAGTGCAACGGAATGTGCTCTTCTTTTATACAATGATGCCTGTGATTACGTGCAAGAAAGACAAAATGCAAAAATAGCGCATGTAATTCCTTTTAGTTCAAAACGAAAGAGGATGAGTACTGTTATAGAAGAGGATGAAGGTGCTACAGTATTAACAAAGGGAGCACCAGAAATAATTCTAGAATTATGTAAATTCGAACACGTTAATTGTGAAGAAGTAGAACTAAACCAGGCAAGGCGTCAAGAGATTTTAAATGAAATTGGAAAACTTCAAAAGAATTCTATGAGAGTTCTTGGATTTGCATATAGAAATATAAGTGAAGAGGTAGCAATGGCGTCAGAGAAAGGAACGCTTGAGAATAATTTAGTATTTACAGGGTTTGTAGGAATAAGAGATCCTCTAAGACTTGATGTTAAAGAGGCAGTAGAAACTGCTAAAAAAGCAGGAGTTTCTACAAAAATGCTTACAGGTGATAATATAATTACAGCTATTGCTATAGGAAAAGAGCTAGGACTACTTACTGGTAATAATAGAGCAGTAGAAGCTACTTATATAGATACATTAACAGATGACGAACTTAGAGAGGAAATAACTACTATATCAATAGTAGCACGTTCAAAACCTGATACGAAAATGAGAATAGTTGAGGCTCTTCAAGATAATGGAGAGGTAGTAGCTGTAACTGGGGATGGAATAAATGATGCTCCAGCACTTACAAAAGCTGATGTAGGTATAGCTATGGGTATAGCGGGCACCGAGGTTAGTAAGAATGCTGCAGATATAATATTAACAGATGATAGTTTTGGAACTATTGTAAAAGGTATTAAATGGGGAAGAGGTATTTATGAGAACTTCCAGAGGTTTATTCAATTTCAGATAACAGTAAATATAATTGCTTTTTTAACAGCAATTTTATCTGTATTATTTGATTTCCAAATGCCATTTACTACAATACAATTATTATGGGTAAATATTATAATGGATGGTCCACCAGCTCTATCGCTTGGACTTGAACCAGTAAGAGATGCTGTTTTAAGGAGAAAACCTACTAATAGAAATGCTAGCATTATAACTAAAGAAATGATGACAAGTATGATTGCTAATGCTCTATATATAACGGGTATTATCATGGTTCAGATGAAGTTTGATATATTAGGAGCTGGATTCCCTGTAGAGGGCGCTACAGGAGCAAATGAAATGCAAACAGTATTATTTGCGGTATTTGCTTTTAGTTCATTATTCAATGCATTTAACTGTAGAGAATTTGGCACAAACAGTATATTACATAACATTGCAAAGAATACCATATTTTTAAAAATATTAGCGGTTACAGCAGTAGCTCAAATATTTGTGACAGAAGTATTCTCAGGATTCTTTAATGCAGTGCCTTTAAGCGCTATTATGTGGCTGAAGATAATTGGATTAGCTTCACTTATAATAGTAGTAAATGAAGTAGTGAAATTAGTTATGAGATTTTTTGTAAAAAAGAATAAACAAATCGTGTCAGAATCAGAAGAAAAGATAGCAGCTTAGACACGGTTCTAAAGTGGACCCTGTGTAAAGGACATTTAAAAAAAGAGACTTAAATGAAATACCCTCCTGTCATAAATATGATGTGAGGGTATTTTTCTATATGTTAATATGATATTCACCAGTTTTTAAGTAAGCGGCATATTTATTTGGTGATAATTTTGCTATTTACCATTGATATAGGTCATTGTTGTAATAGTCCATATAATCATCAATCACTAGGTTTAAGTCTAAGATACTATAGCATCTTTCAAGAGGTAACACCTCCATTAGTTGACCGCATTTTAAACACTTTCCCGGATCTCTGAAAAATTAATAATCATTAATTCTCTATAGGGTAGTTTTACATTGCCCGCCAAAAGGGTATATTTGGAAATACTTAAATAATGTTCGATAGCCTCAATGTGAAAGTAACTCAATTGCGATTAAAATACCTATTATTGATGTCAGTAAAACTACTATTTATAGATATAGTAATGTATTTTTTCCATTTTTAAATATATTAATATTGGTACAGAAATAGTAGAAAAGGCTTTAAATAACCATATACAGTTATTGTGAAACTATAGGTTTTATTATGCGGTTAACTTAATTAGTGATATATTATATGAGATATGCAATATACCCAATGCGATTATCTTTGACTTGTTATAAAACATATTATTGTTGCATAATTATGTGGTATTATGATGCAATATTAATATTTACATGTTTGTAAAAAAAAGATGGTAATTCGTTACATACATAGCGCGTATACACGAGTGAGGACATTTTAGTTACATCATATTATCATGATTTATACATTTATTAATAAGAAAACATAATAAAATTATAAAAAAAATAAATAAAATGTTGAATAATTATTCAAAATGATGTATAATTATTCAAATGGTCAAATAGTTATATTATTAGTAAAAATTAAGTATTAGGTTTGGAGGTTACAATGAATATATTAAATAATGAATCAAATAAAAAAGATTTTTTGCAAATGAGTAAATATGAGGGTAAAACCTTTGTTATAAAATATGGTGGAAGTATAATGAGCAATGACGTTGCTAAGGAAGCTTTTGTAGAAGATATAGAGCTTATGACAAAAGCAGGTATAAAAGTTGTTATAGTTCATGGTGGAGGTCCTTTAATTAGCAAGTGGGTAAAGAAAACTGGTGGTGAAAACAAGTTTGTTAATGGACTTAGAGTTACAAGTAAGGATACTATGGAAATTGTTGAGATGGTATTGTCAGGTAATGTTAACAAAAGATTATCTTCAATTTTAAGTCTTAGAGGGTTAAATGCAATAGGTATAAGTGGTAAAGACAGTAATTTAATTCAAGCTAAAAAGAAGTATGTTATAGAAGATGGCAAAAAAATTGATATAGGTTTTGTTGGAGAAGTTGCAAACATTAATACAAAGGTACTACTTACTTTACTTAAAAATAAGTATATACCAGTTATTTCTCCAGTAGGTGTAGGCTCCAAAGGAAATAGTTACAATATAAATGCAGATTATGCAGCAGCGGCTATAAGTGGTGTACTTAAAGCTGAAAAGTTGTTAATTATGACAGATATAGATGGCGTATATACAGATATAACTGATCCAACTACACTTTTATCATCAATAACGGTTGCGCAAACTAAAGAATTTATAAACAAGGGTATGATCTATGGTGGAATGATTCCAAAGCTAGAATGTTGCGTTGCTGCAATTAATAAGGGCGCTAAGAATGTTCATTTAGTAGATGGAAGAAAAAAGCATGGTTTATTATTAAATATAATTAAGGATAGTGGAACTAAAATTATAACAGCAAAAGGGGTAATATAATGGAAGAAAATTGTGTAATGAACACTTACGGAAGATATGACGTTACTTTTGAGAAAGGCCTTGGTTGTAAGATTTATGACTCAAATGGTCAAGAATATGTGGATTTTGTTTCAGGAGTAGCAGTAAATTGTCTTGGACATAGTAATCCGGCTATAATAAATGCGATAACTACTCAAAGTAGTAAGCTTATGCAGAGTTCTAATTATTATTGGAATACTCCTCATAAACTACTTGCAAAAAAATTAATAGATAATTGTGATCACGATAAAGTGTTTTTTTGCAATAGTGGTACAGAAGCTGTAGAGGCTGCACTTAAGATAGCAAGAAAATATGGATCATTAAAGGACACTAAAGATAAAAACGTGCTCATATATATGGACGAGTCTTTTCATGGTAGAACTATGGGTTCATTATCAGTTACTGGTCAGGAAAAATATCAAAAGGATTTCCGTCCATTAATTGGAGGCACACAAAAGGTACAATTTAATGATGTAGAAGATTTAAAAAATAATTTTAATGAGAAGGTATGCACTGTAATAATAGAACCGATTCAAGGAGAAGGCGGAATAAATATCGCAACAATAGAGTTCTTAAAAGTAGCAAGAGATTTGTGCGATAAATATGATGCTCTATTAATTTTTGATGAAGTACAATGTGGTATGGGAAGGCTTGGAAGTCTTTTTGCTTATAAGAAGTTTTCAGTTATTCCTGATGTAATATGTATCGCAAAAGCTCTCGGTGGTGGTTTCCCAATTGGGGCAACTATTACAAACGTTAAAGCGTCAGCAGCTTTTGTTCCAGGTGATCATGGAAGTACTTTTGGTGGAAATCCACTTGCATGCGCAGTAGGTGAGGCTGTTTTAACGGAGCTTGTTGATGGTGGCGTTATAGAAAAAATAGATGATAAATGCATATATATGAAAGAAAGATTACTTAAAATAAAAGAGAAATATGGTGTAATAGATGAAATAAAAGGTATAGGTCTATTGATTGGAATAAAAATAAACACAGATACAAAGAAATTTTGTAAATCTTGTTTTGATAAGAAATTGCTTGTAATTGCAGCTGGTAATAATGTGGTAAGATTACTTCCTCCACTTAACGTAACAAAGGAAGAGATTGATGAAGCATTAGATATCCTTGAAGTAGTAATATCGGAAATTTAATGAGTAAACAAAAGCTGCATAGCGAATTCGTTATGTAGCTTTTATTTTTAGAAATGTTGTTTCTTGTTTTGACACCTAAACTGATTTGGTGCTATTCCAACACTTTTAAAAAAAACTTTACTGAAATAGCTTGAATCAACATATCCAACATTTTGTGATATTTCCGTAATATTTTTATCTGTATTTAGAAGCAAATCTTTTGCTTTTATTACTCTAAATGATGATAAATAGTTAATAAAATTAATACCAATTTTACTCTTAAAGTATCTGCTGAAATATTGTGGGTTAAGATGAACATGAGCTGCAATTGATTGAAGACTTATGTATGTATTATAATTTTCATCAATATACTTCATAGCTTCTTTAATTAGGGTATCATCTTGGTTAGCGTTTATGACTCTATCATTTTGCGCATTTATTAAAGATATACTTCTATTAATAGATTCAATTAAATCGTTAGGTCTTATGGGTTTCAATAGGTAATCGATTACTTTTATTCTAATTGCACTTTGAGTAAAAGCAAAATCATCGTAAGCAGATAAAATGATTGTATGTACATTTGGTAAAAATTTAATTATTTCTTTTTGAGCTTCAAGGCCGTTAAGTTCAGGCATTTCCACATCCATTAAAATAATGTCGGGTGCGCTTTTTTTAGCCATTTTAATAGCTTCTAAGCCACTTTTAGCTTCACCACAAATATTAATACAACTTAGTTTATCTTCAATGATGTATCTAAGCGCTCGTCTTTCAATATTTTCATCTTCTACTATTAGTAAATTGTGCATTAGTTAGACCTCCCTTTTATCTAATTTAATACAAGGAACATTTATTGTAGCGGTAGTTCCAGTTTCTTTAGAATTCTTAAGGTTAATGCCATATTTAGGACCAAAGAAGTGTTTAATTCTGCTGTCTACATTTTTAATTCCTAGACCAGTAAGGTTCTCATAAGAGTTTTCAACTGCAAAAATTGTTTTAAGTCTGTCTTCATCAATTCCAATGCCATTATCAAATACTTCAATTGTGAGATAACTATTATTAAAATTTTTACCAATTATTTTAACTTTTCCATTGATCGTCATGTTTTTAAGACCATGAATTATTGAGTTTTCTACTAATGGTTGAAGGGTCATTACAGGAATTTTAAAGTTGAGTATTGAAGGATCAATATCTATTTCGTAATCAAATCTATCACCAAATCTTGTCTTTTGAATATAAAAATACTTTTTAATATTAGTTATTTCTGAATCTATAGTAACCATGTTATCTGAATTTTTAAGACTATATCTTAACAGGTCAGAGATTGCATAAATGAGATTTTCGGTATCAGGTGCATTTTCCATTAAAGCCATTCTTGCAATAGTGTTTAGCGTATTATAAAGAAAATGGGGATTAATTTGAGCTTGAAGCGCTTTGATTTCCATATTTTTAAGAAGTTCCGTAAGTTTCATTTTTTCTTTTGTTTCTTCCAAAAGTTCGGATTTTGTAATTGTTGCTATTCCCATCTTAGCGATAAAATTAGAAAAAAGAAAAAGATAATCAGCAGATACTAGAATCTTTTCATAATTAACTACTGGAACTTCAGCGAGTGCATCAAATAGAGCATTCTTAGATAGATTAAGCTCACGTGATAATCTACTAACATCTATAATTGATTCATTTTTAAAGTTTGAACTTGTTACTTGTCCACATAACATAGATCCAAGATAGTTACCGTTTACAATTATTGGTGCTGCAAAATCAATGAGGCCAGTGTGACAGTTATAAATAACAGGCTTACCTGCCTGCATTGCAGTTGTTCCACCAACTGAATCACAATGTTTACAACGTTTATAGCCTTCTGCGCTGCTTCTAATTAAGCTGCACCATTTAGTAAAATAACTGGCGGGTACAACAGGTGTTCCATCCCCATCAACTGTTACAGTGGAAAGTCCAACTATTTTTGCAAATTTATCTTGAATATCTTTAAGAGAGGATACATCGATAATTTCTTTGAGTTTATACTTGGGATTTGTTATCATAATATTTCTCCTTTATAAGAAGTTTTAATAACATTAACTATATAGTAAGTATATTACCATCATTTATAATAAAAATATACACTATCTATCATAGAAACATACTACATTTAACATAATGAAAATATATTACCACTAATTATATAGTAATAATAATACCTAAGAATGTCAAAATATTTCGTAAATATAAAATCAATATTATACTTAAATAGCACAATATATTGACATCAAAAAGTGTGAAAATTCAGTATAATAAAGATATAAAATAAATGGAGGTGTTTTTATGGGACAAGAATCATTAGGAATGATAGAGACAAAAGGTTTGATTGGTGCAATAGAGGCAGCAGATTCAATGGTTAAAGCTGCAAATGTAGTTCTTATAGGTTATGAGAAAATAGGTTCAGGACTAGTTACTGTTATGGTTAGAGGAGATGTTGGAGCTGTTAAAGCTGCTACTGATGCTGGCGCCGCAGCTGCAAAAAGAGTTGGAGAAGTTATATCAGTTCATGTAATTCCAAGACCTCACACAGATGTTGAAAAAATATTGCCTAAATATCCAGTTTCAGAATAAATAGTGAGAGGTTGATGTAAATGAATACACAGCTAATTGAAAAAGTTTATGAAGAGGTTAGACGTAAAATTGCTAGCGGAGAAATAAAACCGAATAATATTGAAGTGGCAGTTAAAGAAATTGCAAATTGTGAGAATGAAAGTAAAGTTAAAAATGAAGTTATAGAGATTGAGGAAGTTAAGAAAGTTAAAAAGGAGGGGAAATTTATGCAGGCACCAGGATTAACCGAATTTGTTGGAACAGGGATTGGAGATACAATTGGTTTAGTTATTGCAAACATAGATTCAGCACTTCATGAAGCAATGGGAATTGATAAGAAATTCCATTCAATAGGGATTATAGGAGCAAGAACCGGAGCAGGTCCACAAATAATGGCGGCTGATGAGGCAGTTAAAGCTACCAACACTGAAATCGTTTCAATTGAACTTCCAAGAGATACAAAAGGCGGAGCTGGTCATGGTTGTCTTATAATATTTGGAGCTGAGGATGTTTCAGATGCAAGGCGTGCTGTTGAAGTTACATTAAAAGAACTTCCTAGAACTTTTGGTGATGTTTATGGTAATGATGCAGGACATCTTGAAATGCAGTATAGTGCAAGAGCTAGTTTAGCAATAGAAAAAGCCTTTGGCGCACCTGTTGGGAAGGCTTTTGGATTAGTTATTGGAGCACCTGCAGCAATAGGAGTTATGATGGCAGATACTGCTGTTAAAACTGCAAATGTAGAAATAGTTGCTTATTCAAGCCCATCTAAGGGCACATCACATTCAAATGAAGTTATTCTTGCAATAACTGGAGATTCAGGAGCAGTAAGGCAAGCAGTAATAGCAGGAAGAGAAGTAGGAAAGAAACTTTTAAATGCGTTAGGTGATGAACCAACTTCAACTACCGAACCGTACATTTAAATTAAGGATGGAGGGTTGATATTATGAAAAGATCAAAAAGATTTGAAGCGTTAGAAAAAAGAGAAGTTAATAAGGATGGTTTTGTACAAGATTGGCCAGATGTAGGTCTTATTGCAATGGATGGTCCCAATGACCCTAAATCTAGCTTGAAAATTGATAATGGTAAAATTGTTGAAATGGATGGAAAGAAAAGAGCTGATTTTGACTTTATAGATATTTTCCTTGCAGATCATTCTATAAACCTTGGCGATGCAGAAAAATCAATGGCAATAAGTTCGCTTGAAATTGCTAGGATGCTTACAGATATAAATGTTCCTAGAGCAAAAATTGTAACTATTGCTACATCAATTACACCTGCAAAATTAGTTGAGGTTGTAGATCATTTAAATGTTGTTGAAATGATGATGGCACTACAAAAAATGAGAGCAAGAAAAACGCCATCTAATCAATGCCACATTACAAATGTAAAAGATAATCCAATTCTGATTGCGGCTGATGCTGCAGAGGCAGCTTTAAGAGGTTTTGATGAAATGGAAACTACAGTTGCTGTAACTAGATATGCACCGTTTAATGCACTTGGATTGCTAATAGGAGCACAAGTAGGAAGAGGTGGAATATTAACTCAATGCGCTCTCGAAGAAGCAACAGAACTTAAACTTGGAATGCTTGGTTATACAGCATATGCTGAGACTATATCAGTTTATGGTACAGAGCAAGTGTTTACTGATGGAGATGATACTCCTTGGTCAAAGGCTTTTCTTGCATCCGCATATGCATCCCGTGGACTTAAAATGAGATTTACGTCTGGTACTGGTTCGGAAGTTTTAATGGGCTATGCTGAAGGTAAATCAATGCTCTATCTTGAAGCAAGATGCATAATGATTACAAAAGGTGCTGGAGTTCAAGGACTTCAAAATGGTTCTATAAGTTGTATTGGTATACCGGCAGCTGTTTCAGGTGGAATAAGAGCTGTACTTGCAGAAAATCTAATAACTTCAATGCTTGACATGGAAGTTGCATCAGGAAATGATCAAACATTTACACATTCACCAATAAGAAAAACTGCTAGGACTATGATGCAATTCCTTCCTGGTACAGATTTTATATTTTCAGGATATAGCGGAGTTCCTAATTATGATAACATGTTTGCAGGTTCTAACTTTGATGTTGATGATTATGATGACTATCTTGTACTTCAAAGAGATTTAAAGGTTGATGGAGGGCTCAAACCAGTAAAAGAAGCAGATGCAATTGCTGTTAGAAACAAGGCTGCTAAAGTGCTTCAAGGAGTATTTAAAGAAATGGGATTACCACAAATAACTGATGAAGAAGTTGAAGCCGTAACATATGCTCATGGAAGCAAGGATATTCCAAACAGAAATGTTGTAGAGGATTTAAAAGCTGCTCAAAGCATACTTAAAAAAGGAATTACAGTTCTTGAAGTAGTTAAAGCTCTTTCAAAGAGTGGTAATGAAGAGATTGCAGAGAGAGTTCTAAGCTTAGTTAAACAAAGAATTGCTGGAGATTATTTGCATACCTCATCTATTTTTGACGATAAATTCAATGTAATTACCGCAGTAAACGATCCTAATGATTATATGGGACCAGGAACTGGGTATAGGCTTGAGGGAGCAAGATGGGATGAAATCAAAAACATTAATCAGGCTCTTGATCCTAATAAAATGTAGTTAGAGGAGTGATGTTATATGAATGTAATGTCTAATGAAGAATTAATCAAAATTATAACTAATGAGGTTGTTAAAAAATTACAATCGCAAGACGATTTACATGAGGAAATAGCGAATAATAAAGTAGATACTTTAAATTCAAAATTAAATCTTATTGAAGTAGGAGAAGCGAAACCAGGAACAAGGCGCGATGAAGTTGTTATAGCAGTAGCTCCTGCATTCGGAATTTATCAGACAAAAACTATTGTTGATATTCCACATAATGAAGTACTTAGTGAACTTATGGCAGGAATTGAAGAAGAAGGTGTTACTCCAAGAGTTATTAGAGTAACTCGTACATCAGATGTTTGTTTTATGGCGCATGATGCAGCAGTTTTAAGCGGATCAGGAATTGGTATTGGCATTCAGTCAAAAGGAACAACTGTTATTCATCAAAAGGACCTTGAAATGTTAGAAAATCTTGAACTTTTTCCACAAGCTCCATTAATTACAAGAGAAACTTTTAGAGCAATTGGGAAAAATGCTGCTAAATATGCAAAAGGTGAGTCGCCAGATCCTGTGCCTACATTAAACGATCAGATGGCAAGACCTAGATATCAAGCAAAGGCAGCAGTTCTTCATATCAAGGAAACACAGCATGTTGTGCTAAATGCAAAACCTATGCAGCTTAAAGTTGTATTTAAGTAAGGGGTGAATTATATGGATGATAATATGAATATTGAACAAATAGTAAAAGAAGTCATGAAAATGATGAACAATGAACCACAAGAGGTTAAAGTAGCAAGTAATGATAATGTTAAGAAATTAACACTTAAAGACTATCCATTAGCAACAAAGAGTAAAGAACTTATTAAAACGAAAAATGGTAAAGGTCTTGACGATATAGATGTTAAAAGTGTGCTTAGTGGAGATGTTAAACCTGAAGATATAAAAATAACTGCTGAAGTACTTTTATATCAAGCACAAATTGCAGATGAGGTCGGAAGAGTTCAATTTGGTAAAAATTTAAGAAGAGCTGCTGAAATGGTTATAATTCCTGATGCAAGAGTTCTTGAAATTTATAGTGCACTTAGGCCATTTAGATCTACAAAGCAGGAGTTACTAGATATTGCAACAGAGCTTGAGAATAAGTATAATGCTACAATAAATGCTACATTAGTAAGAGAAGCCGCTGATGTATATGAAAAGAGAAGTAGGCTAAAAGTTTAATGATGATTTAAGAGGTGATTGGTTTGAAATTTATTGCAGGTGTAGATGTGGGTAATTCTACAACGGAAGTAGCTATTGCAGATATTGAAAAGGGTCTAAATTTTGTTTCTAGCAGTTTGTCTAAAACTACAGGAATAAAAGGAACTTTAGATAACGTTGTTGGAATTTTAAATTCTTTAACTGACGCATGCAAGAAAATTAATATAGAATTATCTGCATTGGATTCCATATGTATCAATGAGGCAACGCCTGTAATAGGTGATGTGGCAATGGAAACAATTACAGAAACAATAATAACCGAGTCAACTATGATTGGACATAATCCAGATACACCAGGTGGACTAGGTATTGGTATTGGTAAGACTGTATATATTGATGAAATAGTAAATCTACACAGTATGGAAGATGTAATTTGTATAATTCCAAAGTCAGTAGATTTTGAAACTGCTGCTATGAGAATTAATAATGCACTTGACAATAATGTGAAAATTAATGGACTTATTGTTCAAGCAGATGATGGCGTTATTATTTCTAATAGGCTAAGGAAAGTTATTCCGATTGTTGATGAAGTTTCCCTTATAGAAAAAGTACCTATGGGAATGATTGCAGCTGTCGAGGTAGCAGCCCCTGGTTCTAATATAACAGTTCTTTCAAATCCTTATGGTTTAGCTACAATATTTAGCTTAACCCCAGATGAAACAAAACATATAATTCCTGTTGCAAGAGCGTTAATTGGAAACAAATCAGCTGTTGTAATTAGGACACCAGAGGGAGATGTTAAGGAAAGAACAATTCCCTCTGGTAATCTTATTTTATTTGGAAAACAAGAAAAAAAAGTTGGCATCGAAGAGGGCGCAGTTAAAATAATGAAAGCGCTAAGGGATGCTTGGCCAATAAATGATGTGGTTGGTGAGAGTGGAACAAATGTTGGAGGAATGATTGAACGAGTTAAGCAGGTCATGGGTCAATTAACTAAGCAGAAAAGCTCTGATATAAAAATTCAGGATATTCTAGCAGTAGATACATTTGTACCTCAAAAAGTAAATGGAGGTATAGCGGGTGAGTTTGCTTTAGAAAATGCAGTTGCATTAGCAGCAATGGTTAAAACAAATAGACTTCCTATGGAGAGTATAGCAAGAAAACTTGAACAGGAGACAGGTATTAAGGTGTTAATTGGTGGAGTTGAAGCAAACATGGCAGTTCTTGGGGCGTTAACTACTCCAGGTACGGATAGACCAATGGTAATACTTGATTTAGGTGGTGGATCAACAGACTCTGCCTTTATAAGTAAAACAGGAGAAGTAAAATCTATTCATCATGCAGGGGCAGGAGAGATGGTGACAATGCTTATAAACTCAGAGCTTGGAATAGATGATTATAACCTTGCTGAGGATATCAAAAAGTATCCACTTGCGAAAGTTGAAAGTTTATTTAATATAAGGTATGAGGATGGTAGTGTTTGCTTTTTCCAAAAGCCGTTTAGTGCTTCTATATTTGCAAGAAATGTTGTTGTAAAAGAAAATGAGATGGTTCCAGTTCATTCAAAACATTCAATAGATAAAATAAGAATTGTACGTCGCGAAGCTAAAAATAAGATATTTATAACAAATGTTGTAAGAGCTCTTCAAGATATAGCACCAGGTGATAACCTTCGCGCTATTGAGTTTGTTGTACTAGTTGGTGGCTCAGCACTTGATTTTGAAATACCTGAGATGATATCAGATGAGCTTTCTCATTACGGCATAGTTTGTGGAAGCGGTAATATAAGAGCAAAGGAAGGCCCTAGAAATGCAGTAGCAACTGGTCTTGTAATATCGTACTACAATAGCTTGAAAGGAATATAAAATGGAGAATAATAGTAGACCTTGCATTGTTGTTGTTACAGATAAACCGGATATTAATATACTTAAGCATATACTCGCAGGAATTGAAGAGGAAGGTATCCCATATGAGGTTGATGTAGTTAATGGTGATGAACTTTTAAAAATCACTCATAAGGCTGCAGTGTATTCAAGGATGGGGGTGGGGATAGGAATAAAAGAAAATAGAGTTTTGCTACACTTTAGTAAACTTAAAATTGATAAACCAATTCTCGACGCTAACTTGAAAGAAAATATTAAAGTTGTTGCAAGAAATATTGGTAATAATGCTGCAAGATTATATAAAATAATGCCTTTTAAAAATATGGGTGAGGGTATTATGTCAGCATTAAACCAAAATTTCGCCAGGGAGGAAAACATATGAGCAGAGGTGCCCTTGGGTTAATTGAAACAGTAGGATTAGCTGCAGCAATTGAAGCAGCAGATACTTGTATGAAATCAGCAAATGTTGAGCTCATAGGGTATGAATTGACTAAAGGTTATGGCATGGTTACAGTTAAGATTAAAGGTGATGTATCAGCAGTTAAGGCGGCAATTGAGTCAGCTAAAGTAAGCGCAGCGAATGTAAACACAGTATATGCAACTCTTGTTATACCAAGACCTGTGGATAAACTAGATTTAATGATTGAATCTAGTAAAACTATTGGGTTAGAGAATAAATTTTTTAATAAAAAAGAAATGATAGAGATTAATGAAGAAAAAATAGTGGAGGAACAAACTATAGTAGAAGAATCAGTTGTAGTTGTTAATTCAATAATTGTGGATGGAGCAGTTCAGGAACAACCTGAAGTCACTAGTAAGGATACATCTGCAATCATTACGCAGGAGAAACCCTCAGAGGGGATTTGCAATTTATGTTATGACCCTAAATGTAGTAGGAAGAAGGGAATGCCTAGAAAGGCATGTATACATTATAAGGATAGCGAAGGTGATAAGAAATGAATGAATTTGATGATGCTCTTTTAAAGGATATAGTTGAAGAAGTTTCAAGAAAATCATGTATTAAAAATAGAGAATATGCAATTCCGGTTGGAGTGTCAAGTAGGCATCTTCATGTGACCAAGGAAGATCTTGAGCTTTTATTTGGAAAAGGATATAAGCTCACTGTAAAAAGTAAGGTTAAACAAATAGGTCAGTTTGCAGCAAATGAAACTGTTACGTTAGCAGGACCTAAAGGAAGCTTAACTAAAGTTAGAATACTTGGGCCTATAAGAAAAAAAAGTCAAATTGAAATATCGCTTACAGATTCTTATACACTTGGAATAAAAGCTCCACTAAGAAATTCTTCAGACGTAGTAGGATCAGAAACACTTAGTGTAATTGGACCAAAAGGAATGAAGATATTTTGCGAAAAAGTAATTGTTGCTACTAGGCATGTTCATATGGTACCAAGCGATGCAATAAAATTTGGAGTTGCGGATGGGGACTTTGTGGATATTGAAACTAAAGGACTTAAAGGTATTATTTTAAAAAATGTACTTGTTAGAGTTGGTAATAAATCAGTTTTAGAGGTTCATATAGATACTGATGAGGCAAATGCAACAGAAATAAAAAATAATGGACTTATTAGGATTGTGGGGTTAAGTAGATAATTATGATGGAGAAAGCAAATGCGCTTATATTGCAAATGGAAAAATGTATAGCTAATAAGGAGCCAGTAAAGGTAGAGGGAAAGCTTAAGGTTGGAGTTGATCTTGGAACTGCAAATATTGTTATTACAGTGCTTGATTCTAATGATATTCCAGTTGCAGGGGCAATTTATCCAGCAGATATTGTACGGGATGGAATAGTTGTTAACTTTGTAGAGGCAGTACAAATTATAAGAAATCTTAAAGCTCAACTTGAGAAGCAACTTGGGCGCGAGCTTATATATGCAGCAACTGCAATTCCACCAGGGATTATGGAAGGTAATGTACGTGTTATTAAGAATGTTGTTGAAGGTGGTGGGTTCATTGTTACAAATGTACTTGATGAGCCAACAGCAGCAGCTAATGTATTAAATATTAACTCTGGAGCAGTTGTGGATATTGGTGGTGGTACTACAGGAATTTCGATACTCAAAGATGGAAAAGTTATCTATAGTGCAGACGAACCAACAGGTGGAAGACATCTGACACTTGTGACAGCAGGAGCTCTAAATATGGAATATGAGGATGCAGAGAAATATAAAAAAGACACTAACAATTATAATATGGTGTTTACAATGGTTAGGCCAGTTATTGAAAAAATGTCATCAATTATACAAAAACATATAAAAGGTTACAATATTGATACAATATATCTCGTTGGAGGTACTTGTTGCCTTAAGAATATTGAAAATGTCGTAGAGGAGTATACAGGGGTTAAAACTGTTAAAACGTATAATCCACTTCTAGCAACTCCACTGGGAATTGCAATTAGCGTAAAGTGAGGTGATTTAGTTGGATATTGAAGAGCTAATAAAAGCAATTACAATTCAAGTATTAGGGTTGGTTAATAAAAAAGTATTAGTTTTTATTTCAGGTGGGATGGTAAATGTAGAAGAAGAATTTAAGATTTTAAAAGAATTTAATAATTTACGATATAGTGTGGTTTTATCTGATTCTGCGAAGAATATAATTCCTCATAAATTTATTGAAGACCTAAATGCAGAGTTAATTTTTGATAAAAAATTAATGTCTAAAAAGATAGATGAAGTTGATTTTATATTGATACCGGTTATGACAAGAAATGTACTTGTAAAAACAGCTCTTGGTATTCGTGACACATTTATTACAACAGGAATTTCGGATGCGATTATGAAAAACAAGAAAATAATTGTAGTAAAGGATAGTTTTGATCCTGATAACCAAGTTAATGTTTCACTAGGTTATTCACAAAATATTTCATATAATGAAATGATAAAAAATCATATAAAAACAATAGAGAGCTTTGGGGTTTCATTTATTAATGCATATGAACTCAAAAAGGCTATAAATGAATTACTTATTATAGAAGAAAAGAGAACAACACAAATTACTAAGATTAAAAAAGTTGTGACAAAAGAAATAAGACAAGTAACATTAAAAGGAATAATAACAAAAACCGATTTGCTGTCTATTGGGAGTTGTAGGAATATAAAGATTTCAAAAGGAGCGGTTATAACATCTCTTGCAAAAGATTACATAGACTCAGAAAACATTAAAATAGATTACATTGAGGGGTGAGGATATGTTTTTGGCAAAAGTAATTGGGACGCTTGTTTCCACAAAGAAAGATGACAGATTAATTGGAAGCAAGCTTTTGATAATTAGAAAAATTAATGAATTTGAGGAAGAAGAGAAAGATACGTTAGTTGCAGTTGATACAGTAGGTGCAGGAAATGGTGAAATAGTGCTTGTAATTACAGGTAGTGGAGCAAGACTACTAGAAGATAATATAGATACACCAATTGATACGGCTATAGTAGGAATTGTAGATTACCTTGAAGTAAGCAAAAAATAATTTAAACTCCAAGTAAGGAGATGAATTTATGAAAATATATACAAAGACAGGGGATAAAGGTCAAACAGGTTTAATTGGGGGAAGTAGAACTTCAAAATCTGATTTGAGAGTATGGTCATATGGAACATGTGATAGTGCGAATTCGACCTTAGGTTTTGCAAGAAGTTTTATAAAAGATGAAGAGATAAAAGACATAATATTCACAATTCAAAAAACACTTTTTGAAGCAGGTGCGGAACTTGCATCGCTTGGTACTGATAAATTCAAGGAAAGAATAGTAAAACAAGATATAGAGTATTTAGAAACAGTAATAGATAAGTTAGACATGATTATCCCAAAGATTAATAGTTTTATTGTTCCTGGTGGAACAATCGAATCGGGAGCGCTTGATATAGCAAGAACTAAGGTACGCGAAGCGGAGCGATATATAGTAGAGCTTTGCGAGAGTTATGATGTAAGTGTTAATTTATCAAAGTATTTTAATAGATTATCAGATGCTATATATACCATAGCAAGATACGAGGATTATAAGAATGTATTAATAAAGGTTCAGGCAAATATATCAGAGGTGCTTTGCAAAAAAGTTCATAGAGAAAGTGGTGAGAAAATGAATAGTGAGCTTAGTGAAAAGATAATAAAAAGTTGTATTGAAAAAGCATTGCAAATACAGGTGGCAATGGTGATTTGGGTCATGGATGAACATGGAAATCCTGTAATGTTTGAGAGAATGGATGGATCACTTCTTGCAAGTATTGAAATTGCAAAAGGAAAGGCTTATAGTGCAGTAGCATTTAAGGTACCTACACATGAACTGAATGAACTAGCGAAAAACGGAGAACTTTATGGTATTAACAATTTAGAAAATGTTATTACATTTGGAGGAGGATACCCGTTAAAGATAAACAATTTTATAGTTGGAGCAGTTGGTGTAAGTGGCGGAACAGTTGCACAAGATATGGAGGTTGCTACATATGCTGTTAAAAAGTTTGAGGAGAGGATAAGTTATGGAGATAAAAAATGATGAAATATCAGCAATGGTTGAAAAAGTGCTTCAAGAAATGAACAAAAGAGATCTTAACGTCTCTGAGAGTGATGGCGTTTTTGATGATATGGATGAAGCCATTGAGGCTGCATCAATTGCGCAAAAAGAGCTTATATGTATGAGTATCTCACAGAGAGAAGCGCTTATAGCTGCAATGCGAAAAGCTATACTTGATAATGCTATAAAAATTGCAGAAGTATGCGTTGAAGATACTGGAATGGGAAGAAAAGATCATAAGTATTTAAAACTTAAGCTTGTAGCTAATAAAACTCCTGGAACAGAAGTACTTAAAACAATGGCAATATCAGGTGATAAAGGATTAACACTTATAGAAATGGGACCATTTGGAGTAATTGGTGGAATAACTCCTTCAACTAATCCATCTGCCACAGTTATGTGTAACAGTATAGGAATGATTGCATCAGGTAATGCAGCGGTATTTTCTCCACATCCAGGAGCAATAGAAAGTTGTCTTATTTCCGTAAGAGTTCTTAATAAAGCAATAACCGATGCTGGTGGCCCTAGAAATTTAATTACGACGCTCAGGAAACCATCACTTGAAAGCACTGATCTTATGATAAATAATCCTAAAATAAGACTTGTAGTTGCAACTGGTGGACCTTTTATTGTTAAAAAGGTGTTATCATCAGGCAAAAAAGCAATCGGAGCAGGAGCAGGAAATCCACCAGTAGTTGTTGATGAAACTGCAGATATAGTTAAAGCTGCAAGGGATATAATAGCCGGTTGTTGTTTTGATAACAATCTTCCATGCATAGCAGAAAAGGAAGCAATTGTTGTTGAAAGTGTATATGAAAAATTAATTGCAGAGATGCTTAAAAATGGAAACGTATATGAATTAGATGAGCAGCAAAAACAAAAGGTTCTAGATGTAGTAATGAATAAAACTAAAAAGAATGGAAAAATAAAATATGGAGTTAACAAAAACTTTGTTGGCAAAGATGCTGCAGTTATTTTACAAGCAGCTGGAATTCAGGCTCCTAAAGGTGTTGAATGTTTAATTTGTAGAGCAGAGAATTTACATCCATTTGTACAAGAAGAGTTAATGATGCCAATACTTGCGATTGTTAAAGTTAAAAATGTTGATGAAGCAATAAATACAGCCGTAATAGACGAACATGGAAATAGGCATACTGCTATGATGCATTCGAAAAATATTGATAATTTAACCAAGATGTCAAGACTTATAGATACTACAATATTTGTTAAAAATGCACCATCATATGCAGGAATAGGTTTTGGAGGAGAAGGTTGGACAACCTTTACAATAGCTGGGCCAACAGGGGAAGGTATTACAAACGCTACATCATTTACTAGGCAGAGAAGATGTACAATGGTTGATTCTTTTAGAATCATATAAGGAGCATTCCTGTTATGAATTAAAATGAACTTTGAAAAAAAGAGCACCTGCTGATAAAATACAGGGTATAACAGTTGCAACTTTTATCCCTAATTTATAATTATCAGTGGAGGTACTCAATATGAATTATACACAAAATGAAAAGATAATGTCAATAACAGAAAGTACATTAGTTATAGGAATTGATATTGCAAAGCAATTTCAGTATGCGAGAGCGTTCGATTATAGAGGTATAGAGCTTAGTAAAGTTAAATCGTTCGAAAATACAGCAGCAGGATTTAAAACATTTCAAGAATGGTTAGATTCGGTAGCTAAAGAGAATAAAAAAGATAACATAATTGTAGGTCTAGAACCTACAGGGCATTACTGGTTTACATTGGGAAACTTTTTAAAGGAACTAGGGATTAAACTTGTTCTCGTTAATCCGTTTCATGTTAAAAGAAGCAAAGAGTTAGATGATAACTCTCAGACTAAAAATGACCTTAAAGATCCAAAAACAATTGCAAAGCTTGTTATTGATGGTAGGTATTCTCAGCCTTACATTCCGGAAGGAATATACAGTGACCTAAGGATAGCAATGGGTATGAGAGAAAGCCTTACTAAAAATTTAAATATAATTAAAAATAAAGTAGATCATTGGTTAGACAAATACTTTCCTGAATTTAATGATGTTTTTGCCGATTGGGAAGGGAAAGCTGCATTAATGTCATTAACGGAGTTTGCTACACCAGAAGAAGTTTTATCAACAGGCGTGCAGCAAATAGTTGCGACATGGAGAAAAGAAATTAAACGTGCCGTAGGCAATCAAAGGGCAGTGCGACTTATTGAGGCAGCTAAGATTTCTATTGGAATTAAAGAAGGCATTAAAATGGCTAAGAGAGAGCTTGAAGCTAACTTGGAACAATATGAACTATATTTGAAACAAAATGAACAATTAGAGATAGAAATTGAGGAATTAGCTTTTCAGATCCCAGGGGTAAAGGAGATGGTATCTATTAAAGGTGTAGGTATAATGACGGCTGCAGGGTTCATTGCTGAAGTTGGTGATATAAAAAGATTTACACATCCAAGCCAAATTCAAAAACTTGCAGGGTTAAATCTGATTGAGAATAGTTCAGGT
>NZ_JAHLDV010000005.1 GCF_018861865.1 Clostridium frigoris
CTTGCATGTGTTAGGCACGCCGCCAGCGTTCGTCCTGAGCCAGGATCAAACTCTCAATTTAAAAGTTTACACTTTTTTGTTGAAATAATTAATCTGCGCCAACTGTTAAGTTGGTTAGCAAGCTCATTACATACTTTTTAGTCTTACGACTAAAATATTACTTTTACTAAAGTAATTGACTGGTTAAAATAAAACATTATTTTATTTCTTTACCTATTTTTCTGTTTAATTTTCAAAGACCAATTTGTTTGTCATCATGTGACGACTTTACTATTATAAATCTTTTTCAATTTGTTGTCAACCATTTAAAAATAATTGATAATAAATTTTATAGAATCACTAATCACTCCAAATTAATTTATAACTGTGTGTTCCAGCGACAATTAATATAATATCACATGTATAAAACACTAGTTGTTTATTGTCACCCATTTTACCTATTTATTTTCATTTTTATCCGTATTTCTATCATATCTTCGATTTTACGCATAGTGATACGCTTGGAGCATTTGTTGTTAACTTAATACCATTATATATGAAGCTTCATATTATATGTTCATTATCTTAACTAGCATTAATTAAAATCATCTTATTATTATCTATAGTGGTATCATATTCTAAATATATAAAACAAAGACTCCAGTAATTTATACTGAAGTTTTTATTTATATCCATAATAATGCACCTTTATTTTAGCGACATTACTATTTCCTTATATTTATTACCTCTTACTTCAAAATTATCAAACATATCAAAACTTGCACATGCAGGTGATAACGTTACAATATCTCCTGGTTTAGCAATTTGCTTAGCTGTGTAAATTGCTTCATCAAGTTCCTTTGCAAGTATTATTTCTAAATGTACTTTTTTATTCCTTAATATTTGTTCAAAAACTTCTTTTATTTTATACTTAGTAGCACCGATTAATATTAGTGTTTTAATATTCACATAGGCCTCCTCTGCTAATGGCTCAAAAGGTAGCTTCTTATCATAACCACCTGCAATTAATATAACAGGTTTTTCAAAAGCTTTAAGACTTGCTATTGTTCTCGTTGGAGTAGAAGCTATTGAATCATTGTAATACTTAACTCCCTCTACTTCTCGCACAAACTCGCCTCTATGTTCCACACCTACAAAAGTGGTCGCAACTTTCCTCATGCTTGCAACTGATGCCTCTTCCTGAGTTGCACAAAAGGCAGTTAATAAATTTTGCACATTATGCATACCTTTTAATTTAATCTCATCAAGGTTACATACTAAATTATTCATAACAAATAATTTATTATCTTGAAAGTATGCCCCTTCTTCCATCTTATCTATTACACTAAAATATTTAACCCTACCCATGGCCTGCTTTCTTAATTCATAAGTTAACTCATTATCCTTATTAAGAATAAGAAGATCATGATCTCTTTGATATTTGAATATGTTCTTCTTTGCATCTATATATTCTTCTATATTCTTATGGATGTCTAGATGGTTTGGGCTTAAATTTGTTACTACTGCAACATCCGTCGAAACATTCATTGTCATAAGTTGAAAACTTGATAACTCTAATACTACTTTATCTTCTTTAGTTATTTCTTCAATGTTTGCAAACAATGGATTTCCTATGTTACCCCCAACCCATGTTTTATAACCCTCGCTCTTTAATATATTATATATTATTGTTGTTGTTGTTGTTTTACCATCACTACCAGTCACACCAAAAGTTTTCGCAGGGCAATACTTTATAAACTCTTCCATTTCCGATGTTATATATGTCCCCTCTTGTTTTGCTTTTAAAAGAGCGGGATTATCTATTCTCATAGACGGTGTCTTGAAAATAACATCAAATCCTGTTAAATCATTCAAGTAATCTTCTCCTAAAATTAATTTAACCCCAGCTTCCTTTAAATCTAGTGCAGTCTTGCCAAGCTTGCTTTGATTTTTTTTATCAAAAGCTGTAATGTTAGCCTGTAATTTAACTAAGAAATATATTAAAGGAATATTGCTAACCCCTATACCTACAACTCCAACTTTTTTGCCTTTTATAAGTTCTTTAAACTCTCTGAAATTTTTCTCCATATAACCCTCCATGCAAACTTTGTATTTTTTATATTATATTATTACTACATAATTATTTATATTAATAATAACGCTTAAATCACCAATGATGTTCATTATTATCTTTGTATACCATTAATCTTTATTTTGATATAACAGAAGTTTTTTAAATTATTCTACAAAAAAATTAGTGTGTAGTATAAATCTAGACTATTCAATCCCGCATTCATACCACACACTATATTCTACCTTAAATTACTAATTTTTAATTAAATTTGTAGTTTTTTTGCATTTAAAATACAAGTTTCTCTTCTATAAACTTTTCAAGTTCATCTATGCCTACTCTTATTTGCTCCATTGTATCTCTATCCCTAATTGTTACAGCGTCATCTTCTAAAGTATCAAAATCCACAGTTATACAATAAGGAGTTCCTATTTCATCTTCTCTTCTATATCTCTTTCCTATACTCCCAGCTTCATCATAATCTACATTGAATTTCTTACTTAGCATAGCAAAAACTTCAAGAGATTTTTCTGATAATTTTTTGCTGAGTGGCAAAACAGCTGCCTTAAATGGTGCAAGTGCTGGATGTAAATGAAGCACTGTTCTTAAGTCTCCACCCTTAAGTTCTTCTTCATCATATGCATTAGCTAAGAATGCAAGAACAACTCTATCTGCACCAAGGGATGGCTCTATACAATATGGTACATATTTTTCATTAGTGATTGGGTCTAAATAGCTTAAATCATTCCCCGAATGTTCCATATGTTTCTTTAAGTCATAATCAGTTCTATCCGCAATTCCCCATAACTCTCCCCATCCAAAAGGAAACAAGAATTCTATATCACAAGTAGCATTACTATAAAACGATAATTCCTCTTTATCATGGTCTCTAAATCTTAAATTTTCTTTTTCCATTCCCAAATCATATAGGAAACTAGCACATTGATCTTTCCAATATTTAAACCATTCTAAATCTGTACCCGGCTTACAAAAAAACTCCAATTCCATTTGTTCAAATTCTCTTGTTCTAAAAATAAAGTTTCCTGGTGTTATTTCGTTTCTAAATGCCTTACCTATCTGGCCTATACCAAATGGAATCTTTTTTCTTGATGCCCTTTGAACATTTTTAAAGTTTACGAAAATACCTTGAGCAGTTTCGGGTCTTAAATATATATCGGATTTCCCATCTTCTGTTATTCCCATTGATGTTTTAAACATTAAATTGAATTTTCTAATATCTGTAAAATTTTTCTTTCCACATTTAGGACATACTATTTCATTCTTTTCAATATAATCTTTTAACTCTTCATTCGTCCATCCATCAGCAGTGGCTACTTCTACTCCAAGACTTGTCATATGCTCTTCAACTAATTTATCTGCCCTAAATCTAGCTTTGCATTCTCTACAATCCATTAGTGGATCTGAAAATCCTCCAACATGGCCCGTTGCAACCCACACTTCAGGATTCATGAGTATAGCACAATCAACACCTACATTATACGGACTTTCTTGAACAAATTTTTTCCACCAAGCCTTTTTTACATTATTTTTAAATTCAACTCCTAAAGGACCATAATCCCACGAGTTAGCAAGTCCTCCATATATATCTGATCCTGGAAATACAAACCCTCTAGTCTTGCATAAAGTAACAATCTTATCCATGCTTTTTTTTAATATCATTTTAATACCTCCTAAATTTTCAATATAAAAAAAGGACTATACCGTAAGGGACGAAAATTACTTCCGCGGTTCCACCCTTATTGGCACATGCCCTACTCTAAATTTTATACACTCAAAAGTTCCTTTCACAATAATACTTTGATTGTTTACACTAACCACAATCTCTCTTATAAAGTATTACTATTACTCTTCTTTATCATAGTGAAATATTTTATTATATTAATGTATCATTAAATCTCATATTATATTTAATTTATATAACTATAGTATTTTAACTACTATAATATATTTTGCAAATAAAAAAATGGCTCCGCGAAAAGGATTTGAACCTTCAACCTATCGGTTAACAGCCGAGCGCTCCACCGTTGAGCTATCGCGGAATAAAATTATTATTAACTCTATAGACATTATACCACATATAATTTAATATGCAATAGCCTTATTTTTATTAAATCCAAATAAAAAAATGCCCCACTAGGTTTATATTTTATATATTAATAACTATATATAACAAAAGGGCATTTTAGACTAACTAAAATGCCCTATAAATTACTGAATTGGTTTCATTGTAGGGAACAGTATAACATCTCTTATTGAATAAGCATCAGTTAGGAACATTACCAATCTATCAATTCCTATACCAAGACCTCCTGTTGGTGGCATTCCTGTTTCTAATGCACTCATAAATTCTTCATCTATTAAATATGCTTCATCATCACCTAATTCTCTTTCTTTAGCTTGTTGCATAAATCTTTCTCGTTGAACAACTGGATCATTTAACTCTGAATATGCATTACAAATTTCTCGTCCAAATATAAAGCCTTCGAATCTCTCCGTGAACGCTTCATTTCCTCTCTTCTTCTTTGTAAGAGGAGATATTTCTACAGGGTAATCACATAAAAATGTTGGTTGAATTAATTTTTCTTCCACAAATACTTCAAATAATTCATTTAAGATATCTGCCTTTGTACAATTTTTTAATTCTTTTTTAAACTCTAGATGCTTTTCTTTAGCTATAAACCTAGCTTCTTCATTAGTAGCTATTTTAGCAAAATCCACACCTGAATATTCTTTTACTGCATCTACCATAGTAATTCTTCTCCATGGTGGTGTAAAGTCTATTTCAGTTCCTTGATAATTTACTTTCGTCGTTCCATGAATTTTTTCACAAACATAAGCTATCATATTTTCAGTAATCTCCATCATATCATTATAATCTGCAAAAGCTTCATATAGCTCTATACATGTGAATTCTGGATTATGTCTTATATCAGTTCCTTCATTTCTAAAGTTTTTACCCATGTCATATACCTTTTCAAAACCAGCAACAATAAGTCTTTTTAAATATAGTTCTGTAGCAATTCTAAGATACATATCCATGTCTAATGCATTATGATGTGTCATAAATGGCCTTGCTGCTGCTCCTCCTGCTATTGGTGATAGTATTGGTGTTTCTACTTCTAAAAAACCTTTATCATCTAAAAATTGTCTAATAGCCTTAATTATTCCTATTCTCTTCAAAAAAGTATCTTTAACTTGTGGGTTAGATATTATATCTACTTCTCTTTGTCTATATCTTAAGTCAGGATCTTTTAATCCATGCCATTTTTCCGGAAGTGGTTTTAATGATTTTGCTATAAGCTGAAAATCAGCTATATGTAATGATATCTCACCCGTTTGTGTAACAAACGTTGTACCACTGACACTTAAAAGATCCCCTATGTCAAAACTTTTATATTCTTTTAATTTTTCTTCGCCTACGGCATCTATTTTTATGTATAGTTGAATTCTTCCATATCTATCTTGTAAATCAGAAAAGCCCGCCTTGCCATGAACTCTTTTAGACATAAGTCTCCCTGCTACAATAACCTGGGTTCCCTCTAATTTCTCATAATTGTCCTTAACCTCTTGAGATGTATGAGTTCTTTCAACTTTGTATACATCAAAGGGATCCTTACCGTCTTCTTTTAAAGCAGATAATTTTCGTCGTCTTATTGTTACCTGCTCATTATATTTCGATTCAAGTTCATGCATGCTTTTTTCTTCATTCTTTTTTTCGTTTGACATTACTACCCCTCCTACTTTTCTTTAGGTCATAAAATAATTATTAATAATTAAGTCTACCACATTTTTTCAATATATATGTGTTTTATATATGTATATATTTCTTTAGGGCACCTAACAATTATAAATTGTTAAGTACCCTTATTATTTGTAAACGATTTATTATTTATAAAAATCTAACTTTATAAATGCTTTGCTTTATATTAATCTTTATTCTATAAAGATTAATCGCGTTTTAAATAATTACGAACGTCGCACTTCTAATATTTCATATTTGCCAATACCGTCTGGCACAATAACTTCTATAATCGCCCCTACTTTCTTACCAATAAGCATTCTCCCAACTGGCGATTCATTGGATATCTTATTTACCATTGGGTCTGCTTCTGCTGATCCCACTATATAAAATTCAACTTCTTCATCAAATTGGTAGTCCTTAACCTTTACTATTGCTCCTATACCCACTACATCTTTTTCAATATCATTTTCATCTACAACGCTTGCATTTCTAAGCATGGTTTGTAATTGCAATATTTTTCCTTCTACAAACGCTTGCTCATTCTTAGCATCCTCATACTCCGAGTTCTCACTCAAGTCCCCATATCCAAGTGCAACTTTTATCTTTTCTGTTATTTCTTTTCTCTTAACGGTCTTAAGAAGTTCTAATTCTGCCTCCAACTTTGTAATGCCCTCATAGGTCATCACATATTGTTTTGGTTCACTCATATATTTCTCCCCTTTTATATTTTTATTACATAAGTTAATAACCATTTATAAAATCCACTATAAATTAACAATACCGTGGTATGTTGCTCCCCCTCCATGATAGTGTTTTTAAGCATATAAGGAATGTACTTTATATAATATAAGACTAATAAGTCAAATTAATGAATTATTATTCTAAAATTTATTATTATAATAACAATCATGTAACTATTTAGCCATTATAAATCAGAGAGTCTATATTGTCAATATATTTTATTAAAACATATTAACATACTACATTATTATTAAATTTTATTTCTTTTAGGTGTACGTCATTATACTTAAGCGACTTTTCTATATCATCTTCTTGCATTTGACATAATATCGCTCCTACAAGTTCTATTGATGAATCAGCGCTAGTAATGTTCCACGGTACACTATAACTTACATCATTTACGGCAGTGATATTTTGTCGTTTATTGATGCTATTATCTAAGAACCATACTAAATTTCCATAATCAAATTCATGGTTCCTAGATGATATAATAAAATCCGCTATTTTAGTAGCATAGATTTCATCATCTGTCACAATAGGTGATACGCCATAACTTGCAACAATATAATCTGCCAATTTTCTACTTTTCGTTAAGTCAGATGACAAAAGCACAATATATTTACTATATTTAGCGAGCTGTAAAATAATATTGTAGTTTATCGCATCGCAAGCATCATATACTACAATACAGCAATTTTTAATACTTTTATTTCTTACTCTAAGCATAAGTTGCACACTTTTTATAACACTAAAGGCCAAAAATCTCTTTTGAAAATCATTATAATAATTGTAGTCCATAGGCCTTAGTGTTTTTAGTGATAATTGTACTTCTGTGCATTTAGATATTTTTTTAGCGTAATTTACATTATAATAATATGCTCTATTATTAAAATTAGATGGCATCCGTGCATTTATAAATCTAATGTCTAGTTCTTTAATATATTCACTAGTTATTATTTTTGTCTTTAGTTTATCCCTAACTCTACTGAGAAAACCGAATTGATTATAGGAATTATCAATATTTGAAGTTATACATAAAATTGGCTTCATCCATACACACCTTATAAATTAATGTATTACTATCTTATTCAGTGTTAATTCTATAAATTCATGTTTTCACTATATATTTACAGTCCTCGAACAAACTTTAAACAGACTTCAAAAACTCTTTATACTCTAAGAGCAATTCCTTAACCTCAACATAATTTTTTTTAGTGTTAATTTTATTCTTAATCTCAGTACAATTACTAATACCTTTAATATACCAAGCTGTATGTTTTCTCATTTCTCTGACTGCCTTACTTTCTTCGTAATATTTTACAGCTAAATCTAAATGCCTTATGCACATATCTATTTTCTCGCCTTGCTTAGGGTATATGACCTCTTCTTTATTTATCGCCTGCATAATTTCTCTAAAAATCCATGGGTTACCCATAGCCCCTCTTGCAATCATTATGGCATCACAATTTGTTATTTCTTTTATGCGTTTTGCATCCTCTACAGAAAATATATCTCCATTACCTATTACAGGTACTTTAACACTTTCTTTTACAGCCCTTATAATATCCCAATCAGCCTTACCTTCATACATTTGCTCGCGAGTCCTACCGTGCACTGTAATAGCATCTATGCCAGCATCCTCCATATATTTAGCAAATTCTACTGCATTAATACTATTTGAGTCAAAGCCTTTTCTAAATTTAACTGTAACGGGCTTTACAGAAACCTTTTTCATTTCTTTTATTATTTGCGCTGCAAGTTTAGGATTTTTCATTAAAGCAGATCCCTCACCATTTTTCACTATTTTATGTACCGGACACCCCATATTTACATCGACAATGTCTATGTCATCCCTTGTATTGAAAATTTCACAAGCACTAGCCATAATCTTAGGATCATTTCCAAATATCTGGATAGCTATAGGTTTCTCCTCATCCGATATTCGCATAAGTGATTCCGTATTACTACTACCATAATATAAGCCTTTAGCACTTACCATTTCAGAATACAAAAGTCCACATCCCAATTCTTTACATAACCCTCTAAATGCAATATCTGTAATTCCTGCCATAGGAGCTAAAAAAACATCATTTTTAAATTCGATATTTGATATTCTCATTAAATCACCTATTCCCTATTTTTTTCGTAAATCATTCTAAGCCCTTCTAATGTAAGATTAGGATGGAACTCATCAATAGCTGAAGAGTCTTTGGTTATTAACTTTGAAAGTCCTCCTGTTGCCACTACAAACGGCTCTTCTTCCCCCATATTAATCATTTCGCTTTTCATTTTATTAACAATATAATCTACCTGTCCGATATATCCATATATTATCCCAGACTGCATGCTTGCAACAGTATTTTTACATATAACTGTATCTGGTTTTATAAGTTCCACCCTGGGTAACTTTGCTGCCCTCTCGAACAAAGCTTCTGAAGCTATTTTAATACCAGGGCATATGGTTCCACCTAAATAATTAGCATCTTTACTTATGGCACAAAAGGTTGTAGCTGTCCCGAAATCAATCAAAATTAATGATCTTTTGTAAATTGCATGAGCAGACACAGCGTTAACAATCCTATCTGCACCTACTTCTTTAGGATTATCATATTTTACATTTATACCAGTCTTTATACCTGGTCCAACTATCATAGGTATTAAATCAAAATATTTTCTTATCATGTGTTCTAGTGAATACATAATATTTGGAACAACTGATGAAATTATTACACCTTTAACATGCTCTACTTTTATGTTACGTAAATGAAACAATTGCATTACTTGAATTCCATATTCATCTGCAGTTTTATTTGAATCAGTAGAAAGTCTCCACTCAACAAGTAATTCTTTTTCCTTAAAAACTCCTAAAACAGTATTAGTATTTCCAACATCTAAAACTAAAATCACTTTATACACCACCTATATAATATAAAACGACTTACAAATCGCTTCATGTTTTCCCTATGTTAAAACATAATAATAGCATATTAAATACAATAAAACATCTATATAAAACATTGCTAATTTATCAATCTAATTCTAACAATTTGAATATATTTGTCAAGTTAAATATTTATAATAAATTTTATATTAAAATATTTATTTATATTTTTAATAATTTATGTTGTTACAAAAAATAAGGGTGTCATAGATATAGTCTATAACACCCTTATCAAAATAAAGCAATAACATTTTTTTTTAGAATAGACCTGTAATAGTTCCATCTTCAAATATATCCATCTTATTTGCTGCAGGTATCTTTGGAAGACCAGGCATTGTCATTATGTTTCCTGTTAAGGCTACAATAAACCCCGCTCCATTAGATATCGTAATTTCTTTAATATTTATTGTAAAATTTGTTGGTCTCCCCAAAAGCCTTGGATTATCTGACAAAGAGTTTTGAGTTTTAGCAACACATATAGGAACTTTATCAAGCCCTAGCTTTTCTATTTCAGCAATTTGCTTATTTGCAGACGGGCTATATTCTACACCATTTGCTCCGTATATTTCCGTGGCAATAATGTTTATCTTTTCTTTTATAGCAAGTTTCTCATCATATAGGACTTTGAACTCACTTTTATTGTTTTCAATAGTGTCTATTACTTTACTCGCAAGTTCTAGGCCTCCATCTGCACCCTTTTCCCAAACCTCAGTCAAGTCTACTTTAACACCCTTTTGCGCGCAAAATTCTTTTACATATTCGATTTCTTTTTCAGTATCTGAAACAAATTTATTTATTGATACTATTACCTGAACCCCATATTTTTCAATATTTTCTATTTGTTTTTCTAAATTACCAATTCCTTTTGAAAGTGCTTCTACATTAGGTTCGTTTAATTTATCTTTTTTTACTCCACCATGATGTTTCAGTGCTCTTATTGTAGCCACAAGAACCACGCAATCTGGTTTTAAATTACCATATCTACATTTAATATCAAAGAATTTTTCAGCACCTAAATCCGCTCCAAATCCCGCTTCAGTTACAACGTAATCCCCTAACTTTAAAGCCATTTTCGTTGCTAGTATACTATTGCAACCATGAGCGATGTTAGCAAAAGGCCCACCATGTATTATGGCTGGAGTATTACCTAACGTCTGAACTAAATTTGGTTTTATAGCATCCTTCATAAGTAGTGCCATTGCACCATTAACAGATAAGTCTTTACAATAAATTGGAAGTCCTCCCAAATCATATGCAACCAAAATCTTTCCCATTCTTTCCTTTAGGTCCATAAGGTTACTTGCCAAACATAAAATAGCCATTATTTCCGACGCAACTGTTATCATAAACCCATCTTCACGTGTAAATCCATTAGGTTTACCACCAATTCCAACAATGATATGTCTTAAAGCTCTATCATTCATATCCATAACTCTTTTAAATATGATTTTTCTGCTATCAATTCCAAGTTCGTTACCTTGTTGAATATGGTTATCTATAGCCGCTGATAATAAATTGTTAGCAGCAGTTATTGCATACATATCACCGGTAAAATGCAAATTTATATCCTCCATCGGTACCACTTGAGCATATCCGCCACCAGCCGCGCCACCTTTAATTCCAAATACTGGTCCAAGAGATGGTTCTCTTAAAGCAATTATTGTATTTTTACCTTTTTTACATAAAGCTTCTGCAAGTCCTATTGTAACGGTAGATTTTCCTTCTCCTGCTGGAGTAGGATTAATTGCCGTAACTAATATTAACTTTCCATCTTTTTTATTTTCATTTTTTCTTAATACATCTAATGAAATTTTTGCTTTATATTTTCCATATAAATCAATATCATCCTCACCTAATCCCATTTTCTGCGCAACTGCACTTATATGCAACATCTTAGCACTTTGTGCAATTTCTATATCACTTTTCATATGCTTCACCCCTTATATATAAATTAAACAGACAGCATTCCTTTATAAAATTTTTTTTGTTATAATTCTAGATATAATTTTATTATTAGCATCTAATTAAATCATAACTTGCGGTACATATATATTATTTAAAATTTACTTAAGTAGATTAACTCCTTAAACTCATTACTGCTTATTACCTTATGAAACTAATCTTTTATATTATATCACAATTCATATCAAATGTTTAAATATGAGTTAAGTAAATCTTCAGAAGATTCTTATGATAAAAAATCCATAGTTACTTTGATCTAAAAAAAGACATACAGTAAATTCTCTGTATGTCTTTTAACTTTAACAATCTAAGATAATTCTATCTCATCTGATTCTGTTCTAGCAATTATAGCTTCGAATTCTGCACCCTCAAGTTTTTCCTTTAAAAGTAATTCTTGAGCTACTGCGTGAAGTTTACCTATATTTTCATCAAGAATCTTTTCAGCTTTTGCATAAGCTTCACCAATAAGATCTTTAACTTCTGAGTCTATTTGAAAAGCTACTTGTTCACTAAAGTTTCTACTTTTACCTAAATCTCTTCCTAGGAATACTTCATTATGATCATTACCGAAGGATATTGGTCCAAGCTTATCACTCATACCATATTCCATGACCATTTTTCTTGCTATAGATGACGCCCTATCAATATCATTTTTAGCGCCAGTACTAATATCTTTCATTATTAATTTTTCTGCAACTCTACCACCAAGCAATCCAACCATCTCATCTTTAAGTTTTAATTTTGAAGTATAAGACGTATCTTCTTCAGGTAGATGCATTGTATATCCACCCGCCATACCTCTTGGTATAATGCTTATTTGATGAATAGGATCTGATAATGGAGAATATTTCATTACTACCGCATGCCCCGCCTCATGATATGCTGTTAATTTTCTATCTTTTTCACTAATAACCCTGCTCTTTTTCTCAGGGCCTGCAATAACCCTAGTTACTGCTTCATCAAGTTCTAACATTTCTATAACGTTTTTATTATTTCTTACTGTAAGTAATGCAGCTTCATTCATTAGATTCTCTAAATCCGCACCAGTAAATCCTGGTGTTCTCTTAGCTAATACATCAAGCTTTACCTCATCTGCTAAGTGCTTATTCTTAGAATGTACTTTAAGAATTTCTTCTCTTCCCTTAACATCAGGTGCACCTACTAATATGTGTCTATCAAATCTGCCCGGTCTTAAAAGAGCTGGATCTAATATATCTGGTCTATTAGTCGCCGCTATCATGATTATGCCTTCATTAACACCAAATCCATCCATTTCAACTAATAACTGATTTAGCGTTTGTTCTCTTTCATCATGGCCACCACCAACACCAGCACCTCTTTGTCTACCTACTGCATCAATTTCATCAATAAATATTATACAAGGAGCACTTTTTTTAGCTTGCTCAAATAGATCTCTTACTCTTGAAGCTCCAACACCAACAAACATTTCTACAAAGTCAGAACCCGATATACTATAAAATGGGACTCCTGCTTCTCCTGAAACTGCCCTTGCAAGTAAAGTCTTACCAGTACCTGGCGGCCCAACAAGTAATATTCCTTTAGGAATTCTTGCACCTGCCTCTAAGTATCTTTTAGGTTGTTTTAAGAAATCTACAACTTCTGCAAGTTCGTCCTTTTCTTCATCTTCACCTGCAACATCATCAAATGTAACTTTCTTCTTATCGGGAGTGGCAATCTTGGCTCTACTTTTACCAAAATTCATTACCCCTCTATTACCACCACCACCGCCACCTTGAGATTGTTGCATATACATAAACCAAAATGCTACTAGCATTAGAATAATAAGCAATGTTGGTACTATTTGCAACCACATCGGCATGCTTGCTGGTTTTACATATGTTTCTGTAACTTTATCATTTGGGTTTTTATCCATAACTTGCATTAATCTCGATAGTGGAACTATCGTTTCATATTGTGTCCCGTTAATTAATTGTCCTTCTACTGTTTTATCTTCTCTTACCTGAACACTTTTGATTTGTTTCTTAACCCAATAATCTTGGAATTGATTAACACTAAGTGTATCAACTTTTTTATTAGTCTCAAGTAAGGTCAGTGATGCTAAAATCACGAGTACAAACACCACAAGCCAAATTGATGCACTAGAAATTTTTTTCATTAGAAACCCCCCTCCCTTTTTATTTTACTATGAAATTTTATCATATTAAAAAGCAATTGACAATAATATGTATATTAATAAGTAATTATTATAATCCACACTTATTTATAAATTTCGTCTTTCAGTATTCCTATATATGGTAAATTTCTATATCTTTCTGCATAGTCCATGCCAAATCCTACAATGAAAAAGTCTGGTACATCATACCCTACATATTTAACATCTATATCTACCTTTCGTCTTTCTGGTTTATTAAGTAAACATATAATTTCTAAACTACTTGGCTTTCTTGCAGATAGACATTTCATTAGATATTTGAGTGTAACACCTGAATCTATGATATCTTCTACTATCAGAACATCCTTTCCTTGAATTTCAAAATCTAAATCCTTAAGTATTCTTACAACTCCTGAAGTTTTAGTTGAATTTCCATAACTCGATACTGCCATAAAATCCATTTTACATGGAATTGTAATTTCTTTTAACAAATCTGACATAAATATAACTGAGCCCTTTAAAATACCAATAAGTATAAGATCTTTACCGTAATAATCTTTACTTACTTTCGCACCCATTTGCCTGATTTTATCCCTTAATTGATCTTCGTTGTACAGTACCTCTTTAATATTTTTATTCATTTTTTATTCCTCTCTTCCAATTCTAATCTGCAATATATTTTTAGTATCCTTTGAAACCTTGAATTTTTCACTAACCCTATACCCAACTACCCAACTTATATCATCCCCAAAACATATTAAAGGTATTTCATTTCTATGAGACTTAGGTATTTTTAAATCAATAAACAAATCCTTTATTTTTTTATTACCATTCATACCAAGTGGCATGAATTTATCTCCATCTTTTCTATGCCTTAGTATTATCGGTCCATTTATCTGATCATAATCAAAGTATTTAATATAATCAGTTCCTGTAAATTCTGTAGATTTAAGTTTTGGTATAACATCAATTTTTACTACCTTATTTAAAGAATGAATAATATTCTCCTGATTAATATTTAAGGAATATTGATTGTCATTTACTTCACTCTCTTTTATATATATATATATATGAATATCCCCATAACAATTTTCAACTATTATGTTTTTGGGTAACATTATATTTTTGCCTGTATCATGTTTTTGAAGTTCTATAATACTTAATACATGAATCTCTTCAAAATTGCATAAATTATGATTCACAGCAAGTAAAGCACTTCTAATTATTCTACTTAGAATTGCTTCATGCAGACTAAATGCACTTTTATTTATTATAACCCTTTGCTCACTTATCTCACAATGTTTTTCATATTCTTTCTCAGAAATAATTTTTAAAAAATCATTGTCTTTTTTAACAATGTTCGATAATCTATTTAATGTTTTAACTATATCTTTGTTAAAATTTTCTTCCATATATGGGAGAATCTCAAGCCTAACTTTATTTCTTGCGTAAATATTTTCTAGATTAGATTTATCTATTCTTGGATTAATATTATTAATAGAATTATACTTTTCAATTTCTTTTCTACTAAGCCTAAGTATAGGCCTTACATATATTTTATCACGAACTGGCTTTATACCAACCATTCCCTCAATGCCCGTTCCCCTCATTATTCTCATCAAAATAGTCTCTGCTTGATCATTTGCATTATGAGCTAGTGCAACCTTACTCGCATTTAATTTTATTACAAGTTCCTCGAAAAAACTATACCTAACGTCTCTTCCCGCCATTTCACAAGATAAGTTTCTTTCCTTAGCTACTTTATGTATATCTACTTTATTACTATAGAAAGCTATATTTAAAGCCTCACAAGTTTTTTTTGCATATTCTTCATCTTTATCTGATTCTTCTCCTCGAAGACAGTGATTCAAATGTGCACCTACAAGTGTAATTCCAAGTTTATCTTTAAGTTCATTTAAAATATAAAGCAAACATGTGGAGTCAGGTCCACCAGAAACTGCAACTATAACTTTATCGCCATCATCAAACATTGAATTTTCTTTTATAAAACCCATTACCTTTTCTGACAAAACTTTCACTTCCCAAATTTATTTTTGAAACATTCTACTATTTATGTATATTTGTATATTTAAATCTTATATCACTATATCATACTACAATATAATATGATAACATATATATTCCATTTTTTTAAACATTTTAAACATATTCTAAAAATAAAAAAATGGAGAATATAAAGGAAGCTATTGCCTTCTATAAATATATTCTCCATTTTCAATTTTAAGTTAATATATATAAGCTCTTATTTTATATAACTTAATTCTTTCTTTCATAAAATAATATTAGTATAAACTGTATATTTTCGAAACCAGAACCGTCATATCATCCTTTACCTTATTCCCGCTTAATTTTTTAGCTTGTGCAAGTAGACCTTCTGCTAAATTATTAGTATTGTTGCAGTTATTTTTTCCCAAATAATCAACTACCCAATCTACTCTACCTACATTTTCATCATTATAATCTAATACCCCATCACTGACCATGACTATAACATCTCCATTTTTTAGCTTCATTTGCTGGATATCTATATCCGCTTTATCTAAAACACCAATAGGAAGAGATTTTGATTTTATGATTTCTAAACTATCACCAGATTTTAAAAATGTTGCAACTGCTCCTACTTTTAAGAAATCAATTTTACCAGTGTATAGGTCTATACTACTTAAGTCAATTGTTGAAAATTTTTCTTCTTCAGAAAATCTCAATGTCATTATAGAATTCACAGTATTAATAGCCGTAATTTTACTAAATCCTGCTGATGTAAACTTTTCTATTAATTCAACTGCAGCTTCACTCTCCCTACCGGCTTGAGGACCTGATCCCATACCGTCACTAATAACTGACATATAGCTTCCATCTGCAAGCTTACCAAAGCTATAACTATCTCCGTTTTGCTTTTCGCCTTCTTTACACTGCCTAGCAACACTAGATACTACATGAAATTTAGGTGTTTCTTCAATATTTACTTTACACATGTTTGTCTTTGAATCTATAGAGCATCCTTCATCACTAACACACATAGATTTTCCCGTGACCCCATTTATAATAGGTAATAACTCCTTAACGCACATTTGCCTGCCACTACAAGCATCAAGTGACAATTTAATACTAAGTCTTCCTTTTTTGTCATTTAAGCACATAAGATCGTTGTGCTTAATTCTATTTTTATCTAAGGCTCTGCATACAAGCTTCTCCATAGAAGAATCTATTTGGATTTCAGAATTAAACTCCTCAATAATTTCTCCTACAGAATCTGCCATATTACCAATCTGATTTGCTAAAAGTTCCCTACCTTCACTAAATCTAGTTCTACGCATTTCATTTATAATGTGCTTATTAACAATATCCTCTGTATTTTTAAGTATAGCAGTTCTCTTTATACATTTTCTTTCAATTTCATCGGGTACAATATTATTCTTCTTCTCAAAATTTTCAATTAGTTCCTCGAAGGCTGCATATGTATAATGTAGTTCTCTTTTCCAACACATCGATTTCATATTACAATTACTACATACCCTATCTGCAAGATTTTCAACGAGAGCACTACTTTTACCCTTCATAGCTAACTTATCATTATCTACTAAATTATTTACTATATCAGACATATTAGAAAGTACATCCGAAAATTTATTTAGTCGCCCTACAAATGTATCCTTAATTTTATTTATATAACCCTGCTCTATGCTTTGCCTTTTTTTATCTGAATTAAACTCTATAGATAATTTATCGTAAGTATTTTGTGGTATTAGTAAAAATATTACCCCTGCAATAAACGCTTCAAAAAGTATAAATGTGGATCCGGTATTACAATATATTTTTATTATTGAAAAAGCTACTAAATAAGATGTAACACTTAAAATCTTTCCAGTCTCTTTAAAAACACCTGTTATTAACCCACATATCCCGTACATTCCTATAAACACAATCATATTTGGCGATGACATCCCTACAATAATGCCCATAGCTACCCCTGATGCAGCACCCGCTCCGCTTCCATTAATATATGCTATCATTATAACAAATGCTAGCCCTAATATATTAGTAATTGATATATTAAAAATACTAAGCCCCCAAGTGCCTGCTATAATTAATGAGCTTATAATTGACATACTTATTATTTCTTCATTTGAAAATATATGTTTTGTTTTAATCTCCTTAAAGCATAAAAGACTATAATCAAGAATAAAATATAAAGGGAAGACACATAAAACCAGAAAAAACGAATTTAAAAAAGACATTAAAGCACTTATCCTAACGACAAAAAAATTATAGGTAAACAGTTCAAACATAATTATGACAAACGTAATGACTAAGGCTTTAGTTTTAACCTCCATTTTATTAAATAAGTGACTTAATAAAGCAATCGTAACTATTACCACTAAATATGATGGTAGATTCTTTATGCTATCATACAAAGTAATATAACCTAAAAACGTACCACTTGCTGCAATTATTGAAATTTTATCATTATTAATAAACGTTGTAGCTATTAATAAAGCTATTCCAAATGGCGCTGTATTATTAAGAAGAAGGACTCTACTTATTAATAAGCTCATCGTAAAATAAAGAATTCCTCTTAGAATTAAATTAACATTTAATGCATTTTTCTTTTGTATTTTGTCCTTAACTTTTTTAACTCTTTCATATGGAAATATATCAATTCCGTATTGCATATTACAACTCACCCACCTTTAATATTTAGGACTTCATTATAACAAATTGTTTTGGAAATAATTGTCATAAGGTGAGATGCTTGTACATTTTTTATGAGACAATAAAATATATATTTTTTATACTCTAATTATGAATTTCCCTATAATATAAAAAAAACTACCATATTAATTTAGCAGGTTTTAAAATATTTTATGAAGCTTGTCATTTGTTGGAATTATATATTTAAGAAATTTATACTAATATGTTTTGTTTACAACTTTGTTTTAAAAATAGGCGAAAAAATAACTCATAAGTCTTCTTATGAGTTATGGTAGCGGAAATAGGACTTGAACCTACGACCCTTCGGGTATGAACCGAATGCTCTAGCCAGCTGAGCTATTCCGCCTTATTTGGTTGCGGGAGTAGGACTTGAACCTACGACCTTCGGGTTATGAGCCCGACGAGCTACCAACTGCTCCATCCCGCGATATTTAATGCTGAAGACCGGAATCGAACCGGTACGGTGTTTAACCACCGCAGGATTTTAAGTCCTGTGCGTCTGCCAGTTCCGCCACTCCAGCTTATTTACTTTTAATTATTTTTATTGTAATACTTTATATAACTACCATATTTAATAATTACAGATTTATTGGTTGCGGGAGTAGGACTTGAACCTACGACCTTCGGGTTATGAGCCCGACGAGCTACCAACTGCTCCATCCCGCGATATTTGGTGCTGAAGACCGGAATCGAACCGGTACGGTGTTTAACCACCGCAGGATTTTAAGTCCTGTGCGTCTGCCAGTTCCGCCACTCCAGCTTGCTTATTTATAAGTATAACTTATTAGCAACTTTTACTTAGCTTATATTTTAAGTAATTTATAGCTTAATGGTTGCGGGGACAGGACTTGAACCTGTGACCTTCGGGTTATGAGCCCGACGAGCTACCAACTGCTCCACCCCGCGATATTAGTACTTAAAATTATTAACTAATTATATAATTTTTAATTTGATTATTTATTGGTTGCGGGAGTAGGACTTGAACCTACGACCTTCGGGTTATGAGCCCGACGAGCTACCAACTGCTCCATCCCGCGATATTCATATTTAAATTAAAATTAAAATATTATTAATGTTGTAATTTTAATTTGCTATTAAATAAGTTTTTAAAATCATTTTTAATTATATACTATTATATATCTATTTGTCAATAGTCTTTACTTGAAAAATATACTAACTTATATATATGGTAGCGGAAATAGGACTTGAACCTACGACCCTTCGGGTATGAACCGAATGCTCTAGCCAGCTGAGCTATTCCGCCATGTTTGGTTGCGGGAGTAGGACTTGAACCTACGACCTTCGGGTTATGAGCCCGACGAGCTACCAACTGCTCCATCCCGCGATATTTGGTGCTGAAGACCGGAATCGAACCGGTACGGTGTTTAACCACCGCAGGATTTTAAGTCCTGTGCGTCTGCCAGTTCCGCCACTCCAGCATACTTACTAGCTTATTAGTAACATATAAAACAATACCTCTTGGCAACATGTTTTATTATATCTGATGTATAAACTGTTGTCAATAACTTTTTGTTTTTTTAAAATAGGAACTAAATACTTAGTTCCTAAAAATGATTCCATTCACTGATTACTAGTAACTTGAAGTTTTTTTACTATATCCTCTGCCTTTTCCTTCTTGATGTTTTTTAACATCTTGAAATCTTTCTTCACTGTCCTTTAAAAATTTAGTCATTATATCTTCAAACCCACTTACATTCGATTTGTTTTTTTCTTTATCCCAATCTATCTCCATTGGTTTAATAGACTTTTTAGGAACCCCCGCTTGTTTTATGGATAAACTTATTTTACCATTATCATCAACAGAAATTACTTTAACTTTTACTATATCATTTTCTTTAAGATGATCATTAACATTTTTAACAAATGTATCTGATACCTCAGATATATGCACTAGTCCTGTCTTACCCTCCACTTCTACGAACGCACCAAAATTAGTGATATTTACTACTTTACCTTCTACAATACTTCCAGCCATTAAGGTCATATTAAAAAGACTCCTCCTTAAAAATTATGTTTTTTATTTTATATATTAATTTAATAATAAGTATAACAATAATTATATCGTTTAGTTTTTATTATCCATTACAGGAGTTTCACCTTCTTTAACAAGACCTAAAATCTCTCTTGCCAACTTTTCTATATATTTATCAGTTTTGGATAACTCTACTTCATCCTGCAATGTTTTCTTTTCTTGTTTTTTCTTTTGTAATTCCAAGTTGTACTTTTGTAATTCTTTTTTTTGTCTACCCATGGTTGCCTGTTGCTGAATAAAAAGATAACTTACATACACAAATACAAAAATTAATACTAGAACTTTAATATTAAATTTTTTTTTCATATTATATACCCTTTTCCTTTCCATGGAATGAGTATTCTTTTTAGATTCCTAAACCTATTCTAATTTGTATTTCACATTACTTCAAGCTATTTCTTTATATTTTATCTTTTTTTTTTATTTTAAGCTTATAAAACAATAAATTTACAGGATATAATATTATATTCCTTGTAACTCTAAATAATTTTCCATTAAATTTTAGTGATCGATATTGCAGCTTAATAAATATTCTACTTATAAGTTTTAAATATAAGTATACCCCTATTATTAAACATACATACACATAAAAGTTTATGTAGCCTTCATTAGTATACATCAAAAATATAAAAACAACTATAGAAGTTAATGTCCAAAATAGTAAATCTTGTATTATAGTTAAAACTTTATTAGGATTTTCAAATCCTCTTATCAATCTATATATATCAAAAAACACTCCTGTTATTATTCCTGCGAGCAAACTGAAGATTATAAGTCTAACTTGGTCTATAAGTGAAATTATCATATCGCGTCTACCTAAACAATCTTGATATTATGCTATCTTTTTTAATTTTACTTTTATCACTAGTATATACAAAAGAATCTACTTTTCCAGTTATTATAACATCTCCATTTTGTACGTCCAACTTATTCATCTTTAATTCTTGTCCTTTTACCATCATTGTTCCAACATCTGTATTTAATAATATCTGATTTTCATTAAAGTTTATAACCTCTATAACACCATTAATAGTTAACTTTCTTCTGTTTTCTAGTATTAAATTGCTTTTCTTGTCTTCTATTTTTGTTTCTCTTTTTGCCTCCATAATATCCTCCTTTTTAATTTTACCATTAAAAATCGGGAACTAAGAAGCTAATCTTATTCTCAATTTTTAATTAATGACATATTATTATATTCTTATAAAATATATATGCTCATTAAGTTTAATTAAGAATTATATTTAACAACATTTATTCTTTGTCTTCTTTACCTGAAATCATTTCATACATTTCTTTTGCACTTTCTTTTGTAACATGTTCTGAGATATTTATAATTTTAGCTTTTAAAACTTGATTTGCAAATTTAATTTGTATAATATCATCTTCAGATACAACGGTACCTGCTTTAGCCACTTTATCATTTATAGATACTCTACCGCTCTCGCAAGCTTCTTTTGCAATAGTTCTTCTCTTTATAATTCTTGAAACTTTCAAATATTTATCTAATCGCATTTATACTTCCCCTTTTTAATATTTTTTAACATTATAAGAATTTATAAATTAAATCATCTCCTGGGTCCCTGCAATATTAACAAATACAGAAGGAGATTTACCCCTTTGTAGTTCTCTGAAGCAGATAACAATTCTCAATTGTTATCCCCCCACTGAAGTTTTCTATTTGTTAAGATATGTAACTTTCGCTTATAGAAATGGGAGACTTTCCTTCTGAAATGTTGTTAAAGTTTCTAAAATAAAAAACCTAGATATACATCCAGGTTTTTCACATAATAGTAAAATTATTTATTTACTATATCTTTAAATTCTTTACCAGCTTTAAATACTGGAACTGTTGATGCTGAAATTTGAATTTCTTCCTTTGTTCTTGGGTTTCTACCCATTCTAGCTGCTCTAGCTCTTGTTTCAAAAGTTCCGAATCCAACTAATTGAACTTTTTCACCCTTTTCTAATGTTTCTTCAATACTTTCTATAATTCCTTTTAGAGCTGCTTCCGCATCTTTTTTTGTTAAATTAGATTTTTCTGCAATACTTGTTATTAATTCTGATTTATTCACTTTTGTTGCCTCCTCGTTATAAATATACTATTAAAGCATATTCTTCACTAATTTTGAATTTCCTTCTTTTTATGCAATTTTTATTTTATAAATAAATTTATAGGCTTTTAGATTTGTTCCATAATTTGTCCATATCTGCAAGTGACATCTTTTTTAAATCCACACCTTTGTTCCTTGCATTTTCTTCTATGTACCCAAAGCGATTAATAAATTTATCTATAGTATAATTTACTGCAAATTCAGGGTCTATGTCAAGTAGTCTAGCAATATTTACTGTAGAAAACACCAAATCTCCCACTTCTTCTAGTATTTTTGCCCTATTATCACCTTTATATACATCCCTTACTTCTCCTAACTCCTCGAGCACCTTTTTCATAGCATCTTCAATACATTCAAAATCAAAGCCTAATTTTGAAGCCTTTTGTTGAACTTTGACTGCCTTCATTAAACCTGGAAGATTTTTTGGAACATGCTTTAACCCCTCTGTGTAACTATTAAACTGCTTTTCTTCGCTTTTAATATTTTCCCAACTTTCTAAAACTTGCTCTGTTGTCTTACTTTCTAACCTTTTAAATATATGAGGATGTCTGTTTATCATTTTGTTTGTGATGCCAAAAATAACGTCATTTATATTAAAATATCCCTCTTCTTTTCCTATTTTAGAATGGAATATTACTTGTAATAATACGTCACCCAACTCCTCAATAATGTTATCCTCATCTTTTTTATCAATAGCTTCTAAAACTTCATAGCATTCTTCAATAAGGCATTTTTTCAAAGATTCATGAGTCTGCTCTTTGTCCCATGCACATCCATTTTCATCTCTAAGCGTATCCACAACTTTAATTAAATCGTAAAAATCTTTTGTTGCATCCATTTTTTTTGGTATATATATTGAGGTTAAATAATCAATATCCTTTTGCCTATCTAATTCATATAAGTACATTTTTCTAGTACTTTCGAGCTCTTTTATACCTGCTGCGCGAACAAAATAAATTTCCATATCCGCATCATAATATTCAAGCAAGGCAAGTTTTACGTCGGATGCTATAGAAAGACTATATACTTGAGTTATTAATAATCCTACTCTTTTATCTAAAACTTGATTTTCTATATCAAAGGCATCTATAATTTTTAATCCTTCAATAGGATCTAATTTCAAACTTTGAATTACTGCATCTATAAAGCTAACCGCCGGGAAGATCTCTATATCGATTTTATTTTTTGCACATAGCTCTATTAAAAGTTTAACGGAAGTTTCTGCAACAAGCGGATGACCTGGAACTCCATAAATAATGTCTCCATACAGTTTATGCTTATCGATAAGATCTTCTGCAATAGACCTGTATACATCATCAAAATTATTATTTTCTTCATATCTATTATCATAAGTATCAAATTCAATACACAATGTTTTTAAGTAGTCTACAGTAGGATGCTTTTCTGTTCTTAAATAAATATTTTTACTGTTTTTAAGTATTTCAAGTGTCCCTATAGTTAGTGAATCTATCGAGCCTGGTCCAAGCCCTACAACTTTAATCATTAGTTTTCACTCCTTTTTTATTTTTTACTCAGAAATTTATTCTTAATTTCTTGATACGCAAATACTCTAAGCAAAAATATAAATATTATATAAACAATAACGCCTATTAATATGGATATTAGACAAGATAATCCTTCGCTCATTGTATAATTATAGACAATAGCATCACTAAATACAACTGCAACTATCATTATAATAGCAGCAATAGCCGGTTTAACAAAAGCATCCCCCTTATTAAATTTTATATTTAAACTTTTCTTTAAATCATGCATATTCAATAAGCAACTGGTTATATATCCTAAAATTGTGCCTACTACTGCCCCATATATATTCACGGATGAAAAGGAAACCAGTACATACGTCACAACAACTTTTACGCCGCATCCTAAAGCCAAATTATATACAGGCTTCATATAGTTACCTATGCTTTGTAGTATTGCTGTACTCGTTTGTGTTAATATTACAAACGGTATACATATTGAAATATATTTAAGAATTTCATATCCTGCTGCATCTCTCATAAAAACTAAATGCATTATAGGATAGGCCATAAAAAACATTCCTAAACAAGATGGTAATGATATAACATTCGATAATTTAATCGCCATATCTACCCGTTTAACCAGCTCTCCCTTTCTACCCATATAGAATGCCTCTGCAATTATAGGCACTAGAGATGCACACAGTGCCACGGAAAGGGCTAAAGGTACATTCATCAAGGTAAATGCTTTTCCGGTCAATTGGCCATACATAACAGCTGATTGTAAATGTGAAAATCCTGCTTTTAAAAGCTGTTGTGGTACTAAAACAGAATCTATTAACGACATAATAGTCCCTACTGCTGCACCAAGAGATATCGGAAGTGCAGCCTTACCTAACTCCTCCAAAATATGCTTATGTTTGATTTTTTTTCTTGCTGGTATTTCTCGTATCACCTTAAAATATGTTGAAACTAAATATACACTTCCCATGATTGCTCCAACCAATGTTCCAAGTGCCGCTCCTCCAGCTGCATATTCAATTCCCTTGGGGAATAATAAATATGCAAATAAAACTCCAGCCACCACTCTTCCAACTTGCTCTATTATTTGCGAAATTGCAGTAGGCCTTACATTTTGAAGTCCTTGGAAAAACCCCCTAAATGTGCACATAATAGATACAAAAATTGGTGCTGCAGCTATTGCCAAAAAAGCATAGTATGATTTAGGGTCCCATTTAAGAAAAGATATAATAGGCTTTGCAAACATGATCATACATGTGGTAAATACCGAACCTAATATAATCATAAAAATAAGTGTTTGTCTTAAGACTTGCCTAGCTCCCTCCTGATCATTTTTAGCGTTCATCTCAGCAATAAGTTTAGACATAGCTATTGGTACTCCTGAAGCTACTGCCACAAAGAACATGTAAAGTGGATAAGACATCTGATAATATCCCATCCCCTCATCTTTTATAAGTGCTTGTATTGGGATTCTAAAAAACAGTCCTAAAAATCTTGCAAATATACCTGCCATTCCAAGTATAATAGTTCCTTTTATCAATGAATGTTTCTTCATAATAACCTCCTTATAATCATACATTGCTGTAAATATATACATCCTCTGATTATAATTATTTAATTTAAGAGATTATTATTACTAATACTTCAAAAAATAAAAGTATATATTACTGCAAATATGTTTCAATTGCGTAGTAATATATACTTTATAGCCTAATACAACTATTGTTCCATTTGTTTTCCTAAAAAAGATGCTGCAGTTTCTGCCAATTTTAATTCTAAATTTCCAAATTTTATTCCCGGCTCTGTCGCCATTATTATCACTGCACCAATTGCATCGCCTTCTGTTATTATAGGCGCGATTACTTGAGTACTATATTTGTTTTCCATTTCATCTTCGTACAATGATATGACTTTTTCAACGCCTTCACCCAATACAATGGGTTTCCTATTTTCCATCATTTTTTCTAATTCAATACTAACTTTTTTATCAACATACTCTTTCTTTGGACACCCACTTACAGATATTATGTTATCCTTATCGCATATAATTATTGAATTCCCAATAGTTTGTTGTAATGATTCAGCATATTCCCTAGAAAATTCACTTAATTCACCTATAGGCGAATACTTTTTTAAAATAACTCCGCCTTCTCTATCAGTAAATATTTCTAGTGGATCTCCCTCTCTTATTCTCAGCGTTCTCCTTATTTCTTTAGGAATAACAACTCTTCCTAAATCATCTATACGTCTTACTATACCAGTTGCTTTCATTTAAATACTCCTCCTTATATAAATCTTATATAATATACTAGCTCTATTATTATCTTTCAAAACTTGAAATTTTATGCACATTTGTATATGTTTAATTTTATTAAAGAAAATAAGGAGGTGTTTTACTCAATTTACTGCTCTTTTTTACTAGATAATTTTATATTAACAAAGTAAAAAAACAAAGAATACCTTTTTTAACGGCATTCTTTGTTTTTTAAAATTTATAAATTTTCATCAATTTTTGTTACTTTAGCTTCTGTCGTCCATTTTTTCATTGCTGCAGTCCATGCAGTTGCTTTATTTTTTGTTAATAGAGTTTTTTCTATTTCTGCTTTAACAACTGCAAACTTCTTTGCAGGATAATTTGTTCTTGCAACATCTTTTATTAAATGATATCCAAATTGAGTTTTAACTGGTGCTGAAACCTTACCTGCAGGTACTTTAATAGCAGCTGCCATAAAAGTTGCATCCATTGTAGTATCATTGAATTTTAAAATTCCTAGATCTCCACCGGTGTCTTTAGTTCCATCTGTTCCTTTTTCTTTAGCAAGTTTAGCAAAATCTTCACCAGCGTCTAAACGCTTCTTAATAGCTACTGCCTCAGCCTCAGTCTTAACTAAAATATGAGCTAAGTGAATTGTATTTGGTTTTGTTGAATATAACGCTAAATTAGCATTATAGTATTTTTGTGCCTCTGCCTCGGTAACTTTAACGTTTTTTGTAGTTTCAGTCTTTAATGCATCTTGAATAACAATTGGTTTAATTCTTCCCTTTAATGCCTCTTCTGTAATACCAGCTTGCGTTAACGCTGCTTTATATTTTGCATCCGTTCCTAAGCTTTTCTTAATCTCTGCTAATTGCTTATTAATTTCTGCATTTAACTTAGCATCTGTAGGCACTAATTTGAGCTCTTTGGCCTTATAATTTACAATTTCCTCATCAATTAAACCTGCTAACACCTGCTGTTTTTGAGTTTTTAACGCCGCCATAGCCTCAGTATTAGTTGTATAATTTGCTCCATATTGTGTTTGCAATTGTTTAATAACACCTGGTAATTGCGCTTCTATTTGTCCTTTTGTTATCTTAGTATCAAAAACTTTTGCTACCTGCGTTTTCGCAATACCTTCTGGTGTTTTTTCAATCATATTACAGCCAATTAACGATGTAGCAAACAAAGTTATTAAAGCTGCGCTAATTATTTTTTTTACGTTTTTCATTTTATTTCCCCCATTCTTTTGTAATATCGCTATTAAAAAGCTTGTTACGATACCCATTAATTTTAACACTAATTTACTTTATTTCAACTATACTTTTTATGCGATTAACAATTTCTATTAAATTTGTAAGTACTTCTTCTTTAATTAAATTTTTAAATTTATATGAAAATACTGGCTTATTTCCTAATTTAAATACAATACTTCTATTATATTTGCTAACCAAAACTTTAACTACTTCTTTAGTTATCCGTGCCGCACTATCAAACTCTAGTATTATCTCATCCGTGCCTTCTTTAATTTCTATTATTCCTACTTTAGAAGCTATACATCTTAGATATGAAATATCCATAAGATTCGCCACGCAAGATGGTATGTCAGAGAATCTATCTTCTATTTCCTCTTGTATTTCTTGCATATCTTCAAGGCAATCAATAGCCGCAATTTTTTTATAAATTTCAATTTTCTGAGATTCATCTTCTATATAACTTCCAGGAATATATGCATCTATTTTAATTTCAACAGAGGTTTCAATAGGTTCTTTTTCCACATCACCTCTTATATTTTTAACTGTTTCTTCAAGCATTCTACAATATAAATCATAACCTACAGCAGCCATATGGCCATGTTGGGCGCCACCCATCATATTTCCAGCCCCCCTAATTTCAAGATCCCTCATCGCTATCTTAAAACCTGATCCAAGCTCCGTGAAATCTTTAATTGCTTTAAGTCTTTTTTCAGCAATTTCTGTTAATACCTTATCTTTTTTATACGTAAGATACGCATAAGCTATTCTATTTGACCTACCAACTCTACCTCTTAATTGGTATAGCTGAGAAAGCCCCATCTTGTCTGCCTCATAAATTATTATTGTATTTGTGTTTTGAATGTCTATTCCTGTCTCAATTATTGTAGTACACATTAATATATCATACTTATTTTCCATAAAATCTATCATTACAGACTCTAGTTCACGCTCTGTCATCTGACCATGTGCAATACATACTCTTGCTTCCGGAAGCAAATTTCCTATGTACGCTGCCATATCCTTGATAGTTTCTACTCTATTGTATACAAAGAAAACTTGACCTTTTCTATTTATCTCTCTTAATATAGCATCCCTTATCAATTGATCATTAAACTCCACCACATAGGTTTGTATTGGATACCTTTCCTCTGGTGGTGTTTCTATTACACTTATATCACGAACTCCGGTAAGAGACATATGAAGGGTTCTTGGAATCGGCGTAGCTGTTAGCGTAATTACATCTATATTTTTTCGAAGGCTCTTTATTTTTTCCTTATGAGTAACCCCAAATCGTTGTTCCTCATCTATAATTAAAACCCCTAAATCTTTGAACTTTACATCGCTCTGAATAATTCTGTGCGTCCCTATTAATATATCTACATTTCCCTCTTTCGTAGCTTTAATAACAACCTTTTGTTGAGCAGGTGTTCTAAATCTACTTACCATTTCAACTTTTACAGGAAAATCTGAAAATCTCTTGGTAAGAGTTTTATAATGCTGCTCTGCAAGTATTGTAGTTGGCACTAAAAATGCAACTTGTTTGCCATCCATCACAGCTTTAAAAGCCGCTCTAACAGCAACTTCCGTTTTGCCATACCCAACATCTCCACATATTAGTCTATCCATCGGTTTATCTGATTCCATATCTTTTTTAATTTCCTCAATCGCAATTAATTGGTCTGGTGTTTCATCAAATGGAAATTCATCCTCAAATTGTTTTTGCCATACCGTATCTTTGCTGTATTTATGTCCCTTAAGTGTAGCCCTAGTCGCATAAAGTTTCACCAAATCCTCTGCAATATCTGCAATTGAATTTTTAACTTTATTCTTAGCCTTAACCCATTCAGATCCACCTAATTTACTTATTTTAGGGGCTTTACCTTCACTCCCAATATATTTTTGTACCAAATCTAATTGTTCCACTGGAACATAAAGTGTGTCTCCAGAATTGTAGCTAAGGTCTAAGTAATCTCTTTTATGCCCATGAACTTCCAGCTGCTTAATTCCTTTGTATACACCTATACCATGATTTACATGAACAACATAATCCCCCAATTTAAGTTCTGTAAAACTTTTAAGTTTACTTACTCCCTTTTTATGGACACGGCTAACAGTTTTTCTTTTCGATCCTCCAAAAACCTCTTTGTCAGATATAAGGCATACTTTTAGTTCGAGATATTCAAATCCCTTTAATTGATTTCCAAAAGTTACAACCACTTCTCCAAACTCGATTTGAGAGATACTATCCTTATAGACACTTTCAATTCCTTTATCACGAAGTGTATCTATAAGCCTTTCACCTCTAGTTCTTGTGCCTGATAAAATTACCGTTTTATATCCCTTACTTTTTTTATCCTTTATGTCATCAATAAGCATATCTAATTGTCCATGATAATCATAAATAGTAATTTGAGAAAAAGATATTATACATCTTGGCTTAAGAACTTTTGTAGTTTTAGCAATCGCATTTATTGTCATAACCTCAAGACTTTCTAACTCTTCATAAATACGCTGCTTATCTATTAAGACCTCTGCTTGCTTTGGAAGTATACTTCCTCGTCTTAAAGAAGTCTCATAATTCTCTTCAAACTCCTGATATACACTATCTAATTTACCTTGACACCTTTGTGCATCATCGACTATTATAAATGCTCCTGTCATATAATCTAAAAAAGTAGATGTAGTATCATAAAAATAAGGCATATAACTATCAACGTCTTTAAAACTCCATGTTTCTTTAAGTTCTTCTAAGTTAATATTAACAAGAGACGTTATTCTTTCTATAGCTTCTTTATCCTTTTTCTTATGTAAACTACCCAGCATTTTCTCTAGATCTTCCCTTATCTTGTCATAACCTTTTGTAAGGCTCTCCTTCGTTAGTATAATTTCTTTTGCTGGAAATATTTCTATTTTTTTTACCTTATCTATACTCCTCTGGGTTTCACTATTAAACGTTCTTATAGAATCTATTTCATCATCATATAGTTCTATCCTAAATGGCAACGCAGATATGGGAGGATATAAATCCATTATCCCTCCCCTTATACAAAATTGGCCTTTCATCTCTACCCTATCTACTCTCTCATAACCGCATTGTATTAATTTTTCTGAAAAGTCACTAAAATTTAAATTACCGCCTACAGATAATTTAAAAACAAATTCTCGCAGTAAATTTACTGGTATATAAGTAGCAGCTATTGCTTCTATACATGTAATTATTATTTTCTTACCACCTTCGGCAATCTTCTTCATTACCTTAAGTCTTTCCCATCTTAAATCTCCTGATACAGCATCCGCATTATAAAATCCCATTTCTCTAGTTGGATAATAATACACTTCATTTACATAAAAAGATAAGTCCTCATAAATATTCTTAGCCTCTATATCACTATGAGTTAAGATTAATATTGATTTATCGAGCTCTTCATATACACCATTCACTAAATAACCCTTCGCTGATTCTGAAAGCCCATATACTCCAATTGGGTATATGCTTTTTTCTATATTGCTTAGGATATCTTTAAATTGATTACTCTCCTTTAAAGGCTTCATAAGCCCATTTAGTCTCATGTTAACACCTCTCACTCATTGCATAAATATATAAATAGTATTCTAATAAAATTCTCTTCATCTAAGCACTAAAGCCATTAAATTGATTCATAGCCTCGCTGCATCCTTTTTCGATTATAGTTTGTGTTGCCTGTATAGTGGCTTCAAAAGTCTTTTCTACAAGTATTCGCTGCTCTTTAGAAAATCTACCTAAAACATGAGGTATTAGAGCCCTCTCTGGTTTTCCTACGCCTATTTTTATTCTGACAAATGTGTCAGACGACAAACTCTCAATAATACTTTTTAAACCATTATGTCCGCCAGCACTCCCTTTACTTCGTATTCTTAATTTACCTGCATCCAAACTAATATCATCATGTAGTATGATGATATTTTCATTAGGAATCTTATAAAATGAGGATGCCGAACGTACACTTTCCCCACTTAAGTTCATATATGTACTTGGTTTTAATAAAATAATTTTATTAGAACCTATATTAATTTCCGCGCATACACCTTTAAATTTTATCCTATTAATTGATACATTATACCTATCTGCCATCAAATCAATTACATCGAATCCTACATTATGTCTTGTATGTCTATATTCATCTCCTGGATTTCCCAGTCCAACTACTAAGTACATCATTACCTCCAAATATTATTATGCTTAGGTTATATATCTATTACATAATTATTTTTTCATTTACCTTTTTTATAATATTATACCAATAAGTGTTATAATCTACAACTATACATAAAAACGCTCGCTTTAAGGTTCATTTGTGGCTTTTAATTCAGATAAAATTATACTAACATCTTTAACTTTACCATTTCTTTGAACGTTGCAATGCACGCTCTTTGCAACTTTGTATTTATCTAAAACATTACTTAACTCTTCCATATTTTTAACACCAACTCCACCGACTTGAGTTATAATATCAGTAGGTATAATTCCAGCTATATCTGCCCCACTATCACTTACTACTTCTTGCACATAGACTCCTTCTATACCATTGTTACCAACCGAAATTGCGGGCACTCCATAAATACCTATAGCAGGCCTTATAACTTTACCATAGGTCATCAAATCACTTATAATTTCTTTAGCTACATTTATATTAATTGCAAAACTCACCCCAGAAACTTCACTAGCTGAACCTATTTTCAAACTATTTACACCAATTACTTCTCCGTTAATATTGCATAATGCCCCCCCACTATTTCCTTGATTTATATCTGCATCAGTTTGTATTACTTTATATATGGTTTGCTCACCAGTCTTTTTATCAACTATATTAATTTTTCTATCTAATGCACTTATAATACCTGATGTAACCACTCCCGAAAACTGCTCTCCTATTGGATTACCAATAGCAATAGCTAAATCACCAACATTAACCTTTGATGAATCACCAAGTTTTGCCACAGGCAAATTACTAGCTTCAACCTTTATAACTGCCAAATCAGATATTGCATCAGTTCCTATTACCTTTGCTTTCAAAACCTTATAATTACTAAGTTTTACGTTTATCTCTGTCGCATTTTCAATTATATGGTAATTGGTAATAATAAATCCTTCACTTTTAAATATAATTCCAGAACCGCTAAGCTCAGGCGTTCCCTCTACACCTTCCACTTTAACGCTTATACCAACTACTGTTGGTGAAACCTTCCTTATAACATCCGAAATAGAATTGGCATATATAGCCTTATTATTTTCTTCTAATTTACTCTGGGTTAAATCACCACTAATATTTTTTTGTGATTCACCTTTACTAATAACATAATTTGCTGTAATTCCTCCAGAAAGGGCAGCTATCATCATAAAAAGTATCACTTTTAAGAGAGCTTTAAAATAAATTCTTTTATTGTTTTTTCTGAATTTAATTTCTCCAAAGATATCCTGACCTCTATCTGCATTCTTCCATAAAGCATCTCTTATTTCTTCATTAACTTTATAGTCATCCTTGTTATTCATAGTCTCACCCACCCTTCTTGTTATAGCTACATTATGCGAGTTTTTAAAATCTTATAAAACCCTATTATGCTTTGATCGAATTTTATATTATTCTACTTTCATTAACGTAAAAGTAAAATAAACCCCTTTATCTTTATTTTCGACCCATATATCTTCCTGTAATTGAGTTATTATATTTCTAACTATAGCTAAGCCAAGACCAGTACTATCTTTTGCTGTTCTTGCTTTATCTGCTTTGTAAAACCTATCCCAAATATGCAATAAATCTTCTTCTGCTATTTGTGGGCCATCATTAAAAACAGATATGAAAGCTTTTCTACCTTTAGTTTTTGAACTGATTTTTATTTTACCACCCTCATTAACATATTTTATTGAATTATCTAATAAATTTGTAATTACTTGCACAAGCCTATCTTTATCTCCCGCTACGAATAAATTCTCTTCTTCAAAACATACATCCACAGAGGCACGTTTCTCTTTAATTTTTGTTTCATTTTTTATAACTGTAAGTCTAATTATCTCATTAATATCCACTTTAATAATTTTTAAACTAAACTCTCCAGCTTCAATTGCAGACATATCCAGTAAATCGTTCACCAGTCTAGTCAATCTTTGGATTTCTTCATATGCAATCGATAAATAGTATTTTTCCTTTTCCTCTGGAATTACTCCATCTAGTATTCCTCCAATAAATCCCTTAATTGATGTTATAGGCGACCTAATTTCATGTGATACATTTGATATAAATTCACGTCTATTTTTTTCGTTTTTTTCAACAGAATCTGCCATAAAATTAAAAGTTTGAGCAAGTTCACCGATTTCATCATTAGATTTTAAATAGACCCTCTTATTAACATCTCCATTAGATATCTTCCTTGCTACAGCGTTAATCTCGGCTAACGGCTTTATAATTATTTTTTGAGAAAAATAATATATAACTATATAAGAAAGTATTATGGCGAAAATTGCAGATATCCAAATTATTTCATAAACACGTTTTAACGGTGAACTTATTTTGTCAATAGAATTGTATAATATTATTGAGCCCTTAAACCCGCCCGCCTCAGTCATTATGGGTGTACCATAAACTCTTACACTTTTATCAAATATACCTGCATAAGGTCCCGTAATCTCGAATGTATGTCCCAGTCTAAGTTGCTCTAATTCTTCACCAAATACTTGTTTTCCCATAAATTCCTTATGATCTTTATTAGATATAGCATAAACATATCCAATGCTGTCTGTAAGCCATATATCTGACTTTATATACTTAGAAATTATGGTTATTATATCATTTACTTGCTCGGATGTAGCGTCCCCCTCCATATACTTCATAGCAATTCCTTGTATCATATATGATTTATCCAAAAATTGTTCTTTTCTTTGATCAAAAAAATAATTTTGAAACCAATAAGACAAAAACGACGCAATAATTATTAGGCTCATAGATATTATAATAGTATATGTTGCTAACATCTTGAAAAACAGCCCTTTTTTGACCATTTTACTTCACCTCAAATTTATATCCTACTCCCCAAACAGTCTCAATCTGCCAATTAGGTCCACCTTGAAGCTTTTCCCTTACTCTTTTAACATGAACATCCACAGTTCTTGAATCTCCTGGATAATCATATCCCCAAACCTCACATAAAAGCTGTTGCCTAGTAAACACTCTATTCTTATTAAGCGCTAAATAATGAACTAATTCAAATTCTTTAGGTGGCATTTTAACCTCTGCTCCTTTATATGTAACATTGTAAGAATTAATGTCTATTTCTAAGTCTTCAAAATTCAAAACTTCTTTACCACCGTTGTCTAAGTTATAACGCCTAAGCACCGCCTTTACCCTGGCAATTATTTCTTTTGGTTCAAACGGCTTTACTACATAATCATCCGCTCCAAGTTCTAGAGCTAATACCTTATCAAACGTTTCGCCTTTAGCCGTAAGCATAATAACAGGTGTTTCATGTTCTTTTCTTATCCATTTCAAAACATCAATCCCATCAATATATGGTAACATTATATCCAAAAGCACTAAATCTGGTTTATAACTTAAAAAGGCTTCCTGCGCAACTCTACCATCATGCGCTACTTTTGTTGCATACCCAGAGCTTTCAAGATACATTTTAATTACCTCAGCAATATTTTTATCATCATCAACTATTAGTATTTTACCTATAGTTCCTTCCATATCAGTACCTCCAAATTTTTTATCTATTTTTTATCAATTACATTAGAATAATTTAGCTTATAAATAATTCACCTTACTACTAATTTATCATACTTTAATGTCAACTTATTAGTTTTTATTAAATGTTACAAATTATTCACCGTTACAAACAGATATTTTTTATTTCTATTATAACTATTTTCTCTATTATAATTATTATCTAACTATTATTAACTATTATGTAAATATTATTAATTTTTATAATAATAAAAAATAGCGATGCTTTATTATAACTATAATAAAGCATCACTATTTTAAACTATGTATTTATATGTTATTCGCATCTTCGAATAGCTTGCTTACTGAAACATCCTCATATATTCTTTTTATAGCCTCAGCCAAAATTGGTGCTACAGATAATGTAGTGAATTTTGAGCATTGTTTATCTTCCGGTATCTCAATTGTATTTAATATTATTAATTCTTTTATTACAGAATCATTTATTCTTTGAATAGCAGGACCTGATAGCACTCCATGACTGCAACAAGCATAAACCTCTTTTGCTCCTAGTTTAACTAACGCATTAGCACCATTAGTTATGGTACCTGCAGTATCTATCATATCATCCATCATGATAACTGTCTTATTTTTAATATCGCCTATAACATTCATAATTTCTGCAACATTAGCTTTTGGTCTTCTCTTATCAATTATTGCTATCGGTGCATGTAATTTATCTGCAAATTTTCTTGATCTAGCAACGCTTCCAAGATCTGGCGCAACTACAACTACATCATCCCTATCCTTAAAACCATTTTCGATATAGTATTTTGCAAGTATTGGAGTTCCCGTCATATTATCAACAGGGATATTGAAGTACCCTTGTATTTGGGCTGCATGTAAATCCATAGTAAGCACTCTATCCGCTCCTGCAGTTGTTATAATATCTGCCACAAGTTTTGCAGTAATTGGATCTCTAGCTTTTGCCTTTCTATCCTGTCTTGCATATCCATAATATGGAATAACAGCTGTTATTCTTCCTGCTGAAGCTCTCTTAAATGCATCAATCATAATAAGTAATTCCATTAAATTATCATTTACTGGCGCATTAGTTGATTGAACAACAAATACATCTGCGCCTCTAACAGTTTCGTGAATATTAACAGATATTTCTCCATCACTAAAAGTTCCTACATTCGAATCTCCGAGTGTCACTCCGAGTATATCTGCTATATCTGACGCTAATTTAGGATTTGAGTTACCTGTGAAAATCTTAATGTTTTTGCCATGGCTTATCATCTGCAGTCCTGATTCTCAAAATTTTCATAAATCATATTTTATTATAATTTATATATATTTTCATTCTATTTACTAAATAGAATGGCAATATAGAGTATTAAAATTTCACATACTATATCACGTAATTTTTCATATACCCATCTACTGCTAAAATCAGTTTTCCACCTCCCTTTGTAATTTACTTACTTCATACTTTGCTAACTTATTTATTAAGGCCTTTTCTTACTACCCAATTTTCAATATTCTTCTGCCTTGCTCTAGCTATTGCTAAAGTATTTTCAGGCACCTCATTTGTAATTGTAGACCCAGCAGCAGTATACGCATTATCGTTAACTGTTACAGGCGCTACTAGATTAGAATTACAGCCTATAAAAACGTTATTGCCTATCGTAGTTTTATATTTTGCTTTCCCATCATAATTTACAACCACAGTTCCGCAACCAAAGTTACATCCACTTCCAACCTGCGCATCACCAATATATGTAAGATGGGATACTTTTGTATTATCCCCAATAGTTGATTTTTTTATTTCAACAAAATCCCCTATTCTAGCATGTTTACCTATATTACTTTCCGGTCTTATATATGCGAAGGGTCCTACAGTAGTTTTCTCCCCTATTTGGCTTTCAATTACTACAGAACTTTGAATTACAATTCCATTCCCTAAAGTACTATCAGTAATTCTATTGTTGGGATAAAGAACACATTCTTCTTTAATAATAGTATTGCCTTGTATTACATTACCTGGATATATAATAGTATCTTTTCCTATTATAACGTTACAATCTATATATGTATTGCTTGGATCCATTATTGTTACTCCATTTTCCATATGCTTTGCATTTATTCTTTTTCTCATAATTGCCTCTGCATTTGCGAGTTCTACCTTAGAGTTGACAGCAGTAATTTCATCAGCTAAAACATCAAATGCTCCAACTTTAAGCCCTTGATTCTTTAATATACCAATAACATCCGTTAAATAGTATTCATTTTGAGCATTGTTATTATTTAATTTATCTAAACTAATAAGTAGCTCTTTTATGTTAAAGCAATACATTCCCGAATTTATTTCTTTAACTAGTTTTTCTTCTCGAGTTGCGTCCTTAAACTCAACTATTTTCTTAACTTCCCCATTTTCGCCCCTAATAATTCTACCATATTTTGCAGGATCACTCATCTTTGAAGTTAATATAGTAGCTTTATAATTTCCTTTTTCATGATAATCTAGGAGTTCTCTAACAGTATGCTCACTAATAAGTGGCCCATCTCCAACAAATATTGCGACGATACCTTCATTTCCACTTAGAAAATCTTTAGCACACATCACTGCATGTCCTGTCCCTAACTGATCTTCTTGAACAGAATAGTTAATTTTTCTATCTTCTGTTCCTTTTTTAACCTCTGCGGCTCCTCTTCCAATTACCACATCTACCATTTCAATATCTGCACTTCTCATGGTATCAATAACATGATTTATCATTTCTTTACCACAAACTTTATGCATAACCTTAGGAGTATTTGAATTCATTCTTTTTCCTTCACCTGCAGCTAATATTATAGCGCATTTATACAAATAAAACACCTCTTTATACAATAATTCGACATATTTACATATTAAAACCACATTAACTTTAATTAAAATACATTATATTATATTTTATATTATATTTTATAAAGCATTTAATTGCAACTAACCTTAAGCATTTTTCATTATTTTTCTTCAAAAAATAAAAGGGGTTTCCCCCTCTTTTTTATACTTCTAACACTTTCTCTGTTTTTTCTACTACTTTTTCCACTACCCTTACTACTTCTTCGTTTCTCACTTTTTCATATTCATCTAAAATAGCTGTTTGAATCTTCTCTCTTGTTTGAGTATTTATTGGATGAGCTATGTCCTTGAATTCTCCATCTGGTGTTTTTCTACTTGGCATAGCAATAAACAGTCCACTTTGACCCTCTATAACTTTAATATCATGAACAACGAATTCATTGTCAAAAGTTATTGATACAATCGCTTTCATTTTACCTTCTGTAGCTATTTTTCTAATTCTAACATCTGTGATTTCCATACACTCCACCTCCAAGTTGCATTATACGTTATATTTATACTATTTCTCTATAAATTGTATTTTTCCTTCTAAATCTATAAATAAATATAAAATATTTTGAATATTACGCTTTTTCAAAGATTTCTGATGGAGTTAACTCTGCAATACCTTCATTATTTATTCCTGTGAACTGAATAATTGATATGTATTCTTCTACTAATTTATGCCCGCTTTCAATATTATCGAAAAGAACTCCAATACCTAAAAGCTCACTTTCAAACTCTTTAAGCAAATTAATTATACCTATTGCAGTCCCTCCTGCCTTCATAAAGTCATCTATAAAGACACATTTACTCCCTTTTTTTATAGATTTTCTAGATAGTGACATGGTTTGAATTCTATTACTCGAACCAGAAGCATAATTTATGCTAACAGTACTCCCTTCAGTGACCTTAGGGTCCCTACGTACAATAACCAATTGAACCCCTAACATCTTTGCCACCTCATATGCCAGTGGTATCCCTTTGGTTTCCACCGTAACTACATAGTCTATATCTAACTCACTAAAAGCAGAGGCAAGAATTACTCCTGCTTTGTGTACTATTTCTGGATTATACATAATATCAGTCATATATATAAAATTTCCTGGTATTACTCTGTCCTTTTGTATTAAAACTTTGCATAATTCGTCTGCAAATATCCTACCTTCTTGCTTTGAAACTCCACAAATGTATTTTACTCCGCCAGCTGCACCAGCCACTGTTTCAATTCTTCCCATAGATAACTCACTCAAAGTTTCCCTGACAATAACAATGTCTTCACTAATTGTTGATTTAGCAGCATTAAATAATTCTGTAAAAGTTTTTAGATTTATTGTTTTATTAGGATTTTCTGTTAATATTTTTGTTATACCTGTAACTCTTTGATTTCTGCTATATTTATTCATAATATATCACCCATATTTTTATTTTACGAATTTTATCTAGTAAAATTCATAATATCATTCGTATTTTAATTGTAAATCTTTTTTATCTTTATTACAATCATTATAATCTTAATTTTAAAACGCTATTTTGTATTTTATTTAGTTTTTTATTTAGTTTTTTTTTAATTGTGTATAGTTTTTTTGTTATTTTGTATATAATTAAGAAGTGCTTATAATAATTGTTTTATATAAGCACTACTAATAAAATTTACATATACTAAATAATAATAATTTTAATTTTAGGGAGTTGATATAATGTCTTTTGATTTTATAAAAGATAAGAACAAAAAAATTCATTTCATAGGAATCGGCGGTATAAGTATGAGCGGACTCGCTGAAATACTTGTAAAAAATGGTTATAAAGTTTCAGGTTCTGATATGCATTCATCACATATAACCGATAAACTAAAAAAACAAAATGTTGAAATATATATAGGACATGATGCCTCTAACATAAAGGATGTTGATTTAGTAGTTTACACTGCTGCTATCCCTCCTGAAAATCCTGAATATATTAAAGCCACTCAACTAAACATTCCTCTAATGGATAGAGCTGAATTTTTAGGTCAAATTATGAAGGGCCATAAGTATAATGTTGCAGTAGCCGGTACACATGGTAAAACAACTTCAACTTCAATGCTTGCCCACATAATTTTAAAAGAAGATGTAGATCCTACTATATTAGTTGGAGGAGAATTAGATGCTATTTCTGGCAATGTACTAGCTGGACATAGTGACTATTTTATTACAGAAGCCTGTGAATACAAGGCATCATTCTTAAAGTTTTTTCCATATATAGGTACAATACTTGATATAGACGCAGATCATTTAGATTACTACAGAGACATAAATCATATTAAAGATACCTTTGTAAAATTTATTAATCTTATACCTAAAGAAGGTTACCTAGTTGCAAATATAGAAGATGAGAATATTAAAACTATTCTCCATGATAATGACTATAAGTGTACTATCCTTACTTATGGTCTAAATCATGGAGATCTTAGAGCAAAAGATATTATTTACAACGAATTAGGTTGCGCAAATTTTAATGTATATAAAGAAGGCTTACTATTATTTCACATAAATCTCAATGTACCAGGGGAATATAATGTTCTAAACGCACTTGCAAGTATAGGTGCTTCACTACTCCTTAATTTTTCCGAGAACTCCATTACCTCCGGACTTTCAGGTTTTAATGGTACTCATAGAAGATTTGAGTTAAAGGGAACAAAGGACGGAGTAACTGTTATCGATGATTATGCTCATCATCCTACAGAAATAAAAGCAACTTTAGGTGCTACTAAAAATTATCCACACAAAAATATTTATTGTGTATTTCAACCACATACTTATTCAAGAACATTAAGCTTATTTGAGGACTTTTCAAATTCTTTTTATGATATAGATAATCTAATACTCGCAGATATTTACGCTGCTAGAGAGAAAGATACCGGTGTTGTAAGTTCAGACACGCTTGGTGATAGAATAAGAGAAAAGAACGTAAATTGTATAAATATTCATAGCTTTAACGAAATTGTAAGTTATCTTAAATCCAATTTAAAAAAGGGAGATATTCTTATAACTATGGGGGCCGGAGACGTTGTTAATGTAGGTGAAATGTACCTAAAATAGGTTTAGCTCTTAATCAAGTTATTTCTAACAATAATTTAAAACAAAAAGGTCATAGACTTGCTAGCCTATGACCTTTTTTGATTCTTTACTAAATTTAATTTCTTTTAATTGTCTTCCTCATCATTCATTGTTAGGCTTACAAAAAAATCTTTTCTACAAACTTCCAAATATATTTTACTATAATCTATTTCAAAATTTGCCATGGACGAATAAATTCCACTATCACTTAAAAGGTGTATAGTACATATATTATTCTCATTTACATTGCAGAATCTAACAAGAATACTTTTAACCAATGGGAACTGCACTCTATAGTTTACTAATTTAGTAAAATTATTAAAATATATATTTACACATCTATACTCTACATCAATTATTAAATCAACGTTATATTTATCCTTTTGTATTTCTTTTAATTTAAAATCACTGTTTATTTTAAAATTGTTTTTTTCATAAATCATGTATCTCCTCCAATAAAAACTTGATATCAATATATTTATAATATAAATATATCATGCATTTTACAAGTTTTCTATATTAAACTACCTTACACGTTTTCACATCTATTAAAATCAGTTAATTATACTGCGTAAAAATATCAATTTTAGGTAACACTATAATAGAAAAAAACATTTTGGAGGTATATATAATGAAAAATTTTCTTGTTTCGGCTGTAGTCGATATAGTAATAATTTTCGCCTCATATTTTCTATTTGTACATGTTATAAGTGGACCAACCCGTCATAGATTATATGAAAAATTTATGAGTTCTTTTGCAAAATTTGTAATTATAATTTTTATAGCCAGTGTGCTAGTCACATCCCTTACTGCTCTAATCTTATATAAGACACAATATATAGTGTATATTAATGTTGCAGCTCCTGCATTAGTCTCTATATTGGTAGGTTTCGTTATGTCTACTGTACCTACTAGAGGCACCGGCGATAAGGAAGCTGACGCTAATAAAAAGTAATCTACACATTGCTGCTTTTCGGATGATATAATGAATTTACCATCCGAATCTCTTTCAAACATAATTAATAATAATTATGTTTGAAAATATATTCTTAAAATATATTGACATTTATACATTTATTTTATATAATAGGTATTGTATTTAACAAATGGAATTTATGTTTCACAGATTTTGTATCAAATATTTTTAATAATATTTGAAAATGCTATTGACATTTGTCCGTTTATTTTGTATAATTAACATTGTCTTCGGGGTGTAGCGCAGCTGGGAGCGCGCGTGGTTTGGGACCATGAGGTCGCAGGTTCAATCCCTGTCACCCCGACCAAAAAGAGTTGTCTAACGACAACTCTTTTTTTATACATTTTTTTATACTATTAAAATGTATAAAATAATTCATTTTTGACAAAATTAATAATGATACTCCATTTTATTGTCTTTTATCAATACTATGCTAAAATCATTACATAACTAATAACTAATAACAAATTAGGAGTGATTATTTTGAATAAAATGTATAACGAACTTTTTAAGACTCTACTTAAATCTTATAATCAAGATAATTTTGAAAATAAGGTTCATGAGTTACTATCTGAAGATAATGTTAATAAAAAAGAACTAAGTGCCATAATCTCTTCACTTTGTGGTGTTGATGTAGATTTTTCGCTTAATTACATAAAAGATTTAAAAAAGGCTATCTCTACCTATGAAATAAATCATAAAGTGGTAAATAAAATTAAAGATTGTACTATGAATTGTTTAGATAATCCTGGGAAAACACCTTGTCAAGCCTCTTGCCCTTTTGATGCTATATTAATAGATAATAAAAGCAATACTCCATACATTGATAATGATAAATGCACAGAATGTGGATTTTGCATAGAAGCCTGCCCCAGTGGTGCCTTAATGGATAAAGTAGAATTTATTCCACTTTTAAATTTATTAAAAGGAAATTCTACAGTAATAGCGGCTGTAGCACCTGCAATTACTGGTCAATTCGGAGAAAATGTTAACGTGGATAATCTTAGAACAGCTTTTAAAAAAATAGGTTTTACAGATATGGTTGAAGTTGCATTTTTTGCAGATATGCTTACAATAAAAGAAGCAGTAGAATTCGATGAGCATGTTAAAACAAAAGAAGATTTAATGCTTACCTCCTGTTGTTGTCCTATGTGGGTCGGAATGGTAAAAAGGGTGTACAATGATTTAGTTAAGTATGTATCTCCATCTGTTTCTCCTATGATTGCCTCCGGAAGAGTATTAAAGGAGTTGAACCCTAACTGCAAAGTAGTCTTTATAGGACCCTGCATTGCAAAAAAGGGTGAAGCTAAAGAAAAGGACCTTTTAGGTGATATAGATTATGTACTTACCTTCGCAGAACTTAAGGATATTTTTGAGACACTTGGTATTGACCCAGAAAAACTTGAAGAAGATGTCTCTACTGAATATGCATCTCGTGGCGGTAGACTTTATGCAAGAACTGGCGGAGTATCTATAGCCGTTGGCGAAATGATTGAGAAATTATTTCCCCAAAAATACCATTTATTAAATGCTATTCAAGGAAATGGTGTAAAAGAATGTAAGGCACTACTTACCAAAGCTCAAACAAAAGAGGTTGATGCAAACTTTATTGAAGGTATGGGGTGTGTTGGTGGTTGCGTTGGAGGACCTAAAGCTTTGATTGACTCAACTTCTGGAAGAAACAGAGTAAACAAGTTTGCAGAAGACTCAAAATTTAAAACATCCGTAGATAGTGATTGTATGAAAGATATTCTAAGTAGAATTGGAATTAATACTATTGATGATTTTAAAAATAAAGAAAAAACTAAAATATTCGGCAGAGAATTTTAAATAATATTAAAAAATATATGTATAGGTTTATTTATGATACAATATATAGTAGTAGATATAAATAATTTTTTATAACAAAGGGAGGGGTTTATGAAATCACTATTTGAGTATATAAGTGATAAAGATATTAACATACTTAGAATTATAAATAATTCTTGGAAATGTAGGTTTTTAGATATTATAATGCCATCTATGACTTATCTAGGCTCCTTCCCTTTTATGTTTATATTTTGTACTGCTACTTTTTTATTTCATATCACTTTGCTTCATGCCATGGCTATTAATGCTATGATTTCTATAACAATTAGTACTGGCATTGGTAAAATACTAAAAGTAACCGTTACTAGATTAAGGCCCTTTATAAAAATTCCAAACTTAAATATAAAAAAGATAGGTATTGATAAATACTCTTTCCCATCAGGTCATACAACTGGTGCATTTTCGTTAGCTGTAATAATAGCTTTGTATTTTCCTATTTTTGGATTTATAACTATACCCCTAGCCATATGTGTAGGCATCTCTAGGATATACATAGGAGTTCACTACCCCACAGATGTTATTATGGGCATTTTTATTGGAACCACTTGTTCTTTACTTACTTATACGTTCTTTTGAGGAATCTTAAAATTAAAATGTATTATACTTACATAAGAGGTGATTAAATGCTAACTAATATTAAAGCTGCAATTTTTGATCTAGATGGAACCCTTATTGACTCTATGTGGGTTTGGAACAAAATAGATGAGAATTATTTTAGATGTAGAAATATTACTTTACCCAAAGATTTAAAAAGCCAAATAGAACATCTTAGCTTTGATGAAACCGCAGCATATTTTAAAAGTAATTTTGGTATATTAGACACTATAGACGAAATCAAAAATGAATGGAACGATTTTGCTTATAATCAGTACCTTAACCATGTTAAACTAAAACCGGGTGTACTTGAATTCCTATCATTACTAAAAAAAATGAATATAAAAATTGGACTAGCTACAAGTAATAGTAAATCTCTATTAGAAGTTGTTCTTAAATCTAATGGCATATACCACTATTTTGATTCTATAACACTCACTGATGAAGTGTCTCGAGGCAAAAACTTTCCTGATGTGTATTTACTCGCTGCCGAGAAATTAGGTGTAAAACCTGATCAGTGTGTTGTATTTGAGGATATACTACCAGCAGTCAAAGGTGCAAAGGCTGCTGGCATGAAGGTAGTTGCAGTGTATGACTCTTCGTCTAAAGATCAAAAAGAAGATATTATTACCAATTCAGATATGTACATTCTAGAATATAACGAATTAATTACTGCAATTTAAGCCTCATGTTTATACATGAGGTTTTTTTATGAATTTTTTTGCATAGTATGGAATACTATATATTAATATACAATAGACTTTAAACTTATTATACTTAAATAGTTTAGTTTAAAACCCATTGCTATAAAACGTTTTTCATTATATAAGTAATTTACAAGGAGAGATATTATTGCTTATTTTTTTATTTTCAATTCTTTTGATATGCTTTGGTGTGTATTATTATATAATGAACCAAAAATTATCAACCCAAAAAACTCAGTTAAGGATTAGTTCTAGACAAAATAGAGATTATAAGTCAAAAATTTCAAATTTACATGATTCTGATGCACCTATAATAATAAAGTATAAACCATCTCTTTTTAGGACTGGAACTACAAAAGACAGTTGCAGCCTATATCTAAGCCCCCTTGAAAATTCTCAAATTGTCTCTACTGTAGTTAAAGATACTATCGTAGAGATTCAAGATTGTGCTGAGATTTTTAATGTTTTATGGTATGAGGTAGCTCTTAAATCTCAGACTAACATTAATAATAAAGGATGGGTAAAAAAAAACGTCCTGATTACTCTAGATGATACTGTTAATAATCATGAAGAGACTATTTATGAAAAAAGTGCTACCTAAAAAAGCAAAGGCATATATTCAAAAATATATGCCTTTTAATTAATCTTTTTTATGTGTTTTTTTATCATGTTTAGTTCCAGAATTATTCGCTTTCTTTTCTTTTTCTTGTTGACTTGCACAAGAATTATCTTTTTTTTCACCCATGACATTTATACCTCCTACATCTAAAATCTAATAACACTACCATTATAATATTATATCCAATCTACAAATTTCCAATCACACTATTTCTATCATTACTGAAGTTTTATATTTTTTAAAATGCTAATTATGTTATAATTTATAAATAAGACTAACACGCTTGTTAGAACTAAAGGGGTTTAACGACATTTCACAAGGAAAGTCTCCCACTTCTATAAGTGAGAGTAACATTCCCTAACAAATAGAAAACTTCAGTAGGAATATAAATCTCCTTCTGAAGTCGTTAATATTTCAGCTGCGAAGGAGATGATTTAATATGAGAATAATATCCGAAAATAACCTATGTATAAATAGACCATATATAAATTTAAAGAAATTGCCAATAAAAAGTTCACTTAGAGTTGGTGAAATTACTACAGCTGGCTTTAAAGGTACTTATATAATAAATCAACATACACAAGACTTATCTACTAATGAGAATTACATGCTACAATTTAATAACGGAATCCAGAAAATGACACTTGATACTCAGCTACTGAATGAACTTTTATTAGTTGAAGTCAATTATTCATCTAAGAACAGTAATAAATCTGCTAAATTCAAGGTTTACTTTGTTTTAGATAATATAAAATATTCCTTACCGTTTAGCCAATTCCAGGACATTTATGAGAATTGCATGAATATCTTAACTAGAGACCTTGATGGTAAAGAGGAATTAACTTATATAAAAGAAAGCTTCAGTGATCTACAAAATGATAAACTCCCAGTAGATATAGACTTAAATTTAGAAAGATTACAAGAATTTAAAGATAAGGTAAACTACAAAAGAAATATATATTATTTTGTTATAAATAACATAGCTTCAAATACTTCAAAGTACGATATTAACGCTAAACCTAAAGAAATATTAATAAGTAATACTTTAATAGTTCTAAGATATAACGTTTCTACAAGATTATATATCATACTAGAACCTACTGATAAAACAACTAAAATAAAATTAAATGAAACTGATATTATTTGTAACCTTGGCGAAGCTAATTTTCCTACAGTTAGCATATGCACGAGTTATGGACTCGGAAAATTATTAGATGTTAAAAATAATGTTATTCCAAATACCAATACATTATCATTATTTGCAAATATTTTAGACCTAGGATTAAATGTTTTAGATAATTAGACGTAAAAAGAGCTAGAAATTATTCTAGCTCTTTTTATGTTTAATTATACAATTTTAGTCGTCCACTCTTCACAATCCCATACATCTGTTACCACGTCTTGATAAAATTCCGGCTCATGACAAACTAGAAGTATGCTTCCATTATATTCCCTTAGGGCTCTCTTTAACTCATCTTTAGCATCTACATCTAAATGATTGGTAGGCTCATCTAAAATTAGTATATTAGTTTCCCTGTTTAGAAGTTTAGCAAGTCTTACCTTTGCTTGTTCTCCACCACTAAGCACCGTAACTTTACTTTCAATATGTTTTGTAGTAAGTCCACACTTAGCAAGTGCAGATCTTACCTGACCTTGAGTGAAGCTAGGAAATTCCTGCCAAAATTCTTCAATACAATTATTTCGATTAACTCCCTTTATTTCTTGTTCATAGTATCCTATATATTGATAATCTCCAAGGTTTGTCTTACCCGAAATAGCTTTGATATCACCCATAAGACTCTTTAATAATGTTGTTTTTCCAACACCATTAGCACCAGTAAGCGCTATTTTTTGTCCTCTTTCCATATACAAATCTAACGGCTTAGATAATGGGGTATCATAACCAGTAACTAATTCCTTAGTTTTAAATATTATTTTCCCTGAAGCTCTTGCAGTTTTAAAGTTAAACTGTGGTTTTGGTTTATCTTGCACAATTTCCATTCTATCTATTTTATCTAATTTCTTTTGTCTTGATTTTGCCATTCCACTAGTAGAAGCTCTTGCTTTATTTTTAGCAACAAAAACCTCAAGTCTAGTAATTTCCTTTTGTTGCCTTTCATAATCTGATTCCATCTGTAGCTTCTTAGCCTCATGAACTCTCAAAAATTCATCATATGAACCTATATACCTTGTTAATTTTTTATTCTCTACATGATATATTATATTGATTGCACCATCTAAAAATTCAACATCATGTGATATTAATATAAATGCCTTATCATAATTTTGAAGATATCTCTTAAGCCACTCTACGTGTTGCTCATCTAAAAAGTTGGTAGGTTCATCAAGGAGTAGAACATCTGGCGCTTCTAGTAGAAGCTTTGCAAGGAGCACTTTCGTCCTTTGTCCTCCACTTAATTCTGCAACATCATTATCAAGCCCCACATCTTTAAGACCAACGCCTGCTGCTACCTCATCTATCTTAGAATCAATACCGTAAAATCCGTTATTATCAAGTTGATCTTGAATTATACCCATTCTATCTAATAATTTTTCTAATTCTTCAGGTGACGCCTCTGCCATCTTTTCTGTTACGCTAATCATTTCCTCTTCTAAGTCAAAGAGATATTTAAAAGCATCCCTTAAAACATCCCTAATACTCTTGCCTTTTTCCAAAACAGTATGCTGATCCATATACCCAACTCTGACGTTATTCGACCATTCAACATCACCTTCATCCGGCATAAGCTTTCCGGTAATAATGTGCATAAACGTTGATTTGCCTTCCCCATTTGCTCCTATAAGCGCTATGTGTTCTCCTTTAAGCAATCTAAAAGACACATCCTCAAATATTACTCTGTCGCCAAAACCATGGCTCATGTTTTTAACTACTAATATACTCATTTGTATTTCTCCTTACTTTAGTATGATTTTATATATTTATTTTTTACATTTGTATTTTTTACATTTGTATTTTTACATTTGTAATTATTTGCTTATTTATATTAATTTGATGTTATATATCAATTTTCGACTAAAAAATAGTCCATTATTTACATAATTATCTTTATTTCAATTATATATATAAAAATGGCACATACATAAGTGTAATTTATAATTGACCTTATGTCAAAACAAATTTTTATATTTTATATTACAAATTAATTCTGTGTGTTATACTACTATAGATAAATAACTTGATAATTATAATTAAAACTATAAAAACATATGAGACATAATATATTTATATATTATGTCTCCCTAAAAAGCACAGGAGGAATTTAGAATGGCTTGTAAATTTTACTTATATAAAGGAAGAGGTAGAAATTCAGAAAATGGACATCTTTGGATATATGCTAATGAAATCGAAAAATTTGATGGTGAATATGAAAATGGAGATATAGTCGAAATCTATAATTTTAGAAATGAGTTTATAGGAAAAGGTTATATAAATGATGTTTCTAAAATTGCCATAAGAATAATGACAAGAGATATTCACGAAGAAATAGATGAGGAGTTTTTCAGAAAGAGGCTTCACGCTGCATGGGCATATAGAAAAACAGTTATAGATACTTCTAGCTGTAGATTTTTGTTTGGAGAAGCAGATTTTGTACCGGGCATGATAATAGACAAATATGAGGACTATTATGTTATTCAATCCTTAGCTCTTGGAATAGATAAATATAAATCTATAGTTGTTAAGCTATTAACAAATGAATATGGTGCAAAGGGTGTATATGAGCGAAGTGATGCTAAAGTACGTGAGCTCGAGGGAATGGAGCAAACAAAAGGATTTTTAACGAAGCCATTTGATACCACTATAGAAATCATTGAAAACGGAGTTAAATATGACGTTGACATTGAAAATGGTCAAAAGACTGGATTTTTCTTAGATCAAAAGGAAAACAGGGCAGCTATTCAAAGATTATGTAAAGGTGCTGATGTTTTGGATTGTTTTACTCATACAGGATCATTTGCACTTAATGCAGGTATAGCCGGAGCTAAAAGTGTACTTGGTGTAGATATATCTGAATATGCCGTAGAATTTTCAAGAAAGAATGCAGAGCTTAATAATCTTTCCGGTATCGTTAAGTTCGAATGCCACAATGCCTTTGATGTATTAAGAGAATGGTCAAGAGAAGAAAAAAGACAATATGATGTCGTAATACTAGACCCACCAGCTTTTACAAAATCACGTTCTACTGTAGATGGCGCAACAAGGGGCTACAAAGAAATTAACCTACGTGGTATGAAATTGGTTAAACCAGGTGGATATCTTGTAACTTGCTCTTGCTCTCACTTTATGAAACCTGATATGTTTGCAGATACTATCGCTGATGCAGCTCTAGATGCTAAAAGGACACTTAGACAAGTAGAGTTCAGAACTCAAGCAGCAGATCATCCAATACTTTGGAATTCTGATGAATCCTACTACTTAAAGTTCTACATATTCCAAGTGGTATAAATTAAAAGGAGTATATTTTACTACAAATGCTTGTTCAAATGCATTTTACGTAATATATACTCCTTTATTTCTTTATATTCCACTTATAATATAATCCCATCTTTATATTCTGGAACAATATCTATAATATCTTTTTGACAGCAATATTCTAAATCTGCAGATAACCCTAACTTCATAATTGTTTTATAGTGATTTGCGTATTTTATAAAATTATGAATATCTTCATTATTCTTGTAAATATAATGCGAAGTTACAGCTATGTCTGTTGGCTCTATTTCTGCTAGTTTTAATACACAATCTATTATGTACCCACTACATATAAAATCATCTATAGAAAATTCACCATAAGTCCCCGCATTAACTATTACTACGTCTTTATTTAAAGACGCTATTCTGCTTGCAATGGCTTTGGCATTTAGCATTGCCCCTATTAAGATCTCACTAGCCCCTCTGCAGCCTTTTATAGCTTTAGTCCCATTAGTAGTAGTCATAACAAGTGTTTTGCCCTCAATGGACTTTCTGGTGTATTCAAGTGGAGAATTAGAATAATGAAAGCCTTCTATTTTTAATGCATTTCTCTCTCCTCCAAGCATAAACTCATCTTTGTTATTTTTAACAATTTCAGCTGCATCCTCAACTGTCAAAACCGGAATTACTCCCTTGCACCCATTATTCATTGCAGTAACTATTACACTAGTTGCCCTAAGCATATCTATAACTACTACAGTCTTATTTTCTATTTTTCCTTTTTTTATATCATCCGCAGAAATTATTATATCTATTTTCATATGTTTTATCCCCTTTGTAATACAATTTTTCTTATACTATTTAAAAAAGCTATCCTCATTATTTTATATAAATTCGACTAAAACATATCTTAATATTTTGGTTTTACTTGCGTCGACATAACTTAATACTATAATTTTATTATTTACTCTTGAAAAACACATCGACACCATGTTTTTTTATTACATTTATGACAATATAATTTCCTATGATATAATTTGTTTTTGATACTAATAATAGAAAAACTTTTGATACTCGCCCAAAATGAAATTTTAAATTTTTCACCACATTCATCACATACCCATATACAATTAAATGTTCTCCAACTAACTAGCACCACTATTGCCACAATGTAAAGTAACCAATATATACTTCCAAGTAACACATTACTAACCTTTGGTTCTAAAAAAATCAAAAGAAACGTCATTGCAATATATATACATACTCTAATTAAAACACTTCTACTTTTCATATCAATTCCTCCTATATTAATCTTAATTGTTACTTTATTTTTACAACTGTAACACCACTATTATAAACATTACACCACTATTCTCCTTATAACAACTAAAAGACTCCACATGGAGCATAAAGCTCCTTATGAAGTCTCTTTTATGGAATCACCAAAAGTGATATATTTTTGCAATAACACATTTTTTTTAGATAATACTTTCGTTATTGCGCATCTAAGAAAAAAAGTTACTCTACCTTATTTCCTTTCCATGTCAAAAAGGCTATAAGAAATACGGATGCATCTTTAAAATTTCTAATATCAAAATTTGTTTCTTTCTTAATCTTATCTAGTCTATAAATTAAGGTATTCCTATGCACATATAACTTTCTAGCAGCATCACTTATGTTAAGACCACAATCTACAAATTGCTCAATAGTTACAATCATTTGACTATCCAAAGAATCAAATTTATCTTTTAACATATATAACAGTTCCTGCTTAATCTTAGAATCTACATTATATACAATTTTCTCAAATAACATCTTGTTATAATTAAATGTATGATCTTTTATGTCGAATTTTTTACCAAGTATCATGCACTCGATCGCATCATTATAGGCCTTTTTAATTCCCTTTATATCATAATTTATATCACCGTAACTTACATAACATTCACAATACAAATCGGATGATATAGATTCCTTAATACTTTCTATATGTTGCTCGACCTCTGCAAATTCACCGATCACAATAATTCTATCATTATAGATTAAACTTACGACTGCCTCATTATCGTATATTTGTTTTATGATGCCAAGCGCTTCATACTTGCTTTCGTTAACACTTATTAATATAACATAACATCCATTTTTAAGAAAAGGCAAATTTATACTAATGTTGTCAATTGAAATTTCTCTGTTCTCTAGAATATCAATAACTGCCTGTTCTTTAGATAGAAAACATTGGGTATACTTGTTTTCGATAGTATATTTGAGCAAAGCTATACAATTTTCATACTGCTTTTCTAAACTAATTATACTTGTAACACGTCCAAGCATAATCGTAAAGTTAGTTATATGTGAATTTTCAATATCTAAGTCACTAATATATAGTGGATTACCATCCTTCGTAACTACATTAAATGGTATTTTTGAAGAATGACTTAAATTCTTTAAGAATTCATTAAAATTGTACATTTTCAGTCGCCTCCCTATATTACCGTGTTTTCAGTTTCTTTATCAAATATATGAATTTTATTTATATCTAAAGCAATTTTAATCTTATCTCCAACCTTAGCCATAGAAGACCCGTTAACCCTTACGACAATATTTGTATCTCCTTTTGACATATAAATATTAGTCTCTGCTCCCATAAGCTCTACGACCTCGACTTTAGCTTCTATAATTGCATCCTTATGTGCCTCAAGAAAAGTAATACCATCATCAATATCTTCTGGTCTAATTCCCATTATAACAGTTTTACCTATATAGGATTTTTCCCTTATGATTTTAGCTTTATCCTTTGGAATCACTAGAGTTTCATTATCAAAAGCAATAATAATTTCACCATTTTGTTCTAAAATCTTAGCATCCATAAAATTCATTTGAGGACTTCCTATAAATCCAGCAACAAATATATTAACTGGGTGCTCATATATGTTATGTGGAGTATCTACTTGTTGAACTAAACCATCTTTCATTACAACTATTCTTGTTCCCATAGTCATAGCTTCTGTTTGATCATGAGTTACATATACAAATGTTGTTTGAAGTTTGTGATGTAGCTTTGATATTTCCGTTCTCATTTGTACTCTAAGTTTAGCATCTAAATTTGATAATGGCTCGTCCATTAAGAATACCTTAGGATTTCTTACTATTGCTCTTCCAAGTGCAACCCTTTGCCTTTGTCCACCTGATAATGCCTTTGGTTTTCTATCAAGTAAATGTTCTATATCAAGTGTTTTAGCTACATCAGTAACCTTTTTCTTTATTTCATCTTTTGGCATTTTTCTTAGTTTTAATCCAAATGCCATATTATCATATACAGTCATATGAGGATATAGTGCATAGTTTTGAAAAACCATTGCTATATCTCTATCCTTAGGTGCTACGTCATTTACAACTTTATCGCCAATATATATTTCACCTTTTGATATTTCTTCAAGACCTGCTATCATTCTTAAAGTTGTTGATTTACCGCACCCTGAAGGTCCTACGAAAACTATAAACTCTTTATCTTCTATTTCAAGATTAAAATCCTTAACCGCCGTTACATTGCCATCATAAACCTTGTATATGTGCCTTAATGATAAACTTGACATAATATATTCCCCCTATATGTTTGTTTTAAATGATTTTCAATATAAGTATATTGTAATCCTTTAAAACATATTTATCTATTCTCAATATCCCCAAAAGTGATGAAGTTAATTTGTAGAAATACACAAATTGTTATTATATTAATATAGGGCTTGTTTATTTAAAAATCACACTATAAAATTTTTCCCTTGATATAAATCTAACTCCTTTAGTTTATTATCTATTGCATTTAAGACTTCCCATTTTTTCAAACTCCACATAGGACCTATTAATAAATCTCTTGGTGCATCCCCTGTTAATCTATGAATAACCATATTAGGTGGAAGCATAGTAATTGTTTTGCAAATAATATCTACATACTCATCTTGCTTTAAAAATTTTAGTTTTTTTTGCTTATAGAGCTCCACCATAGGTGTATTTTCCATAAGATGAAGCAAATGAAGCTTTATACCTTTTATATTTTTATGTGAAACATATTCTATTGTTTTAAGCATATCCGAACTGCTTTCTCCAGGAAGACCAAATATAGTATGAACCACCACATCTATATTTCTTTTATTTAGCTGGATCAAAGCCTCTTCAAACTTACATAACTTATAACCCCTATTAATAATTTTTGCACTTTCATCAGAGCTCGTCTGAAGTCCTAATTCTACCCACGTATACACTCTATTTGAATATTCCTCTATAAGATCTAATACATCATCCTCTAAACAATCAGGCCTTGTCGCTATAGCAAGAGCCACTACGCCCTCTTGAAATACTGCTTCCTCATATTTCTCTCTTAATACTGCGACGCTAGCATATGTATTTGTATATGCTTGAAAATAGGCAATATACTTTCCCGATTTCCATTTCTTACTCATCATAATCTTTATATCTTCGAATTGCTTTGTAATAGGAAATATCCTATTTCCAGCAAAATCTCCAGAACCCCTCTCGCTACAAAACAAACACCCGCTACTATTTATAGTTCCATCTCTATTAGGACAAGAAAACCCACCATCTAAAGAAATTTTAAAAACCTTACTACCAAATTTATTTCTTAAAAAATAATTTAAACTATGATATCTTTTGTCATTCCATAAACTTTTCACTAGACTCTCCCTTTCTTATAAAAAAATATTAAAATTAATAACTAGCTATTAGACTAGTTATCTATTTTCTAAATTTATATTAATTATACCTTATCTCCATAGAGAGTGTATTAATTATAGTTTTTTTACGGTAAAATCCTTTAAACTTAATTTCCATTTTCCAATAATATCTGCTTCTGCTCCATTGCCCTTTGATTTGGAGATTACTTCATATGTCATGTTATCCTCGCCAAAAGAAGAAAATATTATTTGAACCTTTTCTATAGGATAATCTTTTTCAAAATTAATTGGGATCATATCCCCATTGTCTACTTTATAAACTCTAATACATTTCCCCATTTTTTCATTATTATATTGCACAAGCAAAAATTTTTCATCTAATGAAAATGTCATAAATTCTACTTTGCAACCAAATAATAAATCTATTGGCACTAAATCTTTTCCTATTGGTTTTTCTTTAGCCATTACCCCAGATCCGGAGCCTTGTGTTGATTGACCTGATGATTGATCAGCGTTACCCTGAACTTCGAGAGATTCATCGATATTTACAATACCGATAAATGAATTTTTGTTATAAGTACTAAATGCTATTTTATCTCCCTCATAGCTAAAATTTATGGGTCCAAATTCTTTTAATGGTACCATTGTTTTATATAGCTTTGCTCCGTCATCCTTTGAATATGAATATTTAGGAATTCCTGATACATCGATAATTAAATTTGTCTTTACATTTTTTTTATCTCGAAATCTAATACCTGCGCCTTCTAGAAAAGCCTCCTTTTGTGGTTCATTAGTAATTTCACTTATTTTATATTCAGCTCCATCTTTAACAATTTTAATAGTGTACTCATCCATACTAGACAAGGAACTATCAATAGATGTTCTAGTAACTCTTACCTTAAAAACTCCACTTCTACCAACTTCATTGCTTTCTGTAACTTTATAACCTTTTATTTTCATATTACTAATAGGCAAATTAACAGCTTTACGTTGCAAATCCTTAGTATATAATTTTTTACCATTTTCGAAATCTTCTTTCATTATAAAATTCATATAACTTCCAACTACATTGGTTGCAGTTTTAATTTCAAAGGTATTTACTTTTAACTTCTCTTCTTCCTCTTTATTTGAACATCCCACAATAGACAAAATACAAAACAGTATTAATAAACAACTTACCCATTTTTTCAATATTTTCACTCCCTTCAATTAATTTTAAATTTCAGTTGCAAATATGCTCAATATTTATAAATTAAAATAATTTATTATAATTATAGTTTCCCTCAAAGTAAATTTTTAATTTATATAATTATTATTTTTATTGAAATTATTTTTTTTTATTAAATAACACACATATATTTATAACTATAAGCATCTTATTTAAGTGTGGCTCTAAATTTAATAATTTTGTGGAGGAGATATTTTGAAAAAAACGATTGGTTTAATATTTCAAACTGCAGCTGTATTTATTGGCACCATAGTAGGTGCAGGACTTGCTTCTGGTCAAGAAATAACTCAATTTTTCAGCACTTATGGATATGTAAGTTTTTGGGGTATTCTTGTATGTTGTTTAATTTATATTGTAATAAGTTCAATTATTGTTTCTATTAGTCTAAAACATAAATTAAGCTCCTATACTGAGCTTATTACTCTCGTAAGCCCAGGTTTTTTTGGTATCATTACAGATATTTTCACAAGCTTTTTCTTAGTAAGTGGTGCTGCCGTAATTCTCGCTGGAAGTGGTGCACTTCTTCATCAATATTTTGGTATTTCAAAATGGATAGGGATTTTACTTATGTCTATGATCTCTTTATACACTGTCCTTAAAGATACTAAAGGATTAATCACTATAAATTCATTTATAGTTCCAACTCTAATTACAATTATTATAACCATATTTATTTTATATTTATTATTTTATAAAGATATGGTAAGTGTTACTTATATAAAACAGATTCCCTCTTATAAAAACAATATAATACCTGTTCAATGGTTTTTTTCAGCCTTGCTTTATGCTGGTTTTAATATGTTGTGTTGTAGTGGCGTACTAGTACCCCTAAGTCAAGAAATTAAGTATAACCGAGTTCTTATTCCTGGAGTTATAATAGGTGCATTAGGTCTAACTATCTTATGCTATTTGATAAATATAATGCTTTTATTAAACATTCCTCAAATTTTTAAATATGAAATTCCTCTTCTTTATATAACTCATCGTTTTGGTATGTTAATGCAAGTTCTTCTACTTTGTGTAATCTGGTGTGAAATGTTTTCAACTGAAGTTTCCAACATCTATAGTGTTGGAAAAACTCTAGAAAAAAAGTTTAATATTTCGTATAAGAAAGCTGTTTTATTAATACTCCTTATAGCTTTACCTATTTCTCAAATTGGCTTCAAAACTCTAATCAAAGTCCTCTATCCTGGTTTTGGTGCAATAAGTTTTATTTTTTTAATTCAATGCATTCTATTTTATAGGAAAACTACTAAAAGGCATAATTGACATTGTACATATCGAAGTTGTACAATTCTTGTATGTTCTAAAACTTGTAATTATAAATCAAGGAGATAAAAATGATAAATAAAAACACAAAAGAGTTAGATGGTTCAACCTCCTTAGACATGCTAAAAAAATGCAATTTATGTCCTAGGAAATGTTTTATTAATAGATTAGATGGTGAATTAGGCTATTGCAACGCTTCTCAGTATATAAAAGTAGCTAAAGTTTCTTTACATCATTGGGAAGAACCTTGCATTTCAGGTGAGTTAGGTTCTGGAACTGTGTTTTTTTCAAATTGTAATCTGAAATGTGTATTTTGTCAAAATTATAAAATAAGTCATGAAGGTTTTGGAAAAATAATATCAATAACTCGCCTTAGTGAAATTTTTTTAGAGGAGCAGACAAGGGGGGCCTTGAATATAAATTTAGTTACGCCAACTCATTATGTCCCACAGATAATAGCTGCCTTAAAGATGGCTAAAAAAGGCGGTCTTAGTATTCCTATTCTCTATAATTCAAATGGATATGAAAATATAGAAACCATTAAGTCACTTATTGGACTAATTGACGTTTACCTCCCAGACTTAAAATATTATGCAGACAAATATGCCATTAAATATTCAAAAGCACCTAATTATTTTAATACTGCAAGTAAAGTTATTACTGAAATGTTCTGCCAAGTAGGCAAAGTAAAACTTGATGATAATGGTATAATTCAAAAGGGAGTAATAATTAGACATCTAATGCTACCTGGCTTATTATTTGATTCTAAAAAAGTAATAGACTTCATACATGCTACCTTTAATAATGATGTTTATATTAGCTTAATGAATCAATATACACCTATACATGTAGCCACTAAATATCCTGAAATAAACAAGACCATAAATCAAGCTCATTATGACGCTTTAATAAACTACTGCTTAAACTTAGGGATAACAAAATGTTTTATTCAAGACAGTGGGACTTCGTCTGCTGCTTTCATACCTGATTTTAATTTAAGTGGGATATAATAAATAACACTACAATCTATGCCGTTTTTTAACAATTAAAGGTCCCCATGATTTAATCATTGGGACCTTTAATTATTCTATATATGTTATGGTACCTCTTTTATGTAAATTAAATTTTAAATTCCTAAAAGAAAAATACAAAATAAAAGCAAATATTACGCCTGCAATCACATCTGCAAAATAATGTTGCTTTATAAACATAGTAGATAAAATTATAGAAACAGACATAATAATACAAATCACCTTTGTACATTTGCTGACCTTTTCAGATTCATAAATATACAAAGCTATAAGCACTGAATTTAAAACATGAATACTCGGAAAACAGTTGTAGGGGTTATCCGCCGCGTATAAATTCAAAACTAAATTGCTAAAGAAATCCGTTCCTAATATCAAAGGCCTCGGAACATAAGTTGGATAAAAATAATATATTATATAACATGTAATCATACCTATATTTAAAGTTATAAGTAGTTTAAAATATTTTTCTTTATCTGCTATACATAAAATAACAGAAAAAACTGCTATAAATATATACCAAGATACGTAAGGTAATATAAAAAACTTATTAAAAGGTATGAGTTTATCTACAAATGTAAATAAGTCATTAGTATTTCCTCTATATTGATTAAGCATAGGATAAGTCAAACTTATTAATGGTATGCTTAGAGCAAATAATCCCCTTTTAATAACATCCTTCCATTGATATGTTACAATCTTCTTTTGTAATTGTTCCATCTTTGTTTCCCTACTTCCCTAATAATAACTATATCTTATATTTTTTCAAATCATCTTTAAATGAGCTTGTTATCTTTTTGAACTCATATATACTGTCTATTAACTTCTTAATTTCATTTGTATAAGTTCCAACACTTGCACTTACCTCTTCTGAAGATGCAGAATTTTCTTCTGAAATTGCGGCTAACGACTCTATTGTTTCATATATTTTCCCAATAGACTTAGCTTCTCTATCTAAATCATTTATGGTATCTATCATTGCCGTTGAAACTGTTCTAACAGACATAGTAGCCTCATAACTTATATCTCTTACATCCTCTAATCCCTTAGTCTCATTTTGCAAGATATCATATTGGTCACCGATTTTATCAACAAGTACATTAATATCCTTAACAAACTCAATTAGATTGCTGTTAATTTCTTCTACAGCACTCTTTGACTGTTCTGCAAGTTTTCTAACTTCATCTGCAACAACAGCGAAACCTTTTCCTTGTTCCCCTGCACGAGCAGCCTCTATGGACGCATTAAGAGCAAGTAAGTTTGTTTGTTCAGAAATTTGAGAAACAATTGACACTATGCTTGTTATATCATGAGCCTTGGTTTCAAGCCTTATGCCATTATCCTTAACTCCCTTAAATTTTTCTAAAGTTCCAAGTATATTTTTACTCGTTTTATCTACACTTTCATAGCTATTATTTATCTTTTCAAGAGCTTTTTCTAATTCATCCTTGTTGCCATTCTCATTTTTAACGATATTTGTGAGTGATCTAATGTTATCATTTAAAATTAAAACAGCATTTTCTGTACTCTCTGCTTGACTTACAGAGGTATCAGCCATTTGCTCAACTACTCCTGATATATCCTCTGAAGTATCTTTCATTCTACTAGAAATCACATTTATGTTTTGTGCAAAAGTATCCATTTCATCAGTCACACCTTTAAATTCAACAAAATCCGCTCTAAATCCTTTTTTATATTTTTTAATGTTTTTGTATAACTCTTCGTACTCATCGCAAGTAACTATATCTCCATCTTCAACATAATTATTGCTATTAATCTGGTCTATAGTTTGCATAATTAACTTAAAAGGTCTTCCCATTATAAAAGACGCAAGACTTGATGCTACACCAGCAATTATAGAGAAACCTACTGCTTTTAAAATATCATCTGTACCAATCAACATCATTGCTCCAAGCAACGCTATAATAAAAGTAAATATTCCCACTTTACCATGCGTATTATTAACAAAGCCTAATGATAGTATTTTATTAATTTTATATGTTTTTTTATAATAAATATCCTTATCAAATGTAAGCTTTAAACTTAAGCTATCTGTAGTTTTTTCTAATTGCTCGATTTGAACTTTCTCACTAAAATACTCACATGTACCATCCAATAGTCCTAAAAAATAATCGAACATCGCCCTCTTAGAATTATATGTAAAAATAGCTTCCCTACTTGAAATAGGAGTTATTCCCACTAAAGGCGGTTTTGCTCCAACAAATTTTTTTGTCATCACAACGTGTATATCAAACAGCGATTTCAAAAACGAGTACACATTTTCAGTGTTAAAAAATGCAGGAAAATCTCTATGGAAAGCTGTTAAATTATCTTTTCCTATGGTTCTCCATAGCACATCAATAGATATATTTTGATTTTTTGATATATCCCCAATTACATTTTTAACTTGGATATCATCCACATTTTCCACCGGTGAAAATATTTTTCTAGAATTCCACCCTACAGATTTCATCGCATTGTTAACTACATCATCCCCATAAAGCTTTCTACAAGTCTTCATCCAAGTTGCTACTACTGTTCCTTTCATAATAACAGTTCCCCCCCTTATTTATATATCACTTACCTTTTGTTTTTTTAATCAATTGTTAATTTACATCTATTATTGCATATTTCATACATACTATTTATTATAAACTATTAGTAGTGTTTTGTTAACACTATTAATTATTAATTAATCATTTTTATTCTACAATTAATGCTAATTTTCATTTGTAAATGATATATTCATAAAAAAATATGCCTCACAATAAGAATAGTACACCCCATATATATCCTGGGTGCAGTCACCCCTTACATATCAATTATACCATTCTTTGTAAGTCATATCTTACCATTAAAATAATAATTATAACTTAAACTGTATACTATCTAGTTTTGCAATTACTTTAATGTCGTTATGTGGAACTGTATCAGTTTTTAATGAAATTCTATTACTGAGTAACAATACTTTGTTACTATCTAATTTCTTTATTTGCCTTAAAACTCTTTCCCCATTATAATCTAATAATGATATAGAATTATTTTCTATCTCATGAGTCAGATGAGCAAATGCAACATCTCCACTGCAAATTCTAAACCCCTGCATATCATCGTTTTCTATTTCTAAAAATAAAACTTTATCTTGAGCATATCCCTCTACTTTATTTGATATTATTGGCATTTGTCTCATACCAATAGCTTTAACTAGATCATATTTATAGATGACAACATCTTTTAAAACTGAGCTAAATGCATCATTCCAAACTTCATTTACTTTTCCAGCAATTGGCCTCTCAAGTTTTGGATTTCTTTCATCCCCTTTGGGATCATCTTCAAACGCCACTGATCTATCTTCTATTTCTTCTCCTAAAATTTTAGATATTTTTTCTAAAAGTTTTTCATTTATAACTTTTTTACCTAATTCGATATCATTAATAAATCCTTCAGAAACTCCAATTTTTTTACCTAATTGTTTTTGGCTTACCTCTTTTGTTTCTCTTACTTGTTTAATCCTATCTCCTACTCTACTCATAATTCTCCGCCTTTCCAATTGAATAATTATTTTTAATCATTTAATTATAATTTTACACCATTTACGGTATATATAAAAATTTTTATTTAAAATTTGTAACTATTTGTACAACAAAATATAAATCCTCTACTTATAGCAGAAGATTTATATAATGCATCATGTACTTTATTTACTTTTCTTATAAGCTTCTCTTTCTGCAATCAGATGATGCATAAGATAATTGACTGTCCAATTTATAGACGTTGGTGTTACTGCTGCAAGTATTGTATCGCTGCTTTTAATTTGTCTTATGTCATCAATTAGCTCATACAATTCCTTGTCTTCAAAATTACTAAATATAAGTAATTTTTCATTAGGTAATTCAGTATTAACCTTTATTTTTTTAATATCTTGTAATACTTCCCTAATTGTTACATTGCCCATATTTTTCTCAATTACTCTGCAAGGTAATATGTTTTGTTTTGCCAATAACTCATTAAGTACTTCTTCCTCAACACCCGTTAGTCCATATGCAAGGATGCTTTTTTCATTAATAAGATTCACACTATATCCCCCCTACAATTTATTATTTTTACTGATTTGGTTGATGTATACTTATTTTATTTTTTTTGGCTCACTGTACTCAATTCCTAAAGTATCAACACTCATGCTTTTTATTTTTTGTTCTTTATTTGGTTTATCTCTAAAATCTCTTTTTACCTTAGCTATTTCTAAAGCATCTTCCAATCCCTCAGTTACCTTACCAAAAGCTGCATAACTTCCATCTAAATGATAAGAATTAGCTACCATTATAAAGAACTGACTTCCTGCTGAATCCGAATCATTAGATCTAGCCATTGATAAAACACCTGTTGAATGTTTTAAATCATTTTTAAATTTATTAGAAGAAAACTCACCTTTTATAGAATAATCTGGTCCACCTACGCCTGTTCCTTCAGGACAACCGCCTTGAATCATAAATCCTGGAATTACTCTATGAAAAATAAGTCCATTATAAAAACCCTTGTTTATAAGACTAATAAAATTATTTACCGTATTCGGTGCAACTTCTGGATATAACTCAGCCTTTATCACTTTTCCATCTTGCATATTAATTGTAACTATTGGATTCATATATTTATCTCTCCTTTATGTTATCTATTCATATTAAATTATATCACATTTTATATCATTTACTATTTTTTATATATAAGGACACTCTCAAAAATAATTAGTTAAGACCTATCTATTCTTAAGAATGTCATTCTAATTAAAAATTAAATGTTTTCCTTACCAACGCTTATCTGTAAACTCATTTTTTCTTGTGGTTCTTCTAATTTTATTTGGATATTTCCTCCTGGAAGTATTATCAAAGAATATTCTTCTAGCATGTCAATCGCTCGATTTATATCAATATTAACTATATCTATTTCTAAATTATCTAATGTTTCTCCTTTATCATACTTATAGCCAATATTTAAACCACCAAATGTAGTTGTATCTTTGAATTGTTTATCATCATTTGTAATAATTAAATGCGCAATGTTCTTATTTCCTTCAAATTTACATACTAAATGGTTTATAACACATAAGCAATTATTTTGCACGGGATTATCTATAGTTATACAATTAATTTTATTTATCCCTTCAATTTTCATATCAAATGTATCCTGATCTACCTTGTATTCATTATCTTTTTTAAATTGAAATACTCTCATTTCATCACCTTATTTCTGTTGTTTCTTTGTATAGTTTATACTATTCACCTAGTCATGCTATTGCTATAATTAATTTTATTATAAGTACCTTATGTTATTTAAATGGAATTTAAAAATTGGGTATTTAGCTTATACTAGCTAATTTTACATCCCAGAATAAAAACAAAAACAGCCTAAAACTAATTTAATAGTTTTAGGCTGTTCTTATATATATATACAATGCTTTCTCTTAAGTCTACATAATAAGACTATAGTTTTAATAATTTATAACTTAAATCTATTGTATTATCATCTATAGATGAACTATATATAGTTACAATACCTTTTGTTTCCTTTTCATTTAAAAGATTATTACGATTAAGTTGCCTTTTTAATTGATTGACTGTACCTATACTTCCATCAATTATAATAGTTTTTTCTCCAACGATCTTAATTAATTCTTTTTTTATAAATGGATAGTGAGTACATCCAAGTACTATAGCTGCTACATCTAAATGGCTAAACTCTTTTAACTTTCCTTTTAAATACTTATTAATCTCATCGCCCTCTATAATTCCTTTTTCGATAAGTTCAACTAGCCCCGCACAAGGCAAAGGTATTATATCAACTTCTTTGTTGTACAACTTCATTAAATTATCAAACTTTTTTTCAGTTAAAGTCATAGGAGTTGCCATAATAATTACGCTTTTGCCCCTACTAATTTCTACAGCAGGCTTAAGTGCTGGCTCTATACCAATTATAGGTATATCTTTATACCTGTTACGGAGTTCATCAATAGCCGCACTAGTAGCAGTGTTACAAGCAATCACTACTACTTTTACGCCTTTTTCCAAAAGAAAATCTACTGCCTTGAAAGTTAATTTTCTAACTTCATTTACATTTTTAGTTCCATAGGGCGCATTTAATGAGTCTCCAAAATAAACAAAATCTTCATTAGGAAGTACTTTTAGAGATTCCTTTAACACACTTATTCCGCCTACCCCTGAATCAAAAAATCCTATTGGTCTTTCTCTATTATTCACATTATCACCACCATATTAAGATTAATAATTCTACATATAATTTATAAGAGAATAAAGATATTTATTGGTATGTAAGCATTTATTAGTCACATATACACATTCTCTTAAATAGTATGTTATTGAGTCTACCCATTTAATTTAAATTATACCATAAAAGGAGGAATTGTTATGCCTTCAGGCCCTAATTTATACAAAATTAAAGATTCAATAAGCAACGGTTTAGAGGTCTTATCAAACAAATCCGAAGATTTTATTGAAATATCCAAACTTAAATATAAACTCCACTTTGAAGAAAATAATATGGATAACCTCTACCTGGATCTTGGAAAAGAATTATACTCAATTTTTAAAACTAATAGTCATATTAATGAGTCTTTACTAGATTACTGTAATGCCCTAAAAAAAATAGAGAATCGTATAAAAAATCTTGATAAAGAAATTAATAAAGTAAATAGAAGCAAATAAGTGTTATAAGATAACCTTAAGCTGCACACTACCTACAAGGCAAGGTGCAGTTAACTTCTATTTAAAAACGTCTAATCTATATATTACCTACGCTCTTCTTTAATTTTATTATAAAATTGCAACCCTTATCTATATCTTGCACTAAAGTTATATTCCCACCATGTTTTTGAATTATTGCTTTTGATATTGCAAGCCCAAGCCCTGTACCACCACTCCTAGAATTTCTCGTAGTATCTACTCGAACAAAAGGTTCAAAAATATTACCTTGAAATTCTTTAGGTATTCCTATTCCGTTGTCCTCAATAATAATTATAACATCATTATTATCTAATAAAAGATTGATATTAATAGTAATCCCTGGACTATTATATTTAATACTATTTAATAAAATGTTGCTTAATGCTCTATCTAAGTTTTTTCTATCAAATGGTATTTCAACTTCATCTTCTGTAATACTAAATTCATATAAAACGCCTTTTTGCTCCATAATTGGAACATACCCTGCAATTAGTTCTCGTAAAAACTCACCTATATCATGATTACCTATGTCTAATTTATATTCTGTACTTTCAATACGTGAAAATTCGAATAAATCTTGAATTAGATCATTCGCTCGTCTACTATTGTTATTAATAACTTTTAATAACTTATTTCTATCCTCTATATTAATGTCATCATTTTCTAATATAAATTCGGAATATCCTAATATACTTGTTAACGGATTTTTTAAATCATGTGATATATCAAGTATCATCCTTTTCCTATTATGTTCTGCTTTTTCCTTTAATAACTTCTCCTTTTGTATCTTTTCTGCCATTAAATTAAATGCATCCTTTAGTTGACCAATTTCGTTTAAAGAATTAATTTCAACCCTTGTTGAGTATTCACCATTTTTTACAGTGTTAACACCTTTTAAAAGTTTTTTTAACGGTTTTACAAAAATCATTGATGTAAGTTTAGAATAAAGTACCATTGTAGATAATAGAAATACAAATATTATAAATGGGAATATTGTTAAGAAATTAAATCCATAATTCTTACGTTTACTAGCCTCTTCCAATTGTTGCTTATGTTCAAAACCCCAGGTATATGCATCAAATATGCTATTTGGCATAGCTGTAATTAGAATAAGCTCTTTCTTGGTACCATATTTACTAGAATAAAAATAACCATCTTTTAAATTATTGGTAATCATATCATGATAATACTTTTGTGAATATTTAAATCCCACTTCATGCTTACTACCATTTTCCATAACAATAGTTAGATTTTTATCAAGTACTTCAACATAGCCCTTATGTTTTATGAAATTTGTTACGTTTATATCTTTATAATTTTGCTTTATAATATACTCTGCTGTAGTTTTATCTGTTGGTAAATCTAAATAATTAGAAGAAAAATAAAACAATAAAGTTACAATTGTTAGAATGAATATTGCAACTAATATAATTGTAAATACAATATAATTCTTAAATAATTGAGTAGCCATTTTCTTGCTTTTAAAGTAAATTCCTAATTTTTTTAACTTTTTTCTATTCATTATGATGTAACTCCATTTTATAACCTATACATCTTATTGTTTTTAAATATTTAGGATTTTTAGGATCTTCTTCAATTTTTTCTCTAATATGACTTATGTGTACCATAATAGTATTTGAATCCCCATAATATGGATTACACCACACTATTTCATATAACTGTTTTTTAGTGTATACCTTTCCTGGATTCTCTAAAATAAACTCTAATAACCTATATTCCTTCGGATTTAAAGCTAAAGCTATATTGTTTTTATAAATACAGCAACTATCCTTGTCTAGTCTTAATTCTCCAACAACTATTCCAGTTTTATGAGTTTTATTAGCATACTTATAATACCTTCTGAGCTGAGCCTTAACCCGTGCAATTATTTCAATAGGGCTAAATGGTTTTATTACATAATCATCAGCTCCTAGCCCAAGACCAAATATTTTATCAGACTCTTCTTCCCTTGCAGTTATAAAAATCACTGGTATCTCACTAGTTTCTCTAATTTTTTTAAGAACTTTAAATCCATCAATTTTTGGAATCATAACATCAAGTAGCGCAATATCTATATCTTTAGTCTCAAATATATTTAAAGCTTGAACACCATCTTCTGCCGTAAAAATTTTGTATCCTTCTTTTGATAAATGGATTTCTAGCAATTCTCTTATATCTTGTTCATCCTCTACAATTAAAATATTCATTATGCATCCCTCCCATCTTTATACATTGTAACCTAAAAGTTTACTTCACCTAGGATAAAATTTTAAATCATACAATTTGACCCTATTTATGATATGGTTCACCACTTATTATTCTAAATCCTCTATAAATCTGCTCAAGCAGCATTACCCTAAATAACTGATGTGGAAATGTCATCTTTGAAAAACACAACTTGTAATTTGACCTTTCTAAAACCGCTTTAGATAAACCGAGTGATCCACCAATTATAAACGCTATATTACTCTCTCCCCTTACTCCCAAATTCCTTATGTAATTTGAAAGCTCCTGAGAGGATAACATATTTCCCTTTAGTTCTAAAGCAATAACAAACATACTGTCCTTAATATTCTTAAGTATAGCATCGCCTTCTTTTACCTTTATTAATATCTCTTCTTTTCCAGAAGCATTATCTGGAGTTTTCTCATCACTTAGCTCAATTATATTAAGTTTACAATATCTAGATAGTCTTTTGGAATACTCATCTATAGCACTTCTTAGATATTTTTCTTTTATTTTCCCTACACATATTACAGTTATTCTCATTCTAAATCCCCTTTAATTTACTTATATTACAATTATCATACATATAATATACTATTGCATACCATATATCAAACTTAGGTACTAAAAAGAAATAAACCTTGCTTAAAAGCAAAGTTTATTACTGTAATTCATTCTTTATTTTTTCTTTATATAATTAAGGTAAAATTATTTCCCACAACATTTCTTATATTTTTTACCGCTTCCACAAGGGCATGGATCATTTCTTCCAACTTTATCATTATTCACTACCATTTTAGAATCTCTATATGATCTTTGAATTTCTTTTCTTTTTTCTTTTGAAAAAATCCCTTCCCATTGAGGAAGTTCATATAAATAATCTGCTTTTGCATCTAACATGTTAAAATAAAGTTTTTCGAAATCCACTTTGAAATTAACTTCTGTGTCACTTTCAGTTTCTTCTAATTGTACAGGTTCTAAAAGACTATCATTTATTCCATCAGTAAATCCCATGAAATATATGTTAGATACTTCAAAGTGTTTAGCAAGCTCTTCCATTGTGCCCTCAACCTTTTCTGTATGGTTTGCTAATAATTTAGTATAAATACGTCTTTCGATTTCACCATAGTCATGCCAAAACGCAGCTTCTCCTCTACGTTTAACATAATCAACCACCATATCCGTCCATTCTTTATATAAACTCATACTCTATTCTCCTTCAAATCATAATATATTTATTATATCTCATTATTATAATAAAAACTTCGTTAATATTCAACATATATGTTTAATATATTTGTACGTTTTTTATTATTTACTATTTATTTGTTTAATAGTGTTAATCCTTCTTTACTGAAAGGCTTAGATACATTAAAGTTTCCACCTATAGTATTAATATCATTGTTCTCAAGTGTCATTTTAACTTTTTTTACAGACGACAATTGAGTTAGCGACGCTGCTATACTCTGAAGACAACTTTTTTCTTTCGCCTCTGACATCTTTATTTTAGCTTCTTTACTTAAATTTACATAAGCAATATTATCTTTAATTGAAAAACTAAGTAGTCTAGTTTCCCTCGGAAGTATTGGTTTTAATTCACTTTTTACAGTAGGTCCTTTTATAAGTTCCTGCATGATAGTCTCACCAATGAGCTCTTCCTTATTAATAATTCTCTCATCTTTAACTACTTTTACTGTTGATCCATCTTTAGTACCATCAAAATAAATACCTAATTGAATAAAGCCATCTTTTTCTAGAGGTAGTTTTAGATTTTCAAGTTTTTCTTTATTCGTGACGCTTTTCTCATCTTTTTCTTCACACCCTGAAAATGTAACTGTTGACGCAACTAGAATAGAACATACTAATATTTTGATTGCTTTTTTCATATTTAACCTCTCCTTTAATAATTCACTAAAGTATTGAATTTACTGAGGTAATAATATTTATTCTTAAATGTAATTAAACCATCTCTTGGGTTGTTAAAATTCAATTAGATTGCTTGGCATATCTCTTTTAGCTAAATTCAAAGAAATATCCTTACCTATTTCTATATTATTTTCTTTAAGAATATTAACCACTGTTTGATAAGCCAAATCAGGGAAATTGTTTGTTTTACTTAAGTGACCTAAAATGATATGTTTATGTTTTTTGCTCATTATATCCACTATAGCTTGGCCACACGCATCATTAGACAAATGACCTACATCACTTAATATTCTTCTTTTTAATGAATATGGGTATGGTCCGAATTTCACCATTTCTACATCATGGTTACTCTCGAGTAAAACCACATCAGCATCTTTTATTATATTCTTTACTTCCGGCGAAAAATAACCTAAGTCAGTAGCTATACACGCTTTCTTTTTTTCGGTATATAAAGCATATCCTATAGGCGCTGCTGCATCATGTGATAATTTATAATTTGTTATATGCATATCCATTATATCCACAGAGTTATTATTTATAATTCTTATATTCTCTTTTTTTATATTCCCTATTTTACTCTCCATAGCTTTCCAAGTGTCTTCATTTGCATAAATGGGTATATTATATCTCCTTGAAACAATACCCGCACCCTTTATGTGGTCAGAGTGTTCATGAGTAATAAAAATACCATCGAGATCATTTGGGTTTTGATTTATATATTTAAGTGCACCTTCAATGCTTTTTCCAGGCATACCTGCGTCCACTAAAATTTTTGTATTTTGTGACGCTACAAAAATACTATTTCCACTACTTCCACTATATAATGGACAAAAAATCATAATTGTCTCCTTTAATTTAAAATTGTTATATAGTAACCCTCTTTATGTCTGCACCAATACTTCTAAATTTTTCTTCTATATTGGGGTACCCTCTATCAATATGTTCTATGCCTAAAATTTCTGTTGTACCTTCTGCTATAAGCCCTGCAATAACTAAAGCTGCTCCGGCTCTTAAATCTGATGCCACAACTACAGTTCCTTTAAGTTTACTTACACCATCAACTTTAGCAACAGTTCCTTCAACCTTTATATTAGCCCCCATTTTTTTTAATTCATCAACTTGTTTAAATCTAGATTCATATATACTTTCATTTATTATGCTTCTCCCCTCTGAAATACAAAGCAATGCATTCATTGGTTGTTGCACATCCGTTGGAAAGCCTGGATAAGGAAGCGTCTTAATATTTACAGCCTTAAGTCTTCCGCTTGCCTTGACCGTAACACTATCTCCGCCTTCATGTACCTCTGCTCCCATTTCTATAAGCTTTGCAGAAATTGATTCAAGATGTTTTGGGATAACATTATTTATAGTTACCTCTCCACCACAAGCAGCTGCCGCTATCATAAAGGTACCTGCTTCAATTTGATCTGGAATTACACTATAGTTACATCCTGTTAATTCCTCAACCCCTATAATCCTTATAACATCCGTACCTGCACCTTTAATGTTAGCTCCCATAGAATTTAAAAAATTAGCTACATCAACAACATGTGGTTCTTTTGCAGAATTTTCTAAAATAGTTGTACCTTCTGCAAGCGTTGCGGCTGTCATTACATTTATCGTTGCACCTACAGTAACAACATCAAAGTAAATACTAGTTCCGATTAACCTATCAGCATGAACATTTACAGCACCATTTTCAATAGTTACCGTTGCCCCAAGCGCTTCAAAACCTTTTATATGTTGGTCTATTGGTCTAGCCCCTATGGGACACCCTCCCGGAAGTTCTACTTTAGCCTTTTTAAACCTAGCTAAAAGCGCACCAATCAAATAATATGATGCTCTCATTTTTCTTACATCTTCCGTATTAGCATCTATGCTAATTATACTTGTGCTATCTATTGTAACTGAATCTTTTTCTCTTTTAATTTCGCAGCCTAAATTTTCCAATATTCTTTCAATACAATTTACATCTTCTATATCTGGAATATTGTCAATGATACATTTACCTTTACTTGCTATTATAGCTATTGGTAAAATTGCTACTGCCGCATTTTTTGCACCACTTATTTCCACTTGACCAAGGATACGTCGACCCCCGTTAATTACCAATTTATCCATATTTGTATCATCCTCACTATACCTTATATATTAAGTATTTTTATTTTTATACATATAACTCAATTATACCATACCTACATTATATTCTAGCACTTATTTTAAAAATGTGGGATAATATTGTTATGTTTAACACAATATTTATAATTTTTATTGAGATAATATAAAAATCACCCGTATTTTTTACGGGTGATTTTTATATTATCTCATTGTCTTAAAACTACCGCAATCTGTACATTCTGGTGTTTTAGCAACATTTTCATGTTTTACTACATCAATTTTATTCAAAGTACAAAAATTGTCATCTTTACAATGATATTCACATTCACTTACTACGCAACCTATACTATTGTTATGCTCCATAAAAAAGCACCTCCCTTTATTTACTACAAATCTATTATTAGTATTATTATTATAATTTATACAAACAATTAAAAACTATTTATATTAACTCACATATACTTTTTTATCTTAATAAATTCAAAATGATTCTGGTTACATAAATTTACACAAAAAATACAAAGATCAAAAATTATGTTATAATAAACTTATAATTTAATCAAAATAATTTTAACCAATCTTGGTTATTAATTTCACTTGGAGGACAAACATGAAATACTTTTTAGTTGCATTATTTGATGATTTATCAAATTCTATAGTTCAAAATATTCAAAGGGATATTTGTAGAAAATATAAACTATACAAAAGCTCCCCTAGCCTTTATATAACTGTGAGTACTATTACGAATCCTGATGTAGATAAATTAGATGTAGTTATTTCTAAAATTTTATCTCCTTATAAACACTTTAAAGTTGGAATAAACAACAGTATTGAATTAACTGAAAACTCAAGTCAAGTTAATCTTAAAATCGAAGACAAAGGATATATTTTTCGCATAGCTAGAAATATTACAGACACTTTATCTCTACATGGCTTTAACGTTAAAACTGATGATAATAAAATTGATTTGCGTATTCTAATAGCTAATGCTAATCATATTATTAAAAAGTCATATACTTTAGGTAATATTTCTATTGATACAAATCTATCCAAAGACGATTTTTTTAAATTTGTAAAGGTTTCTAGGTTAGAGCTATGGAAACAAGTAAACAATAAAAAGGAAATGTTAGTTAAGACTTATGAGTTAAAAAAATATTAAAAGCATAAAATATTTTTTTTGAGGAGGAAAAAATGATTTATTATTTAGTTGGCTTATTTGATAAAATTTCCTATGAATATATAGAATCTGTGCAAAAATCACTTTGCAACAAATATAATCTGTACAGAGCCGACACAAATTTACCCAAGCTTCATATAACACTAGAAATAATAACAAACCCTAGTATTTTTGATTTAGATGTTTCTTTAACAAATATTCTTAAAGATTACACTAAATTTGACGTAAAATTAAATGGTGTAATATGTTTTGATTCTCCCTTTAAATCTGTAAACTTAAACATCGATAACAAAGGTATTATATATGAATTATCTAAAAACATAAATTCTACATTAAACAAACAAGGCTTTGCCGTTAGAGAACATATTGAAAATTGGAATTTACATATTTCACTTGCTAATACAACTTTCGCGGATAGAGAATGGTCTAATAACGAGTATTTATCTGCTTGTAACTTAGCTAAAGATGAAAATTTCCAAAGAACTATAACAATTAGTGCTGTAGAGCTTTGGAAACCTATAAATAATAATGATGAAATGGTGGTTAAAAAATATGAATTTACATAAATTATTTGAGATGCAAATCACTTTAGACCATAGGATTGAGACTGAGCATCAACTTGAAGGTGTGCCTTTATTTAATAAAAAAATATTGTCACTTCAAGTAGAACTCGGCGAGCTCGCAAACGAAACTCGTTGTTTTAAATTTTGGAGTACAAAAGAATCATCAAGTAAAGATATAATTCTGGAAGAATATGTTGATTGTATACACTTTATTTTAAGTTTAGGATTAGAAAAAAGATTTCAAAATATTACTTTGAATGTAAAAAATTCAACCTGTGAATTATCTCTTCAGTTTTTAAATTTATATATAACAATAGCAAATTTTGCAACTTCAGCTTCCTTAGATAACTATTCAAGTATCTTTAATAATTTTTTAAGTTTAGGTCAAAGCTTAGGCTTTTCTGAAGATGATATTGAAGCTGGATATTTTTACAAAAATAAGATTAACCATGAAAGACAAGATAATGGATATTAAAATATTTTAATATTACAAAACATTTTGGGTAAACTACCTTGGAGGAGTGTGATTGTAATTGGGGATAATATTTTCTGTAATCGCAGGTATCTGTATGAGCCTTCAAGGTGTTTTTAATACAAGGTTAAGTGAAAAAATTGGATTATGGGAAACTAATGTTTTTGTACAATTCACTGGTTTTATTTTAACTTTAATAATACTTCTTATAGTAGGTAATGGCAATTTTAAAGCAATAAAAGACGTAAATAAATTTTATTTGCTAGGAGGAGTACTAGGCGCCATAATTATATTTTCTGTTATGCTAGGCATAACAAATATGGGACCGACTTGTTCTATTGCTATTATATTAGTTGCTCAACTACTAGCTGCTGGTATAATTGATAGATTTGGATTATTTGGAGCTACCCAACTAAAATTTGGTATTTCTAAATTTATAGGAGTAGGCATAATGATTTTAGGTATAATAATATTTAAATGGAAAGGGTAATAAACTCTTTTTATTTTTTTTATAATTTTATTTTCCATTTAACCTAATATTAAATCTATTTTTTCCTCTTTTAAATTATACTTTTCTTTTTCATTAACATATTTTTAAAATTTGCATATACTATAATGATGCAACAATTCATTAGGAGGCATGCATGTTTTCCTTCAAAAATAAGTTAGATCCTTCTCTTAAGCACGCTTTGTTAAATAACCTATATGATAACTATAGGGTGATAATACACTATAAATCTCTCGAAAGTAAAACTGTTAATAAAATAAAATCTCTAAAATGCGATATTTTACGTCATATTCCCTCCATAAATTGTATTTGTGCTATTTTAACCGCAAGCGTTATAGATAGAATGCTCGAATATCCTCAGGTAACATATATGACTTTTGATTCTTATGCACATTTATGTGGTAGTAGCATACTCGCTTCTAATGGTATCTCCTTCCAAAGTAATTATGAATTAACTGGAAATGGTATTGGGATTGGAATAATTGATAGCGGGGTATATCCGCATTGTGACTTAATAAATCCTTATAATAAGATTAAAAAATTCATAGATGTAGTTAATAATTTAAACTATCCTTATGATGATAATGGTCATGGTACGTTTATGAGTGGTGTTATTTGTGGCAGTGGTTACGGCTCAAAAGGCATGTACAAAGGTGTTGCAAAAAATAGTCATCTTTATGCTATTAAGGCATTCAATAAGCTCGGTAAAGGATTTATATCTGATATTTTATTTTCACTTGAAACTCTGATTAATGAAAGTAAGGACTTCAATATTAAAATTATTTGTCTTCCTTTCGAAACCCTAGAAACTAATGAATTTATGCTTTCTTTATTTTCTAAACTTTTCGATTTAGCAGCATTAAAAGGTCTTGTGGTGATAGTTCCCAGCGGAAGCAATAAAAGTGTTAAGAGTTCAATACGAGGTATAGCTACGCTTAATAACTGTATAACTGTAGGTGGTTACAATAGCATAGGAACCCCTATCATATATGATTATTCGTCATGTGGACCTTTCCATAAACTTGATAAACCAAATTTAATTGCTGCCTGCGTTGATATTTGTTCATTGATATCCGACACACAATTCATATCCGAAAAAAATAATATAAAGCTTTATCCGCATGGCATTACTAATTTATATACCACTTACACCGGGACTTCCTGCTCTTGTGCATATGTATGCGGTATATGTGCCCTTCTCTATGAAAACAATAAGGATTTAGGTTTTAAAGATATATTGGCATTATTAAAGGCATCCTCTAATTTGATAAATTTTCCAAAATATATGCAAGGTGCAGGAATTATAGATTTGGAAAAATTATTACCTTGAATTATTAATATATATTATCTAAATATCGTATAATAGAAAATATATAGTGTATAATATAGATATTGTTTAATATTTATAATTAATTAAAAATCATTATTACTATTAAAACAATAATATTTACTATTACTAATCAACATTTCTAAGGGTATGCTCATTATTTTATACTACCCTTAAAATATTAGGAGGATTATTATGATAAGCGAAAGATTGTTCACTGAACTAAACAAACAAATGAATTTTGAATTTTACTCTGCACATCTTTACTTAGCTATAGCGGCTTACTGCGCTGCTGAAGATTTTGACGGATTTTCTAACTTTTTTAAAGTACAAGCTGAGGAAGAAAAATTCCATGCTATGAAATTTTATAATTATATAAATGAAATGAATGGACGTGTAACTCTAGAAGGGATGCCTAATCCTCAAAACGATTATAAATCTCTCCTTGATGCTTTTAAAATTTCATACGCACATGAGAAAATTGTAACAAGTAAAATTTACAACCTTACTGACATTGCAACAGATGAGAGAGAACATGCAACCATAAGCTTACTTAAATGGTTTATTGATGAGCAAGTGGAAGAAGAAGCTAATTTCAACGGTCTTATAAAAAGACTAGGAAGAATTAATGACGATCCAACAAGTATCTACATTTTAGATAACGAGCTAGCAACAAGAGTTTTTGTTCTACCTACTAAATAACTTCTATATCTTAATAAAAACAACATATATTTGAGATAATTGTAATCTAGACATAAAAAAACAGGTGTATATACCTGTTTTTTTTATGTCTAGATCTATTTTATTATCCATTTTATATAAATAAACTAAATTTTGTCCTTATAATAATATAGATCAATTATGTTATAATAATTCTCTCCTAAGCAGGTCTATTAGTTGCTTGGTCGCTCTTTCTCGAACCTTTTGCCTATCACCTGACAATTTAAGCATCTTGGTTTTAACTTCACCATTAATATATAATCCTACATATACAAGGCCTACTGGTTTTTCCTCACTTCCTCCACCCGGTCCTGCAATACCTGTGGTTGAAATTCCAATGCTAGTACCTGCAGTCTTTGCTATTCCAATAGCCATTTCTGCTGCAACTTCACTACTTACTGCACCATACTTATCTAAAGTTTCTTTCTTAACTCCTAATCTATTAATTTTAGCATCATTAGTGTAAGTTACTGCTCCCTCCATAAATACCGACGATATCCCGGGGTAATTTATAAGTGCTGCTGCAACCATTCCTCCTGTGCAAGATTCAGCTGTTGCTATAGTTAACTTTTTATTAACTAACATTTCGCAAAGTACACTTTCTAAAGTTACATCACCTTCGCCATAAATGTTATCATTACCAAGTCTACTACGTATTTTAGCTTCCATAGGCTCCATAAGTTTTATACCTTCATCATAAGTATTAGCCTTTGACGTAATTCTAAATGTTACTTCTCCTTCTTTAGCATAAGGTGCAACCGTCGGATTAGTTTGCGTGTCTAATATATCTTCTATCATTTCGGAAGCGTTACTCTCACCTACTCCAATAACCCTTAGTACCTTTGAAACTAATACCCCTTGCTCAAACTTTCTAAGGTATGGAACAACACTCTCCTCAAACATAGGCTTCATTTCCCAAGGTGGTCCAGGTAGAAGTGCAACAATTTTTTTATTTTCTTCTATTATGCATCCCGGTGCTGTACCATTATTGTTAGGAAGTATTACTGCATCCACTGGAAAATACGCCTGTTTCTTATTACTTTCTACCATTACTCTATCGGTCTTTTTAAAATAGTTCTCAATAATTTTTAAAGAAGCTTCATGAACCACGCTTTTCTTTCCAAAATACTCAAAAGCTACCTCCTTAGTTAAATCATCCTTCGTAGGTCCAAGGCCGCCAGTAGTTATAACTAAATCAGCTCTACTAAAAGCTAATCTATATGCCTCTAAAAGTCTTTCTGGATTATCTCCAACTACTGATTGATTGTATACTGACATTCCTAAATCTGCCAATCTCTTAGCAATATATTGTGCATTTGTATTTACTATATCGCCTAGTAATATTTCTGTACCCACTGCTAATATTTCTGCTTTCATGATTATTTCCTCCTCTTGGTACCACCCACATGGCAAATGGCATCTGTATCTTTATAATTTAGTATCCCTTTTTTAAATCTACAATATTTATTAGTTCCTTAGTTACTACATACCTTTTCATATTTTCATATATAGTCTCAAATCTTCGCTCATTTCTCATCTGTGAAATCCAAGAATTATGGGAAGTTAATATAATATTATCTAAATCCCAAAGTAGGCTATTATCTTTTAAAGGTTCTTCTTCATATACATCTATTGCAGCACCCGCTAGTTTACCATTTTGTAAATTCTTAACTAGACATGGCTCATCTACAATATTACCTCTAGCTACATTTATAAAAAAAGTTCCATCTTTCATCGCACTAAACATATCCTCATTAATTAAATGATATGTTGATTTAGTATATGGCAATGCAACCACAACAACATCACATAACCTTAGCATTTCATGAAGGTTATCCATAGCATAACATTTATCAAAATATATAACATCATGGCCAGTTGTATTTACACCTAGAATAGTTACACCAAACCCTTGAAATCTCTTAGCTGCTTCATTAGCTATTGTACCTGTCCCAATAAACCCTATAGTCTTTCCATATAACTCAAGAAGACTTGTATCCACTTTCCATTTTCTATCGGCTTGATTTTTATATAATCTTTTACTATTCTTTAGAATCTCAAGGGTTTTTAACACAACCCATTCCCCCATAGGAATACTGTATCCACCTTTGTTATTTGTAATTATAATAGAAGTATTTTTAACATACTCAACTGGCAATTGATCAATGCCAATGCTAGATAATTGAATCCATTTTAGTTTTTTCATTTTCTTTATATCAAGAGTCTTAAAAGGGTCATAACAAACTAAAACTTCAATATCTGCAAGTTCTTCACTATACGTCAAATTTTCCTCTGAAACAACCTTTAAATCATATCCCAAAGCTTCTATATTTTTCCTTTTCTCTCCTCCGTAGTTATATGTGAAAAGTACTTTAATAGACATTCATATCCCCCTTAAAAAAAAAGATACCAATTGCCACGTAGATGGCTCCTTTTCTCCTTTTCTTTGAAAAAAAGGTGCCATAAGGCACCTTATTTAAATACATTTACTAATTTAGTAAATATTTCTTTATTATCTTTAAGTTTTGTTTCATTTCCGAGTACACAAAAATAATTCTCTTTTATAATATCAGAGAGCAATGTTTTAAATGATATAATATCATCAGAATTTGTAGATAATACCTCTTCTCGCTCCTTTTGTCTTTGCTCCTCAGTGATACCTCTTATATAATATGCTGTAGCCCGTTCACCCTTCATAGATGGTGTTAATGGTGAATCCAGCTCACTAATTGTACCTATAATGTATTTTGTCATTTCTCTATCAGAGGCTTCAAAATTTTGTATATAATCACATATTCCATCATATGCTGTTAAAGTTTCTTTAACATTTGGATCTCTATACGATACAAATACTATGTTACCACTTCTAGCAATGTTTGCAAATCCACCATAGGCTCCACCTTGTACACGAACTCTATTCCACAAGTAATCAAGGCTTGCTATAGTCTTAAGTACTAACATCTTACCTGAATAAGAATAACCCTTCTTAATAAAGTTATATCCCTTAGCTACATACTGAACATCTGATGAAGTCAGTAATCCCTCATTATTTTTACTCAAATCAAAATCATACTTAGCATCTGGTAATTTTTCATCTCCTAGGACATTAATGACTTTAGGTAGCTCGCTAACAAATGAATTGTATATGTCTTCTTCTCCTGTAACACTTATTATAAGGTTATTTTTGTTAAATATAAGTTTTGATGCCTTATTTAAATTTTTTATAACCTCATCTGCTTTATTATCAAAATCTGTTTCAATTTCATTTAAAAACTTATAAAATGAAATACCTGTTGTTTTTTCTATATAAGCTGAAGCTGGTGAAAAGTATGATGTAAGTCTTCCAGCTGCTACCATATGTCCTCTATCAATAATTTTCATCTCATATCTTGATTTTAATTGTTGAATTAACTCCTTCAAACGTTTCTTTTCATCAAATTTAGTAAGACTAATTATTTCTGCAATAATATCAAATAGTTTAGGAATACTTGCAACTAATGCTTTAGTCTTTACTACTAACTTAGGATTATATTTTTCAAAATTTTCATTTTCACCATAAACATCTGTAGTAAAATGAATACCACCTGTATGAATATTAACTTCATTAGATAAATCGGAGTAATTAGTATTTTGCGTACTTACTCTACCTAAAATAGTTGATAGTAAGGTTACATAAGGTATTAACTCAACATCTACTTTTTTAGCATCAAACAATATATTTATATAAGCAATTTTATTGGTGAATATATTATGAGATAATACTTTTACTCCCTGCTCATCATTTACCTTTAAAGGTAGGTGTTCTACCTTTTTTTCAATATCTGAAAGCTCAAGTAGAGGGATAGTCTCAAGTACTTCTACAGAGTCTGGTGTCATTTGTCTTTCTTTAAGATTTTTTGTACTCTTCACAATTTCCTCTATTTCTTTCCCCGAGAGGCCCTCTTTGTATTTTTCTAGTTTTTCTTGTGTTGCCTTTGACTTTTGCTCTGCAAGACCTTTTTTACCATTCAAAATAACCATAGAACTATGGGTATTATTAATTAGATACTTTTCTATAAGTTTTTCAAAGTAATTTGTAGTTAATGCAGCTTTTATTTTACTTAAATAACTTTCGTATTCTAAATGCATAGTGGGGTCTTTATCATAAAGCCAACTATCCATACTAGTTATATAGTAAAATAATCCTTTTGGAAAGCCACCTAAATCTGCTTCTCTTAACTTAAATTCAGTAATATTTATACATGCCTCTATTAATTTTTTATCTATTCCATCTTTAACTAAATTCTTTAAGGTTGTAAATACAACCTCCTTAAATTTTTCTTTTTCACTTTCACTTGAGTTTTTTACTACTATACTAAACACCGGTTGTAATATACTATTATCGAAACTTCCAAATACATCCTTACCAATCTCTGCATCCACAAGCGCTTTTTTTAAAGGCGCTGCAGCACTTTCTAATAATAAGTATTCTAAAATTTCAAGAGCTAAATGCATTTCTGGTTGGGTAACGTTATCTCCTGATACAAAGTTCAAACTTAAGAAGGTTTTACCCTTCTCATCATCATCACTAGAAATAGGATAGTCCATCTTAACCTCTTTCATCTTACTAAATGGTTTTTGTAACAATATTTCTGAATCAATTTGAATTCTATCAAACTCTTTTAAATATTTATCATTTATGAATTGTAACTGCTCATCAATATCTCCATCTCCATATAAGAATATATAACTATTGGATGGATGATAATATTTTTTATGAAACTCTGTAAATTCCTTCTGAGTTAAATCTGGTATAAATTCTGGATCTCCACCTGACTCTACACCATAAGAAGTGTCAGGAAATAAGGATTCTTGAATTTTACGCATAAGGGACCCTTCCGGAGATGAGAATGCGCCTTTCATCTCATTATAAACTACACCTTTGTATGTTAATTTGTCTTCTTTGTTTTCTAATTCATAATGCCAACCCTCTTGCATTAATATTTCCGGTTGTGAGTATAAGTTTGGATAAAAAACAGCATCCAAATACACATCCATAAGATTAACGAAATCTTTTTCATTTTTACTTGCTAAGGGATAAATTGTTTTATCAGAAAAAGTCATAGCATTTAAAAATGTATTTAAAGATCCTTTTATTAATTCTACAAAGGGCTCTTTTGTAGGAAACTTCCTAGATCCACAAAGTACTGAATGTTCCAATATATGTGGGAGTCCATTATTATTTTTAGGTGGTGTTCTAAATCCTATAGAAAAAACCTTATTGTCATCATCATTTTCTATATGAAATAATCTAGCTCCACTTTTTAAATGTTCAAATAATCTTGTTACTGAATTTAACTCTTCTATATTCTTTTCCTCAATTAACTTAAAGCCATGGTATGTACTTCCAATTTTAAACTCCATTTTTCTCCTCCTAATACTTTCTTTAAAAAATTAAATAATTCGTTAAGTGTTTCATATTCCGTAAATTTTATATTTAAGCACATTACATATTATATGAATGACAAGCATTGAATAAACATGATGCTTATGCATAACTGATTACAAGTATGGCATGAGTATAACAAATATGTCATACTCATGATATCTAATATTAAAATTTTCTTTATTATATTAATTATACACCATTTTATTCCACACTGCTAACAACATAAATTATTTAATATATTTATCTTTCCTCATTTTTATTTAGTCTATACTACGCATAGAATAAAAAATAATTTAGGTTATAATATTTGGAATATTATCTTAACCAATACGCTTATAAATTTAAATATGCATATTATTACAGCAATGTTTTTTTGTTTTACTTTTTTATATAAAATATTGAATTTGGATACTAAAATTAAATTTACGATATTGTTGTTGCATGAATAAATATATAAAAAAAAGAAATAATAATAACACTAATAGGTGATGATCAAGGAGGGAAATTACTTGGATAAAAAATATGAAAATTTCAAGTTAAATGCAATAGTTTTAGGGAATAAGCTTATAAACATTATATCTCTTCATGAGCATATGGTTATTGAACTTACCGAATCTCCTACAACCGGATATTCTTGGCATTACACTACTTCTGATCCTTCTATTATAATATTAGAAGAGAAAGTAATATATGATTTTAATAAACCAAATATTTTAGGAGGAAGTAAGCAAATTATTTGGAAATTTAAATGCTTGAATTGTGGCGAATGTAAAATAACCTTTTCTTATTATAAAAGCTGGAAAAAAGAGTCATGCTTCTTAGATGAATTAACATACATAATAAAAGTGCAATAGCATACCTTATCAAATTGACCTAATTCACAAAAATCAGTAAAAAAATAAAAAGGAAAGTCCACAGTATGTAACGTGGACTCTCCTTGTAAATCACTATTTATTAATTAATGATTATGTTAATATTTCATAACCTGTTTGAGTAATAAGTATGGTATGTTCCCATTGAGATGACAATGATCCATCTGTTGTAACCGCTGTCCAATCATCATCAAGTACTCTCGTGTCTGGGCTTCCAATATTAATCATAGGTTCAATCGTAAACGTCATATTAGGTAACAGTATTGTACCCTCACCTTTTTTGCCTATATGAGCTACAAATGGTTCTTCATGAAATTCTAGTCCAACACCATGACCACCATAATCATATACTACAGAATAACCAAGACTTTCTGCATGTTGCTGAATAGCATTTCCTATATCGCCCAGTGTATTAAATGGTTTCACTTGTTCTATACCTAGGTCTAAACATTCCTTTGAGACACGTACCAAATCCACGGCCTCTTTAGAACCCTCTCCGATTACATACATTCTGCTAGCGTCACCATAATATCCGTCTAATATACAAGATACATCTACATTAACTATATCTCCGTCTTTTAGAATAGTTTCACATGGTATTCCATGACATATCACATCATTTATTGATGTACATACACTCTTAGGAAATCCCCCATAGCCTAATGGCGCTGGGTATGCATTATGCTCTACCGTATAATCATGTACCCAAGTATTAATTTCCTCTGTGGTTACTCCCACTTTTATTCTTTCACTAACAATGTCTAATACATCATGAGTCAGTTTACAGCTTTTTCTTATACCTTCTATCTGCTCTTGCGTTTTCATAATATCTCTAGGTATTGTATACCCAACTTTCTCCTCTATATTGCTTATAAATATGTCTTGATTCATATGGCATTTTTTATATTTTTTGCCACTTCCACACCAACACACATCATTTCGTGATAGTTTATTCATTTTATTTCCTCCCACTAAAATTATTCTAAACATCAATATTAACTACAAATTAGTTATAAGGCATCTTAGACTTGTTATTTTTTATTATGCTAAGTATATGCTTATCTTTAAGCAACCTTAAATAATTAAGGTTATATGCTTTATTGATGGTTTAATCTTTTATTACAGTTACTATTATACCTCTTCTTTACAATTGTTGTGCATTAATTAATAATTAATAAATATTTTAGTGACGAATACAACGAAACTGAAATTGAAGATATAATAAAACCTGAGTTACGCCAACATATTATTAAAAGCTAAAAAGAGATATCCTTAAATTTAAAGAATACCTCTTTTTATTAAAAATTTGGAGTAACCTAATCTATTTTTAATGACTTATTCTCTATATATTATTTATCATATGTTCCTTTTTAAGATATTGATATTTATTACCACTCGCATTGACTACTAAATTATTATTAGCTATTTCTGCAGCTTCTTCTATATTCTTAGCCTTAAACACTATAGTTCCACCATTTCTATTATACATTCCTCCACATATTAAGTATTTAGAAGAACGATTAACATTATCAGTACTTGAAGCATAAGTTATTGCTAAACTATCATTACCCCCTCTTGAGTAATTTATTTTAACTAATAAATCTTTTGTTTCCATTTGTTTTACCCCCAGTCCAATAATCCACTTTAGAAATACAGTTTAGGTACAAATTAAAACTATCGTAAAATGAAATAATTATATATTTATATATACTTTAAAAGTATTTTGTCTTATTATGTTATGTATATATTGTAACGAACATTTGTTCGTTAGTCAATAGCTTTTACTCTCATAATAAATATATATGTTTTGATTACAATTTTTATTCCTTACAAACCTAATACATATGATTTTTAGGATAATAAAAAATATAGGCTTAGGGTACGTTTATACCCGAAGCCTATACCCCGTTCCCCAAACAGTTTCAATATATTGAGGTTTAGATGTAAATTTCTCTATCTTTTCTCTTACTCTTCCAATATGTACTGTTACAGTCGCAGTATCGGATAGTGCATCATATCCCCATATCTTTTCAAATAACTCGACCTTACTAAATACCCTGTTAGGATTTTCAGCTAGATATAGCAACAACTCAAACTCCTTTTGAGCTAAATTTATTTCAGTACCATTTACAAATACCTGCCTACAATCCTTTCTTATTTCTAGTCCCCTTATTATAATAGTGCTACTTTTCACACTAGCGTTAAATTTATTTTTTATTCTATCATAATTTTGAATATGTGACTTAACTCTAGCAACTAGTTCACCTGGGTTAAACGGCTTTGTAATATAATCATCAGCACCAAGACTCAATCCTTTTATTTTATCAATATCGTCTTTTTTTGCAGAAACCATTAAAACTGGGATTTCTTTATCATCTTGCATACTACGCAAAATAGTAAATCCATCAATTTTAGGAAGCATAACATCAAGAATTAATAAATCGAATTCCTTTGTTTTCAAAGCATTTAATCCATCTACCCCATCATTACATATTTTTACCTCAAACCCTTCGAGCTCTAAATAGTCCTTTTGAAGCTCTGCAATACTTATATCATCTTCTACTATTAAAATTTTTTTCATAATACTCCTTTATTTAATATTTTCCCAAATGACATCAAAATGCTTGTACCCTCATTTTCATGACTCACAGCCCATATTGTACCACTGTGACCCTCTACAATTTGTTTCGCAATTGCAAGCCCAAGTCCGCTTCCATTTGCTTCACTTCTTGCAATATCTGCTCTGTAAAATCTATCAAAAATTTTATTTACATCATTTTCATCAATACCAGATCCATTATCTCTTATTTCGATTATAATACTAGAATTTGTTTCTCTAAGCAGTATTGTAATTTTGCCTTGAGCTTTATCCATATATTTACTAGAGTTATCAATAATGTTTAATATCACTCTCATTAATCTTTCTCTATCAATCATAATATATTTTAAACCATCCAAATTATTCTCCAAACAAATTTCTATGTTCGACTTTTCAAGTTCTGGTGCGCTTTCATGAATACAGTATTTAAAATAATCTATAATATCTGTCTTTTCAAAATTAAAAGGTAATTGACTCAGATCTAACTTCGAATATAAAAGCAAATCATTAATCATAATGTCCATCTGTTCCGACTTTGAATAAATAGTCTTTAAATATCGATCTACCTTTTCAGGAGTATTCGCAACACCATCCAAAATGCCATTAACATAACCTTTTATTGACGTTATAGGTGTTTTAAGATCATGAGATATACTAGAAACGAGCATAGTCCTATTCTCATCATACTTTTTTTTCAATCGAATAGAATCTTTAAGTTGTATTCTCATTTTTTCAAAATCAGCACATAAATTCTTAATTTCTTGGTCTCCGACTTCAATAATTTCTAGACTTAGCTCACCTTTACTAATTTCTCCTACAGCTGTACTTAAAAGTGATAAAGGCTTTATTATTCTTTTAGAAAGTAAATACGACATATATATGTTGACCGCTATAAACGATATAAGGAATATAGCAACTATAAATATAATAAACTCTTCTAGAATACTTGAATACTTAAACACTGGAGCAATTAATATGACATTTCCTACGTTACCATCAATAAACCTAATTGGAGTTACTTCTACCATATAAGATATAGTATCAATTTCCACTAATCTTTTTTCAGATCTAGCATTACCTTCTACTAAACACTTCTCTATGTCAATTTTATTCAAATCCTTTGAAGTGAAAATAATAGTACTATTTTTAAGTATTATAATTTCTCCGTTTATGGTTGATAACCTTTGGCGTAAATATTGTTGATATTTTTTATTCTGCATATCACCTGAAGTTTGATTACGTACAATATTGCTAGTATCAGATAATTGAGTCTTTATAAATACAAACTTTTTAAAATTACCATAACTTACGTCCTTGTTAAAAATAGTTGAAGAAATAAAAATAAATAAGAACGCAGCTATAATTGTAATTACAAAAGGCACTACCACAGTTATAGTATTAGAAAGAAGTAATCTTTTTTTTATGTTCATTTTTCACCTCAAAATGTCTTTAAAATTCTTTTTTGTCAAATATATAATATCCTGCTGTAAAAAATATTATACCATAACTAATCATCATCATAAATTGAAGAAAGATTTTTAAAATAGGTATGGTATCCATAGTAAATAGCGTATACCAGTTCATCATTGATGTAATGAACATACCCGAATATCTGTAAAATAAAATTCCGAGTCCCTTAAACATAACAAAAACGAAAATAGACAGAAAAAATACGCCTATACCACTTCTAATTATATTGGCAAAAAAAGCAATAATTATCGATAATATCACCATAGGCACAAGCGTTACAATGTAGGAAACTAGAATTTTAATAACACTACTAAATGTAGCTGAATTTGAATTAAAAAGACAACCCGCAATTATTGAAAAAATCATTATAAATAAAAGGTTTGCTATGATAAATAGCATAATTGCAATTAACTTTGATGCATAAAATTTTAATCGTGAGATGGGCCTTGTTAATGCAATTTTCATAGTGTTTTGTGAAAACTCTCCTGAGAAACTCTCTATAGTAACAAGTGCCGTAAATAAAGGAAGAATTGTGTTCACAACAACTGATAGCACCAGTATAGGAAATTCCATGCTGGAAACCCCACGTAGTCCAAAACCAGATCTTAATACTACCATAGATAATTGTCCAACAATTATGACAATAATTGATATAATTACTGCGACAATAATTTTTTTTCTTTTATATAACTTCTCAATTTCATTTATTAAAGCAGCTTTAAATTCTACCATTTCGCTCTACCTCACTAACAAAATAATTTTCAAGTGTTGAATAATTATTTAATATATTCTTCATAGTATCAACATTAAGCATTCTACCATTGTATAGCACACCAATATGTGTACAAGTAAGTTCAACATCGTGAATAAGATGACTTGATATAAAAAATGTTGTATTTTCCTTTGCTGCAAGGTCTTTCACTATATTTCTCATAGCAATCATTCCCTCAACATCAAGTCCATTTAGAGGTTCATCTAATATAATTACCTCTGGCCTTGCTAAAATGGCTGCTGCAATTCCTAGTCTTTGTTTCATTCCAAGAGAGAACTTTCTAGGTTTCTCATTTTTGTATTTAAGAATACCTGTCAGCTCTAAGACTTCATCAATTCGCTGATCGTCAACGTCTTTATAATATCTTGAGACTTGCTTTAGATTCTCATAAGCTGTTAAATAGGAATAGGTTTCTGCTGTTTCTATAATGCACCCGACTTTTTTCATTACCTGTTCGTAATTCTCTAGTATACTATGTCCTAAGATTTTTACATCCCCGCTGTCTGGTCTTATAAGTCCAGTCATTATTTTCATAGCAGTAGTTTTACCAGCACCATTAGGTCCTAGAAATCCGAAAATTTCCCCTCTATGTATATCAAGATTTATATCTGTTATGCCCCGTCCATTTTTATATACCTTGGAAAGGTTTTTAATTTCAATTACTTTCTCCATTTATTTCCACCCAAATACACTTTTTCAAATCTTTTTGTTATAAACATATAGTTTCGATAACCATTATATAATCGTAAAATTAACAGTTTGGAGACTCCCCCCATACAATGTTTTAATTTAGAGTCCCCAAATAATTAAATTGTTTTATTTATTACTAGTTGAATACTTTACTGTAATTATCATTATTAAGCATCTGCTGCGCAGTACTTCCATTCGTACTAAAGTATATATCTGCTGAACCTATGTTTATAGATATGTTACCTGTAATCTTTTCACCAACTTCACTACTCGAATTGAAAAGCCCATTAAACTGATCTTTTTGAAATGTTGAACTAAACTTGAAATCTTTTTTATCTACTGCATATTCCTCAAAGCCCTTTGCATATTGTTCATAATATCTTCCGCTGACACCTTTCTTATCTAAAGAAGTTATGTCTACAAATCTTTCTCCTATTTTTATAAATTTAGCATCCTTTTCTATTAAAATATCCGTCTTGTATTTTCCTATATATTTTTCTGGATTTGTTAATTTACTATAATCTTGTTCTACATTTTTTTCTACTTTCTTACCTGTTAAATCAGGTTTACTAACCTTAGTAGAATTAACATCTGTCATCTTTGCTAGTAACTCAAAGGTTAATTTGTGCTCTACGCCTTTTGCATCTTTACCAGAAATCACTCCAGTACCAAGAACGGTTTGAATTAATCCCTCCTTAGTTGTTACCATATTTCCCTTAACTTCTTTTACAAAAATATCACTTATTATTTTAGGCATATTACTTTCAGTATTAGTTATACTTTCAAATCCTTTTTTAGATGTAAGTGAAGCAACTGCATTAACAATAGCCGGTATTTGAGCTTCACTTAAAGAACCAGACAAAGTCTTACTTCCATCTGAATTTTGCGTAACTACAACTGCATCTTTTAAATTACCGACAACAGCATCTGCAATTTTCTCCATGTCAGTTGCTCCCTCTTCTTTAAAAGGATTTTGTGAAGTTGTAATTTTATGGGGAGTTGTAAATTCAGTTATAACATATGACTTTTTCGAAGTATCTTTGGATATATAACCATTTATATCAGAGTAAGTATAACCCTGTGTTTTTTTAAAACCATCTAGTCCTGTTGTTACAGTTTCTTTAGCTCCCTTTGATACATCAACCTTATCAAGAGAATCCTCAGAATAAACTACAGTTCCATTGTCTTTTAAGACAATAGACATATCTGCAGTATAACTTGTTAGCTTTGTTGTAGCACTTTCTGCGGTATATTTAACGGAGTCCTTAAGTTGATCATATCCACTTTTAGTTAATACTTGTGCCATAGCAGTAGTTGCAAACATTACACTGCCTAGAGCAAAACTTACAATTGTTGCTGTCTTCTTATTTAACTTCATTTTATTTAATCTCCTCTTTGCTATAAATTTGCTTTTTAACATGAAAGTCTTTCATAGTTTTATTTTAAGGTACATGTCTCTACTTTCTATAAACAAATTATAAACAAAGTATAAACTCCATTCATTCATGTATAATGCATGATATATGAAATATTTTTTTAATTAGTTTTTACCCATTTTAATTGCCTTCTCAGTGCAGCTCTCCATAGCTGAAATTACAGATCCCCTAAAATTATTTTTTTCAAGGGTGTATACTGCCGCTATAGTAGTTCCCCCCGGTGAGCACACGTCATCTTTAAGTTTTCCTGGATGTTCTCCAGTTTCAATCACCATTTTGGCCGCCCCTAGCACTGCCTGTGCTGCCATTTTATACGCTTTGCCTCTTGGCATTCCTTGGAGCACTGCACCATCACCTAAAGCTTCAATAAGCATATATACATAAGCCGGGGATGACCCACTAACAGACGGAACCACATCAATAAGCTTTTCATCTAATATTTCTACCTTCCCAAAACTTTCAAATATTTTTAATACATCTTGCAATTCATTTGGAGTTATATTTGTATTTGAGCAAAGTGCACTCATTCCCTCCCCTACAAGTGCTGGAGTATTTGGCATAGTTCTTATAATTTTTGCTTTCTCCCCTAATAAATTGCTCATACGCTCTAATGTTATTCCAGCGGCTATAGTTACTATAACCACATCCTTCTTTAAATATGGTTTTATTTCATCAATTACTTCAAAATATTTATAAGGTTTTACAGCAAGTATTACTATATCAGAAAACTTTGCAACTTCCTTATTATCCTTTGTTACTTTAATATTGTGTTCTTCTTGTACCTTAATTAAATTATTATCTGATGGATTACTTGCTATTACATTTTCACTATAAACTAAATTTGATTTAACTATCCCACTTATCATAGCCCTTGCCATATTGCCACAACCTATAAATCCTATTGTTTTATTCATATCATTAACTCCTCCAATGTAAATTTACTTAATAACACTAATTATATCATTAATTATCTCCTGTGGTGCTACAATCAGCTCCTTAGTCGTTAGACGTCGCATTCAAATTAATAACATTTTTTAGTATAAACAATAAAAATATGGTTATATTAATATTGGGATTTAATATTAAGAGGCAATGGTTTAATAATAATTTTGTACTCTTAAATAACACAAGGAGGATCTTAATATGTCACATAAAGACAACAAAAATAGCAAAGACAATAAAAAAGCTGGTCAAAAAACAAAAAAAGAATTAGAAAAAATGAGAATGGAAACTGCCAATGAAATAGGTGTTTCTAAAGAGTCTAAAAAATTAGGAAAAGAGACAAAATAATTTTTGTATATACTAAAGCAAAAGGAAGATGCCCTATGACACCTTCCTTTTGCTTTATTCTAATGATATTATGTTAATATATGATGTGTTATTATAATTGCGATTTATTACTATTAAAATATTCAATCTTTATCTTTCTTTTGCTATGAAAAATATTCCTAACATCTCTGGTCCTACATGTGACCCTACTGCCGTCCCAACATAATTCAAAATAACGTCCTTAACATTTCCATTTTCTCTAAGTAATATTTCTAAAGCCAATGCATCTTCTAGGCAGTCCCCATGACTTATTGCAATAACTTGCTTTATGCTTGGATCTGACTTTTCCTTAAACTTTTGTACTAGTGTACTCATTGCTTTTTTTCTTCCTCTACACTTAGAGAATGGTATAAGCCTACCTTCGTTGTCCACAAATAAAACAGGTTTTATATTTAGTAATGTACCAACAGCTGCTGCAGAACTAGATATTCTCCCACCTCTTTTTAAATGGTTTAAATCATTAACCGTAAACCAATGATTAATTCTCAGTTTATTCTCCTCAAGCCATTTAACTATCTCTCCTGTAGATTTTCCACTCTTCAACATTTCATATGCATAATATGTTAAAAGTCCCTGTCCAAGGCTTGCGCATTTACTATCTACTATTCTTATATCAGCATCAGTAAACTCTTCAAGTATAGTTTCTCTTGCTATATTTGCGCTATTAATAGTTCCAGTTAATGCAGAAGACAATGCAATATATATTATAGACTTTTTCAGTAAAACATACTTTTTAAATACATCTAAATATATTTGGCTATTAATTTGTGAGGTGGTAGGCGTTTCTCCCTGCCTTAAAGCAGCATAAAAATCTTTGCGAGTAAACTTTTCTCCAAAATCGTCTTCTATTGCTTGCCCTTTAAAGTTACAAATCAACCCTAATGGCACTATATTATCTTGTTTAATATATTCTAAAGGTAAATCGCATCCTGAATCTATTACTAGAATTATTTCACTATGTGTTTTACTCATAACTTAAATCCCCTTTGCCATTCTTTAAATATTATTTTTACCTTTTATTCTATATAATTTATATATACACCTATATACAAAAAAAGAAAAGCAAATATACTTTTCCGAGCTTCATTGAATTGAAAATCACTAATTATTCTACTACCATACCTATTTTTCTAAACTTATAATATCTTTTTGTAAGTAGGGATTTTATTGGTTCACGTTTTAATCTAACAATTGCTTCCTCTAAATTACGTTTAATACTAATTGACATCTCATCTACATTAGTATGTGCTCCACCTAAAGGTTCTTTTATAATTCTATCTATTACTTCGTAATTTATTAAATCCTGAGCTGTTATTTTCATGGCACTCGCCGCTTCACTAGCAAGACTTGCATCTTTATATAATATACTAGCAAAACCTTCTGGTGATAAAATAGAATAAATTGCATGCTCAAGCATCCAAACTTCATCTGCTACTGCCATAGCTAAAGCTCCACCACTTCCACCTTCACCAATTACTATTGAAATTATTGGTGTTTTTAAAGTTGACATATACATAAGATTTCTAGCTATTGCTTCCCCTTGACCTCTTTCTTCTGCACCCAATCCACAATATGCTCCCGGAGTATCAACAAGACAAATAACAGGTCTTTTAAATTTTTCTGCCTGTTTCATAAGTCTTAAGGCTTTTCTATAACCTTCAGGACTCGGCATACCAAAATTTCTCTTTATGTTTTCCTTTGTGTTATTTCCCTTTTGCTGTGCTATAACAGTTACAGGTATACCATTAAACTCTGCGATTCCACCCACAATTGCAGCATCGTCTCCATAATATCTATCGCCATGTAACTCAATAAATGACTCAAAAATTCTATTTATATAATCAAGAGCAGTCGGACGTTCCACTAGCCTTGCAATACTTACTTTATCCCAAGCAGTTAAATTTTTATAGGCTTCCTTTTGCATATTGTAGAGCTTTATTTCCATCTGTCTTATCTCTTTATCTAAATCCATATTTTGATCTTTTGCTAAGTTTTTTAGCTCATCTATTTTACTTTTAAGTTCATACATGTGCTTTTCAAAAGGTAAAGTTACCATAAATTTTCACTCCTTATGTATTACTTTTGTCTTTCTTTCGGTGCTACAAATGAACTTTCAATATCTGTGCTAAAGTATCCTTCATATCTTTTCTATCCACTATCTTGTCTATAAAACCCTTCTTAAGCAAAAATTCGGCCCTTTGAAACCCTTCAGGCAATTTCTGATTTAATGTCTGCTCTATTACTCTTTTACCTGCGAAACCTATTAACGCGTTAGGTTCTGCGATAATTATATCTCCAAGAGTTGCAAAACTTGCTGTAACTCCACCTGTAGTTGGGTCTGTAAGCACAGTTATATAAAGGTTACCACTATCATTATGTCTTGCAATCGCTGCGCTAGTTTTAGCCATTTGCATTAGAGAAAATATCCCCTCCTGCATCCTAGCTCCCCCTGAGGCTGTAAATATAATAATTGGTTTTTTGCTCTCTGTTGCTTTTTCAATGACCCTCGTAATTTTTTCTCCAACAACAGACCCCATGCTTCCCATCATAAACTTACTATCCATCACCGCAATTAACGTATCCTGTCCATTTATCTTTCCTTCTCCAGTAATTACTGCTTCATTTAATAATGTCTTATCGCGCAATTTTTGAAGTTTCTCAGTATATCCCTTAAAATCTATAGGGTTACCTGAGATCATAAATTCATCGTATTCTTTAAAAGTACCTTTATCTATTGTATAATCTATTCTTTCGCGACACCCAATTCTGAAATGGGTTCTACAATTATCACAGGTCATTATGCTACTCTCCAAATCCTTTTTATAAAGGATTTTACCACAGGTTTCACATTTAACCCACATTCCTGAAGGGATATTAGGTTTTTTCTCACCATATTCATTTTCTAAATTTTTAACCTCAATATATTTACTCTTTTTAAATATACGTTTAAACTCAAACATATAACTACCCCTTTCTAAAACCATACCCACTTCAATTTATAGCATCTATAATAAATACTACTCTCATAGTATAAAACTTTTAAGTAATAAATTCCAGTATACATTTAGCTACTTTTAAATATTTTTAAATTCTTTACCAATAAATCCAGTATCGAATTTGCCTTTTATAAAATCTTTATTATTTACTATCTTAAATTGGAAGTCTATATTAGTATCTACTCCTTCTATTATAAATTCACCAAGTGCCCTTCTCATTTTGCATATTGCTTCATCTCTATCTTTTCCGTGCACAATGAGCTTTCCTATCATAGAGTCATAAGTCGGTGGAATTTTATATCCTTGATACGCTGCGCTGTCTACTCTTATTCCATATCCACCAGGAATATGAAGTGATTTAATGACCCCTGGACAAGGCATAAAATTCTTAGCAGGATTTTCTGCATTTATTCTACATTCAATAGCATGACCCTTAATATTTATCTCTTCTTGTTTGTATGGAAGTACTTGACCTGCCGCTATTCTTATTTGGGCTTTAACCAAATCTATCCCAGTAATCATTTCTGTTATTGGGTGCTCCACTTGTATACGCGTATTCATCTCCATGAAATAGTATTTACCATACTTATCAAGTAAGAATTCTATAGTTCCCGCATTTTTATAATTAATAGATTTAGCTGCTTTAATCGCAACCTCTCCCATCTGTTTCCTAAGTTCTTCTTTCATTCCAGCTCCAGGCGCCTCTTCTATTACCTTTTGATTTCTTCTTTGAATAGAACAATCTCGCTCATTAAGATGAACCACATTTCCATGCTCATCTGCAAGTATTTGAAACTCTATATGCCTTGGTTCTTCTATGAATTTTTCCATATACATTGTTCCATCACCAAATGCAGTTTCCGCCTCTACTTTTGCAGTATTAAATGCGCTTGCGAGATCCTCTACTTTGCTAACAACTCTTATACCACGTCCCCCGCCTCCTGCTGAAGCCTTTATCATTACAGGGTATCCTATTTTCTCAGCTGATTCTAAAGCATCCGTTTCAGAAGCAATTTCTCCATCTGACCCAGGAACAACAGGTACACCAGCTTTTATCATAATTTCTCTTGCCTTTAACTTATTACCCATGTTATCAATATTTTGTGAATTAGGGCCTATATATTTTATATTACATTCCTCACACATTTGTGCAAACTTACTATTTTCAGATAAGAATCCATAACCTGGATGAATAGCTTCTGCACCTGTAAGAACTGTAGCACTTAATATATTTTGCATATTTAAATAACTATCCTTAGATTTAGCAGGTCCAATACATATAGCCTCATCTGCCATTTGAGTATGAAGAGCTTCCTTATCAACCTCGGAATATACTGCCACAGTTTGGATACCCATTTCATTACATGCCCGAATTATTCTTACCGCTATCTCGCCTCTATTGGCAATTAATATCTTCTTAAACATATTGTTTACCTTCCCCATACTTAAAATTATTAACTAAAGCGTTCAAACTCTTTAAATACCTACTGCAAACGTAATTTCAGCTTGTGCTGCCTTTACTCCATTTACTGTTGCTATTCCAAGCCCTATTCCAACAGGCCCCTTCATCTTAATTATCTCTACCTCAAGCTTAAGTACATCTCCAGGAACAACTTTCCTCTTGAATTTTGCTTTGTTAATACCACCAAAATAAGCTATTTTACCTTTATATTCTTCCATACTTAAAAGCGCTACCGCCCCAACTTGCGCAAGAGCCTCAATAATAATCACTCCTGGAAGTATTGGTTCCTCAGGGAAGTGTCCTTGAAAAAAGTACTCATTCATAGTAATATTCTTATACCCAACTGCTCTTTTCCCTGGTTCTAATCCCTCTACTTTATCCACAAATAAAAATGGGTATCTATGGGGAATAATTTGTTGAATTTGTTTTACATCTAAAGTAATTCCTTTTATAGCTTCTGTATTTTCTTTTATATTTTCCATGTTAATCCCTCCACCTCGCACGTTATTAAATCACTAAATAAATTTAAATTTTAGGTTACCTTTTTATGCACTAGTTCTTAGTTATTTTAAATAATGGTTGACCGTACTCAACCATATCTTCATTAGAAACTAATACTTCTAAAATTTCTCCATCTACTTCACTTTCAATTTCATTCATAAGTTTCATAGCTTCTAATATACAAAGTGTATCTCCTACTTTAACTTTAGAACCAACTTTAACAAAATTCTTTGATTCAGCACTTGGAGAAGTATACATAGTTCCAACAATAGGTGATTTAACTATACATATGTTTTCATCTGGTATTGTCTTCGCTGCATTTTTAGAAACATCATTTTCTATATTTGTTGCATGTACTTCCTGCATTTCTATGTTTTTTCTAGTTAATTGATCCTGTGTAGCCGTAGCTATCTGTGTAGAACTTGCAGGAATTCTTTCTACTACCACCTGGTCTTCTTTTTTCTCCATCTTTATTCTAATACCCTCTGTCTCAATTTCAAAACAAGTGATTTGCGAATCACTAACAGTTTTTATTAATTCTTGAATGTTTTTATAATCCATAGTTATCTACCATCCCATTTTTTTAATAATATAGTAGCATCATGACCACCAAATCCAAAAGAATTTGACATTGCATACTTAAGCTGCTGTTTTCTGCCTACATTTGGAACAATATCTAAATCACAATCTTCATCTGGTACTTTATAACCTACAGTTGCTGGCACAAAACCTTCTTCTAATGCTTTTACACATACTATAGCCTCTATTGCTCCTGATGCTCCAAGAAGATGTCCTGTCATAGACTTTGTTGAACTCATTGGTATCTTGTAAGCATATTCACCAAAAACAGATTTAACAGCTATTGTTTCAAACTTATCATTATATGGAGTACTTGTTCCATGTGCATTAATGTAAGATACTTCTTCTGGCTTAACACCACCATCTTTAAGCGCCATTACCATTGACCTTGCAGCCCCTTCTCCATCTGGTGCTGGTGAAGTTATGTGGTATGCGTCACAAGTTGATCCATAACCATTGACCTCTGCATATATTTTAGCATTTCTCTTTTGTGCATGCTCTAAAGATTCAAGTATAACTATACCTGCACCATCTCCCATAATAAAACCATTTCTCTCCTTATCAAAAGGAATTGATGCTCTTAAAGGGTCTTCACTTTTACTTAAAGCTGTTAATTGTGTAAAACCAGATAAAGCAAGTGGACTTATAGATGCTTCTGCTCCTCCAGCTATTATTATATCTGCTCTACCATCTTGAATTAGATGAAAAGCATCCCCGATTGCATTTGTTCCTGTAGCGCAAGCAGTAACTACACTATAACACATACCTTTAGCACCATACTTTATTGCTATATTTCCAGCTGCCATATTACCAATTATCATAGGTATTAAGTAAGGTGTCACTCTACTTGGTCCCTTTTCTAAAAGCTTTGCATGTTCTCTCTCAATGGTACTTATTCCACCAATACCAGAACCAACTATTACTCCTATTCTTTCACTGTCCTCGTTTTCTACATCTAGTCCGGAGTTTTCAACTGCTTCTTTCGCTGCAACCATTGCATACTGACAATACATATCCATTTTTCTAGCTTCTCTTTTATCTAGCGCTACGGTTACATCAAAGTCTTTAACCTCTGCAGCTAACTTACATTTAAAATCCGTAACATCAAAAGATTTAATTACATCTATACCGCAAGTTCCTTTTTTTATATTATCCCAAAAAATATTTACATCATTTCCTATAGGTGTAACTGCTCCCATACCTGTTATAACGACTCTATTTTTCATAAAGTAAATCCTCCTTTAATCATCTTTAGGTGCTTAATCACCTTAGGGCGTCGCATCATATTTATATGCTGAATCACCCAAATGTGCTACATTACCATTCCACCATCTACATTTATAACTTGACCCGTTATATATGCTGCTTCATCTGTTGCTAAAAATGCTACTACATTTGCAACATCTTCTGGCCTGCCAAGTCTCTTTAATGGAATAGTGCTCATTATAGCATCCTTTACTTTAGTGGGCAAAGACTCAGTCATATCCGTTTGAATATATCCTGGTGCTACTGCATTACAAGTTACCCCTCTGCTTCCAAATTCTCTAGCTACAGATTTTGTCATTCCTATTATTCCTGCCTTCGCTGCCGAATAATTTACTTGACCTGCATTTCCTGTAATCCCAGTAACTGAAGATATATTTATTATTCTTCCACTTCTTTGTTTAAGCATTATAGATGATACATGTCTTGTGCAATTAAAGGCACCTTTTAGATTAATATCTATAACACTATCAAAATCTTCTTCTTTCATTCTCATCAAAAGCCCATCTTTTGTTATGCCAGCATTATTAACTAGAATATCTATGCTTCCAAATTCCTCAACACATTTCTTCATCATATTTTCCACGTCACTATAACTGCTTATATCCGCTTGAATTGCAAGTACCTTAACTCCCAAAGCTTCTATCTCTTTAACTACTTCACGCACTGCATCAACGCTATTTCTATAATTAACAACTACATTTGCACCAAGCTTTGCAAGCTTTAATGCTATAGCTCTTCCAATGCCACGACTAGCTCCTGTAACTACTGCTGTTTTTCCTTTTAACATAAATTTATGTTCTCCTTTGCATCTTTCATATATCTTTATTTATTAATCAATTTTATTATTAATAAATCCTATTTTTTTAGCAATTCTACTGCTTTATTTAAAGATGCCATATCTTCTATATTAACAATTGTAAGGTTTCTATCTATTTTCTTAACAAATCCACTTAATACTTTGCCAGGTCCTATCTCTACAAAAGTATCAACACCGTCTTTTATCATTCTTCTAATAATTGTCTCCCATAAAACCGAACTCATAACTTGAAGTTTTAAATTTGATTTGATATCATCTATGCTTTTTATATAATCCCCATTTACATTTGTCATTACCGGAATACTCATATCTTTAAGGACTATATTTTCAAGTTCGATTTCTAACTTCTCTGCTGCCGGTTTTAGCATAGATGAATGAAATGGTGCACTTACAGATAAAACTATAGCTCGTTTAGCACCTTTTTCCTTAGCTTTTTCACATGCAAGTTCTACCGCCGCTATTTCCCCGGCAATTACTATTTGTCCCGGGCAATTCAAATTTGCAATTTCAACTATCCCAGAAGTTTTTGCCTCGTTACATGCTTCCTTAACCTTCGATGCCTCAAGACCAATAATCGCAGCCATGGTGCCTATCCCTACAGGTACCGCCTCTTGCATAAATCTACCTCGCTTTTTAACAAGCTTTACAGCATCTTTGAAATTCATAGCTCCACTACAAACAAGTGCTGAGTACTCTCCAAGACTAAGTCCTGCAGTCACATCACATTTCACACCATATTTTTGTAATGCCATAAGTGCTGCTATACTAACAGTTAAAATAGCGGGTTGAGTATTCTCTGTAATATTTAACTCCTCAATTTCACCTTCAAAACAAAGTTTACTTAATTCAAAATTAAGTTCTTTATCTGCTATATTAAATATATTTTTGCATTCCTCTATATTTTCAAATAATTCCTTGCCCATACCAATATATTGGGCTCCCTGTCCCGGAAAAATAAAAGCAATTTTGCTCATAATTTATCTCCTCACTCATCACTTTTAGAGCTAATCATTACTTCAGCTCCAAATATTATGGCTTTAATCTGTATGAAATAATAATATAATAATTTATTTAAATCTTATAATAGCTTCTTTCGCCTCTGTGAACATTTCTTCGATAATTTCCTTGCAACTTTGTTCTTTTTTTACAAGACCCGCAATTTGACCTGCCATAATAGATCCCATCTCTATATCGCCTTCTTTTACTGCCTTTGGTAAACATCCTCGTCCCAGTTCCTCTAACTCTTCTATTGAAGCATTTTCTTTCTCAAATTTCTGGAATTTTCTCGATAATTTATTTTTTAAAACCCTAATAGGATGACCTGTAGATCTTCCAGTAACCACTGAATCTATATCCTTCGCACCTAATATTTTCTTTTTATAATTATCATGTATTGTACATTCATTTGCTACTAAAAACCTTGTTCCTACTTGTACTCCTTGTACGCCAAGCATAAATGCTGCCGCAACACCTCGTCCATCGCCTATTCCGCCTGCTGCGATTACAGGAATAGTAACCGCATCAACAACCTGGGGTACAAGTGACATAGTTGTAAGTTCACCGATATGTCCTCCAGATTCACAGCCTTCTGCGATAACTGCATCTGCTCCAGCTCTCTCCATACGCTTTGCCAATGCAACAGAAGCCACTACTGGTATTACTTTAATCCCATGTGACTTCCAAAGTTCCATATATTTACCTGGATTACCTGCTCCAGTAGTAACTACCTTAACACCTTCTTCACATACAAGATGTGCAATTTCTTCTGCATTATCACTCAAAAGCATTATATTAACGCCAAAAGATTTATCTGTTAGCTTTTTAGCTTTTCTAATTTCATCCCTTATATAATCTGTTGGTGCATTGGCTGCAGCTATAATACCTAGGCCTCCTGCATTAGATACTGCAGATGCCAGACTACTGTCCGCAACCCAAGCCATCCCACCTTGTATTATTGGATACTTTACACCCAACTCTTTAAAAAATACGGAATTAAACATTTTACCCCTCCTTGATTCCTTAAAACATATAGTTAAAGTCAGATAATTATAAAAAAAAAGTATATATTACTACAACTACATTCTACGTAATATATACTTTTTAATATACTGAATAAAACTAAATTTTTATACTTAGTATTTCAGCTCCCCAATCATCTAACTCTTAATTTAAATTATTTAAGTTTTTCTTCTATATATTTAACAATTCCCTGTACATCTTTAATATTTTCTATATCCTCATTTGGTATTTCAATTTCAAATGCTTCTTCAAGTGACATAACAATTTCAAAAATCTCAAGAGAATCTACACCTAAATCATCTGCAAATTTAGCCTCCATTTTAACCTCTGCTTCGTCTATTCCTAATTGTTCAACTATTACACTTTTAACTTTTTCAAATACCATTATTAATTCCTCCTAAGATTTTATTTATTCATTGTCCATTCTATTAATGAAGCTCCGTAGGTTAACCCACCACCGAAGCCTACAAGTATAATTTTATCTCCAGCTGTAAGTAAATTTTTCTTATTCATTTCATCCATTGCTATAGCTATACTTGCTGCTGAAGTATTCCCATACTTATCTAAATTAACGAAAAATTTATCTTTATCAGCCTTCAATTTTCTAACAACAAATTCTATTATTCTAAAATTTGCTTGATGACAAACTACATACTTAATATCATCAAGTGTGTAATTATTTTCATTTAAGATTCTACTTATGCTACTTGCAATAGTTTTTACTGCAAATTTAAAAATTTCTTTGCCATCCATACTTATTGTTGATTTAAAATTTTCAGTTCCTTTTGTATATGTATTTTTCACATCTACAGTTGGACACGTCAAAAATTTGCCCTTTTGACCTTCTGAAGCTGAATTTATAGAGATTATCCCTCTAACTTTTCCCGCCTCAAGTACTGCTGCCCCTGCTCCATCTCCAAATAAAATACAAGTGTTTCTGTCTGTCCAATCAACTATTTTTGATAATACATCAGCCCCTATTATTAGTGCTCTTTTTAGCTGACCTGTTTTAAGAAATTGCATTGCTATATTTAGGGCAAATATAAACCCTGTACACGCTGCTGATATATCAAAAGCCATGGCATTAACTGCTCCAATATTTCCTTGAACTATACATGCAGTTGCTGGTACAAATTGATCTGGAGATGTACTTGCAACAATGATCAAGTCTATATCTTCGGCTTTAACATTTGCATTTTTTAATGCGAAAGCTGCTGCTTTTGTAGCTAAATCTGAAGTGTTTTCACCTGTAGATATATGTCTCTGCTTTATACCCGTCATAGAAACTATCCATTCATCAGAAGTATCTACAATTTTTGATAACTCATGATTAGTCATTATATTTACAGGTGCATAACTTCCCGTACCAATTATTTGTACTTCATTCATTGCTTAACTCCCACTTCCTTAATCTTCTAATCTATAATTGTTTTTGAAGAAATCATTTAATTTTTCAAGAGATTTTATTAATACCTCTTCCTCTTCTTCATTTAACCCATCGATAGTTGCATGTACCATATTAGAATGAAACCTATTATGTATTCTATAGGCAAGTTTTCCTTTTCTGGTAAGTGTAATCATTACTGATCTTCTATCTTCTTCTCCCCTTTTTCTATCAACATACCCCTTTTTGAGAAGTTTATTAATAGCGGTTGTAAGAGTCCCCACAGTTATTCTAAGATCTTGAGCAACCTCTGACATAGTTCGATATTCATACATTCCAATTGCATCAATAGTATGTACTTCTGTTACAGATATATCATTAAGGATTCCTTCTTTAAGTGCCCTCTGTTCTATCTGAGTTATATCACTAAAGGTCTCTACTAAAAGTTCATTTACAACTCCAACAGATCTGCTCATAATTATCACCATTTCCCATACCTTGATTTTCATATACTTATATTTTCATGTACTTTGATACTCAAAGTATATCTATGGAGTTGTAATTTGTCAATATTTTTACCATCTTAATGAAAATTTTTACATTTTTCTTTTGTGTATAGTAAACTATTAATTACGTTCTGCTTCTTCCTCAAGTTCAGTCATAAGTTCCTTAACTGTCACAATTTTATTTACTTTATAAGCATTGCTTCCAACAAAAATAAGTCCCTTATCTAAGTTCCCTCTTACTGCTTGTATAAGTGCTTCTGTAATACAATAGGGTGTAGTTTTAGGGTTGCATTTCTTAATGCATAGATAACACTTACTTACTTTGCAACCATTTTCCTCTACGTCTTTCATAAAATTATTGTTAATAGCACGTCCAGGCATACCTACCGGGCTTTTTACTATCTTAATATCTTCTTCTTTTGAATTAATATATGCCATTTTAAAATCTAAACTAGCATCACACTCATACGTCGCCACAAATCTAGTAGCCATTTGTACACCAGCTGCACCTATTTTTATTAATTCTGAAATATCGGTGCCAGTATAGACTCCACCAGCAGCTACTACTGGAATTTTCTTGTTATATTTCTCTTCAAAAGGCTTAATTGCCTCTATAACTTCTTTAACTATTTGCTTTAAATCTTGTGCTTTCTTCTCAAGTAGTGATTCCAAAGAAAAACCAAGATGACCCCCAGCCTCTGGGCCTTCAACAACAATTAAATCCGCGGCACAATTATTTTTTCTGTCCCACATCTTTGATATAACTATAGCTGCCTTTGCTGACGATACTACAGGTGCAAGTTTTGTTTTAAATCCTTTGGCTATTTTGGGTAAATCAAGTGCAAGCCCTGCACCAGATATTATTAAATCTATACCTTCTTCTAAAGCTACCGTTGTTAGTTCATCATAATTATTCATAGCTACCATAATATTTATTCCAAGTATACCCTTAGGACTTAATTCTCTAGCTCGCCTAATTTCATTTCTTAATGCTCTTTTGTTTGCTTCCTTTGCATTAGTTGCAAAGTCTTTTTCATTAAATCCAATTTGTGCAGTAGATATTATCCCAATACCACCCTCATTTGCAACAGCTGATGAAAGCTTCGATAAAGATACTCCTACTCCCATACCACCTTGAATTATAGGAATACGTGCTATTAATTCTCCAATTTTTAAAGGAGGTAACTTCATAATTATCCTCTCCCTTTGCTTAGATTTTCAACTAGTTTGATAGTCAAAGTATATATATTTTTATATTCTATGTCAAGATAAAAGTATCTTACAACTAATGCAAATGTTTTTTAATAACAGAATCTTTAATTTTCATTCTTTTTAGTATTTATAGCAGTTTAATGTATGCTTTTACTTTGCCTAATATCATTACTAATTATACAAACCTTTTATAGGTATAAAACAACTCCTAAACAAGTATATTATAAAATATACTTGCTTATATTTACCCAAAACTATACTCAAAATAATTATAGAAAGGAAGATAAAATATGTTTACTATTTTTAAGGTAAATGGTAAAAAAAATATTATTGCTCTTATTATTAGCATTTTGATTGCACAAGGCATAGGTTTCTTAAGTGGTTTTTTAAGCATGAGCGGTCCGAGCGTCTATGAAGATTTTAATAAACCTTTTTTTTCGCCCCCTGGATGGATTTTTCCTATTGTATGGACAATATTATTCTTTTTAATGGCTGTAGCTGCTTATAGGATTTGGATGGCTTACAAATCCGGAGTTGATGTAAAAAAAGCATTAATTTTATATGGTTTTCAATTGTTTTTAAATTTTCTTTGGTCCATTATATTCTTTAGGTTTAGACTATATGCTATAGCTTTTTTAGAGTTACTTCTATTATTAGTATTTATTCTTCTAACTACTTTTGAATTTTATAGGATTGATAAACCCGCAGCTTATCTTATGATTCCATATATCGCTTGGGTATCATTTGCTGGAGTTTTAAATTATACTATATGGATGCTTAATTAAAATTTGTATTATTAAATACTTAGGAGGAAATATGAACTCAAATTATAAAATAAAACAAATAACAAGTCTGTATAACAGTTGTAACCAATGTGGATTGCCTATTATAAATTGCATCTGTTCTGCAGCACCTAAAATAAAAACCAATTCAAAAATTTGGATTCTATCTACGGAAAAAGAATTTTACAGACCTTCTAATACTGCAAGACTATTAAAACTCATAAATCCACATTCCACAGAGCTTTTTCTTTGGGAAAGAACAAAATTTCCAGAAAAATTAATAACAAATTTAAATAATGATATTTATGAACCATTTTTGCTTTTTCCCATAGAAAATAACGAAACCAAGTGTAGAAAAATTGAATACAAAAGTTCAGAAAAAATCCCTGCCTTTATTATCATAGACGGTACATGGAAAGAAGCACGGAAAATACTTAGGAAAAGTTTCTATTTAGAAAACCTCCCAATTATTTCATTAAACCCAAGCTTTAAGTCTATATATGATTTAAGAAGAGGTGCAAAGGACGGTAATTTATGTACAATAGAAGCTGCAATAGAAATATTAACTATAAATGGCGAGATTAAAGCTTCACAAGTAATCGATGAATTTTACAATTTATTCTTAAAGAGTTATAAGGCTGGCTTAAGTGGTCACAAACTTATACCCTCTAATAAAAATTGAAAATACCATCCAAAAGGATAGTATTTTTAATTATTATTAATATCTAAAATAACCATATTAAAAACTAATAATCTTACAATAAAAATTACTGAATCGGTTGCTGAAAATTTTGAGATTGCTGATCTTTAATTTTCTGTTTACCTTCCTCCATGAATTGTGAATCCTTTGGCGATAACATGTACAAAACTTCTTGAAGCTCACCAACATGCCTTCTTTCTTCATCTGCGATATGATTCAAAACTTTTTTAACTCTTTCATCAGTTGTAGACATTGAATGAGCTTCATAACCTATGATAGCCTCAAGTTCACCTGAAATATCAACGCGAATTGCTTGTGCAAGCTCATCATTTGACATTTGTCTTGGTACATTCGCAACAAATGGATTTCCTAATAACGCCATAGTTTCATCCTCCTTTTTAAACTTAGATGTATTTTTAGCACCATCATGATATTTTATTCATTTATCCGCAAACTAAATTCTAGCTAAGATTTTAGTATATCACCCTTTATAATTCCCCCTATGAGATTAAATTATTAATTGTTCTATAATTATTATGGATTAATGTATAAATAATGGATATAATATGATTTATAACTTGTAAAAATTTATAATTAAAGGGTGGTAATATGAGAATACCAAATCATATCGGAATAATTCCCGATGGAAATAGAAGATGGTCCGTAGATAATGGTTTATCTAAAGACAAAGGATATACCTATGGATTAGATCCTGGTCTATCTTTGTATAAGCTTTGCAAAGATGCAGGTGTAAAAGAAATAACTTATTACGGTTTTACTACAGATAATACCAAAAGACCAGCACTGCAAAGAGAAGCTTTTGTTAACGCTTGCGTAGATGCTGTAAAGCTTTTAAGTACACAGGATGCCGATTTATTAGTAGTAGGGAATTGTGATTCACCTATGTTTCCAAAAGAGTTACTTCCTTTTACTACGCGTAAAACCTTTGGCAAAGGCGGTATAAAAATAAATTTCCTAGTAAACTATGGGTGGGAATGGGATCTTAGTAACCTCAACCAAAACAAAAGTAGCAAAAGGAGTAATATAATTAATTGTATCAAAACTAAAGATATTTCTAGAGTAGATTTAATTATTCGTTGGGGTGGTAGACGTCGTCTTAGTGGTTTCTTACCAATACAGTCCATTTATTCTGATTTTTATATTATAGATGACCTTTGGCCTGATTTTAAATCTGAGCATTTAACTAACGCTTTAAATTGGTATGATCAGCAAGATGTAACCCTTGGTGGTTAATTTTATATTTTCTATATAGATATAGGTCTAAAACAAACTATATCTATTTTTTTATGCACTAAAATATGCTATTATTAATGAAATAATATTTTTAAACTTACATAATATTATTTCATCAAAGGAGCTCTTATGGTTATTAAAAAAATAAATTGTTGTAAATGCATATATTACTATATTACTTGGGATCCAGCTTACCCTAAAGGATGTAAACTTTATGGTTTTAAATCTGCAACTTTACCTTCCATATTAGTAAAACAATCATCTGGGATAGCTTGTGCTAAATTTACACCAAAGGTAAAGTAAGTAAGTGTTTTATGGTACCTGCTAATAAAATTACAAATTAAGGCACATAAATAAAACTTTATACTATTATAACTTTGATTATATACGCTGTGCCCTAATTAAATGTTAATCTATAACTTTATTATTTTGATCAACTACCTCATATGCGTAAGCCTGAATTTCTTCTTGCCTTATTGTCCCATCACCATTAATTCCTGTAACTATAGTGGGTATATTTACTAACTTACTTTCTATACCTTCGATTTTTACATATCTGTCTAGACCATCCTTAAGTTTTTCACATTCTTCTTGTCCTAATTGTCGCCCCTTTACACTTCTCAAAATTCATCACTCCTCTCGAATATTAGGATTTTCATTTACAGTAAATATATACTTTGTAGATTTTAGAAACACTTTTCAGAAAAAAATAATGATAATAATATAGTATTGATAAAAAACATAAAATTTATCCTCAAAAAAATAGAAACGCCTATTAAGCGTTTTTAATATAACTTTAAAATTCTGATTTTCAAAAAATTATTACAATGTATAAAACACTACTTCTATTCCATGAATAGATTAATAAGTATTATGTCCATCTTTATACCTACTTTCTTATAATTTGATTGACCCCAATTATACCATTATGTTTTAAGTTTCTAATGAAATTATAAGTATATTCACCATTTGAATTCTCAACAAATGCTTTAATCCATTCATGTCTAAGGTTATAAAATATATTTACATCTCCCTCTACTGTTTCCCAATAGCTTTTATGAATGCAACTTGTAGTTTCCCATTCAAATATATCATCTTCAGATTTTATAGGTCTTGTTACTCTATCACAAGGCATACCTTCTAACAAGTAATTATTAAGTGCATTAAATACATCTTCTGGATTTTTCGACATTTCTTTTGCTCTTGAAATCTCTCCCACGATTTCACCTTGCTTCACGAAACATTCATGTGCAATAACCTCTGCTTCTGTTTCATTTTTTTTAGTCATTTCTGTTATTATAAATGCTATTCTCGTTTCAGCTTTTTTGATTTTATCCTGAAGCCAACCATGAATATTAGATACGTCAATTATATCCTCGATGCTTTTGCTTGTGTCTATTGGACTACCATAAACCAGTGATTTTTCAATAACATCCTTTGCATTATCACCGTATTTATCTATATAAACTTTTTTTAAGTTTGACTCTAAATCTTCTGCCAATAAAATCTTACTAAATATCCACGTGTGGATTGGTGCTAAAAAAGCGCTCATTATTATTCCTCCAATATTTATTGTTTAATTTACAAATCTATATCTCAATAATACTGTATATAAAATAAACTTACGGTAACCTACGTTACAATTTTATATAATATTTCATCCAAAAAAATAAAGAGAGCATAAAATACTCTCTTTATAATCCATCTTTTATTAAACTTAACTATCGCTTTCACTTGTTAAATAAGTTTAATTATTCATCAAATCTTATTGCTGATTTACGTTTTTCCTTTTTCATATCAGATTCTTCAATAATCTCTGGCTTTTTAGATTTATTATCCTTTTTCTTAGCTGGTGTACTCATTTCTTTATATGGCATAAACTCACCCCTTTATAAAGTATTTTTCACTTTTAATATAATTTTATTCATATATTTATTTTCACCTTATATATTTTTCAGGATTTTTAGGTTCTCCATTCACTCTTAGTTCAAAATGCAGATGTGGACCTGTACTATGCCCCGTGCTTCCTACCTCTCCTATTTTCATGCCTTCCTTTACTATATCACCTTTTTTCACAACAATAACACTACAATGTGCATACATGGTTTCTATGCCACAACCATTATTAATCTTTATTACATTACCATATCCATCTTCCCACGCTGAATAAGTAATAGTGCCATCTAATACGGCATCTATTGATTCCCCAAAATTTGCGGCTATATCAATTCCTTTATGCATTTTTCCCCATCGTGTTCCAAACCCTGAACTTATATGGCCTCTTGATGGACTAGTTATTGATTCAGATTGAAGTATTTTGATTTTTTTTATTCCACTGTTTACTTCTTTAACCGTTATTAATGGTGTTTTATCTTTGATGTTATATTGTGCTATTTCACTAATAATTTCTGAGTTTTCATGCAAACTTCCTATTTTAACTTTAACTGGTTCATAACTAATTTTATTTTCTACATTTGTTTTTAAAGTTTTAGTTAATTTTGCTCTCTTATAATCATCTTGCATAGAATTAAGAATTGCTTTCCCTTGCTTTTCAGATGTTACATCTGCAACTTTTCTATTATCCGATTTCATTAAAAATGCATCAACTACTATATTAAATTTTTTTAACATAACTTTTTTGAGTTCATCATTATTCATAAAACTATCAGCATCATCCACTTTTACTTTAGTTAAAGTAAAATCTTCTATTATTGTAGCGTTACTATATTTCGATTTGAGCTCACTTTTAAACTCCCTATATGTTTTATTAAAGTCTATCCTACTTTTTACAAAAGTAATAGTATTTCCTCCTCTGGAAACTTTATATCCATAAAATTTGTATACATTAAAATATAAAATTGTAGTAGTAAGTATCATTGTTGTAAGTAACACAAAAATAACACTTTTGTTTCGTCTTAAAGTATTCAATATTATACCTCCTATAACATTTACTTAATATACCCTTTTTTACCACATATTAAACAATATTTAAATATTCTTTTATTTATATTTTTAACTATATGGTATACTATAGGTTGAATAATAAAATTTTTATAGACTAAAATGTAGTGTATACTTTATTGTTTACGCTATATAGATAAACTTAATTTTAGATGTTAAAATAATAATTTTAAAATATAAAAAGGAAGGTAGTGACTTTATGAGCACTTTCATGTTTAAAAATGAAAATTATAAATATACTCCTGTGAGTAATATTTTTATAGATAAGTTTATGCCTAAAGCTAGAGGAGAATTTGTTAAAGTTTATCTTCTCGGACTAAAATATTGTACTTCTGGAGAAATAGGTGCTACTTCTTCAGTAATAGCAAATACACTCGGACTTCTAGAAACTGATGTTGTTAATGCTTGGAGCTACTGGAACGATGAAAACATAATTAAAATGACTCCCATTGATAATATGGGTAATTTTAATATTGAATTTTTAGACCTGTTAGATGTTCCAGATGAGAATATACAAAATATAAATTTACTCAAGGAATTAAACAACTCTTCAATAAAAGGCATGCTACAGGATATTGAAAAACTATTAGCCAAACCATTGTCACCAAAAGAAATGACAATGTACCTAAGTTGGCAAAAAGATTATAATTTCCCCCCAGAATTAATACTTCTATTAATTCAATATTGCGTGTCAAAAGGTAAAGTTGATTATAGGTACATTGAAACCATTGCCATTGCATGGCATGATGCGGATATTAAAAATATTGAAGACGCCCAATCTTATATAAAGAAACACGAAGATAAATGGATAAATATTAGAAAAATATTAAATTATTTAGGGATTAAAGCTCCTGATATAATGAAACCTCAAGAGCAAATACTAGATAAATGGCTAAATGTTTATAAATTTTCTCTAGAAATTATATTTAAAGCTTGTGATATTTGTTTTGATAGACTTAGCAGAGCCGATTTTAAATATATTGATGGAATTCTAAATAGTTGGTTTAAAGATGGCATAAACTCCTTAGAGGATATAGAAAAGAAAGATAAAAAACATGCGATTACTAGCAAACGCAATACTGCTGGTGGTAAACCTGCTAAAGGTAGTTTTAATGATTATGAACAAAGAGCTTATGATTTTGATGAACTAGAAAAAAAACTACTAGGATGGGATAAAAATGATTAAAGGATATCAGACCAAAATATTAGGTATGTATGATGAAATAAGACAAAAAGAAGAATCTGACTATAGAAACAGAAAAATTCATATAGAAAAAACGCATCCTGAAATTATTGAAATAGATCGAAAAATAGGTAGGTTATGTATTGAGTTATCCATTAGTGCATTGAAGAGTATTGATAATAGAGAAGGGTATTTACATAATTTAAAAGAAAAAATAATGGATCTAAGAGTAAAAAAATCTGAACTATTAGTCTCTAATGGATTTGACATGGAATACTTGAATTTACATTATAGATGTAATAAATGCCGCGACACTGGATTTATTGGAAACACTAAATGTTCTTGCTTCAAACAAAAGGTTGTTGATGTTTATTATACTGGATCTGAATTAAAAAACATGCTAAAAACTCATAATTTTGATAATTTTAAATTAGATTATTATCCTTCTAGAAAAAGTGAACTCCAATCAGAGTCACCAAAAAAGAATATGGAAAAAATTCTATCTAAATCTATGAACTTTTTAAAAAACTTCCATACAAGTGATGAAAACCTGTTGTTTTATGGAAGTTCTGGAACAGGAAAAACTTTTCTGTCTCATTGCATTACAAAAGAATTAATTGATAAAGGTTCTTTTGTAGTGTATAGGACTGCCGAGGAATTAATAAGGGCCTTAAAAGATATTAGGTTTAATAACAATAGTTCTTTAGAAGAATTACTAATAGATTGTGACTTACTTATTATTGACGATTTAGGTACTGAGCAACTTTCAGATTTTAATAAAGCTGAAATGTTTAACTTACTTAACACTAAATTATTAAAACAAAAAAAAATGTTAGTTTCCACTAATTTAACTCTTGAGAGCTTACTTAAAACCTATTCTGAAAGAATAACTTCTAGATTAATGGGCAATTTTACACTTTGTAAATTTTTTGGGGATGATATAAGAATAAAGAAAAATTTAAATAAATCTAAACATTATTAATTAATAACAAAGTACATATTACCATAAATGCTTTTATGGTAATATGTACTTTCTATTATTAAACCATCTTTCTTTTGGAATGTTCATATACTATAATAATCTTTTATCAAATCAAAAAAAGTACTAAACAAATGTTTAGTACTTTTCTGAAGCTAGCAATAGGAATCGAACCTACAACCTGCTGATTACAAGTCAGCTGCTCTACCGTTGAGCCATGCTAGCAAAAATATGGCGACTCAGAAGGGACTCGGACCCTCGACCTCTGCCGTGACAGGGCAGCACTCTAACCAACTGAGCTACTGAGCCATATATGGTGGGAACAACAGGGTTCGAACCTGTGACCCTCTGCTTGTAAGGCAGATGCTCTCCCAGCTGAGCTATGCTCCCATATATGTTTTGTTGGTGACTCCTAGGGGAATTGAACCCCTGTTACCACCGTGAAAGGGTGGTGTCTTAACCGCTTGACCAAGGAGCCTTATTAAGTTTTAAATGGAGCTAGCAATAGGAATTGAACCTACAACCTGCTGATTACAAGTCAGCTGCTCTACCGTTGAGCCATGCTAGCTAATGAAAATGGCGACTCAGAAGGGACTCGGACCCTCGACCTCTGCCGTGACAGGGCAGCACTCTAACCAACTGAGCTACTGAGCCATATATGGTGGGAACAACAGGGTTCGAACCTGTGACCCTCTGCTTGTAAGGCAGATGCTCTCCCAGCTGAGCTATGCTCCCATATATGTTTTAGTGGTGACTCCTAGGGGAATTGAACCCCTGTTACCACCGTGAAAGGGTGGTGTCTTAACCGCTTGACCAAGGAGCCATAGTCGTTGTCACTTTATTAATTATGTAGTTGGGTCTCGCAACCCGACATAGACTATAATACCCAATTTATCTTAGTGTGTCAACATGTTTTCTTGTTTTTTTCATTCTTTTTTTTTAATATGCTGCTTAACTCTAGTGGTTCCAACGGTTTAACCCACAAATAAAAATTATAGTTTTTTTTGATATATTCCTATTCATTACTAAATTTATGGACATATTAAATGATTTATATAAAATTCATGTTCATCTTAATCATTTTAGGGTAAAATTATAATCAAACAATTTATATTTTATAAACATAATTTTTTCTCGAAGGGAGAGATTTTTTTGAAACATTCTCTTATAATAGTTGGCGGAGGCGCTTCCGGTCTAACAGCTGCTCTTATAGCCAAGGATTTTGGTATAGATGTAGCGATAATTGAAGGAAGCGACAGAATTGGCAAAAAAATATTAACTACCGGTAACGGTAGATGTAACATTAGTAATGATCATATAAATAATGATAGATACCATAGTGATAACCCTGGTTTCTTTACAAACACCCTAAATTCTTTTTCTTCATCGGATACTATAGCTTTTTTCGCCTCTTTGGGCATACCTTTGGTGACCGTAGATGGAGGTAAAATGTTTCCTATGTCAATGCAAGCCTCATCAGTTCTTGATATATTAAGGTTTGCTCTAGACGAAAAAAATATTCCTGTCTATACAAACACTAAAGCTAAGGAAATCAATAAAACTAAGAATGGTTTTAGAATTTCCAGCTCCGATAATAGTATATATGAATGTGACAGGTTGATTATTGCAACCGGTGGCAAATGTGCCCCTAAAACAGGTTCTGACGGCTCCGGCTATACATTGGCAAGACAATTGGGTCACAATGTACTTCCTCAATTACCTGCCCTTGTACAGCTTAAATTAAACTATAGTAGATTAAAAGCTTTATCTGGAGTAAAATTTGATGGTTATGGAGAAATATTTATAAATGGTTTATGTATTCAAAAGGAATTTGGAGAAATACTCTTTACGGACTACGGTATTTCTGGACCTCCAATACTTCAACTTAGTAGAACTGCAGCTTATGGCTTATCAAAAAAGAATAAAGTTTCTTTAAAAATTGATATGTTACCACATATCAGCCGCGAAGATTTACCACAATTTTTAAGCAAACATTGGTCATTATTTGAAAGTCGCGACCTTTGTGATTCATTTATCGGTATAATTCACAAGAAAATGATTCCAATAGTTTTAAAAGAAGCCAAAATAGAAGATATGCACAAACCTTGCTACGACTTGGATCAAATAGAAAAAAAAGCTATTTATGATTTGCTTAAACATTGGCAATTTGAAGTATCAGGCACTAATTCTTTTTCAAATGCTCAAGTCACTGCAGGAGGCATAAATACAAAAGAAATTAATCCTCAAACTCTAGAATCTAACATTATAAAGGGCCTATTCTTTTCAGGTGAAATATTAGATGTTGATGGTGATTGCGGTGGTTTTAACCTTCAATGGGCGTGGAGTTCTGGTGCTGTCGCAGGCAAAAATGCTTCCAAAAGATAGTCTTAGTGTTTTCTTATATTATGCTATAACTAAAAGTATAGGTTGCTTGAATGCTTCACTTAGCCAAGTAATTCTAAATTAACTTTATTGTAAGATACTAAAAAGTGCAAACTCGCTAACGCTCAAACAAGCACTTTTCTTAACGCATCTTTCCATAAAGTTAATTAAGAATTGCTAAGGCACATTCAAATGCATTCTTATCAACCTATACTTTTGTTAGCATAATATAAGAAAAATATATGATTTATCCAATTAACATACCTAACCTCTAAACAGAATGACTTAGATTTTTCATTTTCCCTAAACATACTCTATCGTTAATATTATCAACCTAGCACTTTTGTATTTTTTCTTATATTATATTAACAAAAGGATAGATTGCGTAGGATTCATTTAACAAACCATAGTAATTCTAATTTGTTTTATTTACAGATGCGTGGAGAAAATCACATGTTTGAGCGAAAGCGAGTTTGTGATTTTTAGCATATGTAAATAATATAAATTTTAGAATTACATGGTGAAGTGAAAGAAATCTGAGCAATCTATCCTTTTCATTAACAATATATAAGATAATCTATTTGTCTACTATACCCAGATACTTTCTAAAAGAGTCAGTTCAATTCCTTCTTCGTTTACTATTCTATGTCTACATATCGTTTTATCAACTTCTTTTATCACCTGCGTGCTTACTTTTATAACTTCACCGTATTTTGTTTCCTTGATGTAGGTTACTTTAATATTTTTAAGTTCTTTATTTAATATAATCTCCTCAGGTATTGTCTCTATTGCCCATGCTGCATATTTAACATTGTTTACATGCATATTTGTATCAATATCACTATATCTTACCTGGAAACTTTTCTCACTATCTACTTCATTTATTGATAATATATTCTCAATGTTTATTAAAGTGTTCGGACTATCCTCTATACCATAAACTTCATACATATCTTTTGTAACTCTTATTGGTCTTCTTCTATCTGTATTTATTAAAATCCAAACTGAATCAGCATGTCCTATTTTATCTCCTTTACCATCAAAGATATCATATTTTCTATCTGCATAAAATTTTTTAAAAGAATGTGCAAAGGTCTCCACCCTTATAGTCTCATTAAGTAGTGGGTATGACTCCATTGTTATGTCCCATTTATATAAGACCCAGGCCATTTTGTTATCTTTAAGGTAGTCTATTCCAACTCCCAAAGTTTCACTTTGGTACATTGCCATATCTCCTAGATAATTCATTATGCTTGTAATCAAAACTCTTTTTTGTATATCTACTTCATAATAATGAACATTATACTCTCTGCCAGTAACTACTGGAATTTTACTCATGTTATCACTCCTATATTTTTTATGAGTACATAATATCTACTAATTTTATGATTACCAATTTTCTTTGTCCTTAAATTATATCAAATAAAATCACTTAAATATTCACTAATATACTACTATAAATATAAAGTTTGATAATTTTTTATTTATCTATGTAATTATTATAAAAAAAGTGATAAAATATTGTTGTCAGTATTCATTATGAAACTGAACTATAAATAAGGATTATGAATAGGTCGACTTATATCCTTATGGAATAAGAGCGGAGGGAACACATGATTAATAATAATTCTATTAAACTAAAAAGAATAAAAACAAGTGAACTTACAACTATTGGTATGCTATCAGCGGTTTGCGTAGTACTTGGGTTAACTGGATATGGTTTTATTCCACTTCCTGGTGCCAAAGCTACTATAATGCACATTCCGGTCATTATAGGTTCAATTATAGGTGGCCCTATAGTTGGAATGACCATTGGTTTAATATTTGGTATTTTTAGTATTATACAAAACATAACTGCCCCCAATATACTATCTTTCGCGTTTATAAACCCTTTAGTATCTGTATTACCAAGGGTTCTTATTGGTTTTACTTCATACTATGTTTATAAACTAAGCTTTGGTAAAAATGAAAATCTAAGAATTGGACTTGCAACCGTAATTGGTTCTTTAACTAACACCTTTGGGGTTCTAACTATGGTATATATTTTATATGCAGCTAAATTTGCCGTTTCTAAGGGCATAGATCCTTCCATTGCTGCAAAAACTATTTATAGCATTGCTATAATAAACGGTGTTCCAGAAGCCATCATAGCTACTGTAATTACCATTCCTGTTATATTGGCTATTAAAAAAATAAGAAGAACTTAAAAAACAAGACACTTAGCATTTGCTAAGTGTCTTAATTTTTTATGCGTTTATTGCAGTCATTAATTCTTCTAAATTAAGACCATGGACCATTGAAGCTTCTTCTAATGTTTCAGCTTGTGCTGAAGGGCATCCAACGCAACCCATTCCAAAGTTCATTAATATTTGTACTGATTCTGGTTTTTGTCTTACAACTTCTCCTATTGTCATATCCTTAGTTATTTTCATATTATATACCTCGCTTTATTTTAATTTGAAATAATTATATCAGAATTTGATTAATTAATAAATAAAAATATTCACTAACTATAATTATCATTGTATTCTATATACTTAAACTTTACTAGTACGCACTTTTTTAATCTTTAGTACCAATTTGTATACCTCATATATGTTTTCTATATTATTTATATTTTCCTATAATATAATAAACATACATAAGTTTTAAATAAACTTTATACAATATGTAGATATAAATATATATTTACTATATTTCAGTTAATACCATTGTTTGATCTCTTTTAGGCCCTACTGAAACTATTGAAACCTTAACACCTGTAAACTCTTCTATTCTCTTTAAGTATATTTTTGCATTTTCAGGAAGTTCTTCATAACTTCTTGCATCTGCTATACTTACATCCCAACCATTAAATTCTTCATATACTGGCACGCACATAGCTAAATCCTCAAGGCTTGCTGGGAAATAGTCTATCATACTGCCCTCAAATTTATATCCTACACAAATCTTAATTTTTTCAAGTCCTGCTAATGTATCTATTTTGGTTACAGCAAAGCTTGTGATTCCAGAAACTCTTGCTGCCGATTTTAATATAACAAGGTCAAGCCAACCACATCTTCTTGCTCTGCCTGTTGTTACACCAAACTCAAAACCTTTTTCGCGAATCCATTCTCCTGTTTCATCCTCAAGTTCTGTTGGAAATGGTCCTTTTCCTACTCTTGTAGTATAAGCCTTAGCTACCCCTACAACGCTTGTAATCATAGTAGGTCCTATTCCTGCCCCAACACAAACTCCACCTGCAATAGTGTTTGATGAAGTTACAAAAGGGTATGAACCATAATCTATATCAAGTAGCGTACCTTGTGCTCCTTCAAATAAAACATCTTTTCCTGACTTTATTGCGTCAAAAACTTTAACCGATATATCTTTGACATATGGTCTCATCCTCTCTGCATAATCTAAGTACTGTGTATATATAGTGTCAAAATCTAAAGATTTTCCACCCAAAACTTTCGTTATTATATCATTCTTGATTTTTAAATTAGTTTTAAGTTTTTCTTTTAGAACATCTTTTTTCATCAAGTCACAAACTCTGATTCCACTTCGTTCAAACTTGTCAGTATAACAAGGGCCTATGCCTTTTTTGGTAGTTCCAATGTCATTTTTACCTCTTGCTATCTCATATAAATTATCTAACTCTTTATGATAAGGCATTATAACCTGTGATCTATCACTAATCATTAATCTTTCAGGCGTTATGCTTTCTCCTAAATTTTGTAAATAGTCCATTTCTTTAAATAAAGCCTCTGGATCTACAACTACACCATTACCTATTACATTTAATTTATCTTTATATAGTATTCCTGATGGTATTAAGTGAAGTTTGTATTCCTTGTCTCCTACAACTACTGTGTGACCTGCATTATTTCCGCCTTGGAACCTGACTACAACGTCTGCTCCCTCAGCAAGATAATCTGTCATCTTACCTTTACCTTCATCACCCCACTGGGCCCCTAAAACAATAAATGCTGACATATAAATTCCTCGCTTTCTTCAATTCACAATAAATTTCTTAGATTCTTTGGCGCTCAAGCTTTATTGCCTATTATGTTTACTTTATATTTGAATTATACACTTTAAACATTCATATAACCAATTATTTAAATTAATCATCATCTTCGATGCTGTAATCATCATCGGAGGTGTTGTAATCATCATCTTCGATGCTGTAATTTTAATCTTCCTTTGTAATTATATCTCTTGCCACTATTACTCCAGTTACAGATGCCTGCATTAACCCTCTAGTTATTCCTGCCCCATCCCCTATAGTATACAAATTGTTAATCGCTGTTTCAAATTTATCATTAGTACTAAATTTACTAGAATAGAACTTAACTTCCACACCATACAATAATGTATTTTTGCTATATAAACCTGGTGCTATCTTGTCAAAGGCTTTTAATGCTTCTACAATAGAAGTTAAATGTCTTTGTGGTAATACAAAACTTAAATCACCTGGTACTGCTGATTTTAGGGTAGGCAATGTAGTTGACTTACTTAATCTATTAACATCTGTTCTTCTTCCCTTTAGTAAATCCCCGAGTCTTTGAACCATTATCCCCCCACCAGTTAACATGTTGCCTAGCTGAGCTATATATTTCCCATAACCAATAGGTTGATTAAACGGCTCTGTAAAACTAGTAGATACAAGCATTGCAAAGTTTGTATTGCCTGTTCTAAGTTTTTGATCTGAATAACTATGACCATTTACAACTGCAATGGTATTATCATCATAATACTCTGCTGAAACTACTCCACCTGGATTCATACAGAAGGTTCTAACCTTATTACCAAAGGTATCAGAATAATAAACTAATTTCGCCTCATATAAGTCCTTTGTTAGATGATCCATAACAGAGTTAGGCACCTCAACTCTTACCCCAATATCTACTGCATTATTAGTGACCTTTATACCATGTTTTTTAGCTTCTTTTGCAATCCACTCAGCCCCACCCCTACCTGGTGCTGCTACAACATACTTCGCATTAACCTTAAATACACCGTCTTTATTCTTTAATAATACTCCAGTAGCTTTATTGTCCTCAATTATTATCTCTTCTACTTCACTAAGTTCAACAAATTCTGTATTTGTATTATCTATTAAGTGATGATACATAGATTTTAAAACCTCATATGCAAGTTCTGTTCCTAAATGCCTAACTGGGCACTCAACAAGACGAATATTGTGTTTGCTTGCTTCATATTTAACATCCTCTACTTTATCACTATTAAGTCCATATACCTTTTTATTCGCTCCAAATTTTATATATATATCGTCACAATACTTTATTAACTTTTTTGATTCATCTTCAGAAAAATATTCTAGAAGTCTTCCTCCAACTTCTGGGCTTAACGAAAGCTTACCATCTGAAAAAGCTCCAGCTCCAGCCCATCCATATGTTATTCCACAAGGATTACATTTAACACATTTGCCATTGATCCTCGCTGGACATTTTCTTTTCTCTATATTTCTTCCTTTATCAACTATAAGTACGCTGAGTTCAGGCTTTTTATTAGCAATTTCCAGTGCGGTAAATATTCCTGCTGGACCGGCTCCTACAATAATTACATCGTAATTTTTTTTCATTTCATAAGCCTCCTTATATTACTCCGTAGAGAATAAAAATTATTAATGGTTGCCATACTCTTTAATATTAGCAGAGCAATATTAATCAGTCAATATAAAATACGAATATTAGTAATCTATTTTTGATAATAGTTCGTGTATGTTTTTACTAAAGTACTCTATCATCAAATTTAAAATAAAAAATGCACTTATTCGCATTTATTGAATAAGTGTATTTTTATATTAGGTAATTACAAACCGATCTACTATACTTTTCAATTTTTCAAAGTTTATCAAGTTTATTAAAATATTTTTGCCTATTTCTTAAGAAAACTATTATAAATACTTATATTATCTAAGGATCTTATCCTTTCTGAAAACTTACCTTCTTTTGTATCCCCTACAGCTTTATTCATATCATACATTCTTGCGTCCATTATGTCTAAATGATGTAACATCTCTGCTTCTGGTATCATTGGTTTTTTAGGACTTCCATATTCCGCTTCATAATGATGCGCTAGTACCATATGTTCTAATAACATTGTTACTTCTTTATCTGCTTTAACCTCAATGCTTGCTGTTTCTATCATCTTAACCCCTTGTACTATATGTCCTAAAAGTTGACCTTCAACAGAATACTCACTTACAATTCCAAGTTCACTAGCATTCATCTCATATATTTTCCCAATATCATGAAGTATTATACCTGCATATAATAAATCTGTATTTAGAAAAGTATAAATCTCGCTTAATTTTTCTCCTGCCTTAAGCATGGTCGTTGTATGATATAGGAGCCCTGATCTTATAGCATGGTGATTAGACTTAGCGGCCGGGTAATGCATTAATTTCTCTTCATTATAAGTTAAAATATTAGTAACTATATTTTGAATATCTGTATTTTTAATTTTAGATAAGTAGTTTAAAACATCATCATACATTTTTTCTGGTAAATAAGGTGCTACAGCAACATAATCACAAATATTTACGTTATCTTTTTCCTCAGTTAATCTTATTGCTTCAATTTTTAATTGAAGTTTTCCTCTCCACTCATTTACAGTTCCCTTAATTTTAACTAATATGCTTTGTTTGAACTTATTTTCTAATTCATCATTGCACTCCCAAAGTTTTGCATTTATATCACCTGAAGCATCTCCTAAATTAAAATCCAAATATTTATTTGTATTACTATTATTAGAAACCTTTGCATCAACGGACTTTATAACAAAAAATCCTTCAATCCTATCACCCTTTTTTATTTCACTTATCTTTTTCATTTCCATATTTATCTCCTTATATTGTAATAAATGTACTATATAATACGTTATGATGGTACAAGTGGCTAATACTTCTACACATATAAAATAAATCACATAACTTTAATACCACTTTAAATTATACATCATTAATTGTTTATAAATTAAACTAATTGTTTTATAGCTTACCTTTTTTAATACTGCAGCTCCACAGGAGATGATTTAATAAATGTTTAGATCTAATGTTTAAAATTATAAACAAATATAAATTTCCTATGATTTCCAGAATATTTTACCTTTGCTAAACTATACAGCATAAGTTATAATTTTGATAATAATGGAGGTGTTCACATGAACGTTGATTTTTCTAATATTAATCTTAATACCATTATTATGTTTGCATTAGCCTTATTGCTTGCTTATCTTGGTATTTCTGTATTTAAAATGATTGGAAGGATATTAAGTATAGCACTTGGTATATTTCTTTTAATATATGTGCTTCAACAAGTAGGTATTACTGTTCCTGTATTAACAGATATTCTTACCATCTTACTAAATATAATAACTCCAATTATAGATACTATTAGATCTTTAATTGGTTTGTAAACATCAATAAAATTTATTTTCAATGAAAAAATTAGTAGGACAAGCTTAAATACACTTGTTTTACTAATTTTTTTCTATTACATGTTTGCTTCTTATTACATATTTTTGCTTTTATTTACATCATTGTAACATAAAATAATGATTTTTTATATGCTTATAATTTAACATGATGTTATATACTAAACCTTTTATACTACTTATGATTATCCATAGGCTTATTTTATGTAACACAAAATTTACGAGGTGATAATTGTATAAAAAGGTAGAAAAAAATAGAAAGCTCTAAACATGAATTAATTCATGTACGAATACGTGAAGATTTATCAAACTCTTTAGAAAGTTTTTACAAGATTATTCTTAAATAAACGCTCACAAAAAAGTAGTTAAGATTAAACCTTAACTACTTTTCTAACTTGCTATTATTTTAATAATTTTGACCCTCTATACATCTGCTTAAAAATTCTTACCACAAGCAACTAATTTTTTACCACTTTTTATTAATTTACTTTTATCTATTCCAACCTTAACTTTTATCTTTTTCATATAAATCCAACCTCACCTTATATATAATTACACTTCAAGTGCTTAAATATTAACCTTTTAACTTCTTATTTTCATATCTACTAGTATTATTACCAATAATATTTCATCTTAATCAACTTCCATTACTATATATATGTTAAATATATATATATAATACTTGTATATGAATAACTCAAAATTTATACCTTATAATATGCTTGATGATTAATTATAGGTGGATTTATCTTTTATTCAAAATCATTTTTCTTATATAATAATAGTTGTACTATTCAATTAATTACTCCCTGAAATCACAGTATTCATAAAAAAAAATATTAAAAAAATGAAGATACGCAAAATAATATTCCTAGCCCTTAAATATAATTATTAGATGTTTGTATGTATAAACAATAAAAAATAAGTGTATCAAGATGATCTAAAAATCATCTTGATACACTTATTTTTATTTACTTCACAATTGGAGCTGAAAAAGGGGATCGAACCCTCGACCTACGCGTTACGAGTGCGTCACTCTACCAACTGAGCTATTTCAGCATATATTAAGAACTTCTAACTATTTCATTTATCTAATAACGATACAGATTCTTGTTAAGCTTTAATCCATTTGCATCAGTAAATGCATTTGTAACAATCAAAATTAAATCAATTAACACCCATATTCCAAAACCACCAAAAGTTAAAATCATTAAAACCCCTGTACCAATTTTACCTACATAAAACCTATGAATACCGACTGTGCCAAAAAAAATACACAACAATAAAGTAATTAGCCAGTTTTTTGAGCTAATATTTCGTTCCTGATTCATATTTGTTTGAATCAATAAGTTAATACCACAAATTTTACAAAAATTAGATCCATCATCATTTTGAGAATTACAATTATGACAGAACATTAAATCACCCTTTTTTATATTATTTGAAATCTCTCATTTATATTCTATCATATGTGTCAATACTTTACTATATGTACGAAACAAGAGTTTTTTAATAAGATAACTTACACAGTAAAAAAGAGTGACTTTTACGTCACTCATATCTATAAAGACATATCTTTTACGCAATTAAGCCTTTTCATATACTCACTTTCAACAGAATCTATGTCGCTTTGTTGTTGCTCTTTTACTTTTTTAACATTAACCGAATCACTAGTTTTCAAATTAGAACCCGGCATAGCATTTTTAAAAAGATCCCCCACTATATTACCTATATATTCTTTTACCTCAGGATTATCTAAAATATTTGCGATATCTACTGTATCTAGTTTTTTAACTTTATCGCCGTAATCCCTATAAAACCTTAGAGCCTGCTTAATAAGTTTGGAATTATTAATACCTTTTTTCTCCATACTACTCACATAATTAATTAAATCTTTGTCTGTCTCATCTCCTAAATTTGATGATACAGTTTTACGGAGTGCACCCATGATTATTGCCTCTCATCAGTGGTTGCAGCAACTTCTTTATTTCCATCCAAGTATTCAAGCACCAAAAGTTCTTTATATCTTTCAGCAAATAGTATAGCGTTAGCACATTGAGGATTCTTATCTTCTATTAATTTTGGCTCAGTTTTTTTAAACTCGCTTTGTAAATAATCTAATAATAACGCAGCTGGTCCACCTATTATTCTTATATCCTTGCAAGTATTTGGTTTAAAAGAACTATTAATTGAACTTATAGCTTTCTCTACATAAGGTCTTAACACTAAGTCTTTAATATCTTGAATAATACTAGCTTCTCCAAATGGTAATTCATTGTCTTCTAAAAATTCAATAGCATCTGATATATCATAATTACCATCAGACCCTTCAGCTGAGTTAAACTTAGTAAGAAGCGCTTCTATTGTTGGCTCAAACCCATGTTGTGCAAAGCTACTAGCCTTAGTCATTCCAAGAACCTTGTTACCAAACTCATCTTTTTCATATTTCCAGTGAGAAACATCTAAAGTGCCACCACCAAAATCAAGAAGCAACATTGGGTAAGTGAATGTTTCCATAGTTTCAGCACTTAATGTGCCCCCTTGCTTAAATACTTGTACATCTATAATTTCTATATCATATGTTACATTATTTATAGTTATAGATTGCTTCTCCATCTTCTTGATTTCATTTTTTAGTGGAACACTATGATCTATATAATATTCTGCAGGAAGTCCCACTGCAAGTCTTACCTTTATATTAGTTTCACCCTTAAAACTTAGTGCAATGGCATTAAGTAGGTTTAACTTATAATGGTCTGACATATATTTGTTAGGTTCCATATTTAGTTTACCTTCCTTATTTCCTACAGTAAATAACTTACCATTCCAAATAATATTACTTATTCCTGTAGCTCTTGACCCATGTTTGCTTACCGCTGATACTCGACTAGCAAAAGTTACATTTGTACTCGTTTTTGTAAATGTATTTCCTATATCTACAGTTAATACTGATGCCAATACTTTATTTAATACGGGGTATTTTTTTGATATTTCTGTTAAGTTCATTATTTTTTCCTCCTAAATTTTTCTAATTGTTCTTTCTTGTTATATATTCTATATTTTAGGTTGATATCCTTCTTTTAATTTCTTTATTTGCAAATATTTATAAATATACATATAATTATTTATTTTTATACCTGTAAATATATATATGTATATTTACAAATGTATACATATATAAATATATTAAAGAAAACCCACTTAATAAAATACCCATGATGACGACCTTTTTCTTACTATGCATACACATGCACGAATAAAAATAGGATAACAAAACTTATTAAATTTTGTTATCCTATAATAATTAATTATACTTACTTAAACCATCTTCTGTAATATATTTATCCACTAAAGTAATTTATTAGTCTCTATGAATTACATCAAGTCTTGCAAATTTACTGAATTGACCTATCCATGCAAGTTTTACTGTTCCTATAGGACCATTTCTTTGTTTTGCTATTATAAGTTCTGCTACGTTTTTATCTTCCGTTTCCTCATTATAATATTCATCTCTATATAAGAACATAACAAGATCAGCATCCTGCTCAATAGATCCTGACTCTCTAAGGTCAGATAGCATAGGCCTGTGGTCAGTTCTTTGCTCTGGCGCACGTGACAGCTGTGATAATGCTATAACTGGACACTGCATCTCTTTTGCAAGGGCTTTAATAGATCTTGATATTTCTGATACTTCCTGTTGTCTACTTTCTGTATTGCTACCAGTCATAAGTTGAAGATAATCTATTACTATCATATCAATTCCATGTTCCATTTTTAATTTTCTACACTTTGAACGCATATCCATGACAGAAGTTCCCGCTGTATCATCAATGAATATTTTAGCAGCAGCTAATGGTCCAGATGCTTTCGCTATATTTTCCCAATCTCTATCTTCTAAATCACCATGTCTAAGCTTTGACATATCAACATTTGCTTCTGAACATAATAACTTATAGGAAAGTTGTTCTTTTGACATTTCCAGAGAAAATACAGCTACACTTTTCCCCTGCCTAAGAGCCGCATACTCAGCAAGATTAAGTGCAAATGTAGTTTTACCCATAGATGGCCTTGCTGCAATAAGAATCATGTCACCCTTTTGAAATCCAGCTGTTTTATCATCAAGTTCTGGGAATCCACTTGATATACCAGTTGTTTCACCTTTATTATTAAAGATTCTTTCTATTTCTAGGAAACCTCTCTCAAGCACTGTATTCATCGGTTCAAAGTCCCCTGCATTTTTTTTCTGTGATATGTTAAATACTTTTTGCTCTGCAAGATCCATTACTGCCTCTACGTCATCTTGCTTATTATAACAATTTTCTATAATCTCAGTAGAAGATTTAATAAGTTTTCTTAAAGTAGATTTATCTTCTACAATTTTTATGTACGAACTTAAATTAGCTGTTGAGGGTATTGAGTTACTTATCTCTGAAATATAAGTAATCCCCCCTGAAGCCTCTAATTTTTCAGCTGAACGTAAATGTTCGAGTAATGTAATCATGTCAATAGGTGTGTCTTTTTGATATAATTCATATATTGCGCTAAATATAACTTTATGTGAATCCCTGTAAAAATCATCGCTTTTTAAAACCTCCACTACTCTTGATATTGCGGTTTTATCTATAAGCATTGATCCTATTACTGATTGTTCTGCTTCTAAGTTATACGGTAAACTTCTAAGAGGTGTATCCATTATCTATCTCTCCTAAATTAATCTTTTATGCCCTGCTAAAAATGCAGCACCGAAGGTGCTGCATTTTTAGGGCCATTAATTATAGTTTATTTTATATTTAATAGTAACTTTATGTTAATGAACAGTAACTTTATGTTAATGCAAATACTAATTTCATTAATTCTTCAATGGTTGACGCAGTTTTTGTTGCAATATCTTTAAGACCAGTAGGTACTTCTTTTTCATTATCACTAGGAAGTATAACTAGCTTAATTCCTTTTCTTCTTGCACCATAAATCTTTTCAAATATACCGCCTACTGGTTTTATAATTCCTCTTAATGATATCTCACCTGTTACTGCAATATCCTGCCTTAAAGGTTTATCTAAAAGCGAACTAATTATACATACAGTTATAGCAGCACCGGCTGATGGTCCATCGATTTTACCTCCACCTACTATATTTACATGTATATCATAATCTTTAATATCTTTGTTAGTTGTTTTTCTTATTACTGATGCAGCATTAAATACTGAATCCTTAGCCATACTTCCAGCAGTATCATTAAACCTTACCTGCCCTTTACCTTTTTCTTTAGACTCAAATACTGATGTTTCTATCTCTATAGTTGATCCTATATATCCTGATACCCCAAGTCCATATATGTGTCCCACTTCAGGTTTAACATCTTTATCTAATTCCTCATATGGGAACATTCTACTTATAGATATAACTTCTAATAAATCTTTCATATCAATTCTAACTTTAGACCCTTCCACCAATTCACTATTATGCAATACATATCCATAAGCATCAGCTAAAATATTTATAGCTTTTCTTCCTTCTATCGTATATCTTCCAATAGTTTGTGCAACTCCATCTTCTATTTCAACTTCTAATTTAGAAGCAGCATTAACTACGATATTTTCTATGTCATTGGCAGCTAATGGTTCAAAATAAACCTCTGTACATCTTGATCTTAATGCTGGATTTATTTCCGATGGCTCTTTAGTCGTAGCACCTATTAAAACAAAATCTGCTGGAGCACCTTTATCAAATAAATATTTTATATACTTAGGTGTGCTTTCATCTTCAGGGTCATAATAAGAAGATGAAAACTCAACTCTTTTATCCTCAAGCACCTTAAGTAACTTATTTTGAAGCATGCTATCAAGTTCACCTATTTCATCAATAAATAATACTCCTCCGTGAGCTTCTGTTACAAGACCTGGTTTTGGTTCGGGAATACCACCCTCAGCTAGGTCTCTTTTACTTCCCTGATATATTGGGTCGTGCACTGAACCTAAAAGTGGATTTGTTATTTCTCTTGGATCCCACCTAAGCGTTGTACCATCTACTTCTACAAACTTAGCATCCTTATCATAAATAGTGTAACTTAGTTTCTTCGCTTCCTCAAGCGCAAGTCTTGCGGCCGTTGTTTTACCTACACCAGGTGGTCCATAAAGAATAATATGTTGGGGATATGGCGATGCCATCTTAGATATCAATGATTTTATAGCTCTTTCTTGCCCAACGATTTCGCTAAAACTCTCTGGTCTTAACATTGCTTGTATATTTTTAGTAAGTTTTCTACTATCAAGTGCTTTTAGGTCATCATACTTTTTAAGTGTTTTAGCATTTTCAGGACCCTTTTGTTTCTTAATTATTCCTAGTCTTACTTCATCAATATACTTATCTTGTTTCTCCATAAGATTTTTTTCAACTTCTGCTTCAATCTTATTTTGAACATATCTTTTAGCTATTTCATCTGTTAACCATACATTAGTGCTGTCTAGTACTTCTTGTATGTTTTTTTCATTAGGCATTATATCTATTCCCTTACCATTGCTGATAATTTTGTTTAAAGCATATAATCTTCTATATATATCTTCGCTTTTTATATGTTTTTGAAGTTTAAATTTTATAGTTTTAGCCTTTATACTGCCTTCATCTATTACATTCCTCATTATTTCATATAAAACGTCAATTTGTGTATCTAATGGTAATTCATCTTTTATTAACTGTTCTGCACTTTTATTTTCGTATAATTTCAAACTTAATTCGCTTTAATAAAAAGTATTATCATTAATTTACTAAAGCGTTACCCCCTTCGTTATATATGATTATTCCTCACAAACAAGAACTTTTATCTTAGTAGATATTTCTGGATATATTTTAATCTCTACATCATAAGTTCCTAATAATTTTATTGTATCTGTTACTATTTTCTTTTTATCAATATCTAAACTACATTGCTCATTTAATGCTAAGGCTATATCTTTACTTGTAATTGCCCCAAAAAGTTTTCCGTTTTCTCCTGCTTTACCAATTATTTTAACTACTTTATCTTTAAGTACATTTGCTGTGTTTTGTGCATCCTCAATTTCAGATGTTTTCTTTTTTCTTTCTATATCGTTCTTTTTATTTAATATATGCATATTAGGATCAGTAGCTTCCTCTGCTAATTTCCTTGGGAACAAATAATTCCTCGCATATCCATCTGCAGCGTTTAATACATCACCCTTCTTACCCATACTTTTAATATCTTTTAATAATATAATTTTCATTATTTTTCATCCTCCTTTAAATATTTTTCTATAGCTTCCTTTAATTTATCTACTACTTCAGTAAGTTCCATCGAAGTAAATTTTGTACCTGCCATAGTCATGTGTCCGCCCCCACCTAATGTCTCTAAAATTAACTGCACATTTATTTTTCCAAGGGACCTTCCACTAATAAATATTTCATCTTCTATTTTAACAATAACAAATGATGCTTCGATACCTGTAATATTTAGAAGTTCATCAGCGGCCTGAGCTGCAATTACAGTATCTTGTACTTCCTTTGGGCAAACCGCTATAGCAATTTCATTTTTTATCTTTGCAGATCTTATAATATCTGCTCTTCTTAAAAAAACATTTAGATCATCAGAAAACATTTTTTTAACATCCATTGTATCTGCACCATGCCGCCTTAAAAAGGCTGCCGCTTCAAAGGTCCTAACTCCTGTTTTAAAACAAAAGTTCTTTGTATCCACACATATTCCAGCTAAAAGGCTTACTGCTTCTATATGCTTTAGTGTCGGCTTATCTACCATATATTGAATCATTTCAGTAACTAACTCAGCAGTAGATGATGCATATGTTTCCATATAACTAAGCACTGCACCTTGTATAAAATCTTGTGCCTTTCTATGATGATCAATTATAACTACTTTTTCAACTTCTTTGACAATTTCTAAATTCTGTACGTGACTTGCATTATGAACATCTACTAATATAAGTAGACTATTTGAACTATTAACATTTTTAAATCTCTCACTAGTTATAAAAGTATTTTTGTATTTTTCATCTTCAAGTATTATATCCATCATACTTTTTATACCACTATTTATTCCTTCAAGAATAATATAACATTCCTTATCTAAGCTCTTAATAACGCTATATAAACCAATAGCCGCACCTAAACAATCAGGATCAGCGTTTTTATGACCCATGATAAAAATTATATTACTCTCATTTACTAAATCCATTAATGCATGGGCAATAACTCTCGCCCTAACTTTGGTTCTCTTCTCAACTTCTTTTGTTTTACCACCAAAGAAAGATAATTTATCCCCTTTTTTTACAACTGCTTGATCACCACCACGACCTAATGCAAGTTCTTTCGCCGAAGTCGCAAATTCATAATTCTTGAGTGGTGTATCTTCACCTCTTCCTACGCCTATACTTAAAGTAACTGCAAGTTTATTGCCATTGCTTATCTCACGAACACTATCTAATATGTCGAATTTCTTTTCTATTTCTTTTTCAATGTACTTGTCTTGAACTATAATAACATACTTATTAGATGTATACTTCTTTACCACAGCATTAACACTCTGACCATAACTATTTATTGTTCTTTCAATTTCTGCTACAAGCATTGGAGCTTTATCTTCTTCTGTTGTTTTTATAACATCATCAAGGTTATCAACTTCAACTAGCATAATACTTTCACGGTCACCATTAATACCTTTAATAAGATTAGTTTTCTCAGTTATATCATAAAAATATAAAAGCATAATCTTATCTTTAACATTTTTATTTTCATTTGTATCTACAATATTTGTGTAGATTTCATAACATTTATTTTTTATTTTAATATTTGGAAATATGTTCTTTTTACCCTCTAAAACTTGCTTTAAATTAAGTTCCCTAATTATGTCCCTAATGTTTTTGTTTAAAAGGTCTTCGCCTTCTAGCATTGTTGTTACACTTTGATTGTACCATAAAACATTTCCTGTATACCCAATTATTATTAACGGAAATGGAAGTTTTACTAAAGTACTTGTAGTTGCTATATCTAATTTAGATGAAAAGTTTTCTATGAATATTTTCCATTCGTTTTTTTTAATTTTAGAATTATACATATTATACACTACAAGCATTGCGTATAACCCAAGGGCTACAAAACCAACTTGAAAATGCCCATAGTAAAATATTATAGATATAAGTAGGGCCATGGTCACCATATATATTTTATTGTTAACATTAAAATAATTATATTTGTTATCCATAATTAGCCCCCCCAATTATTTTCTTCTGATTCTATATGGATCGAGCTTTCTAAAATCAAACGCCATTTCCATGAGTCCTATTGAAAAGTAAATATTGCTTAAAGGAGAAATTATAGTTAAACCTAAAATCAATATTACTATTGGTTTAGATAATTTTTTTTTCACTCTTAAAAAATATGTACTTGCTGCGAGTCCATTTATAATAAATACATTTTGCATAAGGAGCTGAGAGGAACTTCGTATATACTTCCCGCCAGTTATCTCTTTTGATGCAAGAATTATACCTATACATACTATACCTATTAATACAGCTCCTACTATGTTAGAAACGTAAACTTTACTAAAAGGTAATACTTCTTCCATCTTGTAGTTTAGCTTATTTAGTATCGCTCTAGATACTATGTAATTCAAATAAGCTGATATAAATGAGAAAACAAAAATAACCGCCGGTATTAACGCCAAAAATAAAGCAACATCAATTTTATTTATCATTTCATAACTTCTATCTAAAACCTTTAATTGATCAGGAGTTATCCCCTTTTGCATATAAGTATTTTTTGCTCCATCAATTGAGATTTTCATGGATTTCTTTAAAAGCCCCACAAATTCAGAACTAAAATCCATAAAATTAACTTTTGCTATAAATGACAAAGAAAAAGCTATTGTTAATATATTGGATATAAAACTTGCTATACCTAAAAACAATAAAGTTGTAGATGACTTTTTATTTTTCTTAACACAATACCCAAGTGCCATACCAATAACCATACAAGGTATAGCTGAATATATTGCCCTTATTGGATTAAATAGCATTGATGTTAAAATTATGCTCAGTACTATAGCCGTGATTGTTACTTTCTTATTATACCTTATATAAAGAACTGCCACAGGAATTGGTAATATTAATGTTCCTATAAATGATACCATTGGCAAGTAGCCCGTTAAAATCATTATTATCGAAATTATAACAGATATAAGAGCGGCCTCTACAATAGCCTTCGCACTATAATTTTTATTTCCCATCTTATCCTCCATTACTTATCGACCCTTTAGGTGAGTATAGAGTTTACTTAAGTCCTTTCCTTCCTTTTCTATGTTATCTCCCTCAACTATTCCCACCTTCAGCTTCTTTTTCATACTCTCATCCACTGCAACATTTGAATATCCTAACCTTTCACCTAATATATATAAAAGTATTATTGCCCCTGAAATACAATCTAGTATAGCATCTTGAGCAACATTGCTTCCTTTACTTAGCAACTTGAAGAAATCACCTATTATACATAATAGCTCAGCCTTCAAACTTTCAATTAACTTAACATTAGACATTATATTAAAATCATCCCTTTTCATATTATATCATCTCCCCTTGTAGGCTTATGCTTATAACTCTATTTTAGTTAGTTTTATATATTTATGCAACTAAAGTTTATTTCTAAATAAACAATCAACAACCAATATCTAACACTTACATGTTTACATTTTATGGGTTGCAATTATAAGTATACTACAAATTACACTTTATAATATATAATTTTACATTTATATTTTTATTATTAATTAAAATATTCAATTTAACTTAAAAAAATAAAAGCAGCTACCTTAAGGCGCTGCTTTTAGTCATTTACTATTTATAGTAAGACCTTCCTATTTACTAGTAAGATTTTACTATTCAGTAGTAAATGGTAATAATGCTATATTTCTTGCTCTTTTTATAGATACAGTAAGCATTCTTTGATGTTTTGCACAGTTTCCAGAAATTCTTCTAGGAAGAATTTTTCCTCTTTCTGTAACATATTTTCTTAATTTATTTATGTCTTTATAGTCGATTGCAGTTGCCTTATCCATACAGAAAGCACAAACTTTTCTTTTCATTCTCTTTCTGTTACCACCGGCACCGCCGCCGCTTCTTTTATGATCATTCATAGCCATTGTTTTTTCCCTCCTTACCTAATATTAGAATGGTATATCTCCATCATCAATTGGTGTTATATCACTAGCACTTCCAAAATCGTTAGATTTAGCATTTGCTTCGCTACTATTACCACCTTGATTAGTATTCGTGTCTGACGATTTATTTCCTCCCCATTCAAGGAAGTCAACTTCATCAGCAATTACTTCAGTAACATATCTCCTAGTTCCATCTTTAGCCTCATAATTTCTAGTTTGAATGTTTCCAGAGACGCTTAAAAGCTTGCCTTTACTCATGTAATTAGCAGTGGCTTCAGCTTGCTTTCCAAATACCACTATCGGTACAAAGTCTGCATCTGGTTGACCTTCTCTTTTAAATCTTCTATTAACGGCTACAGTGAAAGTGGCTACAGCTGTTCCTGTTCCTTGAGCAAATTTAAGCTCAGGGTCCTTTGTTAATCTACCAACTAAAACAACTTTATTCATAAAAACACCACCTATTTTTCTGGATTTATTATGATATGTCTTATAACACTGTCAGTAATTCTGAATACTCTATCTAATTCTTTAGGTAATTCTGGATTTGCATTAAAATTGATTAATGTATAGAAGCCTTCACCAACTTTTTGTATTTCATAAGCTAGTTTTCTTTTGCCCCACGCATCAACATTTTCAATTTCTCCACCATTATTTTCTATTACACCTTTAAACTTTTCAACGTTAGCTTTAACAGCTTCTTCGTCTAATGAAGGATGTAATATGAATATAGTTTCATATTTTCTCATTAATTTCACCTCCTCCCCTCGGACTAACGGCCATGCATTGCACGGCAGGGATTACAATAATAGATTATATCATTTTATTCAACAAAAATCAAGTAATTATTCTTTAGTAATCCCTTTTTCTTTATTTAATACATTTTCTTTTATTGTTTTCTTTACTCCTGAGTCAAACTTCACTCTTGGAAGCATAACTATTCTTGCACATCCTAAACACTTTATTTTAATATCTGCCCCAAGCCTTATGATTTCCCATTGTTTACTCCCGCAAGGGTGAACTTTCTTCATTTCAACAATATCCCCTAAATTAAATACTTTCATCAAACATCCCACCTTCGATATATTATTAATTAATCTTTTTCAAAACCTTTATTATCCGCTTAGAATCTTCATCATAATAATTTATTATATTGTAATAAATTTACACTTTTCCTTTTTCACCCTGTTTCTTTACCTTATAGTTTCTCTATATAATAAAGCAGTTCGTTTCATATACATTTACCAAACTTTCGATTATAATATAGTATTATATGGAAATTTAAGAATATGTATTTATATTAAAATGAACATGGTTTTTATCTTATATAAAGTTAAACCCCTCTCATATATAAGATACTTAACCCAAAATGTATTTTTATAGATAATTTTATTATAAGCTATTTATAGTTTTAATTATAGGAAAACAGTATTTAAACTCGTATTATTTATAATATTATTAAATATAATGTTTTCTATAAAATACAATCAAAATATTAATTTATTATTTAAGATTGGATGGGCTTATGAAAATTTATTTAGATAATACAGCTACTACATTCCATAAGCCACCAAAAGTATATACATCAATAATGAATTATATAATGAATATTGGCTAAAATCCAGTAAGGGGAACATCTACAACTTCCCTCTCTGGTAATTGAGTCATTTTAAATTACAAATACGCAAAAACTCTCGGTATAACCGGGCTTTTAGATGGTATTAATTATATTAATGATTAATGTATAGAATCCATTCGCAAAATAAAGTTTATGGTAACACCTGTGCTTCTACAAAAACTGTTACTATATCTATTAATTCAACTAAAATCGACAATTTTGAACTTGTATTTTTACTAGACAATGAATAGAAAGGTGTGATTTTAATTACATGGAAAACATGATAAAACAAATAGATAAATTAACTATCTTCTTCATTTTATATACATTTGTCTTTATAATTTTTTTTGGAACTATAACTTATACACTTCCCTTTGTATTTGCTTTTATTTTAGCTTCATCCCTTAAAACCCCAACAAGATATTTAATGATAAAATTTAGAATTAAAAATACTACAGCTTCCTTATTTACAACTAGCATATTCTTCACTATTATTATTATATTACTTTCGATAGTTATCACCACTTTAACCTCAGAATCAATACAACTAGGAAAGAACATTCAATCATATATCACTTTAAACAAAGAAATACTTTTAAATTTTTTAAATAATTTACAAAATTACTATAAAAACTTAGATCCAACTATAATTAATAATATTGAATCAAATATTACTAATTATATAACTAAAACCATAAATATTAGCATGAATGCATCTACAAAAATTTTTTCACAAACTCTAGGTATTGTATCTACCATACCCTATGTTTTAATGGTTTTATTATTTACCTTACTCACTACATATTTTTTCACAAAGGATTTATCATCTTTGAATAGAAAATCCTTTAATATAATTCCTCATAAAAGTAAGGATAGAATCCATTATATATTTGATGAATCGAAAAAAATGCTTAAAAACTATTTACTTTCTTACTTACTTATAATCACTATAACATTTTTAGAAACATTAGTTGTTTTCTTAGTTTTTAATGTTAAATATGCTGTAACGTTAAGTATACTTTGTGGCATATTTGATTTACTCCCCATTTTTGGCATAGGCGCTATATATCTTCCTATAATAGTAATATTTTTTATTTATAAAAATGTTATTGCAGCTTTAGGCCTTCTAATATCTTATATAGTTATTACTATAATCAGGCAAATTATTGAACCTAAAATTGTGTCTCAATCACTAGGTCTTCACCCAGTTGCAGTCCTTGCCGCTATCTTTATAGGACTTAAATTAAATGGTATTATTGGGATACTATTTTGTATGTTTTTATTAGTATCTTACAATATTTTGAAAAAAGTTAATGTATTATAGAATATAAAACCTCCGATGTGGACAAAATCCAAATAGGAGGTTTTATTATGATGGATAAGGTTGTTTTAGATTCTATGTCACGAGATTGTACTTTTAAATTAAGAGATACTATTAGTCAATATATTTTCCCCATAGTTAATTCATCGCGTCCTATTGTTGTTTTATGTATTGGCACAGACAGATCTACTGGTGATAGTTTAGGACCTCTAGTTGGAAATAAACTAAAGTTTCTAATTAGAAACAAAATTCATATTTACGGTAGTCTCGAATGTCCTGTTCATGCAAAAAATTTATGCGAAACAATTGATGAAATTAATTATACATACACCAACCCCTACATCATTGCTGTTGACGCTTGCCTTGGAAGTTTTCAAAATGTAGGTAAAATAATTGTAGAAGAAAAACCATTAAGCCCTGGTGCCGCTATGAACAAGAATTTACCTAAGGTTGGTGATCTAAGTATAACTGGAATTGTAAATATATCCGGTGCCTTTGAATTTATGGTTCTTCAAAACACAAGACTATACACAGTAATGATGCTTGCTGACGCCATTTCTAAAGGTATTTATCATTCAGTGCTAAAAACTATTGGCGGAAGGAAATTAAATTCAATCTATGATGAATCTAATTTAAATAATGTTGAAGGATAATTCTTTTCCTTATTAACCTCTTAATTCTATTAAATTTTTACTTTCACGTATAATTACACTATTTATAATAAAATTATTGACTTCAAAAGAACATTTATATTTCAACTGGAGTTTTTTGTTAAAGGAAAGACATCCACTTATAAAAGCGAATGTCTTTCCTTTAAAATATTGAGCTATATACTCTAGTACTTAATATATACTCGATTTCATCGATAGACTTGCTTCCACTATCAACAATCAAAGTTACCTCTCTCTTTATATTACTTTGCATAGTTAAGTTTTTAAGACCGCCTTCTTTAAGGTTACATATTATTGCATCACACCGTGTATTATTGTCTGTGCTATTTATCACTGTGTAACCCCTTTTCGTTAATTCCTGTTTCAAATATTCAAGCTCATGTGAAACACATATTACCATAAAAAACCTCTTTTGTTTTTAGTTTGTCACAAAAACATAATTTTTATTACTAATATTCTAATATACTTCTGAATACCTTCTACTGTTTTTTTGATGTTACGGCTTGTTCTAAGGCTTCGTTTTCTTCATCAGATAACTCGTACCTAGATATTCCTTTGTCTACTGGTTTAGCATAAGTAGTACTCTCGTCTCGCCCGTAAATACTTGTTAATATAACACCATTACTATTTCCATCAAGAAATACTATAGAAAAACTTAAATCACTACCCATATCATCAAATGCCTTATATCTTATTATTGAAGTTTTTTGTATACAAGTTTTTAGATCTCTATCTATTCGTTCATACATTTGTTGTACATTTTGATTTTGATCTTTAACATCATCTACTTTATCTAAATATGATGTAACCATATCTTCTAAATTTTTATTGTCTACACCTCTCATTAACTTTCTGTATTTGCTTTCTAATTTATTTAAAGCTTTATATGTTATTGCAACTAGTATAATTAGTATAATCACAAGAATTATAAGTCCTATTACTATGTATATTTCAGAATTTCTTATAAAATTAATTATGTTCTCCATTGTAAGCTACTTCCTCTCAAATATGTTTCACGTGAAACATTATATACTAAAAACTTCTAATATTCTTTCAAAATCTTCTTCTGAATAATACTCAATTTCTATTTTACCTTTGTTTTTATTTTTGGTATTAATAATAACTTTTGTACCGAAACGATCCTCTAATTTACTCGTTATATCTTTATAATACATATTATTATCATTATTAACTACTTTTTCAATATTTTTATTTTCAAATTTTTTAACTAATTTTTCAGTTTCTCGTACACTAAGACTGTCATCTATAACCATTTGAGAAACTTGACATTGAAGTTCTTTATCGCTTATTCCAAGTATTGCTCTCCCATGACCCTCTGAAATTACTCCATCCATTATATAATCTTGAACTCTTTCATCTAAGTTCAGTAATCTCATAGTATTGGATATAGCTGTTCTTGATTTAGATACCTTCTTGCTAACCTCTTCCTGAGTAAGATTAAAATCTAACAATAATTTCTTATATGCAATAGCTTCTTCTATAGGATTCAAATCTTCTCTTTGAATATTTTCTATTAATGATATTTCCAATACTTCTTTATCCGTTATATCCATAATAATTGCTGGTATTTCCGAGAGTCCAATACTTTTAGCTGCTCTAAATCTTCTCTCACCTGCGACAACTATATATACATTATCTTCTTTCTTTAAAATAATAGGTTGAATCACTCCATGTTCTTTTATTGATTGAGCTAGTTCAAATATTTTTTCTGTATCAAAGTTTTTTCTTGGTTGATCCTTATTCGCCTTAACCAGATTCATTGGTATTTTAAAAATAATAGAACTATCTCCAATAATATCTTCTTCTGGTATTAATGCTCCAAGCCCTTTACCTAGACCAAATTTCTTGTTCAATATAATCATCTCCCTTGTCTATCTAAAAACTCACTTGCTAAATCTTCGTAAGCTCGCGCTCCTTTGCATTTATCGTCATAAAGCATGATTGGTAATCCAAAACTCGGGGATTCAGCCAATCTTATGTTTCTTGGTATTGTTGTTTTATATACTTTATCACTAAAGTATTTCTTCACCTCTTCCACTACCTCATTACATAATTTTGTTCTATTATCATACATACTTAAGATTATACCCTCCATCTCCAACTTTTTATTTAGAGATTTTTTAACTAATTGAATTGTATTTACTAATTGTCCAACACCTTCTAAAGCATAAAATTCACATTGAATAGGTGTAAGTACACTAGTCGCTGCCGTAAGAGCATTTATAGTTAAAATACCTAATGATGGTGGACAATCTATAAAAATATAATCAAACTTACCTTGAACTTCTTTAAGCTTTTCTTTTAATATATTTTCACGATTATTTATATTTATAAGTTCTACTTCTGCACCAGCAAGTTCCATTGTTGAAGGTACTATATACAAATTATTTACTAGCTCACATTCTTTTATAGTATCATTAATAGAAATATCTGAAGTTAACAAATCATAAGTTGATAAATTTATTTTTTTCTTATCAAATCCTAGTCCACTTGTAGTATTCCCCTGAGGATCAATATCTATTGTTAAAACCTTTTTCCCTTGCATAGCTAAATAGGAACATAGATTTATATTTGTAGTAGTTTTACCTACCCCTCCCTTTTGGTTGAAAATGCATATTGTTTTCATAACTACACCTACCCTTCATAATATTATTTATACGTGTATATGTTTATACGTATAAATGTTTATATTTGTAAACATATATAAACTTATTTATTTTACTATATAGTTCATTATATATTTATGTTAAATATTTTAATAGTACTTTTCTTGAATATTTCAAAAAAATATAAAAAAGCAAGATGTTTCACGTGAAACGTCTTGCTTTTTAAACTCATTTTTTAGGTATTCTAATTGTTACTTCTATACTATCCTCTAATTCCTTAGACTTATACTCCGCATTTATTCCATATTTATCGAAAACCTGCTTTATAGTATTTATATAAACTCTAGGTGCAAAAATTCCTTTTATCTTTTTCTTTCCGTCAGCCGCTACTTCAGTTCTACATAATTTCAATAATTCTTTTTCAATAAGTTCTTCTGTATTTTTGACATTAAGTGATTTACTAACTACTATTTTCAGTACTTTCTTTTGAATATTAATATTAGGTAATCGAAGCAGGGCTCTAGCATGCCTCTCTGTAAGCTTATTCTCCACTAAAATACTAGTTATTTCCTTATCTAATTTCAATAACCTTAATTTATTCGCAATTGTTGATTGTTTCTTACCTATCATTTGCGCTAACCGTTCTTGTGTATAAGAATGATCTTTAATAAGATTATAGTAAGCCATAGCCTCTTCTAAAAAATTCAAATCCTCTCTTTGCAAGTTTTCGAGTAGAGCAATTGCTGCAGATTCTTTATCTGTTATGTCTATAATAATTACTGGGACTTGTTCAAGTCCTATTTTTTTTGCTGCTCTTAGTCTTCTTTCACCGGCAACTAATTCATATCTGTTTTCGCCACTTTTTCTAACTGTTAATGGTTGAATTATTCCATAAGCTTTTATTGACTGAGATAGTTCTTCGATCGTTTCTTCATTAAAGTGCTTTCTAGGCTGATAAACATTTGGAGAAATTAATTCTATAGATACGTGATTTACATTATCTTGCATAATATACCATCCCTCAATTTTTCCTTTTTCATTTTTTACCTTATATTAACAATTCTCTTTTATTATGTTATTTCCTTCTTTTTTTTTATTCTTTATTACGACAAATTATACCATTAATCATCACTTTCAGTGCTGTAATCATCACTTTCAGTGCCTTTAAACAACCCATATCTAAAACACGACTAAAATAAAGGGAGTTTAGCAACCATCCCAGCTTTCCTAGGATACTTTTTATGAGTTTTTGAAATCTTTTTGATTATTACTAGATTATGCTTTAAATCACTGCCCTCAATTTGTACCTTTTCTATATGTTCTATTTGTCCACCAAGCATCCTAATTGCATTCTTTGACGCCTTAATTTCCTCTTCAACCGCAGGGCCCTTCATTGCTACAAAATACCCTCCAACCTTTACATATGGTATACAATATTCACTTAAAACAGTTAAATTAGCAACAGCTCTTGACACTGCCACATCAAATTTTTCTCGATACTGTTTTTCCTGCGCAAAATCCTCTGCCCTACCATGAATTGCTTTAATATTTTTTAGATCAAGTCGTTTAATCACTTCATCTAAAAAAATAATTCTCTTGTTAAGTGAATCAAGTAAAACTATATTAACTTCAGGCTTTATTATTTTCATAGGAATACCTGGGAACCCTCCTCCAGTACCTATATCTATAACATTTTTAGCATTCTTTAACTGATCAAACTTAAAAACCTTCATAGAATCAATAAAATGTTTTTGAACTATTGCTTCATCTTCTTTTATAGCCGTCAAATTTATTTTCTCGTTCCATTCCTTTATAAGGTCTTTATATAACATAAATTGATCATATTTTTTCTGATTAAATTTAAGTCCCTCATTATTACTAGCTTCATTTAATATATCAAAGTACTCCATATTTCACCGCCATATAATTTTTATAATTTATTTTTATTTTCGGAATTAAGAATCCTTCTTTGTTGCTCAAGATATATCATTAGAACAGACATATCTGCAGGAGATACTCCTGATATTCTAGAAGCTTGACCTATACTTTCAGGTTTAACTTTACCTAACTTTTGCATAGCTTCTATCCTTAAACCTTTTATCTTGTCATAATTTATATCTTTAGATATACTTTTACTTTCAAACTTTCTAAATTGCTTAATTTGGTCTAATTGTTTTTGGATATACCCCTCATATTTTGATACAATATTAACTTGCTCACATATATATTTATTTAATATAGGTCTATCTACATCTAATTTTTCAACCATGTAATAATCAAGTTCGGGCCTTTTTATAAGTTCATATAAACTAATAGGTTTTTTTAGTGGTGTAGAGTTACAAGAAATTAAAAATTCCTCGATCTCCTTTTTATTTGTAATTTGCAAATTTTTAATTCTTTCGATTTCCTCTTCTATTTGCATCTTCTTTTTTGTAAAAATTTCATATCTATGTTCGTCAACTAACCCTATACTATGTCCTATTTCTGTTAACCTTAAATCAGCATTATCTTGTCTTAATAATAATCTATACTCAGCTCTTGAGGTCATCATTCTATATGGTTCATTAGTTCCCTTAGTTACTAAATCATCAATTAGAACTCCTATATAACCATCAGATCTTTTTAATATTAACGGCTCTTTATTTTTAGTAAGAAGTGCTGCATTGATACCTGCAATAATCCCTTGAGATGCGGCTTCTTCATATCCCGAACTACCATTTATTTGACCCGCTGAAAATAGTCCACTAATGTCTTTAAATTCTAGTGATAGTTTTAAATCTAGCGAATCTATGCAGTCATATTCTATTGCATAAGCAGTTCTCATAATTTCTACATTTTCAAGTCCTGGTACTGTTTTTAACATTTTCACCTGTATTTCCTCGGGAAGTGAGCTAGACATACCTTGAACATACATCTCCTCTGTATTCTCACCTTCAGGCTCAATAAATATTTGATGTCTCTCCTTGTCTTTAAACCTCATTACTTTATCTTCAATAGATGGACAGTATCTAGGACCTGTACTCTTAATTGAACCATTATATAATGGTGACCTCATTATGTTTTTTCTAATTATATTATGAGTATCTTCATTTGTGTAAGTTAAGTAACAACATAGCTGATTTCGACCTATGTCATCACTAATAAAAGAAAATGGAACTACCTCAGTATCACCTAATTGCTCCTCCATCTTAGAAAAATCAACCGAGCGTCTATTTACTCTAGATGGAGTTCCTGTTTTAAATCGCCTGAGGGTTATTCCTAATTCACATAATGATTTAGAAAGTTCATTAGCAGGCTGTAGTCCACTAGGTCCCTCACTATAACTAAGATCTCCAATTATAACCTTTGATTTAAGATATACTCCAGAAGCTATAACAATAGCCTTCGTAGTAAAGTACGCCTCGTTTTTTGTAAGTACACCTATAACTTTTCCATCTTCTACATCTATAGATACAACCTCTAATTGTCTTAATTGCAAATTTTCTTGCTTCTCTATTACATGTTTCATTCTCTGAGCGTATGCCTTTTTATCCGCTTGGGCTCTTAATGAGAACACAGCTGGTCCTTTAGATGTGTTTAGCATTCTTGATTGAATATATGTATTATCAATGTTTACTCCCATCTCACCACCAAGTGCATCTATTTCCCTCACTAAATGGCCTTTAGCAGTTCCCCCAATATTTGGATTACAAGGCATCAAAGCCACACTCTCTAAATTTATAGCACAAATTAAAGTTTTACACCCCATTCTTGCCGCTGCAAGGGCTGCCTCACAGCCTGCGTGACCAGCCCCAATAACTATAACATCAAAATTTCCTGCATTATATTTCATATTTATCCCTACTTTCCTAAGCAAAATTCAGCAAATATCTTATGTATTATATCCTCATCTAGTGCCTCGCCAGTAATTTCACCTAAATTCATCCATGCATTTCGTATATCGATTGAAGCTAAATCTATAGCTGAAGTATACTCTAAAGCATTTAATGATGCTTCTAAATTTTCCTTAGCCCGTATTAAAGACTGCTTATGTCTGTTATTTGTAACGAATACTCCTTCTGTTTTAATTTCACCATTAAAAAATAGATCTTTTATATTTTTTTTAAGGTCATCTAAACCCGCACCTGTTTTTATTGAAATATTAGTAATATATTTAGATTTTAAGTTTTTTAATTCGCTTATCTCTATTTTACCACCTAAATCACTTTTATTTAATAGTACAATGTATTTTTTTTCTTTAATATATTCAATTATTTCTATATCCTCACGACTAATCTTCGAACTTGAATCCAATATTAATATAACTAAGTCCGCCTCATCTATTTTTTCTTTGGATGTTTCTACTCCTATTTTTTCAACTATATCATCAGTTTCACGAATTCCAGCAGTATCTACTATTTTAACCGGTATGCCCTCGATACTTATATACTCTTCTATGGCATCCCTTGTTGTACCTGGTACATCTGTAACTATAGCTCTTTTTTCTTTTACAAGAGCATTGAGCAGTGACGATTTCCCTACATTAGGTTTTCCAACGATAACGGTACTTAAACCTTCTCTTAAAATTTTCCCCTCATCAGCAGTACTCAGTAGCATATCTATCTCACTTTTTATAAGAGTAACTTCTTCGCGTACTTCCTTTGCAGTTACATCTTCAATATCCTCTTCTGGGTAATCAACTGTAACTTCTATATGTGCAATTACACTAAGTAATTTAGCTCGAACGTTTTTTATTTCCCTGGAAATTGACCCTTCTGATTGCATAAGTGCTGATTTCATGCTAAGTTCTGTCTTTGCACGTATTATATCCATAACTGCTTCTGCTTGACTTAAGTCAATTCTACCATTTAAAAATGCTCTTTTAGTAAATTCTCCTGGCTCTGCTATCCTTGCGCCCCCGTGAATAACCTCTTGTAGAATTCTATTGGTCCCTACTATTCCACCATGACAATTTATTTCAATAGTATCCTCTGATGTAAAACTTTTCGGTCCTTTCATATATGAAATAATAACCTCATCAAGTCTAATTCCATTTTTATCAATAATATGACCATATCTCATAGTGTAAGATTTGAAATCATTGAGTTTTCTATTATTTTTACCTATAAATATACTATCCACTATATTTATAGCCTTATCACCAGATACTCTAATTATGGATATACCACCCTCTCCTATGCTAGTTGATATTGCAGCTATAGTATCAAATTCTTTCATTAAACGTATCCTCCTAATTTTATAAATATTTATTATATTCTTTAGTTTTACAAATTTAAAAAGAAAGCCCTTAGGCTTTCTTTAAATCAACTACAACTCTTCTATAAGGTTCTTCACCTTCACTAAATGTATAAATATATGTATCATTTTGAAGCGAGGAGTGTATTATTCTTCTTTCATAAGGGTTCATAGGTTCAAGTTTTAATACCCTACCACTCACCCTAACCTTATAAGCAATTTTCGATGCAAGTCTTTTTAAAGTTTCTTCTCTTTTTGCTCTATAATTTTCAGTATCTAATAACACTCTTTTATACTCTTCATCATGGTTTTTATTTACAACTAAACTTACAAGGTATTGAATGGCATCTAAAGTTTCACCTCTATATCCTATTAATAGTCCCATATTAGGTCCAATTAAATCAATGTGAATTTCATTGTTTTCATCTTTAAGCTTAATTTCTGCTTTCATATTCATAGACTGTAGTACTTCCATTAAAAATGTTTCAGCTTCCTTTAAACTATCCCTTTTAACTGTAACTCTAATTTTAGCAGGTTTTACACCTATGATATTTAAAAATCCCTTACTTCCCTCGTCTATCGTTTCAACTTTTACTTTATCTCTTGAGACTTTTAATTCTTCTAGCGCTTTACTAATAGCATCCTCAACGTTTTTCCCCATCATTTCTATAATCTTCATATCGTACTACACCCGCCTTTCTTAATGTAAAAATTAGGCACTTGTGTTAAACTTATTTTTTATTAACTACTAGTTCATCTGTTTTTTTATTTAATTCAATTTTATTTATAACTACAGTTTGAATTATTTGTATCACATTATTTATAACCCAATATAATACCAATGTACCTGCAAACTTAAGACTCATGAATCCCATGAAAATAGCCATTCCAGTGTTCATTGTTGAAGTTTGTTTGGATTGAGCACCATCTGTTGACGGCGGCTGCATAAGTTTTGATGAAAAATATGTTGTAACAGTAGATAATATTGGTAATATATATATCGGATCACTTTTTGTTAAATCTTGCATCCATAAAAAACCGGCACCATGCATATTTAAGTTTTGAAACACATAATATAACGAAAATAAAATAGGCATCTGAACAAGCATTGGCAAACAACCACCCATTGGATTTACTCCATTTTCCTTATAAAGTTTCATTACTTCTTGCTGAGCCTTTTGTGGGTCACTTTTATATTTAGCTTGAACCTTTTTCATTTCTGGTTGAATTGCACCCATTTTAGCGGTTGATCTTAGTTGTTTAACACTTAAAGGCAACAATATTAACCTTACAATAATTGTGAAAATAATTATTGCGAGTCCGTATGATAAATCATTATTTGGTATAATTGTGTGAATTCCACCATTTACTATATAAAAGAATTTTGTAAGTGGGACCGTTAAAAAATTCAAATTCAAATTCAAAACCTCCTGAGCGTTTATTTAACTGGATCAAAGCCGCCCTTATTATAAGGATGACATCTGAGTATTCTCTTTATTCCCATAAATAATCCTTTTATTGCTCCGTACTTTTCAATAGCTTCTAAAGTATACTGAGAACATGTAGGATAGAATATACAACAAGGCCTCTTAAGGGGTGATATATATTTTCTATAACATCTAATGCCCAGTATAAGTATTTTTTTCATTATTAATTAAACCAGCTTTCTTAAGTAGTTTAGTCAAAGCACTCTCTATTTCTTTATAATTTTTAGAATTAGAAGGGTTCCTTGCAATAAATACTAAATCATATCCTGTCTTTAATCCTTCATTATTAAGCCTATAGCTTTCACTTATTAATCTTTTTACTCTACCGCGAATTACGCTGTTTCCTACCTTTTTACTGACAGATATTCCACATCTATTAAGTTCTTTACTATTTTTATAAATATATAATACCAATAATAGGTTAGAAAAAGATTTACCTCTTCTATATACTGTTCTAAATTCAGTATTCTTTCTAATTCTGTACTTCTTAACATTAATCTTCATATTAGCCGCCCTCTTTTCCGCAAATTGCAGAAAAAGGCCACATTAGCGGCCTTTATGCTGTCAATCTTTTTCTACCTTTTTGTCTTCTTTTCTGAAGAATATTTCTGCCAGAAGCGGTTTTCATTCTCTTTCTGAATCCGTGCTCTTTTTTTCTTTGTCTTTTTTTCGGTTGGTAAGTCATGAACATATCTGCTACACCCCCTTATTTAACCATAACATTATAGCAACCATCTTCCAATCGCATATTTATGGTTTTACTATTAGATTATATAGTCACATAAGCAGATTGTCAAGATAAGCATTTTTATTAATATTGTTAATATTTTTTATATTTATATGTTTTTTTGTGGATAACTTCTTGAACACCTTGTTATTTTTTGATATTATATAAGAAAGACCTGTGCATAACCTGCTTTTTAATAAAGTTATTCACAACTTGTGGACAAAACTGTGAATAACTACTACAATATTGTCTTAAACTTCTTTTTACTTATATACTTTTTACTATATTACTGGATTTATTCTTTATTTAATCTGTTAATAACTTTTTTTATATATTGTTAACAATTTATTTCTAAGTAAATATATAAACATAGTTATTAACATGTTTATATTTTTAAAACTATTTATCAACAGCTTACAATATATTATTTTATTGTTTATAACTCTGTTTATATATTGTTTGTTTTTACATAAAAATTTTTTTTATTTGAACTGGAGGGTAGGAAATGAGCACCCAAATTAAAGATATCTGGGAAAAAACCTTAAGTATAATAAAAGGTGAACTTACAGAAGTTAGTTTTAATACTTGGATTAAAAGTATAGAACCTATGGCCTTAGATAATAATACATTTAAATTAGGTGTTCCTAATAATTTTACTAAAGATATTCTTGAAAATAGATATAAGGATTTAATAATGAACGCCGTTAAATTACTTACTTCTAAAACATATACGATAGAATTCTTTATATTATCAGAAGAAGTCGCCGAAATTGAAACACCTAAATCAAAACGAGAATCCGAAAGACATAATCTCATTGTTAATGATGAAATGTCTGCAACACTAAACCCCAAATACACCTTTGATTCTTTTGTCATTGGTAATAGTAATAGGTTTGCCCACGCTGCATCTCTCGCTGTAGCCGAATCACCAGCTAAAGCATATAACCCACTATTTATTTATGGTGGAGTTGGACTTGGAAAAACACATTTAATGCATGCTATTGGTCATTATATATTAGCAAATAATCCAAAATCTAAAGTTGTTTACGTTTCTTCTGAAAAATTTACAAACGAACTTATCAATTCTATTAAAGACGACAAAAATGTAGAATTTAGAAACAAATACAGAAACGTAGACGTACTTTTGATTGATGATATTCAATTTATTGCAGGTAAAGAACGTACACAAGAAGAATTTTTTCATACATTCAATGATCTTCATGAAGCAAACAAACAAATTATTCTATCTAGTGATAGACCTCCAAAAGAGATTCCTACTCTAGAAGATCGATTGAGATCAAGATTCGAATGGGGACTTATAGCCGATATACAACCACCAGATTTTGAGACTAGAATTGCTATTTTGAAGAAGAAAGCAGATGTAGAAAGCTTAGACATACCAAATGAAGTACTTGTTTATATTGCAACCAAAATAAAATCAAATATAAGAGAATTAGAAGGTGCACTTATTAGAATAGTAGCATTCTCTTCACTAACTAATAAAGAAATTGGAATAGATTTGGCATCAGAAGCGCTTAAGGATATTATTTCTAGCAGAAATTCCAAACAAGTAACCATTGAACTGATACAAGATATCGTTTCTAGTTATTTTAATCTAAAAATTGAGGATTTTAAATCTTCAAGGCGAACTAGAAATATAACTTTTCCAAGACAAATCGCAATGTATTTATGTAGAAAGCTTACAGATATGTCTTTACCTAAAATAGGTGAAGAGTTTGGAGGTCGTGATCATACAACTGTAATCCATGCATGTGAAAAAATATCAAATGGTCTTAAGGTTGATGAGAATCTACAAGATAATATAGCAGAATTAACTAAAAAGATAAGTCAAAAATAATATATATCATGTTACTAACAACTGTTAATACTATTTATATATAGTCCTGTGCATAAAATATTACATAAAACATGACTGTTAATATTGTGGATAACTGTGATTTTTTTTGCATACTTATCCACAATTAGTTCTACCAATCTTCGTTACGTAGTAAGGCCTAAAGTAGGTTTTTAACATATCAACAGCCCCTACTACTATTACTACTATAATTAATTATTATCTTACCTATCTTTTATCAATTTCCCATGTGGATAAGGAGGTCTTTTTTTTATGAAATTTATATGTGAAAAATCAATGTTACAAGAAGCAATTTCAAATGTTCAAAAAGCAATTACTGGAAAATCAACAATGCCTGTATTACAAGGAATATTACTAGATGCTAGAAACGGAGAAGTAACACTTATAGGATCTGATATTGATTTGAGTATTGAAGCTAAAATAAATGCTGATATTATAGAAGATGGTAGCGTTGTTCTAGATTCTAAGCTTTTTGGTGAAATTATAAGAAAGTTACCTAATAGCGCAGTAGAAATAAGTTCTGATGAGAACAATTCTATTAAAATAGTTTGTCAAAAATCTTATGCAACTATAATACACATGGATAGTGAAGATTATCCTAGTTTACCTGATATAATTGAAAATATGGTTTTTTCAATATCTCAAAGATTATTAAAAAATATGATGAAGGGAACTATTTTCGCGGTTGCTCAAGATGAAACTAGACCAATTCTTACAGGAGTCTTGTTTGAAATTAAAAATAAAAAACTTAATTTAGTAGCACTGGATGGATATAGAGTTGCATTTAGAAGTGAACCAGTAGATAATGACTCTAGTATAAATGCTGTAATTCCAGGTAAGACATTAAGTGAAGTATCAAAAATACTAGAAGAAACAGATGAAGTAGTAAATATAACATTCACACCAAATCATATTTTGTTTAATCTTGGGAAAACTAAGGTTATATCAAGGTTACTAGAAGGTGAATTTATAAAATATAGCTCAATAATACCAGAAGAATATAATTTAAAAATCACAGCTAAAAGATCTGAATTACTAAGTTGTATAGAAAGAGCTTCACTTATGGCAAAAGAGGGAAACACTAATTTGGTTAAATTTAATATAGAAGAAGATAACATGATAATCACTTCTAATTCTCAATTGGGAAAGGCTCGGGAAGAAATAAATATAATTTTGCAAGGAGAGCCTCTTCAAATTGCATTTAACTCAAAATACTTAATTGAGCTACTAAAAATAATGGATGAGGAAGAAATTGTTATGGAGTTTTCTAGTGGTGTTAATCCTTGCGTTGTAAGAAACAAAGAAAAAGATAATTGCACATACATGGTATTACCAGTAAGAATAAGAGCAACAAATAATTAAATGGATATATCTAAAAAATAATTTAATAAAAAGGCGGTTTTAAAATGAATGAAATACAAGTAGATACAGGTATAATAAAATTAGATGCTTTTCTAAAATGGGCTGGAATAGCATCACAAGGATCAGAAGCAAAATTTTATATAAAAAATGAGGAAGTTAAACTCAATGGTGTGATAGAAACTCAAAGGGGTAAAAAATTAGTTAAAGGTGATATAATTGAATTTAACAATGAGTCTTACAAAATAGTTTAATATTCAGCTACGTAAGAGATGATTTAACAAAAAAAGGTTACTAACCATAAAAAAGTACACCGGAAAATTATAAAATAATATCCGGTGCACAATTTATGTCTAAAATAAAGAAAAACATACGAATTTATTTATACATATAAAATAATAAAATTATATATATATGTTATAATCTTAATAGGTGATTATATGCATGTAAAATATTTACAACTCAAAGATTTTAGAAATTATAATGAATTAGTTATAGAATTAAATAAAGGTACTAATGTATTTGTAGGAGATAATGCTCAAGGAAAAACAAATATTTTAGAGGCAATTTATTATTGCAGTTTAGCTAAATCCCATAGAACAAATAGAGATAAGGAATTAATAAACTGGAATGGTACAGAAGCATATATAAAAATTTATGTATGTAAAACAAGACTCGATAAAAAAATAGAAATAAAAATTTTTAAAGAAGGTAAAAAAGGCGTTAATATAAATTCTATAAAAGTTCAAAAATTATCTGAGCTCGTAGGTAGTTTTAATGTGATTATGTTTTCTCCAGAAGATTTAAATATAGTTAAAGAATCTCCATCATACAGACGTAAATTTTTAGATATTGAATTGTGTAAGCTAAGCCGTAGGTATTATTATAATTTAGCTCAATATAAAAAAATTTTAAATGAGAGAAACTTAGCTATAAAAAAGTGGAATACAAATAGTGACATTATAGATGTATATGATAGACAACTTAGTGAATTTGGTGCAGTAATAATAAAAGATAGAATAGCTTATATAGAAAAATTAAATAGATTATCAAAAAAAATACATAGCAATATAACATCTAAAAGTGAAGTAATTGAAATTAAATATCTAACTCCAATTAAAGAATTAGATAATATACAAGAGAGCTTCTATTTACTTTTATGTAAAAATAGAAAAAGAGACATAGAAACTAGAACTACATCAGTAGGTCCACATAGAGATGATTTTTCTATACAGTTAAATGGTATTGATGCTAGAATATTTGGATCTCAAGGGCAGCAAAGAACTTCGGTTTTAACCATTAAATTTGGAGCACTTGAAATAATAAAAGAGCTTACTGGAGAATATCCAGTATTGTTACTTGATGATGTTTTGTCTGAATTGGATACAAAAAGGCAAGAATATATATTAAATTCTATAAAAGAAGTTCAAACGTTAATTACATGCACTGGGGTTAATAATATAAGAAAATATTTAAATTCTGAAAGTAAGATATTTGAAGTTATGTCAGGCGGAGTAAAAGAAATTACATAGATTCAAATAATACAATTAATTATGGAGGAGGTATGGTATGTTTTTGCATTTAGGAGAAAATGTAGTCGTTCCTATAAAAGATATTATAGGTATATTTGATATGGAAACTACTATGTATAGCTCAGATACTATCCAATTTTTAAGAATGGCTGAAGAAGATGGTTTTGTAGAGAGAATAACAAAAAACATCGCAAAATCTTTTGTTATTGCTGAGGTGGATAAAAAAAGTAAAATATATTTATCACCAATATCATCGCAAACTTTATGCAAGAGAACAGAAACTGTATATTATGAACTTTAGAGTAATTTAGGAGGATATACATGGAAATAAATAATGTTTATGACGAGAGTCAAATACAAGTACTTGAAGGATTAGAAGCTGTAAGGAAAAGACCTGGTATGTATATAGGTAGCACTAGTATTCGAGGGCTTCATCATTTAGTTTATGAAATCGTAGATAATAGTATAGATGAGGCATTAGCAGGCTTTTGTAAGAATATAAATGTGATTATACACCAAGATAATTCTATAACTGTTATAGATGATGGTCGTGGTATGCCAGTAGGAATACATCATAAAATGAAAATTCCTACTGTTGAAGTTATAATGACAGTACTTCATGCAGGTGGAAAATTTGGTGGTGGAGCATATAAAGTATCAGGTGGCCTTCATGGTGTTGGATCATCTGTAGTTAATGCATTATCTGTTGTTTGTGAAGTAGAAGTTAAAAAAGATGGTCATATATGGAAACAGACTTTTTCTAAAGGAAAGACTACAAGTACACTTGTAGATATAGGAACAACTACTGAACATGGAACAAAAGTTTTCTTTACTCCAGATCCAGAAATTTTTGAAGAAATTGATTTTGATTTTGAAACACTATCACAAAGATTAAGAGAATTAGCTTTTTTAAATAAGGGATTAAGAATAACTCTAACAGACGAGCGCGATGGTAAGAATCACGAATTTTTGTATGAGGGTGGAATAAAATCCTTTGTAGATTATTTAAATAGAAATAAGGGAACTATTCATGAGACCATATACATGGAAGGAAGCAAAGATGAGTATGTTGTTGAAATAGCACTTCAATACAACGATACATACACAGAAAACATATTTTCTTTTGCTAATAATATAGATACGGTAGAGGGTGGAACACACCTAGTTGGTTTCAAGACTGCGTTAACAAGAGTAGTAAATGATTATGCTAAAAAATTTGGGTTTTTAAAAGATAATGATAAGAATTTATCTGGAGAAGATGTTCGTGAAGGACTTACAGCAGTTATATCTATAAAGCTTACTGATCCTCAATTTGAAGGTCAAACAAAGACTAAACTTGGGAATAGTGAAGTAAGGGGTATAGTTGACAGTATAGTTGGCGAGGCAATAAGTAATGTTCTAGAAGAAGATCCTCAACTCGGTAAAAGTATAATAGATAAAGGATTAAATGCAGCAAGGGCAAGAGAGGCTGCAAAAAAAGCAAGAGAATTTACAAGACGTAAATCAATACTCGAAAGTACTACTCTTCCAGGAAAATTATCTGATTGTGCATCAAAAGATCCTATGGAATGTGAGATATATTTGGTCGAAGGTGATTCAGCCGGTGGTTCAGCTAAACAAGGTAGAGATAGAAAATTCCAAGCTATACTTCCTCTTAAAGGAAAAATAATGAATGTTGAAAAACAAAGAATTGATAAAATGCTTGCTTCACTTGAAATTAGGGCTATGATAACTGCTTTTGGTGCTGGTATTGGAAAAGATTTTGATATAACCAAAATACGGTATGATCGTATTATTATTATGACAGATGCAGATGTAGATGGGGCCCATATTAGGACTTTATTACTAACATTTTTCTATAGATACATGAAGGATTTAGTAGAACAAGGGCATGTATATGTTGCTCAACCTCCACTATTTAAAGTTTCTAAAGGTAAGAAAGAGCATTATGTATATACTGAAAAGGAGCTTGAGCAGACACTTGCGGAATTCGGTGGAAAAGATAGTAACACTGATATACAAAGATATAAAGGTCTTGGGGAAATGAATCCAAGCCAACTTTGGGATACAACAATGAACCCTGAAGAGAGAACTTTGCTTAAGGTTCATGTAGCAGATGCAATGGCGGCAGATGAGATATTTACTATTCTCATGGGTGATAAAGTAGAGCCACGTCGAGAATTTATACAAGAAAATGCTAAAAGTGTACTTAACCTAGATATTTAGTTTAACATCTACTAAAGTAGATGAATCTGCTATGTAGATGTATCTACTTTAGTAAATTAGCATTAAAATATTTTTTTAAAGAGGTGTAACATGGTTAATAATCAGGGGAGAATTTTACCTGTTGATTTAAGAGATGAAATGAAAAAATCATATATAGATTATGCTATGAGTGTTATTGTAAGCCGTGCGCTTCCAGATGTGCGTGATGGGCTTAAACCTGTTCATAGAAGAATATTATTTTCTATGCATGAACTAGGACTAACACCAGAAAAAGGATATAGAAAGTGTGCAAGAATTGTAGGAGATGTTTTAGGTAAGTATCATCCACATGGTGATACTGCGGTATATGGAGCACTCGTTAGAATGGCTCAAGACTTTTCCCAAAGATGTACTTTAGTTGATGGTCATGGTAATTTTGGTTCTGTAGATGGTGATGGTGCAGCTGCAATGAGATATACAGAAGCTAAAATGAGCAAAATTACAATTCAGATGCTACGAGATATTAATAAGGATACAGTAGATTTCGTTCCTAATTTTGATGGAGAAGAAAAAGAACCATCGGTTCTTCCATCAAGATTCCCTAATCTTTTAGTTAATGGATCAACAGGAATTGCAGTAGGAATGGCAACCAATATACCTCCACATAATTTAATAGAAGTTATAGATGGAGTACTTATGGTTATTGAAGACTCTGAAGTTACTATAAGTGACTTAATGACCAAAATTAAAGGGCCGGATTTTCCAACAGGTGGAATAATACTTGGAAGAGCAGGAATAAAAAGTGCTTACGAAACAGGAAGAGGAAGAATACTTGTTAGGGCAAAAACAGACATTGAAGAGAATAAAGGTAGAAATACAATAATAGTAACAGAGTTACCTTACCAAGTTAATAAAGCAAAACTTATAGAAGGTATAGCAGATTTAGTAAAAGATAAAAGAATAGATGGAATATCAGACTTAAGAGATGAATCAGATAGAGAAGGTATGAGAATTGTTATAGAATTAAAAAGAGATGCAAATCCTAACATAGTATTAAATAGGTTATTTAAACATACTAGGATGCAAGATACTTTTGGAGTTATAATGATAGCTCTTGTAAATAACGAACCTCAAACTTTAAATCTAAAACAAATTCTAGTTTGTTATTTAGAACATCAAAAAGAAGTAATAAGAAGAAGAACTCAATTTGATCTTGATAAAGCATTAGCAAGAGCCCATATTTTAGAAGGACTTAAGATTGCGCTAGATCATATTGACGAAGTAATTCGTTTAATAAGAGCATCAAAAACAATTAGTGAGGCTAAAGAAAGTTTAATGGTTGCATTTAATTTATCTGAAAAACAAGCTACAGCTATTGTTGAAATGAGACTTGGAAGACTCACAGGCCTTGAAAGAGGTAAAGTTGAAGATGAGTATAATGAATTAATGAAAACAGTAAATTATTTAAAAGGAATTTTAGCAGATGAATTAGTATTATTAAACATAATTAAGGATGAACTAATAGAAGTTAGAAATAAATATGGGGATACTAGAAGATCATCAATAGAAAAAAACCCATATAGCTTAGATGAGGAAGATTTAATTCAAGAGCAAGATATTGTAATAACGCTTACTCATGCAGGATATATTAAGAGGCTACCAGCTGATACTTATAGCTCTCAAAAAAGAGGGGGTAGAGGTATACAGGGTGTTACTACAAAAGAAGATGATTTCGTAGAACATATCTTTATAACTACTACTCATAATAATATTTTATTCTTCACAAATAAGGGAAAATCATTTAAATTAAAAGCATATGAAATTCCAGAAGGTGGAAGAACTGCCAAGGGAACAAATTTAATAAACATTATACCACTAGCCAGTGACGAGAAAATTCAAGCTGTTATATGCCTTAAAGAATTTGCGCAGGATAATTATCTTGTAATGGGAACAAAATATGGTTTAATTAAGAAGACATCATTAGATAAATACTCAGCTATTAGGAAAAATGGTTTAAATGCAATAAACTTAAGAGAAGATGATGAATTAATTGGTGCTGCAATAGCCAATGGAGATAGCGAAATGCTGTTTGTTACGAGAAATGGTTATTCTATAAGGTTTAGTGAAAAAGATGTAAGAGGTATGGGTAGAACTGCAACTGGGGTTAAGTCATTAACCTTAAGAGAAGGGGATATTGTAGTATCTATGAATATAGTAACACCTGAAGAAGAACTTTTAGTTATAAGTGAAAATGGATTTGGAAAGAGAACTTTAGTTTCTGAATACTCACTTCAACATAGAGGTGGTAAGGGAGTAATAACTTATAAGGTATCAGAAAAAACAGGAAAACTCGTCGGTGCAAGAATAGTAAAAGATGGGGATGAAATGATACTTATAAACAGTAATGGTATTGTTATAAGGTTAAATGTAGCTGGTATATCAACTACAAGTAGGAATACTATGGGAGTTACTTTAATGAAGAATGGAGAGGGAGATAACATTGTAGCTATTGCTAAAATAAATAGTAGTGATGTAATTCAAACTGATGAGGATTCTTCTGAAGAGGAAACTAATTCTGAAAAACTTCAAGAAGATTCTTCAAAGGTTGAGATAGAAGGAACTTCTGCTAATGAGGAACCTGATTTATGTGTAGTAGATAATACAACCGATAAAACAGAAGAATAAATTTTTAAAGTACTTATTTGAATATATTTCAAATAAGTATTTTTTATTGTAAAAATAACTAACCTAGTGTATCTTAATGCTTAATTTGGAGAAATAAAGAGATATATAAAGAAAAAACAGTGTAATCTATAGAGAATAAGAACTTTTGTAAATATAATATCGAATAGATTTGATATAATATATTTTGTTGTTACAAATTATTAGTAACAACGTATTAAGGTTAAGAGTTAAATATTTTTTTAAACTTAAAATAATATTTTAAATAATAAAAAAATATGTTGACAACTTAAACAATAACATATAAAATAATAGAAGTCGTCATATGATGACAAAGTAAATTGGTCTTTGAAAATTAAACAGAGAAATAGGTAAAGAAATGAAATAATATTTTATTTTAACCAGTCAATTACTTTAGTAAAAGTAATATTTTAGTCGTAAGACTAAAAAGTATGTAATGAGCTTGCGAAGCAACCTAACGGTTGATTAACCGACTTAACAGTTGGCGCAGATTAATTATTTCAACAAAAAAGTGTAAACTTTTAAATTGAGAGTTTGATCCTGGCTCAGGACGAACGCTGGCGGCGTGCCTAACACATGCAAG
>NZ_JAHLDV010000006.1 GCF_018861865.1 Clostridium frigoris
TTTGTTTAGCAAACTTACCCACAAGCATATGCCTTATATGTAGTTTCTGTTCGTCAGACCAGAGTTTTGCTGCCGACTTCCTTCAGATTCCACCTCACGGTGGACACCCTTGTCTTAAGCTAACGGTTAGCACTATCGGCCCCCGTATCGGACTTTCACCGACGAGTAAACGCCCATGCCGGGCACACTAAAAAAGCCTTCACCAAAAGGTAAAGGCATACTATACTTGCATAATAGTATTACTATCTTTATCCTTATGATCTCTCTGGAACATTTAAAGGGATAGATATTATATTAAAAAAACAATACACATAATATGCGATATTGTACTCACAATATAATATCACATGTTATCTACTATTTCAAATATTTCTTAACTTAGTTATTAAATTTTCAAAATAAGTTGGAATTGGTGAATCAAATTCTATGTATTTATTAGTAGTTGGGTGTATAAATCCAAGTCTTTTTGCATGTAAAACCTGTCCTTTTAAATTAAAATGCTGCTTTTTAAATCCATATATCAAGTCACCAACTAAAGGATGTCCTATTTTTGCCATATGTACTCTTATTTGATGAGTTCGACCGGTTTCTAAATTACATTCTACTAATGTATACCCAGCAAATCTTTCAATTACTTTGTAATGAGTTACTGCTCTTTTACCACTCTCAACTATTGCCATTTTTATTCTATCTTTTGGATGCCTGCCGATAGGCGCATCAATTGTACCTTCATCATCTTTGATAACACCTTCTACAAGTGCTAAATAACTTCTAGTCATTGAATGATCTTTAAGCTGCGCTGCTAGAGAATTATGTGCGTTATCATTTTTAGCTACTACCAAGGCTCCAGATGTGTCCTTATCGATTCTATGCACTATGCCTGGCCTAAGTATACCATTTATACCTGATAGGTCTGTGCAATGATTTAAGAGTGCATTAACCAAGGTACCAGTATAGTTTCCTGGTGCAGGGTGAACCACCATGTCTTGGGGTTTATTAATAACAATTACATCACTATCTTCATATATAACGTCCAAGGGTATATCTTCCGCTTTTACGTTTAACTCAACAGGGTCTGGAATAGTTAAATCAATCATGTCGCTTAATTTCAATTTAAAATTACTTTTTCGACATTTCCCATTCACAGTAGCATTTTCCTTCTCAATTATTCCTTGAATGTATGACCTTGATTTATCTTCAAGTTCACTTGAAATAAATACGTCAAGCCTCATACCAACCGAGTTTTCTTCAACCTTAAAATTATAATTTTCCATCTATACCTCTTCCTTTACTATTGAAATTGCCAAAACCAGTGTTCCCACAACAACTAACATATCTGCTACATTAAATGTTGGAAAATAGTATGCATCTTTATAATGAATTAAAATAAAATCTACTACATACTTATAAAACATTCTATCATATAAATTTCCAAGTGCTCCACTTATAATGAGTGCAAAACTTATTCTTAGAAATTTTGATTTTGGCTTATACTTAATAATATAATATATCATGCCGGATATAACAAGTAGTGTAACTAAAGCAAGTAATATTAATTTGTTCTGAAGTATTCCAAAGGCAGCTCCTCTATTCTCTAAATATTCCAATTCGAAATAATCTTTAATTAATATAACTCCATTACTATCTTTCAAAGAAGTGAGTGCCCAAACCTTAGTTATTCTGTCCAATACGAGCCCTAAGAAAATAATTAAAACTTCCATACCATTTCCCCCAATTATACAAAAGAAAGTATATATTGCTCCAAATTTATTATTATAAAATTATAGGCAATATATACTCTTTTATTCTTTCTATTTAGATATATTGTTAATCCGGTAACTGATTTTTATATTGCTGATTACTTATTTTCTCTATAGGCTCAACATAACCATCGTCATCATCAAATTCAATTATATCATCTAATTTATTATTAAAACGTTCTACTCCCTGATAAGTATCTTCTGCATCAATTCCTGCATCATCTTTATTACTGTACTTGAAAAACGATCCCAGTATATCTTCCTCAACACATCTATTGTTTTGCTCTGCTGGTTTTTTATTATCTATGGATTTTTCACATGATACACAATTAGTGGCATATGGTGTAAATTCTAATCTTTCTGGATCAATATCTGATCCGCAACTTTTGCATTTTCCATAAGTATGGTCCTCAATGCTCTTTAACGCATCTTCAATTTTATTTAATACTGATATCTCATTTCCTTTTAAAGCAATGCCTTTTTCCTTATCAAATAATTCAGTGGCAACATCTGACGGATGATTATCATAAAAAGATAATTCAGTTGCCATTTCACTATTAGAATCTATAACCCCATTTTGTCTCATTAACTTAATAAGATCAAGTACCCGTGACTGTTCATTTATCAATTTCTTTTTAAAATATTGTATTTTATTCTTTTCCATGAAAACAACTCCTCTAGTTTTAATATAGTAGTAATATTAAAAGAATAAAACTTCTATATGATTATGTTTTCTCATGGGAAGAATTTTATTACACTTATTTAATAATATTTATATTTTTAACGACATTTCAGAAGGAAAATCTCCAACTTTTATAAGTTGGATTATAAATCTCCTTCTGAAGTCGTTAATACTTCAGCGACCCAGGAGATGATTTTATATCTATAAGGATTTATTTCTAAATTAGTTTTAACATATTATTTAAAATATTTGTAGAATTTTCTACTGCAATATCCTTGAATTTTTCATATTCCATTTGAGCACCATTACTTGCATTATCTGATATAGATCTAATAACAATAAATGGAGTTTGATTTAAATAACATACTTGAGCAATACTTGCCCCTTCCATTTCACATGCCAAACATTCAAATTCAGAATTTAACCACTTTATCTTATCAACGCTTGCAATAAATTGATCTCCTGAAACAATTCTTCCGGTAAAATGATTATGTCCTTTTATATCTTTACATGATTCTTCTGCAAATTTGATTAATGAATTATCACATTTAAAATCAAAGGTGTCTAGCCTTGGAATTTGTCCTATCTTATCTCCAAATATAGTTGTATCTATATCATGTTGTACTAAATTACTTGCTATTACGACGTCTCCTGGATATATCTTATCCATCGTACCACCTGCAATACCAACATTTATAATGTAATCGACATTAAAATCATCAATTAATATTTGAGCACAAATTGCTGCATTAACTTTACCTATACCACTAGTTACTACAACAACATTCTTATTATGTAAACTGCCAAGACTAAATTCCATCTTAGCCTTCACTTCTTTCCTTAAAAACTCCATATCCCTAATTAAAAATTGAACCTCTTCCTTCATTGCTCCAATAATACCTATATTCATTCTTATATTCCTCCTCGTATTTTATAAATAGCTTACAATTATCAGCTGCTTTTGTCTAATATATACATTCAATATTTGTTACATAAAAAATCTCACCCAATGAGTGAGATTTTTATGTTTTTACTTTTTAGCAAAAAAACTTTTTATTTCTTCTAGCTCACCATTTTCATGAAAATCTTTTTCGTCAATGTTTTTGAGTGTTAAATTAGAACATTCAGAATCAATAGCAGCTTCATCATCTATTCGCTTATCATAAGTAACATTTCCCACGTTATAATTCTTAAGATAATCATTTTCAAGTCCTTCAAACATCTCAAGCTGACAGTTCATAAAGCTTCTAAATTTAGTCCTAAATTTTGCAAATTCCTGTTTAACTTTTTCATACTCATCATTTATTTTTAGGACATCATCATGAGCCTTATCTATCATCCTTTGGGAAGAATCGTTTGCATCTCTAATAATCAATTCCGCTTCCTTTTGAGCAGAAATCTTAGCTTGTTCTGCTGCATTTTGAGCTAATACTAAAGTATTTTGAATTGTTGCTTCTATCTTAACATGGTGATCTAACTTCTCTTCTAGAAAACTTATTTTCTCTTTAAGATTGGAATTTTCTTTATATGCCATTTCATATTCATCAGATACCGTCTCTAAAAAATCATCAACTTCTTCTGAGTTATAACCCCTTATGACCTTTTTAAATTCTTTGTTATTAATGTCCATAGCTGTTAATCTCATTCTGTTCCCCCCCTATGCCTATATGTATTGCTTTATTACAACTTTCAAACGGCCCTTTTGGGTGTTTCCTATAATCTCTGCTATCTTAAATTTTCCATATCCCCTAATTGTTAATGTATCATTGCTTTCGATAACTTTATCCTTCTTTAAACAATGAAAATAATTAACTAGTATTTTGCCTGAAGATATTAGTTCAACTGAACTGTTTCTAGATATATTACATACAGCTGAAACTAAACCATCTAACCTAAATGACGTAGTTATAACAACTTTTTCCTCAAATTTTCTTTCTGGAAGCGCCTGTGATATGTAATCATACTCAGTAACAACGCAAGGACAGTTCTTTATTTTATTTAAATTATTAATTATGAAATCACTAATGTCACTGCAAACTGGTGCATAACATATAGAATCTTGAATTATTAAATCACCCAATTTTTCTCTTTTAATACCCAGTGACATTATTGCACCTAAATAATCTTTATGATCGACCTTCGCAAATTTAGATTTATTTTTTATTTCAAGTAAATCTATAGGATACTCTGTAGGAGCATCATAAGTAGAAAATGATAACATCCTCCTATCTGAATCTTTGAATATTCCATTTGCAAATGATTTTACATCATAATTTTCGCTTATAGCCAAAATTTGATGCCATATAGCTGGAGGTAAAAAATCATTAGTAAATATAATCCCATTTGTCTTTTCAGCTATTTGTATTTTATTAAATATGTTAGAAATTAAGTTCTTATCTTCACAATTTATACTGTTTAAAAAATGTTTTTTATCCATCTGTGTTTATCCTTATAAAAACATTGTAAATAGCACATCCACAATTTTCCTTAAAATCATTATAATAACAAGAGCTATTATCGGAGAAAAATCTACCATCATATTACCAAAATATCTCTCTTGAATCTTTCTGCCAGGTTCCAACAAAGGATTAGTGATTTTATGTAGCATTTCAGTAAATTGATTCGATCTCCCAGCATAAACCCAAGACAAAACCACTTCAATAAGAATAGCATATTCTAGCACCTTAAAAAACATAATAATTACATTATATAAATACAAATTTTATTCCCTCCTGAATTTCTAAATATAGACAACAATATTTTATTGTGCCCTAGATATTTCTTTAATATATATTTTTACTTATTCCAATTAAAAATTCCTTTTGAACTTAATTCGCTTTTCAATTCATTATTAACTTCTATATTCGATGGAGAAATTATGTATACTCCTTTTTCTACTTGCTGAAGATCTCCGCCTAAAGCGTAACATACTCCACCAACAAAATCTAATAATCTTTGACCAGTTCTAGGTTCTAGTGCAGTGGTATTTATCACAATTATCTTTCTAGCCTTTAAGTTATCACTAATCACTGTTGCTTCATCAAAATCCTCAGGTTTTATGATTACTACTTTTGTAGATGTTGATGTATGAATATTCACTACTTTACTTTGTTTCTTGTTTGCACTCATCAATGATTCAATGTCCACATTTTCATCTTCATTATCCATTTCTTTAACCTCATCATCTTCTTCTTCTTCCGCCATACCTAAAAAGCCCATAACCTTATTCATCACTTTACTTGCCATTTTATATTACCTCCTGTTTTTTATAATCTCTTTTTCCAAATATTTTCTCACCAAGTCTTATCATATTAGCTCCATTTTCTAGAGCAATTGAAAAGTCTTTGCTCATCCCTAATGATAGAAATTCCATGGAAATATTTTTGTATTTATAATTTTTTAGATTATCAAAAATAGCCTTCATCTTTGCGAAATATTTACTTGAGCTTTCATCATCACCAATTGGAATTGTAGCCATAAGCCCCCTAACCTTTACATTATTGCATTCCTCACAAGCATTTATTAGATCATCCATTTCATCCACAGCAATGCCAGTTTTGGTGGCTTCTTTGCCTATATTTATTTGGATTAAAACATTTGCTATTTCATTCTTTGATGCATAACGCTTCTCAATTTCTTTGAGTAAATGTATGCTATCTAAGGAATGTATAAGATGAACTTTCCCAACTATATATTTCACCTTATTAGTCTGTAAATGTCCTATAAAGTGCCATCTACTGTCTTTCTCTATGTTATCGTATTTTTCAAGAAATTCTTGAACTTTATTCTCTCCAAAGTCTCTAGCCCCAGATTCATAAGCCTCTTTTATTTCACTAATTTGCCTAGTCTTAGAAACGCATATTAGAGTTACGTTTTCTGGAATTTCATTCTTTATTTTATTATAAACTTCACCAATTGACAACTCTCCGTCCCTCCTTAGTTTTTTAGGGCGCATTACAATTATTAATTACCCTATCCTGTTTATGTATTAATTCTTCATTAAACGTAGAAATCCTTCAAAAATCGTATATTTTTAATGATTTATAATATTATTTGTTCTCTAAACTCATATACTTATAAACAAACTCGCCATTATACGCGTATATCTTTATATTATCTGACTTAGCAATATTAATTTTAACATCACTACTTTGGAGTAATGATGTATGTGTTTGCTCCAAAGTTAAATAATTGTACATTACATCTTTATTTCCAATGGCACTTATATAAAATGGAGTTACTATCTTTACACCATTTAAATCAATACTAGACCCATAACACAATCCCCAATTATTATAAACAACTCTTATTCCGTTTACTGATATTGCTTCTGCTCCTGCATTTTTAAGATCATTTATTACTTGAACAATATCAGAATCGTGAATTAACTGATTCATAGTAACATTCTCATCAAAGCTGTCTGCACCATCTTCTAGTGTAATTTTAACTCCTTGACCATGGACGTCACTCTTTCCTATTATTAAATTATTATTAACAACTTCTTTTTTAATTTCTTTTGAAACCTGAAGTGTTTTTTCATCACCAGTATCATACTTTTTAAGCTTTACACTCGTACTATAATATTGCTGTTTTAAACTGTTTAATTCTGAATATAATTTAGTTCTCTCATTATAGGCTTGGTCATACTGTTTTACATCCAAAAAATTACTTTTACCGTTAAATCCAATATTCATGGATATAAGAATTCCTATGATTATTGAAGCAATAAAAACAAATATGGTAGCTTCGTTATTTTTCATTTAGTCACCTCATGAGTGGGATTTAGCTTTGTCAATTAAAAGTCGTCTAATAATTGCAAAGTTATCAAATATCCGTCCCCCGAATACAATAATAGCAGCCAAATAAATTGGGATTCCTAATTTATCGCCTAAATAAACCATGGCTACTGCTAAAGCAGCATTCCCGAAAAAACCTGACACAAAAATATCTGCACGAAAATTATGAGATATTGAACCTCTTAATGCACCAAAAACTGAATCTAAACACGCAAAAATTGCTACTGAAATATACGGAGAAAATTTAACTGGAATATTAACATTCCATACAATTCCTAATATTACACCTATAAGTAATCCTACAAAAGCAACCATTTATTCACCTCTACTTCTTTTCTATTGGTTTCGCATAATCAAATTTATATGTTTTATTTGATTTAGTAATTTCAACTTTGTTTGATTTTTCCATTGTTATATCACAAGTCTGGCTAAGGGTTTGTGGAACTGCTCCTGGAAAACTAATAGCACTTTCCAATATATCACTTTTACCGATTACTTTAATGGTTACTCTTTTACTATAAGAAATTCTTTCATCATTTATAATAATCGCATTTCCGGCATTTCTTATACCACTACGAGAAGTTAGCCTAATATCATTGATAGAAATTGCTTCTGCATCTGCAGCATTTAATTCATTTACTATATGAACCAAATCTGTATCATTTATTTTTTGTTCATCAGAGTCACTTCCAAAAATACTACTTTTAGGAGTTATATAAATTGTCATGCCTTCACCTTGAACGTCAGTATCCCCAGTGAGCATTCTCGTCTCATCCAATTCTTTACTTAATAATTCACTTGCTGCGTTTTTACCCCCTGCAGCAGTTTCATATTCTTTTGTTTTAGTATCTAAATCATCAATTTTTTTCTGCATATCTACTTTGCTCTTTTTTAATTGCTCATTTTCAGTTATAATTTCAGGTGTATTCTTATCTGTCTCTGCTGCTGAACTTTGTTTGCTTATCATTTTAAATTGGTAACTCATCATAAATCCCAATAATACACATATAATACCAATGGATATTTGTGATCTAAACTTTTTCATAAACTTCCTCCTTGCTACTCTCTGGGGGAGATAATTTTTCACTTTTTGGGTTCTACATAAATTACTGGATTTCCAGTAAAACTAACATCTACATAACCCTTTGCATTTTCATATTGAGGTTGAGTAATAATATTTATAGCTTTATTAAATTTGTTTTTTAGATCTTGCGTTGTTCCAAATTTAATATACATATTTCCATATAGTGCTTTAACATCTAAAACATTGCTTACATCTACCGTCATTATTTTACTCGATTTATTAGTTTTACTGTAATTTTCAATAATGCTCGCCATTGAGATTACAATATTTATTTTTCTATCGCTCTTTGCTCCAATTAGACTTCCTACTTGGATTTTTTCATAATTAAATCCAATTAGATTTACTAAATTCATCCCTTCAATATCAGATCTCTTTTCAAGAAAAACACCTTTATTATCTATAATATAATAAGTATTATTTACTTTCCCATAAAACATAGCTTTTTTTTCATTTATTTCTATTGTAATCTTGCTAGGAAAAACTTTTTTAATAGTTACACTTAGAATATATGGGTTTTTCATGATTTGTTTTTTACTTTCACTAAAACTATCATATAAAATATTACTACCTAAATGTATTTTAGCTATATCATTAATTTCAGTTTTAGATGCATTCACATTTCCTATTATATCAATCTTTTGAATATCAAAATAAGGCAATTTTATGCATAATGTAATCAATGTTGTCACCATAATTATGACTAATAAAATTAGCTTTTTTAATTTTTTTCGTTTTTTCCTTTTATGTAATAGCTTTTCTTTATTTTCTATAATGTAATTCCCTTTTTCAAGATTATTACTTTTTTTTCTCATTCACTTCCCCGCATTCCTTAACAAATTACAAATTTATACACCAAAATTTGTATATTGTAAAATAGACTCTGATTTAATTTATACAATATTATTTAAAACTATTCTCCTATATATAATAACACTTAACTTAACTATTTTCATCTGAAATTTAACCTATTTTCAGTATTTATAATATTAATTTTCTGTAACTATACCAGAACAAATAATAAACTAAATATACGATCCTCTAGACTTATTATTTATTTAAAAGGACTTCTATTGCATATACTTTTAAATATAGAAAAGGCAATGCAATTACGCATGCCTTTTCTAACTTTTATTTGCAGTTTGCCTGGACAAATTCAGAAGCACTCCCATTGCAACCATATTAAAAAGCAGAGCTGATCCTCCATAACTTATAAATGGTAATGGCACACCAGTTACCGGCATTGACCCTGTAACTACAGCAATATTAATTACTGCCTGTATTGCTATAACTGATGTAATTCCAATACCTAAAATGGTTCCATACATATCTTTAGAAGTAACTGCTGTTTTTATACCTCGCCATACAAAAATCACAAATAATAGCATTATAAATGCACACCCAATTAGTCCTAGCTCTTCCCCGATTATTGCAAAGATGAAATCTGTATGCGGCTCTGGTATATAAAGACATTTCTGCCTTGACTGACCAATGCCCGCACCAGTAACTCCACCTGAGCCTAGTGCAAGAAGTGACTGAACTAGTTGATACCCCTTTCCTTGACTATCAGCAAAAGGATCTCTAAAATTCATAAGTCTAGCTAATCTATACGGTTCAAGAATAGTTAAAGCACCAACTGCTGCAACAAGTGAAGAACCTATTGCAAAAAGGTGTGAAATTTTTGCACCTACTGCAAATAATATAATAACAGTAACAATCATTATAACAGCCGCAATACTAAGGTTTGATCCAAGCAAAACTAGCCCTGCATAAAACCCAGAAACTAATAAATATGGGCATATACCCTTGAAAAATTCTTTTACTTTTTCTCCCTTTCTTTCTAAGCTCTTAGCCATAAACAAAACTACAGTATATTTTGCTATTTCTGATGGCTGAATATTTGCAAATCCCAAAGGAATCCATCTTTTAGCTCCATTAACAGCTGGAAAAGCTAAAACTATAAGTAAAAGTGCCATAGTAATTAACATAATTATTCCCGTATATTTTTTTATAATGTGATAATCAATTTTAATAGCTACAACCATGAAAATGCTTCCAACAACTGCCCACATAAGTTGCTTTTTCAAAAAATACTCTGGATCATTAAATTTAAAAGCCGCATAATATGAACTTGCACTATAAACCATTACTACTCCAATAGCCACAAGAATCATTATTGTTGCAAATAATATAAAATCTATTTGTCCCATTTTAGAATCATTTTTTTTCATATTATATCCTCCTTATATTACTAATAAGAAAATGATAGAAATCCAATTAAACAGAAAACTACTGTTACAACGGAGAATACTGCAACAACTTTAGTTTCATGCCATCCACTTAATTCAAAATGATGATGAATAGGCGACATTTTAAATACTCTCTTACCCGTAGCCTTAAATACCGAAACTTGAATAATAACTGAGAGTGTCTCTATAACATATATTCCACCTACAATTACAACAAGAAACGGTGATTTTAGTATCATACCAACAGCTGCTACTGCTCCACCAAGTGCTAAAGACCCCATATCTCCCATAAAAATTTGTGCTTTATAAGAATTGTATTTTAAAAATCCTAATAGTGCACCTGCAAGTGCTGCACAAAATATCGCAAGAGACGGATGAAACAGCATATTGCTAACTAATGCAAAAAATGTCATAACTACTATTGTAACTGAAGTTGCGAGTCCATCTAGCCCATCAGTTAAATTTACTGCATTTGTAGTTGCTGAAAAATAAACAATAATAAAAGGCACATACCACAAGCCTAATTTAACACTTATACTAGTAAATGGTATCGTTATGTCTGTTCCTAACCTAATTGAAGAATAATATCCAATTACTCCTGCAACTATTACTATAAGTAACATCTTTTGTTTAGATTTAAGTCCTTCATTTTCTTTATGTGTTATCTTTAGAAAATCATCAATAAGTCCTATCATTCCAAAAGCTATAAAACAATATAATGCAATCATGGCTTCATCATTTGTATGTCTAACAATTAATAACATTGTAATTATAGTTGAAATCATAAATATTATGCCACCCATAGTAGGTGTCCCTGCTTTTTTAAGATGACTTTTAGGTCCTTCTGACCTTATATTCTGACCAAATTTAAGCTTATGTAGGAGTGGAATAATCAAGGGTCCTTGTATGATTGACAATAAAAATGCAATTATTACAGAATAAATAATTAAACTCATTTCTTTATCACCTCTTTGTCATTAATATTTTCGAGTTCCTTCACTACGCCCTCAAACTTCATATATCTTGAAGCTTTAACCAAAACAACATCATCTTTCTTTAAACTTTTTTCTAAAAATGAAACTGCTTCGTTATAGGTTTCAAAACTTCTACATTTATCTATATCATTAAATCCTTCTTTATATGCATCATTAAATTCACCAATGGTAATTAGTAAATCAATTCTTTTACTTTTTGCATATTCTCCAACTTGTTTATGTCCATCATATGCACTATCTCCTAATTCTTTCATAGTGCCAAAGACTGCAATTTTTGCTTTACCATGAGTATCACAAAGCACATCAATTGCAGCTATCATTGAATCTGGACTAGCATTATAACAATCATTAATTATAGTAAACTTTTTTCCTTTTGTTATATTTAAACGCATTGATGTGACTTCAAGTTTTTTAAACCCTAACGCAATTTCTTTGTAACTCATATCCATTACTCTCCCGCAAGCTACTGCTAGCATTGAATTGAGTATATTATGACGTCCTGGTATGTTTACCTCCATACCAGTTTCTATTAAATTGCCGTTATCCATTATGTTAAATGTTATTTTATTTTCAAGGACCTTTAAATTGCATGCTGTATAATCAGCCAATGAATCAATCCCCGTTTTTACAAGTTCATATTTTGATGTAATATCTTGTAATAAATCATTATCTGAATTTACAATTAGAACACCATCACCGCTGAAAAAGTCTGTTATTTCCATTTTAGCTTTTAAAATATTTTCTCTAGTTTTAAGATTTTCAATATGAGACATCCCAATATTAGTAATAATGGCAATGTCAGGGTTTGCAACTTCACATAAGTTATGAATTTCATTAAAGTGGCTCATGCCCATTTCAAGTACAGCAACATCATAACTTTTATCCAACTTAAATATCATCATAGGCAATCCTATTTCGTTATTAAAATTACCTAGTGTTTTAAACACTTTGAACTTAGCACTAAGCACTGCCGCGATCAAATCTTTTGTAGATGTCTTTCCTGTAGAACCTGTAATTCCTATTACCTTTATATTTAGCTTATTTATGTAAAATTTAGCGAGCATGAGAAGTGCTTTTTTAGTATCTGCTACCTTAATAACAGTTGTTTTCTTATTAAACTCAGTTTTTTCAAACTTCATCTCATCAATTATACAAATTGAAGCGCCTTTTTTACTAGCCTCAGCTGCATAATCATTAGCATTAAAATTTTCACCTTTTATTGCTATAAAAATATCTCTTTCTTTAATAATTCTTGTATCTATACATACATTATTATGCTTAGTCTCTTCACCTTGCAAGACTAATTCCCCATGAATCGCCTCTAATATCTCATTTGTAGTAATATACTCCATTTATAATTTCTCCTTAAGTATCTCTGAAATGACTTCTCTCTCGTCAAAATGTATTGTTTTATCTTTAAGTATTTGATAATCTTCATGACCTTTTCCTGCAATAACAATTATATCCCCAGTTTTTGCACTCTCTATTGCTCGTTTTATAGCTTCGCGTCTATTCTCTATTATTTCAAAGTTATTCTTTTCAATGCCGAGAACTACATCCTTTATTATTTCCAAGGGGTCTTCGGTTCTTGGATTGTCAGAAGTTATAAATGAGAAATCACTTAAGTTTGTTCCTATTCTACCCATTATAGGTCTTTTGGTTTTATCACGATCTCCACCACAACCGTAAACAGATATAAGTTTACCTTTTGTGAATTCCCTTACAGTTTCCAAAATATTTTCTAAACCATCAGGTGTATGTGCATAATCTAAAATTATTTCAAAACCCAAATTATGATTATTCTCAACTAGTTCACAGCGTCCAGGTACTTGCACCTTTTTTAGTGCCTCTCGAATTACAGAAATCTCTACTCCTTGATTTAAGCAAACTGCTATACACCCAAGAGCATTATATACATTATAATTTCCTGGTATATTTAATTCTATATCAAAAGAACTTTCTTTATACTTCAAAGTGAATTTGCTCCCCCTGGAGTGCATTTTTATGTCACTAGCCATAATATCTGCCTTATGGTTTAATGCAAAACTTAACTTACTATTTTTTATTGAATTATAGGCTTTTTCACCATACTCGTCGTCAATATTAATTACTGATATTTTACTTAACTTAAATAATTTTAATTTAGCATTGAAATAATTTTCAAAGGTTTTATGAAAATCCAAATGATCTTGAGTTAAATTTGTGAAAATACTTTCACAAAACTCTATACCATATACCCTATCTAAACTTAAAGAATGCGACGACACCTCCATTACACAATAATCCACATTAGAATCTACCATTTCTTTAAAAAGCTCATGTAGTTCTAGTGACTCTGGAGTAGTTCTCTCCGTATGGATCTTCTTTTTTCCTACAAAATTTGCTATAGTACCTATTAGTCCAACCTTATATCCTTTTTGCTCCAAAATTGCTTTAATCATAAATGCACTGGTTGTTTTTCCGTTAGTTCCTGTAACCCCTATCATTTTCATGCTACGGCTTGGATTCCCATAATAATTTGATGAACTTATGGCCAATGCCTTTCTCGAATCCTGAGCTTTAATCACAACTACGTCTACATTTTCTATTTCTTTATGACATACAACAGCTACAGCACCATTATTAATAGCACTTTGTATATATTTATGTCCATCCATCTGGTATCCTTCTATAGCGAAAAATACATCTCCCTTTTTAACCTTTCTTGAGTCATATTGAATTTCTTTTATATCTATATCAATATCACCCTTTATTAAATCGAAATTAATATTCTCCATGATTTTTCTTAACTTCATACAATCGCTCCCTTAAGTCATAACATAATGCTACTAAGCAAAATATATTATTCTTTTTATTACTAATCCCTTTTACAAATAGTATACAAATAAAGTGATTTCGTAAAAAATCACACTACCTTCTAACATGGCAAATCCGACAGTTCAGAAATGCTGAGTCCTGCCGGGTTTTATTTTTCACATGCTTAATTTATGATTATACACTATATTTAATAACATTTCACAGGGATAGTCATCTATTACTAAAAACAAAAGCTAATCAGCAATAATATCTAGATCCGCAGTAATTGTAGTTCCTCTTTTCACAACTTTGCCCTCGTAGCTTTGTTCTGTTACTATTCCACTTCCAGTAAATCTAATATTTATACCAAGACTACTTAGTAGTTTCCTAGCACTTTCTGAACTACTCCCTATAATACTTGGTACCATAACCATATTACTATCATCTTTAACAATACCCGTATGCAGAATAATTTCAGTTCCTTCTTTAACTGTATAACCAGGTTTTGGAGTCATATCAGTAACAGTGCCTGCATCTGAGCTCAATTTTATCTTTAAATTGTTATCTTTTAATACTTTTTCTGCATCTGCTGTTTTAAGACCCCTCACCTCAGGTACAATAATATCTTTTAATAAGCTTTTACCAATTTCTTCACTTGTAGCATCAGATTTTAATGATAAATAATTAAAAATATCATTAAACACTTGTTTTCCAACAACAGTCGCAATCTGACCACCATAGTAATTAGATGGATCTGGTTCATCTATATTAATTAATATAGTTATTTGAGGATCATTCGCTGGAGCCATTCCTGCAAATGAAGAAACATATTTTTGTGATGCATATCCTGGACCTGTCTCACTAATTTTTTGTGCAGTTCCTGTTTTACCAGCAATATGGTATCCTGCGATAAATGCCTTCTTACCACCACCACTTTCTACAACTTGTTCAAGGTAACCCCTAAGCTGCTTTGCAACTGCAGGATCAATTATCTTTCTCTCATTGTAATTTGAATATGCCTCTAGAACCTTTTTAGTATTTGTATCACCATAATCAACTATCTCTTTCATAATATGAGGAGTTATAAGATTCCCGCCATTTGCAATAGCATTAAAACCTGTTAAATATTGTATACAAGATATAGCATTACTTTGACCAAATGATGTTGTTGCTACATCTTGAGCAGTCATCGCTTTAGTCTTTCTAATTATCCCTGAAGCTTCGCCATTTACATCAATACCAGTTTTTTTACCAAACCCAAACAAATAAATATATTTATTCAATTTTTCCGGCCCTAGTCTACGACCTAGCTCCATAAATCCAACATTACATGAGTTCTTTAATATATCTACAAAGTTTTCAGCTCCATGTCCTGTAGTTTTCCAACACTTAATTCTTCTCCCAGCAACTACAGTGCTTCCTGAACAGAAAAATTTATCGTCTTCCTTAACTAATTTTTCCTCCATTGCAGCCGTGGCTGTAAATACTTTAAAAATAGACCCAGGTTCAAAAATATCACTTACCGCCCTATTTCTCCATACTTTTTGGTTTTCGTCGTAAGTTTTGCTAAGATCCCAAGGATCATTAGGGTTATAATCTGGTTTATTAACCATTCCTAATATTTCTCCGTTTTTGGGATTCATTGCAATTATACTAACTGCTTTTGCTTTATTATCAATCATAGCTTGTGATGCAGCTTTTTCACAAAAATACTGAATCATCTCATCAATAGTAAGCACTACATCTTTACCATTTATTGGTTTTGTATAATCAGATATTGTATAAGGCAATTCTTCACTTTTTCTATCAGTTTCCGAAATTTTTATTCCGGGTACACCTGATAAAAATTTATTGTAATAAAGCTCAACACCTGTTAATCCATTACCATCAGAATTGGTATGTCCTAAAACACTTGCTAAAAAATTATTATTGGGATAAAATCTTTTTGTGTCACCTGTAATAACAATTCCACGAAGATTATGTTTTTTCGAATAATCACTTATTTTATCAGCTGTAACCTTTTCTATTCTTCTCTTTAAAATAGCTGACCCAATAGCTTTGCCTTTTGAATTTGTCTTAGTCAAAGTTGATAAAACGTCACTAGATTCCATTCCAAGTATTTTAGCTAAATCTGGCGCAATAATTTTCATGCTTAAGCTATTTTTCTTCGTAGTTGCTCTTAATGCATTAAGATCTAAGTCTACTCTAAAAACATTTGCACTTATAGCTAATTCTTTTCCATTTCTATCTAGAATCCGTCCCCTCTTTGGTGAAATTCGAACATCACTTGTCCACTGTAGAATTGCTTTTTCTTTGTAATCAGATCCTTTAACTATCATTACGTAGCTTAACCTACTAACTAATAGAAAAAACAAAATAAAAAGTATAAAAAACACAATCAACATTCTGCGTTTAACTACTACTTTGTCTCTATACTGTCCCCTTGCCAACTCATTTCCCCCCTGATACATTGCTGGGTATTAATTATTATCTAAAACATAACATTTTTTATTTTATTTACTACGGTATTACTTATTCTAATTTTCGTATTATCATTTGTCTCTAAATTGTTTTTGCTCAAATTAAAATATTGTATGTCACTAACTTTAGGTTTAACCATATGAAGTTTTGTAGTAGCCGTTTTCTCAATATAGCTTATATTTCTAAACTTTATTAGGTCTACCGCGTATGCATCATTTTCTTTACTTATTGTGTCTATCTCAGTTTTAGCTTTAGAACTCGCTTGTTGATAAGAATAGATCATACAATACCTTGCAATAATAATCATTCCAATAACAAAACCTATAAAAATATTTTTAAGAACTCTTTTTTTATTTTTAATATCATTTTGTCTTTTACTTTGATTAACCTGCTTTCGTGACTTCTCTAAATCTTCATATCTTCTCTTTTTAATTGGTTCTTGTGGTGCTAAAACTGTATTTCCATACACTTCGAACTCTTTTTTTGCTACTATCACTTTATTCACCCCATCCACAATTTAGAACTAAATTTTTTCTGCTACTCTTAGTTTTGCACTTTTACTTCTACTGTTTACCTCCAGCTCTTCCTCTGTTGCCCTTATAGGTTTTCTACTGATAAGTTTTACAATTGGTGTTTTACCACACACACACATAGGTAACTCTTTTGGACATTTACATGGATCCTCTAAATTTTTAAATTTAACTTTAACAATTCTATCCTCAAGTGACTGGAATGTAATAATTGCCATTCTCCCACCACTATTTAGTTTCTCTATACCATCTTCTATTGCTCTATCAAGTATTTTTAGTTCTCCGTTTACTTCAATTCTTATGCCTTGAAAAGTTCTTTTAGCAGGGTGACCTCCATCTCTCTTATACTTTGCAGGGATAGCTGCATCTATAACATTAACTAGCTCAAGTGTTGTTTCAATTGGTTTGTCTTTTCTTCTATCCACTATGAAATTAGCAATTCTTTTAGAAAACTTTTCTTCACCATAATTTCTTAAAACATCTGCTATTTGCTCTTCTTCGTAATTGTTTACAACATCAAACGCTGTTATTCCGCGACTTCTATCCATTCTCATATCAAGTTTTGCATCCCTCATATAACTAAATCCACGTTCTGTATTATCTAATTGATATGACGAAACCCCTAAATCCATAAAAATACCATCTACTTTTTCAATTTCTAAACTGGCTAGTATTGCTTTTATATTGTAAAAATTATCATGTACATAAGTAACATTGTTAAATTCCTTGATCTTTTCCTTTGCAGCCTTTAGTGCATCCTCGTCTTGATCAATTCCAATAAGCCTTCCTTTAGAAGATAATCTTTTTAAAATTTCAAGTGAGTGACCTGCACCTCCGAGTGTACAATCCACATAAATTCCATCTTCCTTTATATCAAGTGCCTCAATACACTCATTTAATAAAACTGATATATGTTTAAACTCCATTTTAATCTCCTTTATAATCCTAATTCATTCATTTTTTCTGCAATCTCATCAAAATCCATGTCTGACTCATTATATTTATCCCATTTGTCTTTAGCCCATATTTCTATTCTAGTTGATACACCTATACTTACTATTTCCTTCTTAATTGAAGCATATTCACATAAATTTTGTGGTATTAAGGCCCTTCCTTGCTTATCGCTTGTTATCTCATTTGCACCCGAGAAAAAAAACCGCACAAATGCTCTGGCATCCTTACTCGTTAATGGAAGTTTTTTTAGTTTTTCCTCCATTATTTTCCATTCATCCATTGTATATATGTACAAGCACCCATCAAGGCCCTTAGTCAATATAAATTCGTTTCCTAGTCCCTCGCGAAATTTTGTGGGAATAATCATTCTGTTTTTACTATCAATGGCATGTTGATATTCACCAATAAACATAATATTACCCCACTTTATATTATTACTCCACTTTGAACCACTTTAAACCATTTTAAACCACTATTAAGTAATATTCTATAGAAAAACGAAAATTCCTTTTTATTTTACGTCATATTTAAAATTTTAAATGAAATTTTAAATATAATTAAATCATTTCATTTTTTTATTGAATATATTAACTAAATTTACATCAATGCCCTAAACTTTATTTAGCTAAGCAATTGGCTAAATTTACTTCCTTAAAATTCATTAGCTTGAAATAGAATAATATCTAGAGTATAATTTATTAGAACTTAATAATATTAAACGTAAGAAAGGAATGTACATATATATGAAGCTAGGAATTGTAGGTTTACCAAATGTAGGAAAAAGCACATTATTTAATGCAATAACAAAGGCAGGCGCGGAATCTGCTAACTATCCATTTTGTACTATAGAACCAAACGTTGGTGTAGTAAGCGTTCCAGACAAAAGATTGGATGTATTACAAGCTCTTTATAATAGTAAGAAGATAATTCGTACTTCTATAGAATTTTATGATATAGCGGGCCTCGTAAAAGGAGCAAGCAAAGGAGAAGGTTTAGGTAATAAGTTTCTATCTCATATTAGAGAAGTAGCATCTATTGTTCATGTAGTAAGATGTTTTGTAGATGAAAATGTTGTACATGTAGATGGCTCTGTTGATCCACTTCGAGATATAGATACTATCAACTTAGAACTTATTTTCTCAGATCTTGATGTACTAGAAAAAAGGTTAGAAAAGTCACAAAAACTCGTTCGCTCCGGTGATAAAATAGCAAAAACAGAATATGAGCTTATGGAAAGAATAAAAGAACACCTTGAAGCAAACCTTGCAGTAAGGTCTCTAAACTTTACAGAGGAAGAAACTATTTTTGTAAACAGTCTTTTCCTAATCACTTCAAAACCAGTATTATACGTTGCAAACATTAGTGAAGATGATCTTATGTCTGGTAATACAGAAAATGATATGGTTAAAAAAGTTCAAGAATTTGCGAAAAGTGAAAATTCAGAAGTAATTGTAGTTTGTGCAAGCCTTGAAGAAGAATTGTCTGCTCTAGACGATGATGAAAAAATGGAACTTCTACAAGAATACGGTCTTAAAGAAACAGGACTTGATAAACTTATACATTCTAGTTATAGACTGCTTGGACTTATGAGTTTCCTAACTGCGGGTGTTCCTGAAGTAAGAGCCTGGACTATACACATTGGAACTAAAGCCCCTGCGGCGGCCGGTAAAATTCATTCTGATATAGAAAGAGGTTTTATAAGGGCAGAAATAGTTTCCTATGATAAGTTAGTTGAATGTGGTAGCGAAGCTGCTGCTAAGGAAAAAGGACAATACAGACTTGAAGGAAAAGAGTACATCATGCAAGATGGTGATGTAGTTAACTTTAGATTTAACGTATAAAAAATATGCACAGATACTAAGAAATTAGTATCTGTGCTTTTTTCATTAATAATTTATTTTTTACTACTATATTTTTTTAGCTCTTTAGTAATGGTTAACATTACGGTTTCAAAGTTTTCATCTGATTCTCCCATTAGTACTTGAATTGCATCATCAATAGAATTCATTGTATATATATGGAAGTTTCCATTTTTAATTTCCTGTTCAACTTCTTCATTTAGGACTAAGTCGTCTGCATTAGATAATGGAATCAATACACCTTTACCTTTTATAGTGTCTAAGACTTTGCAGGCTGCAAAGAAGCCTTCTATTTTATGATTTACTCCTCCTATAGGTTGGACTTCACCAAATTGGTTTACCGAACCTGTAAGGGCAATGTTTTGTTTTACTGGTATTTTGCTTAATGCAGAAAGCATACTTATTATTTCTGCAACTGATGCACTATCACCATCTATTTTCCCGTATATTTGCTCAAAACTTACGTGAAAATCAACTGGAAGTCTACTAAACCCGCCATTAATATTACTCATATACCCCTTTAAAATATTAATAGATTTACTATGGATGCTACCACTAAGATTGCTTTCTTGCTGAACGTCTATTATATTACCTGCTCCCTTATAACAACAACAGGTAATCTTTATTGGCTTACCAAAACTAAAATATCCTGTATCAATTACTGATAGTCCATTCACTTGTCCGATTTTACTATTCATAACGTCAATAAGCATTTTCTTATCAGTATAATGATTTAAAATATCTTTTTCCATAATGTCTTTTGTATACCCTACATCAATTATATCATTTTCATTAATCTGATCTCTATCTTCTGCCTCAACCTTATTATTAGCTAAGATTAATAATTTTTTAATCTCATGTTTATCATAATATATTTTTTTCTTACTTTCTACCCTCTTAGACATTATCTTTGCTACTTCTCTAATAGCAGCATTTGTAAGTGATTTAAAATTGTTTTCATAACAAATTTTATTAATCTCAAATACTAAAGATTTTTTTAGATTGTTATCTATATTCTGCACTGGATTACATTCTGCTTTTATAGTAAACATCTTTTTAAAGTCCTCATCATAATTATAAAGCAAATCGTACGTCTCATAATCTCCAATAAGAATTATCTTTGTCTTAATGGAAATTGGTTCTGGTTTTAAAGTGTTTAAAGAAATAATCTCGTAATGGTTACTGTTAGCTCCGACATCTACTTTTTCTGCTAATAAAGATTTCTTTAATTGAGAATATGCCAAAGGGTTACTTAGTAAACTACTTATTCTAATTATCAAACACCCTTCATTTGCCCTCAGCAAACTACCACTTTTTATAAATCCAACATTCGTGGAATAAACTCCTTTATTATTTTCATATTCTATATTACCAATTAAGTTCGTTAAATTGGGGTCTTGTTCAAAGATTACTGGTGATACTTTATTATTGCTGTTATCTACAATTACATTAACAATATATTTGTATATAATTTCATTTATTTGTTCCTCATCATCATCATAATTGAGTGAATAATTATCTGTAAGTTTTGTTTCTATGGCACTACATACTATATCAATATACTTCACTACAACTTCATCTTCCATAAACATATCTTTAAAGTCATCTTTTAATTGACTCATTTCATTTTTGTAGTATATTCCCATTATTTGTTTTATTTTATCTAAATCTCTTGCTTCAATATCTTTTAATTCTTCTAAAGTATCCTTAGCTTTTTCTTTCAACATTTTTGCCGTAGCTAAAATTTCTTCTTTTCTCTCTTTATCCAATGTGTCATACTCATTCTCAGACATTTCCTTTCCTTTACTTAAAGGAATGAATGTAAATCCACTATTAGTAGACTTTATATCAAAACCTTCATCTTTTGCTTTATCTATTAGTTCACCAATAAGTTCATTCCTTTTTTTTTGAATTCCTTCTTGAATTTCCTCTTTTTCTTTATTTGATGAATTATTGTAAAACTGGAATGTGCACTCTAAATACTCATCCTGCAATCCCTCAATTATATCTTTTAACCTATTTCCACCCCCATTGCTTACTATAATAGGTTTAGGATATTTTTCATCTTCATATAGTACATAACAAATGTCTTTTGGTTTGCTCTTATTCTCAAAGATCTTTTCTACGCATTCGGTAATATCTTTAAGGCTTTCCTTTGAAAAATCGTCTATTAAATAAACATTAAAACCCTCTTTATCTATACTCATAGCAGTTTTAATATTTTTTATTACATCTAAATATTGTGGCATGGGATCTAATGTTTTCCTCTCGCCCATATTTTCAATATCAAATTCATATATTATATCCTTTGGAGTTAATTCCTTATTCATATTCCTCCTCCTTTCAATTCTTTATTCTATTAATATTCTTAAATTACACATTTGGAGACAAATATTCTCATTATGGATTAATAATTTTTCTAATTTTATGCTTAAACCACTTTTCATACATATTTTGTAAAGATAAATTTGTAAATAGACATTTTTAAATGCTTGAGTTAAATAACAACTTAAGATATAATAAGCTTATTGACTTTTTATATTTTTTATAATTTTTATTGTAAAGGAGTAATTATATGGGATTAAAAGAAAAATTAACTAATAGCTATACACAGTCATATTTAAAAAGATATGGTGATAGACTTACTCAAGCACAAGGTAGAGTTCTATCTGTAAAAGTAGAATCAAAAAATTATCTTAGAATGTTTTATAAATTAACAGTAATAATCCTTGTAAAGGCTGATGGAAGTAAATCAATTTCTAAGTGCATATTTAAAAAACATCGTTGGTTTAAAAAGATAAACTTTATATCAGTTCTTCAAGGACATTCTGTTATAATCCAAGGAATGAAAGGTAAAAAAGGTAAAGAACACAGAGAACATATTCAAATTGTTAACATAAGAAATATGACTACTAAAAAAGACTTAGTTCCTACTAAAGAAGGAACCCCTACTCCAAAAGTACAACGAGTACGAGCAGATAAGAGATTTAAGTAGTAAAAGCTATATGGCATTTTAAAATGTCATATAGCTTTTTAAATTCACAAACATAACCGCCATGTTATGCATCACCTATATGTGCTGAATTACCTAGAGATAATGCTTAGTGCTTGTTTGTTAAATACAAGTACAAACTATTTATAAAGGAAATAATACTTGAGAAAAATAAAATAATTAACCATTGTCCTAAATTAAGTGGTACAGTGTGAAAAACACTTTGCAAAAATGGAATATAAACTATACTAAGCAACATAATTACGGATATACTTACAGCGAAAAGTAAGTACATATTTGTAAATGGATTAATTTCAAATAAAGAATGTTTTTCAGATCTACATTCAAACACATGTATGAGTTGAGACAAAACTAAAGTTCCCAGAGCAAGGGTTCTACAAGCTTCAATACTCATACCATAATATTTACCACCAATGAATGACAATATTGTACAAACACCTATTAAGCAGCCACGTATGACAATCTTTTCTGTGAGACCTCTTGAAAATACGCTTTCATTTTTTCCTCTAGGTTTTTCTAGCATTATATCAGGATCTGCAGGATCTACTCCTAGTGCAATAGCTGGAAGTCCATCTGTAACTAAATTTACAAATAATATTTGAATAGGAAGAAGTGGATTCTCTAAATAAAATAAAGAAGCTAAAAACATGGTAAGTACTTCGCCTAAATTACAAGATAACAAATACCTTATAAATTTTCTAATATTATTGTATATTACACGACCTTCTTCAACTGCGGAAACAATAGTTGCAAAATTGTCATCGAGTAAGATCATAGATGCAGCCTCTTTAGTTACATCTGTACCAGATATACCCATAGCTATACCAATGTCTGCCTCTTTTATAGCTGGTGCATCATTAACTCCATCCCCAGTCATTGCTACAATATGATTTTTGTGTTTAAATGCCTTAACTATCCTTAGCTTGTGTTTAGGACTTACTCTTGCAAATATTTTGAAATTATCAATATTTTTATCTAATTCTTTATCACTTAATTTATCTAGTTCATCTCCAGTTATAACTTCCTGTGGATATTTACAGATATCTAAATCTTTTCCTATAGCATAAGCTGTATTTTTATGATCTCCTGTTATCATTATAGGTCTTATACCTGCAATCTTGCACTTTATAACTGCATCCTTTACTTCTTTCCTTGGAGGATCAATTATACCTGCTACCCCTATGAATATTAAGTTACTTTCCAAATTATCATTATGCACAATACCAGTCACCTTGTAGGCACATGCAATGCATCTTAAAGCCTTGTTTGACATAGACTCCACGGACCTCATTAGTTTATTTTTGTAAACAGGAAGCATTGGCTGTATAACTCCATCGATTAATATATAATTACATTTTTCTATAACCCTTTCTGGGGCACCTTTAACATAACAAACTTCTCTATCATCTTCTTTAACAATGACGGACATAATTTTTCTTGTTGAGTTAAATGATATTTCATATACACGTCTTGCTTTATTTAAAAATTCTTGTAACTCTTTAGGATTATTAAAAAAGCCTTTAATCAATGCTGTTTCCGTTGGATCGCCAAATAAACACTTTTCAATATTTCTAACATTGAAATCATAATTACAGTCATTACAGTATGTATAGGCTTTTTTCATCATTAAATTCAATGGAATTTTATCATTATCAATATTGTAAATCTGTCCGTCAAAATATAATGCTTTTACTGTCATATTATTTTCAGTTAAGGTTCCTGTTTTATCAGTACATATTACAGAAGTACACCCAAGAGTTTCAACGGCTGGTAATTTTCTAACTAAAGCATTTCTTTTAAGCATTCTGGATACACCAAGAGCCAAAGCAACTGTAACTATAGCAGTTAAGCCTTCTGGTATCGCAGCTACTGCAAGACTTACTCCAAGCAGAAACATTTCGTACTTATCTTGTCCACGCCAAATTCCCATAAAAGTTACAACCGCGCAAATTATTATACAAAGTATAACTAATATTTTTCCAAGATGTGCCAAGCGTTCCTTTAATGGCGACCTCTCATTATCTATACTATGAAGCATATCTGCTATTTTTCCCATTTCTGTACTCATTCCTGTTGCAACAACTTTTGCTTTAGCTTTTCCTGTGAGAATTATTGTTCCCATATAAATAGTGTTTTCCTTAGAACTTTCGCTTTTAGATACTCCAGCAGATTCACCAGTTAGTAAGGATTCATCAAGCATGACGTTATTACACTGCGTTAAAATACAATCTGCAGGGATTCTATCACCACTTTCTAAAATTACGAGGTCTCCTGGCACTAGATACATTGCATTTATTACTAAAATTCCTCCATTTCTAACTACTTTAGCTGTTGGTGCGGCCAGCTTACTAAGTGCCTCTAATGACTTCTCAGTTTTAAATTCTTGAATAAACCCTAATATTCCATTCATTATAACTATTATGAATATAGTTATTGCATCTGCTTTTTCACCCATAAGACCTGAAAGTACTGTTGCTACAATTAATATCCAAGTAATAAAATCATTGAATTGAGAAATAAATATTTGAAGCGCTGATATCTTTTTTTTACTTTCTAATTTATTAAATCCATATTTTTTAAGCCTACTCTCTGCGTCTGCATTTGTTAATCCCTTTGATGAGGTAATACTATCATAACCAAGTCCACTTGACTTACTTTTATCCTTAGCATTGTTATTTGACATTCGTTCATTAAACACTTATATTCCCCCTTACGCCTCTTTAAAATAGATAATATTTTCTAGTTGTCCTCTTTTCTACGCAATCATCTTATTATTTTAAGATAACTACATTTCTATATTTTTTATTCTTTATTAATATATGTGGTTACTTTCATACATATGAAAAAAATATTGGTTTTTTTCTTTACAATATGTAAGTTTGAATATAAAATAATGTTAGCAATAATTTTTAGTTAAAACGACATGCAGATAATAATTAGTATTATTATCTGCTCTACGGAAAGACAAGGAGGACATACGTGAAAAACATTATTTATATTACTGGTCACAAAAATCCAGATACTGATTCTATTTGTGCTGCTATCGCATATTCAGAGTTTAAAAATAAAACAGGTAAAATTACTGCTGTGCCTATAAGGCTCGGTGAAACAAATTCTGAAACAAAATTTATTCTTAAATATTTTGCTGTAGCAGAACCTGAACTTATAACCACAGTTAAAACACAAATTTCTGATTTAGATATCGATGTTGTAGCTCCAATTTCACCGGATATTTCTCTAAAAATGGCTTGGTCTATAATGAAGAAAAAGAATGTTAAGACCCTACCTGTAATAGATGAAAATGAACAACTAGCTGGTGTAGCCTCTGTTTCAAATCTTGCTTCAAACTATTTAGATATTTGGGACAATTCTATTCTTGAAAAAAGTAATACATCACTTGAAAACATTTTAGATACTCTATCAGCTAAATGTTTATACAAACCAGAGACTCCATTCAAAATAACAGGTAAAATTATTGTAGCTGCTATGCAACCTGATAGCACAAAAACAGTAATTGAAGCTGGTGATATTGCCATATGTGGAGATAGAGATGATTCCCAATGTTTAATAATTAATTCTAAAGCATCTCTTTTAATTATTACTGGTAATCATGCGCCAACAGCTGAAGTTATTGAACTTGCAAAAAGTGTAGGGTGTACAATTATATTAACACCATATGACACTTTTACAGCTTCTAGACTTATAACTCAAAGTATTCCTATAGATTATGTAATGACTAGAAAAAATCTTGTTACATTTAACACAGATGATTTTATTGATGAAATAAAATACACTATGCTTGAGACTAGATATAGAAGTTATCCAGTTCTTGATGAGAATAATAAAGTTGTTGGAAGTATTTCAAGATTTCATTTAATATCTGAAAACAAAAAAAAGGTTATACTTGTAGATCATAATGAAAAAACCCAATCGGTTACGGGCCTTGAGGATGCTGAAATATTAGAAATAATAGATCATCATAGAATTGCAGATGTTCAAACTGGTCAACCTATATATTTTAGAAATGAACCTGTTGGAAGTACTTCAACAATAGTCGCAACAATATTCTTTGAAAATGGAATTAGACCATCAAAAAGTGTTGCAGGAATTTTATGTGCAGCAATTATTTCTGATACATTGCTTTTAAAATCACCTACATCTACAATAGTTGACGAACTAACTTTAAAAAGATTAGCTCAGATTGCCGACTTAAACATAGAAGAGTTTGCTAAAGAAATGTTTAAAGCTGGTACCTCACTAGACGGTAAAACAGCTGAAGAAATTTTCTACCAAGATTTTAAACCTTTTACTCTTAGCGGTTTTAAAGTAGGAGTATCACAAGTTGGTACAATGTATATTGAAAGCTTCGATACAATTAAAAATGACATGATAGATTTAATGAATAAAAAAGCAAAAGAAAATGGTTTCAACTTGATTATATTAATGCTAACGGATATATTAAATGGCGGTTCTGTATTAATAGCTGCTGGGGAACACAAAGACATTGTTTCAAAAGCTTTTAATGTTACTTTAACAGATAGCGGTATATATATACCTGGTCTTGTTTCAAGAAAAAAACAGGTTATACCACCTATTACGGTTGCCCTAAGTAAAATATAATAAAATTTAATTTTAAAAAACAAAGCAGATATTAAAAAATATTTGCTTTGTTTTTTTTTATTATAATTTATAAATATCTCTATTTTAACTGTATAACAAGAAAAGCTATAAAAACTAGGAAACATATAGAATAGCTTATGCTTAAATAGTCCTTAATGCATACGTTATCAATCTTATTGTTATAGTCACCATAAGATTTTAGATAATGCATATTGTTACTATTATGATAAGAATAAAAATTAACTGATTCGATAAAGGCAGCTAAAATATCAACATTCAGAAGAGGTACTACCAAAAGATTACTAATGTAATCTCCTTTAAATTTTATCATTAAATTTTGATTTCTAAACACATAAATTATATATAAAAAAACTTCAGCTATTATTGATGGTATTATAATAGCTATAGAAATAATAAAACCTAATATATTCAAATCAACATCATTACTTAAATTATATAATATCGCAAACACAATCGCTGCAGCATTACCAAACATTATAATTATAAATAAAGGTGCTATAAATCCACATATAAGAGCTCTAGATATAGTAGATATTGTGTCATAAAAATGTTTTTTATCATTCTTTTTTAAATTTTTTCTCTCTGTATTACTAATATCTATTACTATAAACGCTGTAATAGCATTATATAATTGGTTGTCTTTTATAAAAATAAGCCCCAAATATATAATAAATATAAAACATAGATACAAAAATTGCACTACATATGTGTTTTTAATTTTATTCTTTAATTTTATATTAATAAAACTAGATACCCTTTGTCTATCAAATCCCCACAGTAATATGCTAAATAAACAACCAATTATATATCCTATCCCCATGATCACCCTCCTAAATCATATCATTATGTACTTTACTAATAATATATGAGGAATTCTCTCCAATTAAAACTATTTTTTATATTATTTATTGTAATCAAAAAAAGACATACTTTAAAAAGCATGTCAAAACACTTATAAACTAATCATCCACGTAAATTATTAGCCATTTGCCACATTTCATCAGCTGTCTTTAAAGTACTTGAGCTAAGCTGAAAAGCTCTTTGAGTCATAAGCATATCTGTCATTTCAGTAGCAATATCAACATTCGATTGTTCTAAGTACCCTTGATCAATAGAATAATCTTTACTATCCATTACCCTTGTGCCAGGTTTTGGCTGAAACAAATTATCACCTATTGAGATCATAGAATTATCACCTACAACAGTTGAAATCTTTATTTTCCCTACAACAGCATTGTCACCCTTTATAGATACATTGCCGCTTTGATCAACCTGAAAATTATTGGCAGTAAATTTATAATTTCCATTAACTGTATTAATATTTTTACCACCAGCATCAACTATACTTAATCTGTTTCCCTTCTCATCAACTATAGTTCCACTTGCATCTGAAAGGAAATTGCCAGCCCTTGTATAAGCCTTACTACCGTCTGGTTGGGTAACTTCAAAATAACCAGTTCCATCTATAGCTAAATCAGTTGATAAGCTTGTCTGAGTAAGTGAGCCTTGTGTATTATCTCTTTTCCATTCCCCTACTCTAACACCTGTACCATTTTGGAGTGTGGTTTTTGAACCAGTACTTACTGGATAACCTTTTCTATCAATTGTCTCGTAAACAAGGTCTTTAAAATTTGTATTAAGCTTTTTATATCCATTTGTATTTACATTTGCAATGTTATTTGATATAGTATCTAATTTTTCTTGTTGTGCCATCATAGCACTTTTACTATCCCATATAAGTCTTAACATATGTTACTCACTCCCCCCATTTATATTTTATCTAACAGTTCCTACATCATTAACAGCTTTACCTAAAGTCTCATCAATAGCTTGCATAACTTTTTGATTACTTTCAAAATTTCTCATGATTTCCATCATATTTACCATTTCAGTTGTGACATTAACATTTGATTTTTCAAGAGATCCTTGTCTTACAATAACATTTGAGTTTTGAATAGGATTTGCTGCAGAGTACAAATTATCTCCAACTTTTTTAATAGTGTTATAATCTTTAAAGTCGACTAAATCAAATTTGTATTGACTTTTACCATTAATATTAACGTTTCCATATTTATCAGCTTGAAGTTTGCCATCACCTACAAATATCGGTTCTATAGCATTTGTCGCATTATTTTTACCTAAAACTTTATCGCCACTATCAGTTACTAGATATCCACTTCCATCAACATGAAAATCACCAGTTCTTGTATAATAATTTTTATTAGTTATGCCATTATCACTTTGGACTGTAAAAAAACCCTTTCCTTCAATTGCAAAATCTGTAGATTTATCTGTTGTTTGTAGAACCCCTTGAGTAAAATCTGTATTCACATCGTCAACTTTACTTCCCTGACTAAGAGAACCAATAATATTTTTTGTATTTTTACCATTTACCATTTTGTCATAGTTTTGTATTAAAACATCATCAAATGATTTAACAGAAAGATTCTCAGCTTTATATCCATTTGTATTCGAATTTGCTATATTACTAGTTACTACGCTTTGCTTCGCTTCTCCAGTTATTAGTCCCGTAACTGCTGTATATAAGGCTCTAATCATTTTTTCACATCCTTAATAATTATTGGCATTTCATCTGGGAAACGCATACCATATCCTCTTGCCTTAATTTCAATATTACCTTTACTCATTTCATAATTTATTTTTGTCCCAACCAGTAAAATAGAAGCTATAATAAGACCTATTCCTATTCCTATCAAAAGTTTCCTGTCACTTAAAAAGTCTATTAATTTTTTTATCTTATATATAAATCCTTTATTAATAGTACTTCCCCCTTACCTAAATGCAATACTTCACAAACTTCGTCAATAGATGAACCTTCACTAAATAACCTTTTTATTTCCTCAACTTTTTCATTACTCTTATTAGGTTCATCTATTGCTTTATTATAATTTTCTTCTACATTATAATTGCTTGTAGTATTTTCATTATCTGTTCTAGTATCATCTATAGAAATAGTATTCTTTTTATTTTCGTACTTCGCGTCGTAGTCTTTATGTATTTTTTCATTTTTCACCATAAGCTCTTTAATTTCCATTATTTCGCTTTGAAGTTCTAAAATGCTTTCAGAAAACTCTCGCCTAAGTTCACCTATCCGAATATCATCATCTTGAATATTTCCCATAGCGTTTCCTAAAACTCCATTAAAGGACTTGTTTTGTTTTTTTATAGATAATACATTTAAAACTATAAGGATTAGCCCAATAAAAATTAATAAACCTGTCATATATTCACCCCAAATCTTAAAAATTTAATTATTAGTATATAATTTATATATTATAAAGCATATTTAAGTTTAGATAAGGCCTTTCTTAGATTTATAAGAGCTCTGCTATGGAGTTGACAAACTCGTGATTCAGATACGCTCAAAATATTTCCTATTTCCTTAAGAGTAAGACCTTCAAAATAATATAAGGTTAAAACAAGTTTATCTTTTTCTTTAATGCTATCTAGTCCTAAAGCTAAATATTCAATTTGTTCTTTTTCTTCTAATGCTCCCTCAGGGCTTGGACTCCTATTGTCCTTAATAGTACCACTAAGTGGCATGTCATCATCTTCTGAAAAAATCAAATCCTCAAGCGAAACTACGGATATATAATTTATATTGTTTTCAATGCTCGCCACTTCATTTATTGTAATACAAAGCTCCCTTGCAATTTCATGATTTGTTGGTTCCCTATATAAGCACTTCTGAAGCTTTTCAATAGCTTCGTTGTATCTATTAAGTTTATCCATAGCGCCTTTAGATATGGGGCTATTACGCCTAAGTTCATCTATCATAGCACCTTTTATTCTTATTGATGCATAACTTGAAAACTTCATACCTTTAGTGGCATCATATTTCCCTAAAGCATCCATAAGGCCTAGCATACCATAACTAATTAAGTCTTCATATTCAACATACTTAGTTTTGCCAATAATTACTCTAGATGCAATATATTTAACTAAGGGTATATGCTTTTTTACAATTTGCTCTCTTATATCATCTGCCTTAGCTATGGACATTTAAAAACCTCCTCAAATTTTTTTCATTTGATTTCTCATAAGTTGAAAGATATATCTAATAAGTTGCTCGCGAGTTGCGTTATCTAAAGATTCGAAACTAAGACCACAAATAAACCTACCGTCATCTTCTTTCGTTATCCTCTTTGTTTTCCCCACAATGAGTATCTCTTCTTCGTTTACAGTTAATGATACTAATAGAAAATCATTAGGGCTAACTTCCTCAGACACCTTAACTTTCATGCCACCACCACTTAAATCAACAACTACTGTCTTTAAATATTTACTATTATCAATAGTACTATGATTGACTTTCGGCTCATTCTTAAAATTTATATATTTAGCAGCTTTTATCAATGGTACTCTAACATATTTTCTTCTTTGTATCTTTTTTATTTCCACTGGTTTTGCTAACAGTAGAATGGGTATATTTTCAAATTTACGTCCTATAATTGAAGATGCAAATTTATAAATATTTTCTTCTTCGTAATAGATTACATCAATAATTGCTCCTTTTGACAATGGGAGATACTCTCCAGCATTGGTAGGAATACTAATTGCTATGTAATCGTCTGTTACGTCTTGCACATTGCTATTAAAATATTTTTCATCAACTAATATTTCTAGCTTCTTATTTAATTTAAAGTCAACTTTAATCAACTATCACAACCCCTTATGAAAAAATACTGAAAATTTTCTTAAATAGCCCCTCTATACCACTACCACATGCTTTATCCTTCTCGCCTGCAATTTTACTTGCAATTTTATTTATATCCTGAGCCGCACCAGAATTCGGATAACTTACAACTACAGGCTGTTGTTGCCTTACTGCATAAGACAATTTCTTATCCTCACTAATTTTACCCAAATACTCCAGTTTCATATCTAGAAATTTAGTAACAGCATTATTAAATTTATTAAAGGTTAAATTAGCTTCATTATTGTCAAGGGACCTATTTATTATAACTTTAGCAGAATTTTTAATATTAAAATGCTTAACAGCCTTGAGTAAACTATACGCATCAGTTAGCGACGTAGGTTCGGGTGTTGTTACAATTACTAAATCTTCTGAGCAAGCAATAAATCCCAAAACACTTTTGTTTACACCAGCTCCTGTATCCATTATTATATAATCAAGACCTGTTAAAGCTGTAAGCTTATTTAAAAACATATTTCTTTCTATTGCTGTTAAATCCTCAACTTTTGTAAGGGCTGAACCACCTGGGAGAAGTTTTACGCCATATGGACCAGTTAAAACAACTTCCTCTATTTCTTTACCTTTACTTATAACATCAAATACACTATATCTTGATGAGCATCCCATTATAATATCATCATTTCCCATACCAACATCTGCATCAAAAATCATAACTTTTTTGCCCATCTTTTGAAGTGCTATAGATAAATTTACTACTATATTGCTTTTACCTACTCCTCCTTTACCAGAAGTAACGGTTATAATTCTTGGTTGCAAATCCACCTTATTATCATTTTTTACAACCATTTGTCTAAGTCTTTGTGCTTGGTCTAGCATATAGAATCCTCTCCTAATATAAGACTAACAATTGAATCAGCAGATAACTCTTTAATATCATCAGGTACATTTTGACCAGTTGACACAAAACTAAGAGGTACTTTAGCTGTTTCTAGTATATTTAGTATAGATCCATAAGTGGAAGTTTCATCTAATTTAGTTACTATTATACTATTATAATTCAAAATTTGGTATCCTTCAATAATATATTTCATATCACTATTTTTTGTTGTAGAACTTAGTACTAAATGGATATTTTTTGTATCTACTTTTTCTACAAATGTTCGAAGCTCAGCTATTTGCATTTTGTTTTTACTACTTCGCCCTGTAGTATCAATCAACACTACCTCACATTCACTCATACTTTCTATTGCTTTGTCCATATCATTCATGCTATATACAACCTTAAAAGGTAAATTCATAATATCAGCATAGGTTTTTAGCTGTTCTACTGCACCTATTCTATAAGTGTCTACAGTAATGAGACCTACCTTTTTTCCTTCGGCTAGTGCAAGCTTACCTGCAAGTTTTGCTATTGTAGTAGTTTTTCCTACACCCGTTGGACCTACAAGCACTATTCTGCCTTCGAGTTTTGGCTTGACTACATGAATTATTTCTCTTAATACAATTTTTAATTTTTCAATATCACTCTCTTCAGTTTTATTATTTTTAACTTTCATCATTATATTTTCAATGTTTTCACTATCTACCTCATTCTCAAATAATATTTTTTCTATGTCACTCTTTTTATTTTCCATTGGCTTCCCCGCAAGTGAAATCTCGCCCTTTTGAGCGAGGTCACTTTTTTGAGCAAGCTCAGTAATCATAGTTTTCATTTTCATCATTTCACTCATTAAGTTCTCTGAATTATTTTCACTTTGACTCGGAGTTTTATGTATAAAATTAGTTTGTTTTTGATTATCACCTGGGAAATCATTTTTTGCATTTTCCTCATGTAGAACTTTTTTTATTGCTTCGATACTATTTCGTTCTATATTATTTAATTCATCAGTATTTCTATTATTATTATTTCTATTATCACTATTTACCACATTACTCTTTACTGTATTTTGCTTTTTCTCATTTAATACTTCATTTTCAACTGCAGCAGTAACTTCAATAATTTTGCCAGAAAAATATCCCTTTATTCCAGGTTTTCTAATTTTCCTTTGACTTATAATTACTGCATCTGTTCCTAGTTCATATCTTATTCTTGTCATGGCTTCATTCATGGTATTAACTATATAACGTTTTATGATCATTATAGAGTCACAACTCCTTCAGTTTTAATCTCAACTTCGTTTGGTATCTCATTAAGAGAAAGCACACAGACCGTAGGAAATACCATTTCAATTAGTCTTCTAAATGCTGGTCTTATCTTAGGAGATACAAGTATTACTGGTTGGTTATTATTGAAATAAATTGTATTAATATTTTCTTTAATAGAATTTAGTATTTTAGAAGTAGTATCTGGATCAACTGCTGGGAAAGAACCTTGTAGAGATTTTTGAATATTATTTGCGATAATATTATCCACTTCAGGCGAAAGCGTCATAATTGTCATAACCCCATTATCGTCAATTAGCCCATTACAAATGCTTCGTCCTAGCGCGAAACGTACATACTCTGTTAGTACTTCTGTGTCCTTTGTTATTCTAGCATTATCAGCTAAAGATTCTAGAATAGTTACCATATCTTTTATCGCAACTTTTTCTTTAAGAAGACTTTGAAGAACCTTTTGTACTTCACCAATTGTCATAAGATCTGGTATTAATTCTTCAACTACAGTATTGTATTTTTCTTTAACCGAATCAATTAATAACTTAGTTTCCTGTCTTCCTAGAAGTTCAAAAGCATGATTCTTAATAGTTTCCGTTAAATGAGTTACCATTACAGTAGTTGGGTCTACAACTGTTAACCCCTTAATTTCAGCATCTTCTCTTTGGTCATTATTTATCCATACTGCTGGTAATCCAAATGTTGGTTCAATAGTATTAATACCTTGAATAGTAATATCTTCTGAACTTGGATCAATGCAAAGTAACATGCTTGGCATTAATTCACCTTTAATTATTACAGTACCTCTTATCTTAACTACGTATTCATTTGTTTTTAGTTGCAAATTATCTTTAATTCTAATAGGTTGTACAACAATTCCCATCTCTAATGCACATTGCCTTCTTACTGATGCTATTCTTTGTAATAAATCTCCCCCTGTAGCTTCATCTGCAAGTGGTATTAATCCATAACCTATCTCTATCTCCATAGGTTCAACAGAAATTAAGTTCATTACATCTTCTGGTTCTCTATTTTCTGTTTCAAAAGATTCTTGTTCTTCAGTTTCTGATTTTATTATTTTTTGATCGTTTGCATCCTTGTTTAAGAAATACGCGCTAGCTGCTAGTGCAATAGCGAGTATTATAAAAACAAAATGAGGCATTCCTGGAATGCAAGCTAAAACTACTAATACTACTGATGCCAAAGCAATAGCCTTTGGGAATGTAGTAAGCTGCGACGTTATTTGGGTTCCTAAATTTGTATCACTACCAGATCTAGTAACCAAAATACCTGATGCGGTTGATATTAAAAGAGCTGGTATTTGACTTACAAGTCCATCTCCAACTGTAAGCCTAACATATGTAGTTGCAGCATTCCCAATTGGCATACCAAGCATTACAACACCTATAATTATTCCACCGAAGATATTAATTATAGTAATAATTATACCTGCTATTGCATCTCCTTTTACGAACTTTGATGCACCATCCATAGCTCCATAAAAACTAGCTTCATCTTGAAGTTTTGTTCTCCTATCTCTTGCTTGTTCCTCAGTTATAGCGCCTGCATTCAGATCAGCATCTATACTCATTTGTTTTCCTGGCATAGCATCTAATGTAAACCTTGCCGAAACTTCAGATACACGACCAGCACCGCTTGTAATAACAACAAACTGTATAATAATTATAATTAAGAAAATAATTATTCCAACTACATAATTACCACCAACAACAAACTCACCAAAAGCTTCTATAATATCTCCTGCATAAGCCTGAGTTAATACAAGTCTTGTAGATGAAATATTTAATCCTAATCTTAAAAGTGTTGTAATTAAGAGTAATGTTGGAAACACTGAAAATTGCAAAACTTCTGTTGTAAACATTGTTAACAATAAAATTACAACTGCGAGTGTAATATTGAATGCAATTATTACATCAAGAAGAGCTGTTGGTAAAGGAATAATTATCATTAAAACTATCCCGATTACACCAAATGGAACTATTACATCCAAATTATTTTTAATGTTAAATCTTGATTTTTCAGCCACAAATATCATCCTTTACTATTTTTTCTTCAGTTTATATACCAATGCTAATATCTCTGCTACTGCTTGATACATATCAGCTGGGATTTCTGAGCCTACATCCAATTCCTTGTATATTAACCTTGCTAAAGGTTTGTTTTCAATAATTGGGATATCATTTTCACTTGCAATTTCTTTTATCTTTATTGCTACATTATCTGCACCTATTGCCACAACTATAGGTGCTCCATCCCCTCCTTGCTCATACTTAATAGCAATAGCTAAGTGGGTTGGATTTGTAATGACAACTGTTGCATCAGGTACGTCTTGCATCATTCTACCAGATGCCATTTCTCTTTGTTTTTGCCTAATTTTTGATTTAATTTGTGGGTCTCCTTCTTGTTGCTTATATTCTTCCTTAATTTCCTGCATACTCATTTTTAGTTCTTTATTATGTTTATATTTCTGATAAGCGAAATCAATTATAGATATTATAAGCATAAATAATGCTATTTTAAAAAATATATCCACAACAAGACTTCCAAATGCCGCCAAAATAGCTTCTATTTTTAAACTCCCGTATGTCATTATTTGCATATAATTATTTTTTACAAATTTATAAGCTATTATTGATATAACAGTAACTATTGCTAAATTTTTCATCAAATCCACCACTGATCTCATTGAGAACATTTTCTTAAAACCACTTATGGGATCTAGTTTTTTAAGATCTGGTTTGAGTGGTTCACCTGTAAATATAAACCCAGATTGCATGAGACTTGCAACTATTCCCATTATCATAATAGGAACCACAATTGGTAAAATCAAAATAGCAAATTTCATGAGAGATACAAGGAGCACAGTTTTAAAAGTATACTCTGTAAGTGTAAAGTTTAAATAATTGTTTAAAAAAAGAATTAATATACCTTTTAAATTGTCTAAAGTATACGCACCAAGAGTTACCATTAAAATTGTTACTGTGAGTAGTGTTGTAGTAGAAGATAATTCCTTACTTTTAGCGACTTGACCTTTTTTCTTTGATTCACTTTTCTTCTTAGGAGTAGCCTCTTCAGTTTTTTCACCGCTATCAGCTGATACAAATACAAGTAGTGGTATAACTTTATATAAACCCTTAATTATATCTGGAATAGTGTAAAAAGAATTCACTATTAATTGTATAACAGCTGGAAGCACTAATGAAAAACAAGCAAGTCCTATTACTATTTTTATTGGCATACCTAAAATCATAACATTTAATTGTGGTACTGTTCTTGAAACAAGACCAATACTTAAATCTGTTATAATAATTATTAAAATAACTGGTATTGCTATTTTGAGTCCCAGTGTGAAAAACTCTATAAAAACTTTCACCATCATCATAGCCGTTTGCTGCGATAATATAAACTTTCCAATTTCAACATTATTGAATGAATCGATAATTGCCCTAATTAACATATGATGGCCATCCACCACGAAGAACATTACCATACTTACCCAATAAAGTAAATTTCCAAGTAAAGTAACATTATCGTTAGATATCGGATCAAACATACTCATCATAGAAAATCCGATTTGGAAATCCATAAGCTGCCCAGCCATTTGAGCAGAATAAAAACAAAACTTTGTTAAGTACCCAAGCATTAAACCAGTAACAACCTCTGAAACGCAAAATATTATAAGCGTTGCATTGTTAGTAATTAAATTTACATTTTGATAATTAATACCTGGCATAATTATATAAGTGAAAACAATACAAAATCCGACCTTTAGCATAGCCGGAGCAGATTTAGGGAAGAAAATTGGTAAACTCATAAAGAATGCTGATATTCTAAGGAGTACCATGATAAAGCCTAAATAGTAAACCATATTAGTCAAAACAATTCCACCTAACCTCCCATATTAGCTATAAGTGCAAAAATTCTCGTAGTAAAATCAAGCATTATATGGAGCATCCAACTGCCAGCCACTAAGCCAATTAGTGCAACTGCAACGAGTTTTGGCACAAAAGTTAATGTTTGCTCTTGGATTTGAGTAGTAGCTTGAAATATACTTATTATTAGCCCTACTAAAGTAGCTACAACTAAAATTGGAGCCGATACCATTATTGCAGTATAAATAGCATCTTTTATTACAGATAATACAATACTTTCTGTCATTTAATTCACCTCAACTAAAACTCATAATCAATGCTTTTACAAGCAGGTTCCATCCATCAACCATAACAAATAACAATAATTTAAATGGAAGAGAAATCATAACTGGTGGTAACATCATCATTCCCATAGCCATAAGTATACTTCCTGTTACTATGTCTATTATAATAAATGGCAAAAACAACAAAAATCCCATTTCAAACGCTCGCCTTAATTCACTTATCATAAATGATGGAACAACAGCATATAATGGTACTTTGTCATATGTAACTACAGGCTTTCCATCTTTTAATACTTCTTTACCATTAACATCAACTTGATTTTTAACTGTATCTTGTAATTTACCTACATCCAAAAATAGTTTTAAATCCTTTGCTCTTGTCTGTTTTAGCATAAAGTCCCTCATAGGTTTCGAACCTTTTTCAATTGCAACCTTTTGAGTTATTTTACTGTTTAAGTAAGGAGTTAAAGCCTCTGTATTAATTTTTGTGAATGTGGGTGCCATAGTAAAAAACGTTAAAAATAGAGCAAGTCCAATTATAACCTCTTTAGGCACAGCATTTTGAATACCTATAGCATTTTTAAATAAAGATAACACTATAATTATTCTTACAAAACTTGTAGTCATTATAATAATTGATGGCAATAAGGTAAGTACCGTTAGAAGTAGTAATAACTTAATATTATCTACATACTCCTTTGGTGTATTTGCATTATCTACTGAAATATTTATTTTAGGTATTGGTATTGTAGTCGCGTGTACAACACTTATCGTAGCTATACAGGTTATAGCAAGAGCTAGAGCAAAAACAAACAAATTTTTATTTCTTATTCTCATATTTAACTTCCTCTTTAGTTTGCTTTTTCAAAATATGTTTTTTGAATAAATCCTTCATGTCTTCGTATTGAGGTAGCTCTTTAATATTTTCTATTTTTATAATTTCTTCACTAGGTACTTCAAATAGAATTTTAATATCTTTTAAACTTGATGATACAGCATAGGCTTTATCGCCAATTTTTACAATTGCAATACTATTTTCCTTAGATAAAGATATTCTATCGAGTACCCTCATATATCGACCATCTTGCAATTTACGAAGTTTGGTCCCACCATATTTTAATGACAAATATAACATACACAATATAAAAGGTAAAAATATTACAATTTTAAAGATCAGTACCCAAAATTCTTTATCCATTATTTTATCACCTACTGAACCAATAAATCATTAAAATATATATGATCTATTTTACCTTTTGTTAAAACTGGGTTTATTACAGCTATTAGTTCTTTCTTTATACCATCAACAACCTTATCATCAAAATCAGCTGTTTTCTTAGCTCTAAGAGTTTTAATAACTAAATCCCTGATAACCGGCTTTTGTGTTTCAAGTTCTGTAGCTAAATCCGCATTTTCTCCATAACCAACGTAAATTAAAACCTTTAAGTACCTTTTTGCATCAGTATCCGTTAAATTCACTAAGAATTCATCTAAAGAATAAGTTACCTCAGTTGTAACTTCGACCTTAGCTGTTGTAGCCGTAGTTGTTGACCCCTTTTTGCCAGCTAAATACATACCGCCAAAAGCCGCACCTCCAACTACAATTAGTCCGAGTAATACTATAATAACTAACCTTAAAGAATTTCCTTTGCTTGGTTTTTCACTCATTTTGCAATCGCCTCCTTGTCATTTGTAACAATTAAAATATTAACTCTTCTATTTAAAGCTCTATTATCATCACTATTATTCTTTTCAATAGGTTGATATTCACCACAAGCTACAGATTTAAATCGGTTTGGGTGCGCCTGTCCCTTTGTTACTACAAAATACTCAAGTACCTGTAGCGCTCTATCTGAAGATAATTGCCAATTATTTTTATATTTAGAATTGCTAATTGGTTCATTATCTGTATGTCCCTCTATTACAATATCATTAGGAAACGTAGATATTAGTGCATTTATTGAATTTAAAACTGGCTTACTTTTATCTATAATTTCTGCATTACCACTCTTAAATATAATATTTTCACGAAGTTGAATGATAACACCTCTATTGTCTGTCTTTATGACAACTATTGACTCCAGTTTTTTATTTTTTATAAACCCTTGAACCTTTTTATAAATACTTTGTGCATCAGAACCTTCTGCTCCAGATTGTAATGGCAAACCAACTAATGGAACCTCTCCATCTTTCACATTAAAATTCAAACTACCCTTTGCGGTTTCGCCCGTTAATACAGATTGAAAAGATGATGCAACTTGTTTAAACTTAGTTGCATCAACTGTTGAAAAAGAATATAATACTACGAAAAAAGTTAAAAGAAGTGTCATAGTATCTGCAAAGGTAGACAGCCAAGTATCTGTTCTTATCTCTGGTCTAACCTTCTTTTTTCTAGACATTCTCACTCACCTCAACTACTTTCGACTGCTCTTCAATAAATTTAATTCTGGCCTCTGGTGATAAATAAGCGGTTAATCTTTCTTCAACACTTCTAGGATTTACTCCAGATTGTATTGAAAGTATTCCCTCAAGCATCATTTCGCGATTATTTACTTCAATACTGGATTTATAGGTTAAATTATGCGCCATAGGAATTAATACTAAATTTGCAAGTAATGCACCATAGAACGTAGTTATTAATGCTTTTCCCATACCAGAAGCTACGGCTGAAGCATCACTTAGACTTGATAACATTTGAATAAGTCCTATAAGTGTTCCAAGCATACCAAAAGCTGGCGCATAAGCTGCCCAAGCTTTTAACATATTAATTCCATCGCCGTGACGCCTTTCCATTTCTTCTATTTCCAGTTCCATAATCTCTTTTATTGTTTCAGGGTCCATACCATCGACCACCATTTGAAGTCCTTTTTTTAAAAATTTATTTGGCAATATTGCTATGTCATCCTCAAGAGATAAAAGTCCACCTTTTCGTGCTTTTTTAGATAAGCTTACAAAACAATCAATAATTTCTGTACTAGATGATGTGCTTTCTTTAAATGATTGTCTTATAACCTTTGTAACTCTCTTCATTGCTGAAATAGGATAAGCTATAAGCAGTGCAGCAAATGATCCACCCACAGTAATTGCTATAGAAGCCGGGTCAAAAAATATTGTTAAGTTAGTTCCACCAGATGCCATCCCCCATACCGTTAACCCAAATCCTGTCACTATTCCAATAGTGGTCAAAAAATCATGCTTCTTCATGCAATTGCCTCCTAAAACTTGCCAGTAAATATCCTATTCTTATACTTTAAAACTTCTTCAATTACCTCTTCTGTGCTTTCAATAACAATATATTTCTTACCATTTGTTAAGGTTATTAGTGTTTCTGGCATTATTTCAATCTTTTCTATAACCTCTGCATTTAATACAAATTCTTTATTGTTTAAACCTGTAAGTTTTATCATGGGCCCTCCTATGATACATTACTTTATTCTATCTCTTTAAACCTATTATATCCTGTAATATTTCATCACCTGTGGTGATTGTCTTACCCATTGCCTGGAAGGCTCTACTTGCAACTATCATATCAGTAAACTGCTCGGCTAAATCAACATTTGACATTTCAAGCATTCCGGAAAGCATATCACCATATCCTTTACTATTATCTGGATTTGTAGTATTAAGTCCTGATCTAACAATAGGCTGTCCTGAATTAGATGTTTGTATATATTCGTTTTTTCCAGTCTTACTTAGTCCGGCTGGATTTTTAAATGATGCCATAGCAATCTGTCCAACTGCCGCAACAGAACCATCTGCTAAGACAGCCTTTATACTTCCATCCTTATCTATAGAATAAGTTTTTACCTTCTGTGCTACACCCGCCGCATTAGGTATTGTCTCTGGTATTGATAGTGGTATAAGTTTAGTATCATCTGCTGCAGTAGTTGCAAGATTTGCATCTACAAATGTTGCAGTAGCTGGATCAGTAGTGTTATCTAAACTTGCAGGTGACATACCATACCCTAGCACTCTTTGCCCATCTGAAGTTAACAAATGTCCATTATCATCTAGTGATAAAGCTCCATCTCTTGTATATGCAATCTGGAAAGCACTAGCATCCGTAATAGTATTAGTAGTAGTATCTAATGAAACTTCCCCACCAACTGCTCCCTTAGCAACCATTAAATACCCTTCACCATCCACAGCAACGTCTAAAGTTCTAGAAGTTGGTTGCATCATTCCCTGCCCAACCATAGTATCTATTCCAGCAACTTGGACTCCGAGGCCTATCTGCTTTGAATTAACCCCACCTGTATTAGTTGATGATTTAGACGCATCAGACATACTTTGACTTACCATATCTTCAAATCTAATTCTTGAGCTCTTAAACGCTGTAGTTCCAACGTTAGCTATATTATTTGCTATAATATCTAATTTTTGCTGATTTACTTTCATTCCACTTATTCCAGCATATAACGATCTTAACATAATATTACCCCCATTTTTTTAGTAATCACTTTGCTTCTGTCATTCCACAAAGTTAAGCTCCCTATAAGGTCCAGCTTATATCATAACTACACTATCTATATTTGTTATTACATTTCCTGTGCTTTGACTTTTATCCATTGCTGTAATTACAGTTCTATTTTTAATGCTTGTAATCAAAGCCATGTCCTTGTACAATATTAATGATTGTTTAGCGCCTTTGCTATCTGCCATATTTATACCTTCATTAATTTTCTTCCTATCATCATCATTTAAGTTTATATTTCTACTATTAAGCCTTTGTATTGCATGAGACGATATTGTGAAACATTCTTCTTTTTTTATCTGTTTATCTAAGACTTTATTAAAACTATTTTGATCTTTATTAACTTGAGCACTTTTATTTTGTAAACCAACACCTGAATAATCAGGAAAGTTTGCCGTTGAAAATAATTTGCCGTTTACTACTCTATAGGACATATTGAACATCACCTTACTATCTTAATTAATTACTTTTTTATCCTACCTTTGAAATGTCATCATAACTTATATCCTTAGTTACATCAGCACCATTTTCTTGATAAGAAATAGTTAAATTAATTCCTGTTGTAGTTTTAGCCACACTTTTAACATTTCCTGTATAAGCTACTTTAGCATCCCCTATCACTCTTGTTGTAACTTGTTTACCCATTAAATTTATAGCAGCAGAAAATGCTGTATTGTTATTTAAATAATTTGATGTAGCACTTGATACATCTATAACATCTGATAAGGTGTCAGCTGGGAAATCTTTTGTAGTGCCATCTGTCAATTGAACTGCCATGTAAGTTTTACCTGCATCCTTATAAACAGCCTGAACAGTTCCACCATGTTGAACTCCTTTATCATCATAACTATCAAAAGCTACCATCTTTCCCACTAGTGAAGTTGAGTTTGAAAAAGTCACATTGCTATTTAAATTTGACATTTGTTCAAGTGACGCAAATTGTGCCATTTGAGCTACAAATTCTGTACCATCTTTAGCAGCCGTCGGATCTTGGTTAGTAAGTTCAGCCGAAAGTATTTTAAGGAAAGAATTTTGGTCCATCGCTGTGCCTTTCTTTACAATTGCAGTTCCTCTGCTAGTTGCTCTAGATAAAGCTGCTTGTTCTGCGCTTGTTAGTACTTTTGCGTTTGTTGCTGTTGTAACATCAGTTGCCATTTTATATCACCCCTTAAATATTGATTTTTATCTAGGCATAGCTAAACAAACTTATTTACTTGATTATCTTCTATAGCATAGTTACTGCTTATCGCAACATCATCATCTATATCTACATTAGTTTTTGTGTTCTTATCTTGTTTTCCATTATTATTGTTATTGTTTCCACTAGAGTTCTTGTTGAAATATGTTGAATCCTCATATACATTTATATCTAAGCTTTGAATTTTAATGTCCATATTTTTTAATCTATCTTGAATATCCTGAAAATTATTATTTAACAAATTATAAGTTTCCTTATTTTGAGCCAATATACTCGCCTTCATAATTCCACTTTCCATAGTAAGTTTTATTGTAATTTCTCCAAGCTCCCTAGGATTCATTTTCACTGTTAAATCCTTTATATTATTAACTTCCATGAATTTTACAGATTTAATTACATCTGCTTCAAGATTATTTTTATTCACTACTAAATTTGCACTTAATACTTTGGTTGTATCTAAAGTTTTTACAGTTTGAAATTGATTCATAAAATTAACTACTTTTGATATTTTAACATCGTCTTTATCTGCACTTAGCAACTTATTAAGGAATTTTTCCTCAGAAGAGCTATTGCCAGAAGATTTTTTGTCTTTTTTATTATCACTTGAACTCTGATTTTGATTTTTAGAAATACTTTCAGAGGTTGACTTTGTGTTTTGCGACTTAACCATTTTTATTAAATTATCTTTTATTGATTTTTCCTCACTATTATCGCTGTTAGTTTCAGAAGTAGGTACCTTTAATAAATTTAAATCAGATTTTATTTCCTTAACTTGCGTAGTTAGCTTTTGAATCATACTAAGTATTTCTGGTGTCGCTTTGCTATTTCCCTTTGAATTTTCTAGCAATGATACTATCTCACTAAGACTGTTTTTCAAAGTACTTTTTGTTTCAGGTGTCAATTTTTCTACTCCTATTAATTCTTCTAAATTAATAGAATTAAGCTCAGTTCCTGAAGTTTTAGTGGTTGTAGTTTTGGTTGTAGTTTTGTTTATACTTTGAATCATGGTAGCTAAAGATTGTACTAATTGTTGGATTTGTGCCATTTGGTCAGTAGATTTATCGGCACTTGTTGAGTCACTTGAGGTATTCTTAATGTCCTGTTTTAATACATTCCGGATTTTTTTTATAACATTAATTATCTTGCTATCGTCTTCTCCTGACGATTTTCCTAAAGATTGTTCTAACAATGGCATCATTTTATTTAGATTATTTTTTAAAGTGCTCTTTGCCTCAGATGTTAGTTTCCCTTTGCCCATTAATCCTTCTAAGTCAATAGAATTAAGTTGAGTAATCAAAGTCTTAGTTTCCGATGTTTTATCAGTTGTTTGAAGCATTGTAGTTAAAGATTCTAATAATTTCTGGATTTGTGCCATTTCATCTGTAGTTATATCAGTATTTAGCGATTCTTCTGACGAATTCTTAATATTTTGATTTAATAATTCAGTAATTTTTTTTATAGCATTATTTATTTCTTCAATGTCCTTGTCGCTAGTGTCTACGCTTACCAAACTCTTTTTTGTATCTTCTTCTAATGTAGTTTTGGAAGCAGCATCCTTCTGCTTTTCCTTATCGACTTTATCTGGATTTTTATTGGTAGTCTCATCCAAATTTTCTTCTTTGTTGTTTGCTTTATTAACATCATCATTTTGTGAACTCTTGGATTTCAGTGTTTGATCTTCCAATGCTTTTTTAAATTCTTCTTTTTTTACTGGTTGTTTTGGAGTATCAATTTTAGTAGGCGTAGTATAAGTTATTACATTATTATTTACATTCACTTTTCTCACCTCCCTTACTACCTTATATGGGAATAAATAACCACTTATATTTTTGTCTATTTATTCCCAAGAATCTTTCTATTATTTCTAATAAAAGCGAAAAGTGCAAATTCATCATTACTTTTTTGCTCTATTAAGTTTTGTTCTTTTAAAAATGAAATCTTCTGCTTTTCTTTCAAAATCTCAACAGTCTTTTTTTCAACTTGGCATAACTTCAATTTTTCTCTTTTTTCCTCTAATATCTTGCCTTTATCCTCAAAGGCTATAGTATTTTTATCTATTGCATAATTTAATACATTTAAATAATTTTGCTGAATTTTCTGCTGTATAATTGATTCATATACATCTATATTTCTATGTGTTGAATAATTTTCCTTTAAATTATTTAGCTCATTTTCAACAATATTTTTTTCTCTTTGTGCTTCTTTAAATTCAAGTTTACTTTTATCTTCAAAATCTTGTCTAATATCGAGAAGCTTTTGAAGTCTGAACTTGTACGCCTCGCTCAATATAAAAACCCCTCTCCTAATGACTTCCCCCAAGGGACTAACCTGAAACATTTATTCAAACATATTTTGGAGAACACTTAAACTGACATTAATGTCAGTATTCTCATTTGTATCCTGCTTTAAAAAAGCCTCTATATTATCATTGTATTTAATTGCATTATCAATTTTTTCATTACTGCCTTTTACATAAGCACCGATATTTATTAGATCCTCAGAATCTTTATAAGTTGCCATTAAGTCTCTTGCATTTGATGCGGCCTTTTTATGCTCTTTTGTTGTGATTTCAGACATCAACCTACTAACACTATTTAGGACATCAATTGCAGGATAATGATTTTTACCAGCAAGTGCTCTTGATAAAACTATATGTCCATCAAGTATTCCACGCACTGCATCTGCTATTGGCTCATTAAAATCATCACCATCTACTAGTACTGTATAAAAAGCTGTAATAGAACCTTTATCTGACATTCCACTGCGTTCCATTAGTTTAGGTAACATTGCAAAAACTGATGGAGTATAACCTTTACTTGCTGGAGGTTCACCAATAGCTAGTCCAATTTCCCTTTGCGCCATAGCAAACCTTGTTACCGAGTCCATCATTAGAATTACTTTTTTACCTTGATCTCTAAAGTATTCTGCAATAGCCGTCGCCGTAAATGCACCTTTTAGTCTTACCAGAGCTGCTTTATCAGAGGTTGCACATACTATAATTGATTTTTTCATTCCCTCCTCACCTAAATCTTTTTCTAGGAAATCACGAACTTCACGTCCTCTTTCACCAATAAGTGCAATAACATTTACATCTGCTTTTGCTCCTCTTGCAAGCATTCCAAGAGTCGTACTTTTACCTACTCCACTTCCTGCAAATATACCAACTCTTTGACCTTCTCCACAAGTTAAAAAACCATCAATTGCTCTAACCCCAGTAGGCAAGATTTCTTTTATTCTACGTCTCTTTAAAGGGTCTGGAGGAGACGCATTTAAAGAATACGCTGTGTATTTAGTAATTTCATCACCATTTAATGGATTTCCTAGCCCATCAAGAACCTTTCCAAACAATTCATCAGAACATTTAACACTAAGTGGACTTCCTGTTGGTACTACTCTACACCCAGGTGATATACCTACAAGTTCTCCAAGAGGCATTAGTATTACATCTTTATCACGAAAACCAACAACTTCGCATGGTATCTCTTCATTTGATATATTATAAATGTTACATACTTCACCTACAAATGCTGTTATTCCCTGCACTTCAATGGTAAGTCCTATAACATTTTTTACCACACCCTCGGAGTAAGTATAGTTAATATCAGGAATTTTTTTCATTAAATACTCAAAATTTAGAGATATCATAAAACTCCCCACCCTCTTTATACTTGTAATTGCTCTTCCTTAAACATTTCAACTATCTTTTCTATACCATAAGATATACTTACAATACTTTTACCTGTTTCTTTTTCTATAACCGCAGTTCCATCCTCTAAGAAATTATCCTTTATTACAAATATATCACCTTGAAATGCTAGTTTACCTTTCCAATTTTCAATTTGATCCTTTACAGTAGTAAAATGGGTGCTATTAGTTTTTATAATATATAATTTTATATTTCTTTCAGCTTTTAGAGTATTAAAGATCATTTCATTTATTGCATCTGGCTCTTTTACTTCTTTTTTTAATATATTCTGCGCTATACTAACAATTAGATCTTTTATATGTTTTTCTTGCTCTACCAAATATTCATCATACTTAGCTTTTGAAAGTTTTAATATATCATCTGCTTGTGCGCGTATTACATCAGCATCCTGCGTTGCACCACTAATTGCTTCATTATACCCATTTTCATACCCTTCTTTATTCCCTTGCTCAAGACCTTCTTTAACGGCTACACCTTTCGCCTGCGCAGCATCAATAACAGATTTTGAAATTATTTTCTCGCTTTCATGTCTTGCATTTTCCAATATGTTGCTTGCGAGTGTTTCATAACTTTCCATATTTACTTCTTTTATAACTTGATGTTCATCTATAACTTGAGGCAGAGGGTTTGAACTTAAAACGGTGCTTATTTCTTCCTCTCCCTGTTTTAAAACATTTGAATTTTTTATCACATTAAATGACAATCGAGTCTTCACCGCCTCTTGAAAGAACAATTTCGCCAGCTTCATCTAGACGCCTCAAAATACCAACAATTTTTTGTTGTGCTTTCTCTACATCCATAAGTCTTACTGGTCCAAGGAATTCCATATCTTCTTTTAAAGATGCTGCTGCTCTCTTAGATTGATTCTTAAATATACTGTTTGCAACTTCTTCTGAACATCCTTTTAATGCAAGAGATAAATCCTTAGTATCTATTTCTCTTAGTGTTCTTTGTATTGAAACATCATCCAATGTAATAATATCCTCAAATACAAACATAGATTCTTTAATCTTTTCTGCAAGTTCTGCATCTTCTCTTTCAAGACCTTCTGTGATATTTTTTTCTGTAGTTCTATCAACTTGGTTTAGAATTTCAACTAATGATTCTATTCCACCAATTACAGCACTATCTGTTCTAATTACAGAAGATAATTTACCATTTAGGACTTTTTCAATTTCTTTTATAACCATAGGTGAAATACTGCTCATAGTAGCAATTCTATAAGATACTTCACTTTGCAAATCTAGTGGTAACTCTGCCATTATTTGAGCAGCCTTATCCGCCTGCATATAACACATAATAAGTGCTATTGTTTGTGGATGTTCATTAGATATAACATTTAAAAGTTGATGTGCATCTGCTTTTCTAGCTATTGCAAATGGTCTATATTGTTGTGTTTCTTCCATAACTTTGTCTAAAATTTCCTTTGCTCTTTGCGAACCCAGTGCCTTTGATAACAAATTTCTTGCATATTCAATTCCACCTTCTAAGAGAAAATCTTTAGCTTTATTCATTTCCATGAATTCATCTAAAATTGACTTCCTAAGTTCTGGTTTAACTGAAGTAATATTTGCAATCTCATAAGTTATTTTTTGTATATCTTTTTCCGGCAATTTTTTTATTATACCCGATGATGCGTCTGGCCCTAAAGTTATAAATAATATAGCTGCTTTTTGAATTCCTGAAAGTTTTTCACCTTTAGCCACTACTTATCACCTCTCATCTTCTGTAAGCCAAGATTTAATTATATCTGCAACTTGTTCTGGTTTCTCTGCAGCATATTTTTTAACTTGATTCTCCATATTAGATTTTTTATCATTAGATTCAAATTCAATAGGTGCAAATTCTTCCTGCTTTGGAGGAATATTATCTCCAATTATCATGTCAATTCCTTCTGAAGTTGTTTCTTCCTTTTTCCTTGACCTACGAATTACAACTATTGCTATAATAAATATCAGAATAGCTAAAGCACCTATTGCTATGCGAGTATATAACACTTTATTCGCAGCTGCTTTATCTGCATTTGCTATATCAAGAAGTGCTTGCTGAGCCGCCTTTTTAGCAGCCGTATTAAAGTACAACCCTTCTATACTTATAGTGTCTCCTCTAGCTCCAGAATAACCAATAGCTTGTGCAACCAAATTGTTTACAGATGTTTTAGTAGCTACATCTAAATTGCCATCAAGTACTACCGAAGTAGTAATTTTTTTAACTGCTCCAGGTGCCTTCACTACATTATCGTCTGTTTTTGTAATATCATAGTTCTTTGTACTTTCTTTACTAACAATATTTCCATCTTTAGTAGTTGTAGGTGATGTATTTTGCGTTGCATTATCCACAGGACTAGTTGATAATCCAGTGCTTGTCCCACCGTTCCATGTCTCAATATCATGGGAACTTACAACTGCTCCCTTTGTACCGTATGTAGTGGATTTCCTTGTAAGTGCATCAAAATCAAGGTCTGCATTTACAGAAACTTTAACACTATCTTTATATACAGGCTCAAGTACCTTCATTATTTTTGCTTCTAAACTTTTCTCAACTTGAGCTTGAAGCTCTTGTTGTTCATCTGTAGAATCGGTTATTGTATCCTTTTCCTTATCATACAAGCCTTCAGTTAGAAGTTTAAAATCATCGGAAACTATACTTACATTCTCCTTTGGAAGATTCTGCACCGCTCCAGTTGTTAATGAAACTATTGCCTTTACCTGCTCGTCAGTGAGTTTAGTCCCTGATTTAAGTTTTAATACAACTGATGCTGTAGCGGGGTCAGTTTCTTTAACAAAAGCAGTGCTTTCTGGCATAACCAAATTAACCTTAGCCCCTTCTACTTCCGGGAAAGACTTTATAGCTCTTTCAATTTCACCCGATAGTGCCCTTTGATACATGATTTTAGTTTCTGTATCCGTAGGTGCCATTTTACTAGTATCAAAAAGCTCAAATCCTTTACTTCCGTCTGTAAGTGTAACCTCTGACGCAAGCGTCATTCTAAGACTATCAATCTGATCTTTAGGCACTAATATACTAGTACCACTTACCTTATAGTCAACTTTATCAGTTTTTAACTGTGTAATAATTGTCCCTGAATCTTCTGTTGACAAATTTGAATATAACACAGCATATTTAGTTTGAGTTGTTGCTACTATAAACGAGGTAAGGGCTATTAGGATTACTCCCACAAGTATGCTATAAGCTATTTTTTTATTTTTGCTTAAATTACCCCAACTTTGCGAGAACTTATTTCTCATTTCAAGCAGCTTACTCATATTCTAGCTCCCTCCCTATATCTGCATCCTATTAAATGCATCATAGGCATCTACAAGTTTATTTCTAATTTGTACAGCTGTTTCTAAAGACAATTTAGCCTCTGCTGTAGAAAGCATTACCTTTTGTATGTCTGTTTCATCACCCTTTATAAAGCTTTGAGTGATATCATCGGATTCTATTTGTTTATCGTTAACTACATCTAATTTTTCTTTTAATGTATCCAAAAAACTAATACCACTCGTACTAGAATTATCAGTATTTGCAGCACTTGTTTTGGCATCATTAAGAACTGCAGTACTTGCTGCATTTGCATTAACATTAATAGTCATAAAACACCCTCCTATTTACCTATTTCTAACGCTTTAGAAAACATACTTTTCTGGGCAGTCATAGAACTTACATTTGCCTCATATGCTCTTGTAGATGCAATCATATCTGCCATTTCATTTAAAATATTTACATTAGGCATCGTAACGTATCCATCTTTATCAGCATCTGGGTGTGATGGATCATAAACACGCCTTAAAGCAGACGGATCATCTTCTATACCAACAGCACTAACCCCTTTAAAACTAGTTTTATATGTACCCGTACTTTTATCTAATTCTTGTTGTAAATTTTCTTGAAATGCAGCTATTTTTCTTATGTATGGTTTCCCATTTTCACCTCTAGTAGTAGTTGCATTCGCAACATTCGATGATATTGTATCCATCCTTAATCTTTCTGCAACAAGGCCACTAGAACTTATTCTCATTCCCATAAAAGCATCATTCATAATACTATTTGCCTCCTCCTATAACATAACTAGCAAGTGAAATTTTACTATTAACTTGACTAACAAGGGCAGAGTACATTAACGTATTTGCTGCTTGATTTGTCATCTCAAGATCTATATCTACGTTATTACCATCCTGCCTTGCGCTAGTACTCTCATCTCTATTTACTGTAATTTGTCCATTACTATTACTCGCTCCAATATCTTTACTATTATCTGTTTTCATTGTATCTGCAGCCATGTTATCCTTTAAGGTTTCCTCAAATGTAACATAGAGACCTTTATAATTTTTTGTATTAATATTTGCAATATTATTAGCACTTACTTTACTTCTAAGTGCGGAGGCCTCCATACTTTTTTTTAATAAACTATATGTATCTCCACTTGTAGCACTTCCAATTATATTCAAAATCATCATCCCCCTTAGTTTAAACTTATATATAAAGTATATAATTTCTACTTCTAACCTAATATTTTGCATAAATTAGCGAATTTTGTTTATAAAGATAATATATTCCACTACACAATTATTATTATATACTACTTGCTTATTTTAGTGAATATTTTTTTATTAATTTGTTTTACTCGATCAATTTTAATTCTAAGATACTTCATTTTACTGCTAAAATACTTATTTATAGGTTTATGGTTAACGTTTGTAATGTTTTGTTAAATTATCTTTTAATTTCATATTATTATTATATCATACATTATTGTTGTAATTTGTATGTCAAATAATTGTTATAACTAATTATAATATTAGATAATAGTAATATTAATATCATGTTTGAACTTTACTTATTGAAAAACTAACTTCATTTATGAAATAATTTAACACTCAATATGAAATACGCATTTTTCGAGTTTAAGTTGCAAAATTATAAAATAAATTTTTTAAACCATTTTTTTCACCCCTGGGGTAAACGCAAAAAAATTACAGCCCTTAGTGGACCGTAATTTTTTCCTATGTTTTTGTTACACCCCTGGGGTGCTAAGTTCCAAACTCCACATACCTTTTATATAATTCTCTGTTCTTGTCTTTAAAGTAAGATAATATCCTATTGCTACAAACAAGTTCTTCTTTACCCCCACTCACATAGACAAAATAACTACTCCATTCATAAGCCTCAGGTTTTTTAACCATTTTAGCTCTCACTGGATTTAAATGTACATATCTACTTGTTTCAAGCATTTGAGCATCTGTTTCTATAAGTTCAGAGTAATATCTATCTTGAAATAAATGTCCAATATAGTTATACTTTTTATTATAATACTTCGCATATTTACTATGTATTCTTCCTATAAATTGTCCTAAAGGCTTTTCTTCAGTTCTAATTAATATATGCACATGATTATCCATTAAACAATAACTTATTACCTCATATTTATCATATACATAGTAGCCCAACGTTTCTTTCATCAATGTTAAATAATGCAAAAAGTCCTCTTTATCTTTAAAAATATCATTTCTATGATTGCCTCTTGCAGTAACATGATAACTTGCACCCGGATACCATTTTCTTTTTATAGTTGGCATAATAATAACCTCCACTTATTTGAGTATTATTAATTATTGCCAAATTCACAAAAATTTACACCCCAGGGGTGCTAAGTTAAAAATGAGCATCAGAAGCTAATTCAATAGCCACTGATGCTCATTATATTTTTATATTTTAAATTCCCAAATTTTACACCCCTGCGGTGCTTGCGAATGATTAATATTATCCTATAGCCTTTAGTTTTGCAATATCTGACCAATTATTTGCTGTTATAATTTCAACACTACTCAAATCTTTTCTCATGCTCTTAACTTCACCTTTAATTTCGAAAACTTCATGCTTTAAATTTTCTTGTTCTGCTGATATAACGTCAGTTTTATGTTCTAAAGCTCTAAGTATTTGAGTGTGTTCTTCTTGGGTTGTTTTAATTGATTTGATATCACCTTGCATTGACTTCATATCACTTTGCATTTCTTTTAGAATATCTAATATTTCCTTATCCATAAATTCACCGCCTAGATCTTTTACTATCATTATATCATATATAAACTAAGATTAAAATAATATTTCATTCACCAATATCAATTCATTATTCTACACTACATTGCTATATATATGTTCTAATACAATTTGCAAAATATCTGCATAAGCATCATTATCCTCCATAAAATATATGAATGAATTAGTGTCAATTAATATTCTGTCATATTTTTTGAGTACCTCTATAAACCTATAGTTCACAGAATATACCAATTCAATCCTGCTAAGTTTTTTACGCGAAGAACTAATCATTAAATTATCTCCTGCGTAGCTGCAACAGCGGAAGCTAACGCTTCTACTTCAAGTTTTAAATCAATGGTAAAATTTACACCCCTGGGGTGCTAAAAATATCTTGTTGCCAATATCCTATCACTCTCTAGCAATTTTTTCTTTGTAACAGATACATATATACTTCCAGTAGCTTCTCCAATTTGTGTTATGTTTACAAATAAATCCACTCTAACTGTATCAGTTTTTGTTGTTATTACAGTTCCTTTTCCTATTGCAGGTCCACCTTTTGATATTGAGTATATTTTTACTATATCCCCTACAGCTAAATTTTGGATTAGTACCCTGTTTGATATTCCGTTCGAATTATTTATTACTATTATATTGATTGGGTCTAGTGGTGTTGACTTCGCTTCCGAGGCGTATGTTATCTCTTTTGTTTTATTACTTTCTAGCAATTTTTCACTTGTTACTGATACATATATACTCCCACTAATTGCTCCAAGTTGTGTTATGCTTACTGTTAAATCTCCGACCAATGTTACAGTAGCTGTACCTATTACAAGTCCAGCTGTTGCTGATGAATATACTTTTACTACATCTCCTATGACTAAGTTTCTAACCACTACTGTGTCTGCTGTTCCAACTGCATTATTTGTTACTGTTATGTTGCTTAGATTTATTGGAGTTGATTTAGCCTCTGCAGCATATGTAACTGATGTTCTATTACTTTCAAGAAATGTTTTTCTTATTACTGATACATATACAGTTCCGCCCGCTGCTCCAATTTGAGTTATGCTTACTGTTAATCCTGACGCTGTTGCAGTTGCAGTTCCTATTACGGCTCCACCTAGTGCTGATGAATATACTTTTACTATATCCCCTATCTCTAAACTTTGAATAACTACTGTGTCTGCTGTTCTAGAAGCATTATTAGATATTATTATACTGCTTAGATCAAGTGGAATTGATTTTGCTTCTGCAGCATATGGTATTGGTATTGTTCTATAGCTCTCTAGAAATGTTTTTCTTATTACTGATACATATACACTTCCACTCACTACTCCAATTTGTGTTATGCTTACTGTTAAATCTCCAGCAACTGTTGCAGTTGCCGTTCCTATTACACCTCCACCTATCGCTGATGAATATACGTTTACTATATCTCCAATATCTACCTTTTTAACTACTACTGTGTCATTTGTTCCAACTGCATTATTTATTATTATTATTTTAGTTGGATCGAGTGGTGCCGATTTTGCTTCCGCATCATATCTTACTCCTGATGTTCTATCACTTTCAAGCAATGTCTTACTTGTAACTGATACATATACATTTCCACTCATAGCTTCAATTTGTGGTATGCTTACTGTTAAATCTCCTTCTACTTTTTCAGTTGCTGTTCCTATTAATTCTCCACCTATCGCTGATGAATATACGTTTATTATATCCCCTATAGCTAAGTTTTGAACCACTACTGTGTCTAATGTTCCAATTGCATTATTTGTTACTACTATCGCTGTTGGATCTAGTGGTGACGATTTTGCTTCAGCAACATATCCTACCGCTATTGTTCTAGCACTTTCAAGCAATGCTTTCCTTATAATCGAAATATACACATTTCCAGCTGCTGCTCCAAGTTGTGTAATACTTGCTGTTAAATCTCCTGCTACTGTTGCATTTGCAGTTCCTATTAAATCTCCACCTATTGCTGATGAATATACGTTTATTATGTCCCCTATGGCAACGTATTGAACTACTACCGTGTCTGATGTTCCAGCTGCATTATTTGTTACAACTATTGCTGTTGGATCGAGTGGTGTCGATTTTGCTTCTGCATCATATGCTTTTCTGATTTTATTGCTCTCGAGTAGTCCTGTACTCTTAACAGACACATAATCATTTCCTGCAGCTGTCCCCAATTGTGTTATGCTTACCGTTGCATCTCCATCCTTATTCGCTGTAGCTGTCCCTATTGATATTCCACCTGTAGCTGATGAATACACATTTACTATATCCCCTTTTATAAGGTCAGTCACATTTAAAATATCAGGTTCTCCTGCATTATTTGTTATATTTATATTTGTATCACTAGTTGAATTTGATAATTCTGCTCCAAAAGTTGTACTTGATGATGGTAAAAGCATTGATAACAATACTAGTATGCCTAGTAATTTTGATAATAATTTCTTCATCAAATTATCTTCCTCTAATATTTTCTAGTATCTTTAATGCATTTTGTGGTAATTGATTTGATTGAACCATCATTGCATTCCCAGCTTCTACAAGAATATTGTACTTAGAATATTCCATTATCTCAGTAGCCATATCTGTATCCCTTATACCACTTTCAGCTTCTTGTGTCTTATCAGATATCTCAGTTATAGAATCATAGCTACTTTGAAATCTATTCTCTAAGGCTCCAAATTTACTTCTTGCATCAACAATAACCTTAAGCGCATTGTCTATAGATTTTAATGATTCATCCGTATTAGACACATTGATGTTTGTAAGACCTAGTCCATCTTTCGTTAAATCATATTTAGGTATTTTAATTTTTTCCCCTACATTGACACCTGTAACCATTTCCAAAGTAGAAGTACCCTCGTTATTACCCTCTGATAAAAGCTTAACTCCATTAAACTCAGTATTATTCGCCATGTCATTTGCTCCATCCACCATTTGGTTAATTTCACTTTGAATATTCGCTTTGTCTGAATCAGTTGTAGTTCCTCCCGCTTGTACTAATAATTCTCTAACTCTTTGTAAACTACTAGTAATCCCTTCAAGCCCACCTTCTGCAGTTTGAAGCATACTAACACCATCTTGAGTATTATTGGCCGCCATTTGAAGTCCTCTTATCTGCATTCTAAATCGCTCACTTTTAGCAATACCATTTGGATCTTCTTTTGCACTATTTATTTTTATACCAGACGATATTCTTCCTAAAGATGAATTCTGTTTGATAAGATTTTTACTATATTCTCTATATATATTTAAAGATGCTATATTTTTATTTATTTTCATAAAATCAACTCCATTAAAGTTTTTCAATTGCTCTATATATAATATATCGTAGAAAATACATTTTACTTTAGGGATTTTATTAGCTTACAATTTTACTATAATTTATATAAGATCAATATACCATAACATCTGGTGGAAACAAACTTAATGACCTTTCATAAGAAATAATAGCTTCTTCTTTTGCTATCCTACCACTAACAAGATTTCTGTATAACATATATAACTTCAAATGAAGATCTGGACTAGAATTTTTAACTTCTACCATTTTTTCAAATATTATATCTTCAATAGAAGATTTACTATCTAAATTAAGAAGGTTAGAAACAAATTTCTGTAATTCTTCAATTTTAATTTTTAAATGTGGCTCTGCAGAAAGAATGCTTATTTCGTTTAACTCTTTAATAATTTTTTCTATTGATTCTACTTTAATTGAAACTTGATTATCGATACCCATATAATCTAACCTCTTTTTTAAATAATTTGTCTATACTATTTTGCATAATCAGTAATAAAATTAAAAAATCTTTAGCTTTTCTTTTCTTTTACTTAATACATCGTTTAAAAATTTAATAACTTTATAAAATTTTTATAATTATTCTTTAGCTAAAACAAAACATGCACCAACAGCTAAATAACTAGCCACTGATGCTCATTCTAATTTTCCCATCCTTAATTCTTTTACTGTTACTATCTATTTCACTAACCTATGCTACTAAAGTATCTAGCCTGTCATTTAATTTAATCTATTTTATTCTTTTAGTTTAAGACTATTACTCTTATTATTAGCTTATTTTAATAATGCAAGAACTTGTTGTGGCTGTTGGTTAGCTTGAACCAGCATAGCTTGAGCAGCTTGCGTAAGAATATTATTCTTTGAGAATGTGGACATTGCTTCTGCCATGTCTACATCTTCAATTCTTGATTCAGCATCCGTCAAGTTAGTAGAAGTATTTTGTAAATTACTAACTACATGTTCAAAGGAGTTCTGAAATGCACCAATACTAGTTCTTTCACTAGATACTTTATTAATTGCTTCATCAATAATAGTAATAGCATCAGAGGCTTTTTGTGAAGTAGTAACATCTAGGTATTTAATTCCTAAAGCCCCAGCTCTTACACTTCCAATTTTAATTATAACATTTTGATTACTATTAGCACCTACTTGAATATCCATTTTTCCTGTACCATCTTTACCCACGTGTCTATTATAATCAAATCCTGTAATTGTCAAAAAATTATTAAGCAATTCATCCATACTTGTGTTAATTGGTGATTGATTACCTGGATTACTAGCATTAGCTGGAACTACAAATCTAACAGAACTATTTGATCCGTCCTGCTGTGGCGTAACAATATTTAAAGACCCTGTTTTACTATCAACCGTTACTATAACATCATTACCTAATTGGTCAGTACTAGTATTTATTGCAGCTTGAAGTATCTTTACAAATTCCTCTTTAGTATAATTATCTGTTTGTAAAGTTATTTGTTTTGTCTCACCTGTGCCTTGAACTTTAGTGTATTGAATAAAATCATAAGGGTTTAATGGATCTTGAATAATGTACCCATTAGATGTATATACTGTTTTATTATCTAAGAGTTTTTGTCTATCACCTACACTTAACTCCGAATCATCTACTTCTCTCTCAGTATATTTAGCATTAACTTCAATTGCAAAAGTATCTGTCTTATCTTGTCCCGATGCTATACTGGAATTTAAACTTAATATGCTAAACATATTGCTTCCTTTAGCACCATTAACATCCTGTAATTGTAAACTTGCGTCACCACCCTGATTAATAGTCGTAAATCCTATTTGTCTATTTTCAGTTAAAGGATAATAACTCGGATCATAATTAGATTTTACCTTATCAGCATATCCTGCCCCAGATATTGCAATATTAATTTGATTACAGAAATTACTTGCCGTAGTATAAATTTGATTTGCAATATTTATCTGAAAAGTTTTTTGGGTCCATTGAGGATCTGATACAGTGAACCCATTATCTTTATTAAATTTTGTGGAAGAAGCAACTGTCTTATCGTTAAAAGTAAATTGCAACTGATCATTCCTTGTAATTCCCAATTGTACATTTGCATTAATTGACCCATTTTGTACGCTATTACTGGCAAATATAGTTGTATATACATCTGAAGGATTAGTATCATCTTGAATAATATTAACTCTAGCCAAATATCCCTTATCTGTACTTTCTAATTTAAGCATACCATTACTATCAATACTGACAGACACTTTTGTATCAAGTGGCGCAACTATTTTGCTTTGTATCATATCAACCAAATCTTGAGGATTATCAATAGCTGAATTGTACGCATCTAAGTGTAAAGTCTGCAAATTTTTATTTCCAACTGAGTCTGTATATTCTAATTTCAACGTAGAACTGCTACTAATTGTTATTGGATTATTTAATGTCCCTATCATAATAGAAGTTGTACCTGTCATCTCATTTGCTGCTGGAGAACTATTTATATTTATTTTAACATTTGAATTTGGCTGAGGACTCGCACTTGTAAATATAATATTATTAGTGCTTGTATTATATGCAACGTTTATCTTACCATTTAAATCAATATCACTATTTATTACATTTTGAATTGAAACCGCTAACTCGTCAATCGTACCAGAAGGTATACTAGTGTTAGGTAGGTTCATCGATTTAGTATATGGAGTATTATTTTCATCCACATATGTAAGAATTAGTTTATTATTTTCTGGATCACTAATATTAATAGGTGAATTTAATAACATGCCTGTAACAGCCTGCTTTCCACTATGAATTTCAATTCCACTATCAAAATGTATAGCACTACTACTCATGACATTTGCTGAAGTATCATCATGTATTGAAATAGGTGCTGTTACTGACTTACCTGCCTCTAGAGCCGTAGTCGGAGGTATATTTCTTAAAGATCCATCTATAGTTTTTATAGTATTAAACTCTGTAGTTTTAGAAACTGAATCGACTTGTTTAGATAACTGAATTATTTCCATATGTATTGTTCTTCTATCTTCACTTGTAATTGTTTCACTTGATGCTTGTACACTTAATTCTCTCATTCTTTGTAATGTTGAATGGATTTCACCCATTGCCCCATCAGATGTCTTAATAAGATCAATACCCTGTTCAGTATTTAAAGTCGCCTGTTCTAGGCCCCTAATTTGTCCCTTCATTTTTTCTGAAATAGAGAGTCCTGCTGAATCATCAGATGCTTTATTAATTCGTTTACCTGAAGATAGTTGTTCCATTGAATTTCGACCTTTTGTGTTATTTATATTCATGAGCCTATTAGCATTTATTGCTGCTGAATTTGTATTTATAATCATATGTAATCCCCCCAGAAAATATAGCTAGTAATTAAATTTTAATTTTACCATATTAATTAAAAATTCCCTTTAATTGTACCATATATCTATATATTTTATTAGGGTTTCCCCAAAAGATAATTACTTATAGCTAAATAACTACTTAATTATCTTTATTCAAATTATTTATTTTGATTTTATACTTCTACTTAGTCTTTCCATTGAACTTTCATCTTTTACTACACTTCAATATATTTAATAGGACTCCCAGTGCACTTTTCCACGCCCGCTTTGTCCTATAAAATAGTAACTTCCTTATGACAAGAAAATAAGCACCAGCAGCTAATTATATAGCCACCGATGCTCATTCTAATTTTCTCCCATCTTTAGTTCTACTACTTTCACAATCTATTGCGCTAACTTGTGCTGATAACTTGCCTAACCTATCATTTAATCTATTTAGTTCCTTTTGGTCAAGGCTAGTAAGTTGCTTACCTTGTTCTGCTATCTCTCTCATTTGTAGCAGCTTTACTTCTTTAACGTTAAGCATCTGCTGTTTGTCCTTTGCCCACTTGAGTTCTCGTTGTAGCTGTTTATTTGCTGCATCATTCTTATCCTTTTGCACACTTGCAACTACATCTAAATTCTGTCCGACATTAGGGTCTATTGCAGAATTATGTACTGTTTCTGTCATTTGCTTATCATTTTCTTTTTCTACATTAGTCAATGTTTCCTTAGCTACTATATCATCACCTTTTTGAATATTTGGCTGACCCACTGCAATTGATAATGGCGCAACGTCCATATGATTACCTCCATATTTTTTAGTATAAAAAAGAGCCATTTATTCACCATAACTATTTAATATTACTTTTATCAATATTACTTTTACCAATATTTATACCACTGGGGTAGCAAGGCGGACCATCGGGACGCCTTGCTATTATTGCTATTGCTACATATAGCTTGCTAGTTTATATAATTACAATTAATGCATAATAAAATATTAGATAAATTAGTATATAGATATTTAATGTATTCTAATTTAAAAATGATATCAATATATGAAGCAAAATGTTATCATTTTCTGATAATAAACTATTGTTTAATATTCTATTAGGTGAAAGATGCATAAATTCCAACTGTGTTTTAAATAAATTATTTTTGTTTTCATATTTAATCTGTATTACATTATAAAACTTTTGAGTTATTATGCTTATATAATTTATATTAGCGTCTATATTTAGCACACTAGGAGGATTAATCATTTTTAAATTTAAATCATTAAATTGATATTGAACTGAATTATTCTTTAATATAATGCTCTCATTTATGAATTTTGCTTTATTAAATAAACCACTAAATTCATAGCATAACTTATTTAACAAGTTTTGCATTTCCTTTTGGTCTTTAGCATTTTCCAAACATTCTTCTTCAATATAATTATCCAATGAAGCGTCTATTATATTAATCGATGCATTTGCTTTGGAAAATTTTTCTTGCAATATTTTCTCAATAATTTCTTGAGTTTTCTGATTTTCTTTAAAAACCTCATTTGTATTCATAATACGACCCCTTCTCTGAAATTAAATTATTAAAAGGAGCCAGAGTTTTCACCCTGACTCCTTTTCATTACTATTATAAATTCTTCAATTATCTTAATAATGCAAGAACTTGTTGTGGTTGTTGATTAGCTTGAACAAGCATTGCTTGAGCAGCCTGATTAAGAATATTATTCTTTGAGAATGTAGACATTTCTTTAGCCATATCCACGTCTCTAATTCTTGATTCAGCTGATGTTAAGTTTTCACTTGATGTTCCTAAGTTAGCAATTGTGTGGTCTAATCTGTTTGAGAAAGCACCAAGTTTTGCTCTTTCTCCTGATACTGTTGCTGTAGCATTATCAAGAACCTTAATAGCGGCTGAAGAACTTGCTGAAGTAGATAAATCTAGCGCATGCTCACCAATTGTTGAGACATCTGATAGATCATTAGCTGCTCCAGTAGCTACATATTTAGCTCCATAGACTGCTGTATCTGTGCCTGCGGCTCCTGCTAATCCTAAAGCAGAAGAACGCATATCGGTAAAGCTAGCAGTAAATTGTTGGCCTTTATTTGCACCAATTTGGAATGTAAATGCTGATGATGCAGCTGTTTTGTCCACTCCAGCAGTAGTCGCAGCAACTGCACCTGCACCTGTAGCAGTTGGAAGAGTAGCTGAGAAATGTCCTGCTTTCTGTGTTAGTGTTAATACTGCAACAGCACCTGATGCAGTGTATTTTGAAGCTAATTCAGCAGTGTTACCAATTAAAGTTGCTAATGTAGTCGCATCTGCAAATTTACCATTTGTTCCATCACCGCCAACACCATAAGTTAAAGTCTTTCCATCAATCACAACATCAGCAGTAGTTACTGCTGAGACTGTGAATGTACCAGCGGAACCTGTTGTAGGTCCTGTTACAACTCCTGCAGTACCATCAAGCAAATTCTGAGTATTAAACTGAGTTGTATTTCCAATTCTGCTTGTTTCTGAAGTCAATTGATTCATTTCTTTTTGTATTTGTGTTCTATCTTCAGTTGTATTAGTATCATTAGAACCTTGAACTGCAAGTTCTCTCATTCTTTGTAAAATTGATGTAGTTTCGTTTAATGCACCTTCACCAGTTCCAATCATGGATATACCATCTTGAGCATTAGCTGAAGCTTGGTCTAATCCTCTGATTTGTCCTCTCATTTTCTCGGAGATTGCAAGACCTGCTGCATCATCTCCTGCCTTGTTAATTCTAAGACCTGAAGAAAGTTTTTCCATTGATTTTGAAGCTGTTGCTGCGTTTATACCCATATTTCTAGTAGCGTTCATTGCACCTAAGTTGTGATTAATTATCATAATAAATTCCTCCTTGAAATTTTAGTAGGACATCCTTGTCCTCTATTGGTTATTTACAGTTTATCTCCTTGAGCTTATCGCATATTAGATAAAGTTAACAGATATCTCAGCTTTCAATTAGTTTTTCAATTATCTTAATAATGCAAGAACTTGTTGTGGTTGTTGATTAGCTTGAACAAGCATTGCTTGAGCAGCCTGATTAAGAATATTATTCTTTGAGAATGTAGACATTTCTTTAGCCATATCCACGTCTCTAATTCTTGATTCAGCTGATGTTAAGTTCTCGCTTGAAGTTCCTAAGTTAGCAATTGTGTGGTCTAATCTATTTGAGAAAGCACCAAGTTTTGCTCTTTCTCCTGATACTGTAGCTGTAGCTTCATCAAGAACCTTAATTGCTGCAGTAGACTTTGCTGATGTAGATAAATCAAGAGCATGTTCACCAGTTGTTGAAACATCTGATAAATCATTAGCTGTTCCAGTAGATACAAAAGTAGCTAAGGTAACATCACCATTAGCGCCAGTTGCATTAGTACCTGCTGCTCCTGCTAATCCTAAAGCAGAAGAACGCATATCGCTAAAACTTGCAGTAAATTGTTGGCCTTTATTTGCACCAATTTGGAATGTAAATGCTGAAGATGCTGCTGTAGTTGTAGCAAATCCTGCTACTGCTCCAACTGTACCAGTAGTAACTGCACCCGCACCTGTAATAGTTGGTGCAGTGGCTGATTCATGACCTGCCTTTTGTGTTAATATTAAAGCTCCAGCAGGAGCTGTTGCAGTGTATTTTGCTCCTATTGTAACATCTGCAGCAATTGAAGCTAATAAACCGGCTTTAGTTTTAAACTTGCCATCTGTTCCATCATCAGGTGATGCTGCACTATAAGCGAAAGTCTTTCCATCAATAACAACATCAGTAATACCTATAGCTGCTGCTGTGGTAACCCCAGCTACTGCTGGTGGTGCAGCTACTGCTGCGGCTGCTGTTACTGTTCCTGCTGAACCATCAAGTAAATTCTGAGTATTGAACTGAGTAGTATTACCAATTCTACTTGTTTCTGATGTCAACTGATTCATTTCTTTTTGTATTTGTGTTCTATCTTCTGTTGTATTAGTATCATTAGAACCTTGAACTGCAAGTTCTCTCATTCTTTGTAAGATTGAAGTAGTTTCGTTTAATGCGCCTTCTCCAGTTCCTATCATTGAAATACCATCTTGAGCATTAGCTGAAGCTTGATCTAATCCTCTGATTTGTCCTCTCATTTTTTCAGAGATTGCAAGACCTGCTGCATCGTCTCCAGCCTTGTTAATTCTAAGACCTGATGAAAGTTTTTCCATTGATTTTGAAGCTGTTGAAGCGTTTATCCCCATATTTCTTGTAGCGTTCATTGCACCCATGTTGTGATTGATTATCATAATAAATTCCTCCTTGAATTTTTAGTAGGACATCCTTGTCCTCTATTGGTTATTTATAGTTAAGCTCGTAGCGAGCTATACTAACTAATTTGTTGAATTTTTACCTTTTAGTTTGTCATTTTGTTGCTCCTATGTTGAATTTCATCATCTTGCGATATCAAGGCTTTCAGAGCATTGTAAACATCAAGTTGATTTTCAACAGTTAGGCAACCTTCTAACCTCCATTATTTAATTTCCTATTTGCTTTTGTTGCTTCTAATATATACTTCGTTACTATTAATACTAACTTTACACCTTTTTTAAAATATATTTTAAAAGAATGTTCTCTGTTTCTTCTTGCTATCATTTTGTTACTTTTATCTGTATTTCTAATTCTAATATATACTTCGTTGCTATTATTAATAACTTTATACTTTTTTAAAAATATATTTTAATATATTTTTACTCTATCTTAAATTTTCTTACTTAAAAAAACAGCTTTAGATGGGATTTTGTTATAACCCATCATTCCTGTCTGTCTTTTTTTGTTTTTTTTCATTTTATCTAATAAATCCCCTTTCTTAACTTTCATTCTAGATGCTAAATCCTTCTCTAAATTTTCTATTCCATACTGTAAATATAACTTTTTCAGTTCTTCTTTAGAATAATTAATTTTATTCATATCATCTATAATTAGTTGCCTCTTTTGAAAAATCTCATCTAGTTTCTCAAATTCCTCTACTTTAACCATTTCAACAATAGTCAAAGTGATATTTTTATATTTTATAAGATTTTCTTCTAAGTCCAATTTATCACCTGCTTTATATTAAATAATAATTTACAATTAGCAGTTTGCGTTTTTTTATTGTAAACTACTAATTACATTTATGATGAACTTGTTCCGAGCATAGAGCTAAGTGCACTTTGTTGCGAATTTAAAGCATTCATTGCCTTTTCTAATGCTGTAAATTTAGCATAATACCTTGTTGAAGCAGCATCAAGTTGAGCTTGAAATTTACTAACACTTAAAGTCTTATTATATACTTGATCAGGTAGTGTATTTTTACCAGCAGTACCTGAAGTACTGTAATCATATTGTTTATTTACAAATATATTCATAGATCCTGATAAAGTATAAGTACCATCTTTTCCAAGTCCTGGTGATGCAACATAATCTCTTATTATGCTATCCATTCTAGTAAATATACCATCTTCCTTATACTTCTTTGAACCTATATATGCGTCGGTAGAAGTTAAAGTACTACTTGAACTCCCAATAAATAATTTTTTAAAATCTTCCATGTTATTTTCAATAGCATCCTTTAATTTTGCTTCATCTGAAATTACAAGCTTACCACCATCTGTGGTATCTGTTGAGGTTTGTATACCTACAGCATCAGTACCATAAGCACCAAAGTTTAAAGCAGCCTTTCCAGTACTGGCATCCGTACTATCATAACTACTATATACAGGTGAATAAAGAGTTCCCCTAAGTTGAGTTAATAAACTACTTAAATAATCGTCTTTCTTAAGTATTCCTACCTTTGCTTTAGTTTCCCATGTTGTAATTTGAGTTTCACTCATACTTGTTTTTTGTGCATCAGTTAATGGAGAATAGTTTTTATCTTTTGTTTCTGTTAATTTTTTATTAATTGTTGATATTATGGTATTATAATCTTCAATAAAACTTTTAATATTAGTTACAACTGTATCTGAATTTGATGTTACAGTTACATTTGAAGTGTCAGTACCTGAATTTGCTCCTACTAGATTATAGGTAACACCATTTACTGTGAATTTATTAGAGCTTTGAGTTGTTGTTACGGCTGATTGTCCTGGAGCAGTAATAGATACTAGAGCATCTGTTCCTAATTTTGTTATTGTATTTGTAGTTACACCATCTGCAGTTGTTAAAACTGATCCAGATAAGCCAAGTTTTGTTATTATACTATTAGGTAAATCCGTTGTAGCTTTTGTCTCTGTTATTTTAAAACCTGAGGCAGAGCCGTATTCTTTTGATTGAAATAATATTTTTCCAGTTGTGTCATCTATGCTCATTGTAACTGCTCCACCAGTTGCACTATTAACTTTATCCATTAAATCCTTAATTGTCGATGTACTAGTTGCAGATATAGTTACAGGTTTTGTATTCGTAGCTGTATCATATGATAGCGAGAAGCTAGTATCCGTTGTAATTCCCAAATCAGATAATTTAGAAGTCGATGATATTCCACTATTAATAGTGCAGTCTTTTACATCCGTTATAGCATTGTCAGTATCAACCAATTTAATTGTATCTGTATTTGAAGAAGCTTTTGTAAACTTAATATATTCATTAGTACCTTCTTTATTCACCTCTTTAACATATGATGCAGTGATTTTGCCATTTAAACTTGATCCTGCAATTTTACTATTTATCGCAGTTACTATATCTTGTGGTGTACCTGAACTTAAATCTGGCATAGCCAAGGCAACTGATGTTGTAACTCCTGGTGTTGTAACTCCTAATGTAGTTACACTAGCCGTCGTTACACTAAATGTTAAATTATTAGCAGTCCAGTTTGAAGCTGATACAGCTATCATTGAGTTTTGTGACTTGCCCACTATTTTAGCTTGTTCTGCTAACTTACTTACATTCACCTTATATGTTCCAGCCGTAGCCGCTGACCCTGAGGTTGCTGTAACAACAGATGCCCCATCACTTGCAGCAGTATTAATATTCATAGAGCTTCCAGACATCATATATTTACTTGAAAGCGGATCAAAATAATCTTGCAATCCTTTTATACCTGTAATAATTCCTTTATATGCATCCTGCTGCCACGCCAATGTTTGCTTTGCCTGGTTAGCCTTATCTATCTTTGTTTGATAATTTGATACCATAGATTTAACCACTGCATCTGTGTCAATACCAGATGCCATACCTGATATCCTTAATAAATTAGAACTTGATGTAGTACTGGTAGTTGAACTAGTACTTGGATAAATACTTGACATATACTATCACCCCTTTTAATTTTCATTGGAAGTCCAATTAACAATTCTACTTGCCTGCTTTAGATTTTTTATAAGCTTCATTCCACGTATCACGAACATCCTCAATAAGAGGAATAATTTCATTCATGGTTGCTTCACTTTTTTTAATATTGGCATCCAAAAGTCTGCGTGTTATAAAATCATAAACCTTCATTAAACTTTCTGCCCATTCTCCACCTTTTGCCACGTCCAAGGTTGACATTAACTCATAAAATATATTTTGAGTTTTTACAATGTTTTCATGAGCTTTATTAATATCTTTGTCTATTATTGCTTGTCTTCCTATTTTCGAGAATTTTGCAGCCCCATCTACTAACATCAAAAGTAATTGATCCTTTGATGCGAAATTTACGCTATTGCTTTTATAAGTATTAAATGCATTACCATAAGCGTTTGTTGCCATATTCCTTCACCCCTATTTTTTGGTATCTATAAAATTCCCAATAATCTTTTGCTCTTTTTCTAAAGTTTCTTTAAAAACCTGTACGTCATATTGTGCATTTTTGTATGCCCCTACAGTTATTTTATGCTTTTTCTTATATTTTGAAATCTTGCCCTTAAATTCTTCATATGTCTCAGAATTATTTTTAGGGTTTCTATCCTTATTTACTGATATCTCACCTTTTCTATGCACTATACCTGATTTCGTTGTATCTTTAACTCTTTGTCTTATTTCAACATCTATTTTGTTTAATTTAAACTCCATAATGTTCCTCCCAACTTTATTCGAGTGGGTAATTATTTTCTACATTTAAGTTATGCCTTTTTGTCTACTAAAATACCCGCCATCTCACACATTTTTGCTACCATATCTAATATTTTTCTAGAAGGTATTTCCCTTATCACTGTATTAGTGTTATTATCAACAAGCTTTATAATCATTTGATTAAGAACATCATGTTTTTCATATTGAAGATGGGTACCTTCACCGTCTAAAAATTTATTTATCTTAATAACCGCATTTTTAACTTCTTTTTCACTATTTTCTTTATCACTTAGTTGATTATTGCTTTCAACAGCTTTTGAGACCTTAACACTTTCTGGATTTTTGTGAAAACTATTTAAATCTATGAAGTCATTTTTAATATTACCCCCGATATCCATATTTCCTCCCGATTTATTATTTAATTTTTCTAAAATCGATGCATCAAAAACCATAGCCCTTTGATTTTCATCGGTAACTTCTCTATATAGTTCTTTCCTTAATATACCAATCTCTCTCGGCGCATCTATAGCAATTTTAACAGAACCGTTTTCAATTTTAACTATTGTTATTTCAATGTCTTCGCCTATCAATAAAGATTCACTTTTTTTTCTACCTATTACTAACATTTAGACCTCCCACCTTGCTGCTTTTTGTAGAAAACAACAATAATTAATTGTTATTTTCTTTAAATAGAGGTTCCTTTATTTTGTACTTATCATTATCTAATATCAGTTGCTCACCGAGTTTTTCTTTTATATTAACAATAATAGGAGCTTTTAAATTAGTAGTCATATTCTTTATATTTGAATTTAAAGTTACTGTTGTTAACACTAATACCTCTTCTTCCTTAGCTATTACAAGTTCTTTTATACAGGTATCAGGTATTTTAAATTCATAATCCTTTATAACATTAAAAGGAGATACCATAACTAGACCCATCTCAGTATTTTCAATTGAGTGTAATATACTAAAAACTTCATTTTTCTCTAATGGGAAAATTATAAATTTTTTTAACTCTTTAAATCCTGGAAGACCCTTTTTAAACATTATAACATCTTCAGTTTTATATTCGCGAATGCCATGATGCTTAGTGATTAGCTCCATATTATACTTCACTCCTTTAGTAATAATCATTTTAATCAACTTTCAATTGTCAAATCTACTCATTAGTCGATTCTCTATATTATAGATAATCAAGTAATGAAGGCTGAAGTACCTTAGCACTAGTTTGGAGAGATGCCGTATACACAGTTTGCATGGTAGCATATTCCATAGCCTTTTCCGTAATATCTATATCTTCTATGCTCGTAAGAACTTCTGTCATATTAGTATTTTGGTCTTCATTTCTATCTAAAGCACTATCCATTCTATTTTGTTTAGCACCAACCTCTGATCTTAACTTTAGCACATTTGTCATTACAGCTTGAATTCCAGTTAAATCTGCTCCATTCAGCTCAGCGATTTGAGTTGCATCTGTAGAATCAAGATGACCAGTAATATTATTTAATAAATCACTAAGATTTGTACCCCCTCCATTGCTTATAACCTCTGTTGCCGTCACATTATACTCCATCGTTACCCCTTGAGATACTTCAACAGACAGTTTAGATCCTATCTGATTTAACTCTGCAGGTATCTCCGTTGTTAAAGTCAATGGAGTATTACTTGTAGAAGATTCAATCGCAGCAGTCGGTTTAACATCTCCTCTTGTTCCTCCAAATATATATTTACCATCAAACGTTGTATTTAGGATTTGAGAAAGTTCCCCAACCTTTTGATTTATTTCATCCTTAATTGCCCCTCTTTCATCTACTCCATGACCAGCATCGCCCGCTGATACTAAAAGTTCTTGAATTCTAGTGGCTACATTACCAACTTGCCCAAGTGCTGTATCTGTCATATCAAGCCAAGTTGTTGTATTTTTGATATTACTATTATATTGTTTATTTGCGTCTATATCTGAATATATTCTCATTATTTTAGAAGCTTTTGCTGGATCATCAGATGCCTTTCGTATTTGTTTACCCGTAGCCATTTGAGTTTGAAGCGTACTTAAATTATTTAAATTTGTTTTATTATCTCTCAAAAAATTATTTGAAAGCATCTTATTGGTTATTCTCATATCTTCACCCCTTAATTAAAACACGTATAAATTTTGTTAATTATTTTTTTAAACCATTAACAATTAAATCTAGAAGTTCATCAACTGTTGAGATAATCTTCGCATTGGCTGCATAAGCATGTTGATATTGAATTAAATTAGCCATTTCCTCATCCAATGATACCCCCGATATAGACGTTCTCGATTCCTCTAACTTTGAAAGTTGTAACTCATGGTTCGTTACATTTTGCGATGCATCTTGAACCTGTATAGCTAACCCATTCACTGTATCTGTAAAATAACTACCAATAGTCATTCCATCTGAGGCAGAATTAAAAGTTGGTAATTTTGTTTGATCTCCATCAACAAATCCATTTGCAGCAAGAAAATTCGTTCTTGTTGATGTATCCGTTATACCTTGAATTTCAAACTTAACATCTTTAAGCTTTGAAATAGCTAATGCCCTAGTTCCATCAGTTGGGCCCGGGTTACTACCTGTTCCAACTTTAATAAGCATAGGATCATCAATAATTCCTGAATTAACTGAAATATTCCCTGCTGTAATTTTTGTTTCCCCTTTAATTGAAGTGTCATCACTGTTAACAAAAAAATTATAGGGTACCTTATCTGCATCAACTTGATCACCATGAATCGCATTTACGGAAAATGCAATACTTTTAGCTAAATTATTTAATTGATTCACGTACTTATCTATATCTGCTTGCACAGACATGTATCCTTTTAATTCTCCTGTTGTTGGGTTAAATAGTTGATAAGATGTTCCAGTACCCAACGGAACATTTGTGCCAACAATATCTCCCCCAATAAATTCCTTTCCAGCAATTCTCTTACTATCTTTGTCTACAGCATAACCTTCCTTATCTGCCACAAGCACTCTGCCTTGATCTAAACTTGCATATGCACTATCACTTAACTTCATTGTCATAGTCACTTTATTATTGTCTGACGACATATCGCCATTTTTATAATAAGTTACATCATATGTTCCATCGGTCATAACAGCTCCAGTTGCATCCTTTGACGGTGTTATACTACTAACATAAGAAAATCTCTTAACATCATCCGTTGCCTCAGATTTTACAAGGGTTAAATCACCGACAGCACCATCAGTAGCCTTTAGGTCTTCTCCTCCATAAGTTTTTTTATCAATAGTAATACCAAATTTTGCACTTAACTTATCTTCTAGTAAGTCCCTTTTGTCCAATAAATCATTAGGCTCATTTTCACCAATATTTACTGCTTTAATTTGTTGATTTAACTTATCTATTTCATCAAGCATACTGTTTACATCTACTACATCCTGCTTTATTACAGCTTTACAATCATCCTTTACTGTTATTAACTGTTTATACGTACTATTTAGTTGATCAGTTAATGCTTTAGATTGCTGTGCAACTACAGTTCTTGTATTTGAAAGCTCTGGACTTAAATTAAGTGCACTCCAAGCTGAAAATACCTTTCCAATAAGAGTTGACACACCAGTATCACTGACTCCATTAAAAACTGTTTCAACTTGTGATAAAACATTCTCTCTACCCTCATTTAATCCCATAGTACCATTTTCTGCTCTTACTTGGTAATCTAAATAAGTATCTCTAATTCTTGATATAGAAGAAATCTGTACACCAGTACCTAATTGCCCTGGGTTTGCATCACTTGGTCTTGTGGTCTCCATAAGTGCCCTTTGCCTTGAATATCCCTCTGTATTAGCATTAGCTATATTATGACTTGTTACATCTATTGCTCCTTGTTGAGCAGTCAACCCTCTTACTCCTACGTTCATCGTTGAAAACAATCCTGACATTGTCTCACCTCCTACTATCTTTTTACTTTACCATATCCATTGTAAGTTTTTGCTTCTCGTACTGGATTTAGTACACTTAACATTCTATTTGTAAAACTAAGTCCTTGTCTTATAAGTAACTCGTTTGTATCCTTTTGTAGTACTACAGCTTGTAATAATTTTTTAATTGAATAAAAATTCTTTTCAAGCTCTGGATCTTTCGCTGCATCAATTATTGGTCCCATGGCTTTATTCTCGGTAATTTTTCTTCGTAGCACTTCCATGTGCGCTATGTTTTTATTAGCTTCTTTAATTTTGTTAACGCAAGCTTCCATTCCAAATATATCATTAGTAACTATGTTTTTGTGTTGATTATCAAGTTCTAATAAAAGAACTTGGAGTGCCTTCGTTTCATTTACCATAACATCATTTAGTTTTTGCATCATAACTAAATATCTCTCCCCTTCATGTTATCAATAATTCTTTTAGCTACCAATTTTGAATCCATGTTGTAGGTGCCATTATTTACTTTGTTTTTTATAGCTGCTATCTTCTCACTTGAATTAACTGATTTACCACCTAATGCTAAAGCACTTAGGCTTTTCCCTTCCGCTGACAACGAAATAGTGTCCTTTGGCGCTTTTGTAGCCTTCACCTCTGCTTTAACAGTATTTTTTTTATAAAAATTAACCACATTTGGTTTTACTCCATCTATTTTCATTTTTTTCACTCCTAGCTTTTTATATATTTAAGCCTCGATTTTCTTATCTACTTATATTATCGTATAGAATTCTTTAAAGTTTATATGATAAACAAAAAAGGAATAAATTTTATTTATTCCTTTTTAAATAATATGTTTTTCAACTTCTATTCTGTTAATGTTTTAACTCTTTCTTCTCCACTAATTATACTAGTAATTCTAACTCCAAAATTCTCGTCTACAACTACAACTTCGCCGTATGCTACTTTTTTGCCATTTACTAATATATCTACTGGCTCTTCTGCTAATTTATCAAGCTCAATTAGAGATCCAGTACCAAGATTTAAAATATCCCTTATGTTCTTTTTAGTTTTACCAAGAACTACCGAAATTTCTAATTTAACATCTAATATTAAATCAATGTTTCTAGGATTATTATAAAGTGGTGCTTTTTTTAGAGGCTGAAAAGCTGCTTTACGAACCTCTACTTGTGGCTCTTGTCTTTCAATTGGTTTTGAATAATATTCCGGTTCAGGCGCAGCTTTCGCACTATTTAATTCATATTGTGAAGTCTGAGCACTTTCCTCATGGACCTCTGGTGTTTTTATTTCAATTTGAGGTTCAACTACTTTGGGTTCCTCACTACTCACTTCGGTACCCATCATAATAGAAACTATTTTTTTCGCAGTTTCTATAGGAAGCACTTGCATTATAACACTATCAACCAATGTACCTATGGTCATTTTAAATGCTACCTGAACGACCTGCTCATTTTCACCTATGTCATCATTTAATGGCGAAGTACTCTCATCCCATATTTTAGATTGTGGAGGTGAAATATTAACTTCCCTTGCGAACATTGTTGCCATAGATGTTGCAGCAGATCCAATCATTTGATTCATGGCTTCTGATACTGCGCTAAGTTCAATTTCTGATAGCTCTGGTTTACCTTCTACATTGCCATCTCCACCCATCATTAAACTAGCTATAACCGCTGCATCAGTATTCTTAATTACTAAAAGGTTTCCACCTGAAATACCACTTGTAAATTTAACATCTAAGGCAATATTGGGAACCTCAAATGTACCTCTTAGTTCTCTAAGTGTACTTACTGTAACTACTGGTGTTGCAATATTAACTGGTTGACCTACAATAGTTGAAAGTGCTGTTGATGCTGAGCCCATAGAAATGTTTCCAACCTCACCTAACAAATCTTTCTCACTATCTGTTAATTCAAATGATTCTATAGATTTAGTACTTATGTTCTTAGTATCTACGCCCTCAGCTGAGCTCTCTGCTTTTGCAGTATCTTCTTTTGCAGTGTCTGTAGTTGGAGTCGAGTCCATACCGTCTCCGTTTAAGAGAGCGTCGATTTCTTCTTGTGAAAGAAAGCCGTTACTCATAATTTTCCACATCCTTATCTATTATATCTATTACCTCAATTCCCCTGTTTTTACCTATAGTACCAGGTTTGCCTGTATAGCATAAACGATCTTCAACAAATACACTAACTTGGCTATCACTTGAATTATCAAGAGTTATTACATCACCTTCAGTTAATTTTAGAAACTCATCCACTGTAATATTAGTACTACCTAGTACTGCAGTCATTGGAACACTTACAATATTCAATCTATTTTTCAATCTATTTCTAGATTCATTTACAACTTCTTCATCGTTTTCTCTAAACCAATATTGAACAACTAGTTTATCAAGTACTTTTTCAATACTTAAATAAGGTATACACATATTTATAAATGTTGTATTATTACTCATTTCCACCGAAAAAGTAATTAAAGCAACTGGTTCATTTGGTGCTAGCGTCTGATTAAGTGCTGGATTAGTTTCTAATGCCTCAATCTCTGGTTCTACGTCCAAAACATCTTCCCAAGCAAGTTTCAAGTTAGCTATAAGTCCTGCATTAACATTTCGTAATATGTTCTTATCTATATCAGAAAACTCTTTATTTGCAACTTTCCTATTACCCATTCCTCCTAGTAGTATATCAATTACTTGAAAAGAAAATTGAGGATTAGTTTCAAATAATATAGAGCCACTTAAAGGTGGCATCTTAAATATAGTTAAAATAGTAGGGTTAGGGATTGAATGAATAAATTCATCATAAGTTATTTGCTGAATACTTTCAATTTTAATCTTTACATTATTTCTTAGCTGTGCAGATAAATAACTTGATATTATTCTTCCATAATTATCATGAATTAACTCAAGCGTTCTCAAATGATCTTTTGAGAACTTTTGAGGACTCTTAAAATCATATAATTTAACTTTATGCTTTTCTTCTTCATTTGGGAGCTGATCTGGCTCTATTTCCCCAGAAGATAGGGCAGATAGAAGTGAATCTATTTCACTTTGTGATAATACTTCTGCCATAATTTTACCTCATTCCTCTGTAATATAAATACTATTTTATCTTTCGATAAGTTCTTATCTTTCAATAAGTTTGGTAATATCAATTAATGTGACTATTCTATCCTTAAAGTTTATTATTCCTTTAATATAGGCTTTATCTTTATCGGTTTCAATCTTTTCAATTAAATTTTGTTCAATTTCTAATACTTCATCAACTTGGTCTACAGTTACACCAACAGACTCATCTTTTAGATTTAAGATAATAATATTTTCTTGATCTACTGTTCCCTTTTCAATATCTAAAAGGAGATTAATATCTAGAAGAGATATTATATTACCCCTTAGATTAATTAATCCTTTTATGTAGGGTGCAGACTTAGGTACATTTGTGATTTCCATCATATCATTAATGCTTTGAACACTTGATGCTTCAACTGCAAACTGTTCCTCATTAACCTTAAATATAACTACTTGCATAACTCTCCCCCTCTAACCTAGAACTTTTTTTATTGCCTCAAGTACTCTATCTGATTGGAATGGCTTAACTATGAAATCTCTTGCACCAGCTCTTATTGCATCCATAACCATAGTCTGTTGGCCCATTGCGCTACACATAATTACTTTGGCTGTTGGATCAAACGCCCTAATTGCTTTAACGGCTTCTATTCCATCCATTTCAGGCATAGTAATATCCATAGTAACAATATCTGGTTTCTCCGCCTTGTATAATTCTACACCCTTTAGTCCATTACTTGCTTCTCCTACAACTTCAAATCCGTTTTTTTCCAATATATCTTTTATCATCATTCTCATAAACGCAGCGTCATCAACAATTAATACTCTAGCCATTTTATAATACCTCCAATTAATTTACACCTAGTGAATTTAATATTTTTTCAAGTGATCCGGGCATTGGTATATAATAAAAATGCCCTCTTATTTTTTCGTTCTCCTGTAAAAAGTTTGTTTCTAAATCAAGTACATACTCGTCAAATTGACCCGATTCAATAAATGTTGTTGAGAGTATTGCCGCCATCATATCTAGTGCTACTGCTGGCACCGAAGGCCTAACCTCAAGTTTTGTAAGTTCTGCTATTGCATTCATAAAAGAACTCGAAATAATATTTCCAATCTCGCATAGTGCTGAGTTTCCAAGCTCTGTTATTTGCTCCTGCTCTTCCCCTACAAGTCCTGATATAATTCTTAGAGCAACATCCTTTTCCAAAGTAAATAGTATATTACCCGGTATATCACCAATTACTCTCACAACAACGCCAATTACTACTACTTCCACGTCTATACTTGAAAAAATATCATCAAATGGAATAATATTTACTGCTGGCACGCTCATATCTACTTTCTCATTTAGTAACTCTGATAAAGCAGTAGCTGCATTTCCTGCACCAATATTTCCCACTTCTTGTAGTACATCAAGCTGCATAGTAGTAAGCTCAGAATAATCCATATTATGTCCTCCTTAAACTAAAGCAGCAACATCAAGTATCAATGTAACAAGTCCATCTCCTAAAATTGTTGCTCCTATATATTCTTTTAATCCACGTAATGTTTGCCCTAGTGGCTTTATTACAATTTCTTGTTGTCCTAGTAGTGAATCCACTAAAAGTCCTACTGTTTTCTCTCCAACTTTTACAATAACAATATACTTCTTTGTAGTTTCAATATTCTCTATTTCCATTTTTTCATTTACTCTTACAAGTGGAATTACACTATCATTGTATACAATAACTTCTTTATTATTAGTCTTCTTAATCAGTTCAATTTTATAATCTATTACTCTATCGATATATCCAAGAGAGATAGCCATAGTTTCATTACCTACTTTTACTAGTAATGCCTGGATTATTTGTAGTGTCAATGGTAATCTTATAATAAAAGATGTACCTTTGTCAATCTCACTTATAGCATCTACAGTTCCACCAAGTGCAGCAATTTTAGTTTTAACAACATCCATGCCCACTCCACGTCCAGATATATCTGTTACTTTCTCGTTAGTACTAAATCCTTGTGCAAATATCAAATTTTTTACATCGGCATCTGTCATACCTTCAGTATTAATACCAGATTCATTTGCTTTTACCTTTATTCTCTCTACATCAAGGCCTGCACCATCATCTTCAACCTTTATAATTGCTTTAGTACCCTCAGCATAAGCTATAAGCTTAATTGTACCAACAGGATTTTTTCCCTTAGCAATTCGCACGCTACTAGGCTCAACACCATGATCTGCTGCATTACGAAGCAAGTGAAGTAATGGTTCACCTATTTCATCAATAACTGTCCTATCAAGTTCTGTCTCTTGTCCCTTAATTACAAGTTCCATATCTTTATTAAGTTTTTTTGATATATCACGAATCATCCTTGGAAATCTATTAAATACTACTTCAAGTGGTAACATTCTAATCTTCATTACTAAATCTTGAAGCTCAGACGTAGCTCTAGCTACTTGTTCTAAAGTTTCATTTAAATCAGTTAGTTTATGAACGCTACTTATTTGCTCTAGTCTTGTTCTATGAATTACAAGTTCTGATACCATATTCATAAATTTATCTAATCTATCTAGTTCAACTCTCACAGATTGATGAGCTTTTTTATGAGTTACAACTTCTTTATTGTCTTTGTTTTTACCTTCTAATTTCACCTTGCTTTTCACTGCTTCTACTTTAACCTCGGGAGCTTTTTCAATTTCTTTAACTTCCCCTAATTTATCAGAAAGAATATCTTTAGTACTATTAATATCAACATCTTCAACAATAGCCTTTTCTACTTCAGATATATTCATCAAAATATCAGTAACTTCAGCTTTTTCTTTATTAGTTAGATAAATTAAATTTATTTCAAATTCAAAATTTTCATCTTCTAATTCCTCAGCTCCAGGCACAGATTTTATTATCTCTCCATATTCTTCTAAACTCTTAAAAATAAGAAATGCCCTAGCTGCTTTTAGTAGCGTATTTTCACTTATTAAAATCTTTATATCAAATGCGTTATACATTTTTTCCTTTGCTTGCTTTATAACATCAATGTCATATTCATTGAGAATAACTCTCTCACCCATATCACTGTTACTAGCCTTTTGAGGTATCTTTTCAATTTTCTTTTCCTCAACTTTTGGATTTTCACCGATTTCAGCCATTTCATGTAAATCCTTTAATATTTCATCTATTGATATATCTTCTGAAATGTCTTCAGAAATATTATTCACCATTTTTTCTAAAGTATCTAGGCACCTAAATAGAACAGTTACTACTTTTTCTGTTACTTTAAGTTTACCCTCACGGAATTCAGATAAAATATTTTCCATATTGTGAGTTAATTCAGCCATTTGACTAAAACCCATAGTAGCCGCCATTCCCTTTATAGTATGAGCTACCCTAAATATTTCATTTAACTTATCTATATCTTCTGGGTTTTGTTCGAGCTCAAGAAGCGACTCATTCAATGTTTGCAAATTTTCCATAGACTCTTCTAAGAACATTGACATATATTGTGATGTGTCCATTTTATCCCCCTCTATACTTATCATTACTAAATGCTGTGCCTTAAAAATAAGGCTGTCTTTATTTCCTAATGCTAATCAAACTTATATTTTTTTATATATAAATGTTGATGCTTTTTCAAATCCATAGTCTTTATAATTGTATATACTTTCAGTGGCACCTACAAATAGTAACCCACCTTTTTTTAAAGAATTAGCTATTTTTTCATATATTTTGTCCTTAACATCTTGATTAAAATAAATAACTACATTTCTGCACACTACTAAATCAAAATTATTATCGAAATTATCTAAAATAAGATCATGTTTCTTAAATTCAACCATTTTTTTAATTTGAGGACTAATTATATATTTATCCCCGTTAACTACAAGGTATTTATCCATAAATTGTTTTGGAACATTTTTAACTTCAGAATAAACATACTCTCCATTTTTCGCTTTTTGAAGTATTGTGCTATCAATGTCTGTAGCTATAATTTTATGATTTCCTCTAGAGTTTAAATTATCTACAATCATAGCTAATGAATAAGGCTCAGCTCCAATAGAACATGCTGCACTCCAAATTTTAAGTCCTGAATTATATGGGAGTTCTGACTTGATTTTTTTTGAAAGTTCATCAAATATTTCAGGATTTCTAAAAAATTCTGTTACATTTATTGTTATAAAATCTAAAAACTTCTGTTTTTGAGCAGGATCTTTTTTAAGCAAACTAATATACTCTTCTACAGAACTAACTCCCACTCTTGACATTAAGCTCAAAATTCGTCTGTGGAGCTGATTAGATTTATACGCTGACAAATCTATGCTATATTCTTTTAAGACCCAATGCTGAAAATCTATTAAATCCATTAGCGTTTGCTCATCTCCCCATTAAAACCTTATTTATTTCCTGCGCAATATTTTCAAGTGGTACAACTTCATCTACTTTACCAGTTTCAAAAGCGGCCTTTGGCATTCCATATATGGTACAGGTAGATTCATGTTCTGCCATAGTAATTCCACCATTGTCTTTAATCATTGCGGTGCCTTTTGCACCATCGCGTCCCATTCCAGTAAGTATAACGCTTAAAAGCCGAGGTCCATAAACCTTCGAAGCTGATATAAAGAGCTTATCTACGCAAGGTCTAACCCCCCAAACAGTAGGCTCAGTATTCAAATGTATTCTCTTATCACTGCCTACTTCCATATGATATCCACCAGGCGCAATATAAACTACATTTTTTTCAATTAGATCACCCGCGCAGGCTTCAATAACTTTTAATTTGCTATTTAAATTGAGCCTCTGCGCAAATGCTTTTGTAAAACCAGTTGGCATATGTTGCACTACTAAAACAGGTACTCCTATATTATCGGGCAATACTGTTATTACTTTATATAATGCTTTTGGACCACCCGTAGATGCTCCAATAACTACAGCCTCAATGCTTGGTACTGCTCGTTTTAACACTCTTTCTATTTTTTTTTGAGCTACTACTTTATTTATATTGATTTTTTTTTCAGAGTCTATGGTAGTTCTGCTTTCATTTTGCCTGTAAGCTAACTTTATTTTTGCTATCAATTCATCTTTAACTTTATTTATATCTAATGATATCGCTCCAGAGGGTTTTGCAATAAAATCAAAGGCTCCTAGTTCAAGGCATTGTATAGTTAACTCTGTACTAGCCTTAGAGCTACTACTAAGCATTATTACTGGTACATTCCTATTAACTGTTTTTAATCTCTTTAGCGTCGTTATACCATCCATTTTGGCCATTTCAATGTCCAATGTTATTACATCAGGTACCTGGCGTTCAATTTTTGATAATAGTTCCTCACCATTTCTTGCTGTGCCTATAACTTCCATTCCCATTTCAGCATTAATCATATCAGAAATTATTTTTCTCATTAATGCTGAATCATCTACTACAAAAACTTTTATCTTTTTAAGCATAATATATCTCCCTCTGCCGTTTACTAAATTTCTACTGTTCCCATTCCTACAGTCCTAATAGAGAGTAGACCATTAGTTGTATCGAATATCAAAGTTCTACCCTTATTACCACCAATGTCTTGTGCGATTATTGGGATAGATAGAATTTTCAGAGCACTTTTCACTGCTATACTATTTCGATTGCCAATGTCCATAATTATACTTTTATCAGAAAAATTAAACATTGACGCTCCACCTGCTATTTTAGCCCGCATATTACATAACTTTGCACCTTTACTAATCATATTAGTAACTAAAATAGGTATAGCCAAATCAGCAAACTTTATTTCATTTGTTATTTTATTAAACTGACTACTGTCTGGAAGCATTATATGTGCCAGTCCTGCAATTCCTATATATTTATCAAAAATTGCAATACCCACACAAGATCCAAGCCCAACAGTTATTAATTTATCTGGCGAAAACACTACGTTTAAATCTGCAATTCCTACCTTTATCTCATTATATTCCATAATTACACCCTATTTTATAATATTTGTATTTTTTCTTCATCAGTCAATATAGCTAAAATATTTAAATATATAATTATTTTACCATCGATTTTAATAAGTCCTTTAATGTATCTTTTAGATATTCCCGTAATTATCGATGGTGAATCTTCTATATTATCTTTACCTACATCTTTAACTTCTGACACAGAATCAACTATTATACCTATCTTACTGTCGTTTTGCTTTGTAACTATTATTTTAGAATCTTTACTAATTTCAGATGATTCCAGGTTAAATCTTTTTGTTAACGTTATAACTGGTAATATACTATCTCCATAGTTTATTACACCTTCAACAAATTGTGGTGAATCTGGAACTTTAGTTGCATTTTCATATTCGAGTATTCGCTCCACCTCTAAAATACTCGTAGCATACAGTTCACCATTTACGCTGAAAACAAGTACCTTAACATCTTCCTGCTTCATATTTACCCCCCCTAACCTTGTAATTTTTCAACTACTAACTCTCTATCCTCATCTATAAATGCATGGATGTTTTTACTGAGAACATCAAGGACGTATTCTCTTTCTCCTATAATAAATCTAGTATTAGGGTAAGCAACATCTGCCCATATATGACCATTTTTTTCTACAATAAGTTTCGTTGATACCCCACCTAGTCCTCCAACTACTTTGCATTTAATTTCTTTACCCGCTTTTATAACTCCCCCACGAGCAAGGCTTTTATCAAGCTTAAAGATTATACTATCACTTGCCACTAATTGAGAAACGTATTCACCTTTACCAGTAAAAACAATGTTACCGGAACTTTTAATTGTTGAGTCTTGAGAATAGTCTAAGACTACATCTACGGGAAGAGTTAAATTTATTTCCAATTTTTCAATTTTATTTTCTATAATTGCCACAACATCATTTAATTCCTCGAAATCAACGATATTAAGAGGTCCAAGATTTAGTATTTTATGTTTTAGTATAACCATTAATTCATCTTCCGTGTTTTCCATTCCAATTATTCTTTTAACTACTTTAATGGCAGTTTGAGGAAGTCTTTTAAATTTACTTTCAAGTAATATTTTAATAAGTTCTCCATCACTATTATTTTTTTTAATAAGGTTTATCCCTTTTACTTGCTTTATAGAATCTATTAATTTTAATATGTCTTCTTTCATGCTCTTTATATCATTTAATAATTCTAAATTTAATACATCTTCTTTTCCAGATGAAATATTTGAATGAATTACATTACCCTTAACCATAACATCACCAGACGCTGTAATCTCAGCTTCCGCTACATTATTTTTAATTAAGATAGAATTACCTGATTCTACTTTCATTCCTTCACGTACACTTCCATTTATAACTATATCCCCAACAAATTGAATATTTCCTGTTTTTAATTCTACATCACCATTTACTTCATAAGTTTTATAGACAAAAAAAGTACTTCCCCTAAGTGATGGTCTACCTTCTCTAGTTGCGGCAACTGTGAATTCATCTGTAAGTTCACAGCCTTCTCCTACCCCGAGTACTAGGATTTTAGATCTTTTACATTTTAAAACCTTTCCTTTGATATCCATTCCATCTGTTCCAATTTTACCCTTATTAAGAATAGCTAAAACCTGTCCTTTTTCTACGCCTTCAACAGTTCCTATAGCTTTGTAGTCAATAACCTCATCATTATCATAATCCTTATGACCGCCGCTATATTTTATTTCTAGTCTGTCATCTATTGCATTTATTACTTTCTTCCCCTTTGCAATAATTATCTGGGAAATTTCATCTTCTTTTGAACATTTTATAACAACCATCTTCAAAATACCATATTTAATTTTATTATTTAATAATTCATTATTAATTTCTACTCCTGTAAATTTGGGTGGCATAATTTCTTCTTTTACTTCACGTTCTATTGCTACTGAATTTTTAGGCCCGCAATCTTTTAATTTATAGATTATATTAGGCTTATATTTTATGCTAATATAAGCTTCCATATTGTCTGCGCTTGTACTTAAATTTAAATTTCGAGTAGCTTCATCTTCTGTTAGAAATACTTCTATAATATTTTCTTTTTGCACATTAGCGCGTAAAGTGACTTTTTCTCCATTCACAGTTAGTGTAATATTATTAGTATTAGTATTAGAAATTACAGCCGGTTTACCGTCCTCATAAGGATCTTTTATTATGATTTCTCCATTTTTAATTTCTATAGTTCCATCATTTCCGCTTGGAATATCTGTTTTAATCTCAGCTTTTTTAACACTGTCTAACTTAGGACTACCTTCATTGGTCAGCCCTTCTATAGAATCAATTGAAATTATAACATGCTTTTTAAATAAACCTCTTTTTTCCTCAAGTATTGAATATTTAAGCAGTTCTCTCGAAACACCCAAAGCAATACTTGCATTTTTTAAACACTCCTTAACACTCGCTCCTTCAAATTTTTGAAAGCCTAACTCACCATCCACTTATACCACCTCTTTCTATATAGAAATTATGTTATAACATTCTCTGGTATACCTAGCATCATAATGTTTTATTTATTTATCGTTCTATTCGAAATAAACTTTACAAATTTCTGTTTATTCTCTTTTAATTCTTCATCAAATCCCAACATTATTGCTTTTATTATTGAATTTTTTGATGAATTAAAAGAAAACCCATCCACGCTTTGTATTGGAAGAACCTTAGGTGATGTTCCTGAAATAAACAAACCATTATACGCTTTAAGATCTTTTTCAAAAACATCTTTCTCTATAAATTTTATATTTAATTTTTCACAAGTTTTTATAATAAATTGTCTTGTAATTCCAGGTAAAACATTCATAACTCTAGATGTTACAACTGTATTTCCTTTTACCATAAAAATATTTGATTTGCTACCCTCTGTAATATATCCAGAATTGTCAACTAAGATTGCTTCATGTACATTTTTATTCTTTATTTCCACATTTACATTTTCACGAAATTCATTATTTATAACCTTAGCATTAGGATTACTTCTCTCACCATGATAAGTAATAGTTTTTACGCCCTCTATATATTGCTCTTTTGTTGGATATGAATGCTCCACAAAATACACTATAAATTTCTCATTGAATCCATTATTAAAAAGGTTTTCACCATCTGGATTATAATTTATAACTAATTTTAAATTTCCATCTTTTACTTTATTCTGTTTTATTAATTTAATAACTCCATCTATAATTTCATTCTTTGTAATAGTTAGGCTATATTTCATAATTTGGGCAGAATTTTCAAGACGACTTAAATGTTCCATAAAAAATATTGGTATTCCATCGCTTACTCTTATAACCTCATATAGTGATTTTCCATTATCACTACTATAACTATCAAATTCTTCACTACTTTTAATTTCATCCCCAAATAAAAAATATAATTCTGTACATTTATCCATATAAATTTTCCTCCTTATTTTAAAGATATAACAATTAATATTTGTCATATCTTCCATGTTTATATTTTAATTATACGTTATATCTTATAAATAATCCTATTTCCACCTCAAAATTTCAATTTTATCATGTAATTTTTTATAATTTATTAAATATGGATGGCCTACTAAATTAAATAGTGGTAAATCAGAGAGTGAGTCAGAAAACATACATGAATTTTCAAAATCCACATCTATATTTTCTTTAAGTAAGACTTCTTTTAGTCTTTTCACCTTTTCTTCACCCTTACAATTTTCACCTAACATCTGATTTCTATGTAATCCATTCTCCTTTATAAAACGAGTTCCTATTACTTTATCTACTTCTTTTATATTATAAAATTCACTTAAATAAAATTCAGCCGATGCAGAAATCAAATAAATTTTATACCCCTGTTTTTTCATTTTTTTTATGGTGTCTATAGCATCCTTATATAATATTTTACTTAGACGTTTTTCATAAAAGTCTTTCACAATTTTTTTCATATCATTTTCCTCTATACCGTCTATGAATCTTATAAAAGTCTTTTTTGCTTTTGAAGCATCGTATATTTTAAAAACATAAAAAAGGGATGAAAATATACTTTTGGGTAGATACTTTATATACCTAGGATTCTTTTTGAGCATAAAAAAGTAAAATTCTAATAAAGTCTCTCGTTTTGTTATTGTGTAATCCACATCAAAAATAGCTAATTTTTCTTTCAAATTTATCCTCCTTTAGAAATACATTGTATTATTACCTTAATACTAATTATAATACTGCAGCGACCAAATAGATAATTTAATCTAAAAAGAGCCGCTGCATTTGCAACGGCTCCTCCTAGAATTATTTTTCTTCTTTAATTAAATTTTCATAATATGCCGTTACTTCTGCAAATTCTTCATCTTCAGGAATAACTAATTCGCCTGTTTCTTCATCTCCAACTACCTTGAAAAGGTATATTGAATCATCTTCAGGATTTTGAACTAAAGCATATTCATTTTCTTTATAAGTAAATCCATCTACTATTTCACATGGAACTATATTACCATTTTCATCTTCTAAATCTACTGTTAATGCTTCGCCTTCGCCTTCGCCACATCCGCAACCACAGCCTTCATGTTCATCATGTTCATGACCACCACATCCACAGCCTTCATTTTTTTCTTCATTTTCATGGCCACCGCAACCGCAACCTTTATTTTCATGGTCATGTTCTTGACCACCACATCCGCAAGATGTATTTTTATCTTCATTCATAATGTAGTACCTCCTAGTTTCAGTATACCTTAATTCTACCCTAAAACATAAAATATTAAAAGGGTTTTTTTGAATTATTTTTGTTAAGTTAATGTAAATGGAAAAGGAAGATGGAATTTAATCCATCTTCCTTTTTCTTTTAAATTTTAAATACTATTTTTCACTAGCAAGTTTTTTGTATCCTGCTAATCTTTCTTTAGCATCTTGTTCTGTTTTAACAAATAATTCTTCTGCTACTTCTGGGAAAGTTTTAGCAAGTGAAGAATATCTTACTTCACCCATTAAGTAATCTCTAAATGAAGTAGTAGGTTCTTTAGAATCTAATACGAAAGGATTCTTTCCTGCTTCTTTAAGATCTGGATTATATCTATAATTAGCCCAGTATCCAGATTCAACAGCTCTCTTAGTTTCTAATTGTGTACAACCCATTCCAACTTTAAGACCATGATTAATACATGGTGCATAAGCCATTATAAGTGATGGTCCTTTATATGCTTCTGCTTCTTTGATAGCTTTAAGTGTTTGAGCTTTATCAGCACCCATTGCTATTTGAGCAACATAAACATATCCGTAAGTCATTGCCATCATACCTAAATCTTTCTTCTTAGTTCTCTTACCAGTAGCAGCAAATTTTGCAACTGCAGCTGTTGGTGTAGATTTTGAAGCCTGACCACCAGTATTTGAATATACTTCAGTATCGAATACAAATACATTTACATCTTCTCCAGATGCTAATATATGATCTACTCCACCATATCCAATATCATAAGCCCAGCCATCTCCACCAAATATCCATTGAGATTTCTTAACTAAATGATCTCTCTTTGCAAATATTTCTTTCAATGCTTCATTACTATCTTTTTCAGCAGTTAATAATGGTAACAATTTAGATGTAGCAGTTTTTGATCCTTCTCCATCATTTTTGTTTTCAATCCATTCATTAATAGCTGTTTTTAATGCATCACTTGTATTCATTGTTAGAGCTTGATTAGCAAGTAATTCAACTTTATCTCTTAATTGAGTAGTTCCAAGGAACATACCAAATCCAAATTCAGCATTATCTTCGAATAATGAGTTAGCCCAAGCTGGTCCCTTACCACATTTATTAACTGTATAAGGTGAAGCTGGTGAACTTCCGCCCCAGATTGAAGTACATCCTGTAGCGTTAGCAATTAACATTCTATCTCCGAATAATTGAGTTATAAGTCTAGCATATGGAGTTTCTCCACATCCAGCACAAGCACCACTGAATTCCATTAATGGTTGCTCAAATTGGCTTCCCTTAACAGTAGCTGTTCCCATTGGATTTTCTTTTTTAGGTAAGTTTATGTTAAACTTCCAGTTTGGTAATTTAGCTTCTTGTGTTGCATATGGTTTCATTATTAAAGCTTTTTCTTTAGCTGGGCAAACTTCTGCACAGTTACCACATCCACTACAATCTGCATTACTAATACCTATTGCAAAATGTTGACCTTCAAGTCCTTTTCCAATAGCTTTCTTACTTTCGTAAGATTTTGGAGCGTTTTTAAGATCTTCATCATTAGTTAAGAAAGGTCTTATTACAGCATGAGGACATACAAATGCACATTGATTACATTGTATACAATTATCCATTTGCCATTCTGGTACGTTAACAGCAATTCCTCTCTTCTCGAAAGCTGCTGTTCCTGGCATTAATGATCCATCTTCTATTCCAGCAAATGCACTTACAGGTAAAGAATCTCCTTCTTGTCTGTTCATTACATCAGCAATATTTTTAACGAAGTCTGGTCTAGCTTCTAATTCTACTGTTGCATCTTTAACTGTTTTCCAGCTTGCTGGTACATTAACTTTAACAACTGATTGAACACCTTCATCAATTGCAGCGTTATTCATGTTAATAACCTTATCGCCTTTTTTACCGTAAGATGTAATAACAGCAGCTTTAAGATACTTAACTGCATCTTCTACTGGTATAATATTAGCTAATTTGAAGAAAGCAGCTTGCATAATCATGTTAACTCTTCCACCAAGACCTATTTTACCTGCTATTCCAACTGCATCAATAATATTGAAGTTAATGTTGTGACTAGCAATATAGTTCTTCATTGTTGATGGTAAATGTTGTTCTAATTCTTCAACACTCCATATACAATTCAATAAGAATGTTCCGCCATCTTTAATTCCTTTTAGAACATCATATTTAGTTACATAAGCTTGGTTACCACAAGCAACGTAATCTGCAGAACTTATTAAGTATGGTGATTTTATAGCTTTCTTACCAAATCTTAAGTGAGAAACTGTTATTCCACCTGATTTTTTAGAATCATATGCAAAATATGCTTGAGCATACATTTCTGTATGGTTACCTATGATTTTTATAGCACTCTTGTTAGCTCCAACAGTACCATCTGATCCAAGTCCCCAGAATTTACATTCTTTAGTTCCTTCAGGTGTAGTTGTTATTTCTTCTCCCATTGGAAGTGATAAATTAGTAACATCATCTACTATTCCTATAGTAAATCCGTTTTTAGGAGTAGTTGCTTTTAATGCTTCATATACAGCAACGATTTGAGCTGGAGTAGTATCTTTTGATCCTAGTCCATATCTTCCACCAACAATAGCTGGTCTGTTTTCTACATCAAAATAAGCATTTCTAACATCTTGGTATAATGGTTCTCCGTTAGATCCTGATTCTTTTGTTCTATCAAGTACTGATATTTTTTTAACTGTAGATGGTATGTATTTGAAGAAATGATCTAATGAGAATGGTCTATAAAGATGAACTTTAAGTACTCCAACTTTTTCTCCCTTAGCATTTAAATAATCTATTGTTTCTTCAATTGTATCACAAACTGATCCCATTGCTATTATTACTCTGTCTGCATCAGGTGCACCATAATAATTAAACAAGTGGTAGTCTGTTCCAATTAATGAGTTTATTTTTCCCATATATGTTTCAACTTTTTCAGGAAGCGCATCATAAAATTTGTTTTGAGCTTCTCTTCCTTGGAAATATATGTCTGGATTTTGTGCTGTTCCACGAGTTACTGGGTGTTCTGGGTTCATTGCATGACTTCTAAATGCTTCTACCGCTTCTTGATTTACAAGAGATCCTAGAGTTTCATAATCCCATGCTTCTATTTTTTGTATTTCATGAGAAGTTCTAAATCCGTCAAAGAAATTTACAAAAGGAATTTTTCCCTCAATTGCTGATAAATGAGCAACTGGTGATAAATCCATTACTTCTTGAACACTACCTGATGCAAGTAAAGCAAATCCTGTTTGCCTAGTTGCCATTACATCTTGATGATCTCCAAAAATATTAAGAGCATGAGTAGCAAGTGATCTGGCTGCTACATGAAGTACTCCTGGTAAAAGTTCTCCTGCAATTTTATACATATTTGGAATCATTAATAACAATCCTTGAGAAGATGTAAAAGTTGTAGTTAATGCTCCAGTTTGAAGTGAACCATGTACTGCACCAGCTGCTGCTCCTTCTGATTGCATTTCCATAAGTTTAACTTTTTGACCAAATATATTCTTTGTTCCTTTTGCTGCTAGTTCATCGCAATATTCTGCCATCGTTGATGATGGTGTTATAGGATAAATTGCTGCAACATCAGTAAATGCATAGGCAACATGTGCCGCTGCTGTATTTCCGTCCATTGTTTTCATTTTTCTCATTTAATAAGCCTTCTTTCTTAAATAATATTATAAAAATTGTTTAAACGCTTTTATTTAAATTTAAAGTAAGAGTATTGTATTAAAATATCTCTATACTTAAAAATAATAACTTTTTAATAGATTTTATGCAAAACTAGCTAACACTTCTCAGCGCTAGCTAGCCATGATGAACCCTTGTACTCTTCATATTCTTCAACTGACCTCATCATTTCATAATTCTACATATTTCTATAAGAAAACCTTATTTAACCAAGTTTTTTCCCATTTCTTCTGCTTTTACTAATTGTTCATTAGTAGGAGCTTCGTTAACTATTAAATTTTGAACTACATTAAATTCATATTCTTTCATTAAACTTACCCATTTGTTCATAAATTCTCCATTGTCCCATCCATAAGATCCAAATAAACCTGTAATTTTATTATTAACTGGAATCAACTTAAACTTATCAATAAAAGGTTGCATTTCCTTTTGATCAATATTATTATTATCCATTGATGGACTACCAAATGCTACTGCATCTGCATTAGTTACATCTTCAACTGATGCTTCGCTAACTAATTTAAGTAATACATCTGCCCCTGCATCCTTTGCACCTTTAGCAATATGATTTGCTAAAACTTCAACATTTCCGCCGTTACTCAAGTAAATTATTGTTAATTTTTTCATTACTATCACCCCATGCTTTCATATTAATAGATAGTCTTTGTTACAAGTTAATTATACATCAATATGAATAATATTCAAGTTTTTTCGTTATAAATACTACATTATATTTTAAAATATTCTTTATAAAATAATATATAAGTACAATAATTTAGTGTTATAGTACAGTTTGTCATATAATAGTCTCTAAATATAACAAAACATTGTTAATATTTTATCATATTTTATAACCCATTTATTCTCTCCTATAATATAAAAAGAGTGAAGAAATTTTAACTTTTTCATCTTTTCCTATATTTTTCTATTAATTCTACTATTAAGTCAATACTTTTTTCAGTATTGCTATTATCCATTTTTTCAATATACTTATTTCTATCATTATACAATTCTTTAATTTTAATTTCTAAATTTTCTGGTGTAAGGTCTTCATCTTGAATAACCATACTATACCCACTTTTTTCAAAAGATCTTGCATTAAGTATTTGGTCCCCACGACTAGCCTTCGCGGATAGTGGTATTAATAAATTAGGTTTTCTTAGAGCAAGTAATTCAAAAATAACATTTGCTCCTGCCCTAGATACGACAATGTCTGCACTAGCCAATAAATGAGGTAATTCATATTTTATATAATCAAATTGCTTATATCCCTCTTTGTTTTGAAGTAATTTATCAATATTGCCACTACCACAAATATGAATAACATTATACTCTAATAATAATTTATCAAGTTTTGCCCTTATAGCATCATTTATAACTTTAGATCCTAAACTACCACCTATAATCATAAGTACTGGTTTATTATTTTTAAAGCCACATATTTGGTTACCTTTAATTTTATTTCCTTCAAACAATTCACGCCTAATAGGATTACCAGTTACAACACCTTTTCCCTTTTTTAATTCTTTTAATGCTTCTGGAAAAGTTACACATACTTTTGTACAATAAGGAGATACTAATCTATTCGCAAGTCCTGGTGTAATATCACATTCATGAGCAATTACTGGTACTTTGTTGAAAAATGCAGCAAGCACAACAGGAACAGAAACAAATCCACCTTTAGAAAAAACAATATCAGGTTTTTCCATTTTAATAATCTTTTTAGCCTCAAAAATGCCTTTAATTACTTTTAAAGGATCTGTAAAATTTTTTAAATCAAAATATCTTCTAAGTTTTCCGCTAGATATAGGAAAATACTTAATATTTTCACCCTCTATTATTTCCCTTTCTATACCTTCCTTTGTGCCAATATATTCAATTTCATAACCTAACATTTTAAGTTTAGGTACAAGCGCAAGATTTGGTGTTACATGTCCTGCTGAACCTCCACCAGTCATTATTATTTTATGTTTTTCCACTTTAACACTCCTTTTGAAACATGCTTTATTCAGTTTATACTATCTTATTATATACTAATTAGAATAAGAAGTTCAGTATTTATTAAAACTTTAGTTATCCATAATTTTCTAAACAACTTATGATTTTCAAAATTATCCTTCAATCAACTAATATAAAAAAAGAATATGCGGTTAAACTACTATCATAAAGTAATCACAAAAATAAAAGGAGGCAATTATTATGGCAAACAGAACATTAGTACCAGAAGCAAGAGCAGGTCTTAACAAATTTAAAATGGAAGCAGCTCAAGAAGTTGGAGTTAATTTGACAGATGGTTACAATGGAGATCTTACTTCTAGACAAAATGGATCAGTAGGCGGACAAATGGTTAAAAAAATGGTTGAACAGTACGAGAAAAACTTATAATAAACCTTATAATTCCTTATTTACCTGAAATATTATATTATAAATTTCTAATTTATGCACAAAATATTATCATAACAAAAATATATTAAAAAGGAGTGATTAACAATGGCAAATAAAACATTAGTACCACAAGCAAAAGCAGGTCTTAACAAATTCAAAATGGAAGCTGCAAAAGAAGTTGGAGTTAATTTAACAGATGGTTACAATGGCGATCTTACTTCAAGACAGAATGGATCAGTAGGCGGACAAATGGTTAAAAAAATGGTAGAGCAATACGAGAACAACTTATAATTCAAATTTTAGTTAAGTTGTATATTAAAAAATTATCAATAATAAATTGTTTTAACAAAAATAAATTATAGAAGGAGTGATTGAAAATGTCAAATAAAACATTAGTACCACAAGCAAAAGCAGGACTTAATAAATTTAAAATGGAAGCTGCTAAAGAAGTTGGAGTTGATTTAAAAGAAGGTTACAATGGTGACCTTACTTCTAGACAAAATGGATCAGTAGGCGGACAGATGACTAAAAAAATGGTTGAACAATACGAGAAAAATTTATAATTTAAATTTTTGATATTAGTTAAGAGGTATATGCAAGTCATATACCTCTTAGCTTTTTATTTAGTTTACTTACAAATATTTATTTAAAATGATTTACTTTCCTAATTTCCCGTAAAGATTCTATTATATATTTCTTATTTCTGCACAAGCTACTATCATAACCAAAATAAAATATAGAAGGAGTGATTAAAATGTCAAACAGACAATTAGTACCTGAAGCTAGAGCTGGATTATATTCATTCAAAATGGAAACTGCAAAAGAATTAGGAGTCAACTTTTCGGATTACAATGGTGACTTAACTTCAAGACAATGTGGTTCTGTGGGTGGACAAATGGTTAAAAAAATGGTTGAACAATATGAAAGAAATTTATAATTAGAAAAATTTAATAAAGAATTAATAATAAAGACACATAGAAAATAGTCTATGTGTCTTTATTCTGTTTGTTAACAAGATGATTAACTAAGTTTAAATTCTAAAATCTTAAGTTGAATAGATTTACGCCCATTATACTCATTTATTTGAGGTGAAAAAATTAAGTCTAATTTCATTCCTCTAGGGTTTGATAGATAATTCATATGTTCTTCTCCATATCTATCTTTTAACATTTCTATAAATTCATCTACCCTATTAAAAAATATTCCATCAATCGTTTTATTTTCTCCGGTTACCACACACTTTATTTTTATTGTATTAGCGTTTTTCCCCAAAATATCTATTTTTAATATAGGAATATTTTTTTCTGCAAGTAAAGGTGACGAATTTCCTTTGCCAAATGGTTCTAACTGTTCTAACTCATTTATCATTTCGTAATTTATTTTACCTAATGGCATTCTCTGATCTATTCTTATCTTAGGTTTTATATCCTCATCTGTTAATGTACAAATATTATTTAATTTTTGCCTTAACTTTTCTATATTTTCTTCTTTTATTGAAAGTCCTGCAGCCATTGGATGTCCTCCAAACTTTTCAAGTAACTCTTTACATTTTATTAATTCCTCAAATAAATTATATTCTTTTATAGATCTTGCTGAACCTTTAGGCGTTTCTTTTCCTTTTGTTAATATTATAGTTGGTACATTAAAAGTTTCCCTAACACGCCCTGCTACAATTCCTGCAATACTTTCATGAATAGTGTCTTTATAGATTACTAATACTTTATCATTTTTAAAAGTGGAATTATGTATAAGTTCTATAACCTCTTCTACATTTTCTGTAGTCATTTCTTGCCTTTTTTTATTAAGATCAAATAAAGTTTTAGCAAGCTCTTTTGCTTTATCTTCTTCCTCACATAGGAGCAGTTCAACTGATATAGATGCGGATTCTAACCTGCCGGTGGCATTTATACATGGTCCTATTTGAAAACCAACATGATAACACTTAATCTCTTTATCATTAATACTTAACATTTCCTTTAAACACTTTAACCCAAGATTCTTTGTATTAGTTAACATCTCTAAGGCGTTTTTCGCAATTATCCTATTCTCATCTACTAAATCCACAACATCACAAATAGTTCCTATCCCTGCGATTTCAATAAATTCATTTGCAAATTTCATATCAATTCCAATTTTCATAAATAGTGCTTGTACAAATTTTAATGCAATACCTGCACCACATAAATTTTTAAATGGATAATTACATTCACTTTGTTTTGGGTTAATAACAGCATCTGCTGGTGGTAACTTAAAATTTCTTTCGCCTTCCTCATTTTCCTCAAATTGTAACTCATGATGATCCGTTACTATAACAATCATCCCTAATTCTTTTGCTAGTTTTACCTGCGGGGTAGCTGCAATTCCATTATCGCAGGTTAAAACTACTTTAAATCCTTCATCATTTAGTTTTCTTATCCTATCACTATTTATACCGTAACCCTCATGTTCCCTATCTGGCACATGATATTCTACGTTAGCCTGGCATCGTTTTAATCCCTTATACATTATAACCGTGCTCGTAACACCATCAGCGTCATAGTCCCCATATACCACAATCTTTTCTTTGTTTTCTATTGCGAGTTTTATTATATCTATAGCTTTTTCCATATCTTTCATTAAGAAAGGATCATACAAATCTTTTATACTTGCTCGCATAAATTTTTTTATAGCTATTTCATTATCAAATCCTCTATCAATTAAAATCTTAGCTACAACTGGACTTACACCTGATTTATTTGCCAGTAAACTAATATCTTTAGTAGTATTTCTTAGTAACCACTTTTTCTCCATAATTATCTCCTACTTTCCCCTTTTGCCATTAGAACCTGCACAGTAGCATTAACTAAAACCTTGTTTACTACATCCATTATCTCAAGCTCTGTAATGTTTTTCATTTCATCAAATTCCGAAAATAACTCAAACCCATCATTATACATAATTTCATATGCACATAAGCTTACGCTAGTTTGAATAGATTTCTCAAGGGCTACCATTCTTCGTAATTTATAACTTTTACACAATTTCAGCAAACACTTCTCATCAAAAAAGTTTCTAAGTTTCTTAACTTTTTCTATTTCAAAATTAATAATTTCTATAGTTTTTTCCACATTTTCATTTGAAGTTCCAAGTGATATTGTAAAAAGTTTTATTCCTATTTCATTTTTAATCTTACTACTTATATCATAGACCAGGCCTCTCTTAGTCCTAATCTCATCAAATAAAATACTGCTTGTACCGTCTCCAAAAACTAAGTTAAATAGTTTTAGAGCACTAACTTCTCTCTTATTTAAATTATTTATTGGGAAGCAATACTTAATTTTAGCACCTTGCAAATCCTCTCTATATTCATAATAGGTACCAGGTTTATTATTTTCATATATGTTCTCTAAATTTTTCACATCATTTTTAGTAACTAATTTAGCCTTCATATTACCAATATATTTCTCAACTATTTTCAAAATCTCCTTAAGACTAAAAGAAGATACAACGCTTATTACGCAATTATCAGCAGTGTAATTCTTTTCATAAAAACTCTTAATCTGATTAATGGTAATGCGCCTTACACTTTCCTGCGTACCTATAATTAGATTTTTAATTCTTCTCTTTTCAAACCCATTATAAAACATGGAATCTTCACAAAACTGATACAAATCATCCTTCCATTCCTTTAGTTCGGCGCAAATAACTTCTATTTCCTCGCAGAATCCTTCATTTTTAAAAGAAGGATTTAAAAGAATATCCGAGTAAATCTCAAATCCTTTTTCAAAATCCTCATCTAATGTTGTACCATAATATACCACGTATGGATAGTTAGTCATTGCATTGCAAAATCCAAAAGTTTCATCACATAGTTTATTTATTTCATATTCGCTGCGCGTATTAGTACCCTTAAAAACCATATGCTCCACCGCATGAGCAACTCCTAACTCTTCTTTTTCTTCTCTATTTGCGCCTGCCTCAAACCCTATAGTAAAAGAAGTTAAATTGTTTTCAGTTTTTTTATATAACAAATTTATACCATTTGTTAACTTTACCTTTTCCACATAACCACCTCGTTTCTTTTTTTTGATATGTTTTTGTTTTATTTTATTTTGTTTTGTTGTACACTAATATAAACTAATATTACAAATAGTTTTTTAATATATTTTTTAAAGGTGGTGACTAATTTCTTAAACATATTTTTTTAAGAAAAATATTATATGAACAATAAACATAAAAGAACTCAGTCCCTAGCTCAATTTATTAAGTATTCTATAGTTGGTGCATCCAACACTATAATAGATATTGTCATATTAAACATTCTATCATATACCACCGGCATAACTCATGGAAAAACATTATTTCTTTTTAACCTCATTGCATTTTGTATTTATTCGATTTGCGGTTATAATTTAAATAAAAAATTTACTTTTAAAGAAAATAAGCCCCAAAACGCTTACTTTCAATATGCATCTGTTCTATTTTTTACTATGATTTTAAATAGCTTTATTTTAGTATACTTAACACGTAGAAACCCCTTAATTCACCTTATGCATTACCATAGAAATATCGCTCACTTAAATCATCTTTGGCTTAACATGTCCATGCTAATCGGTTGTATAATCTTAGGCCTACTTGGCTTCTTAATTAATAAATTTTTTATATTTAATAAAAAAAAGGCACTCTAAAATTAAGTTTTATTTAACGACATTTCAGAAGGAAGGTCTCCCTCTTCTATAAGTGGAAGTTACATACCCTAACAAATATTAACGACTTCAGTGGGAGTATAAATCTCCTTCTGAAGTCGTTAATATTTCAGCTCCACAGGAGATGATTTAACCTTTAGTCTGTGCCTTTTTTATATCTCTATTTTAAGGTAACATTGTCTATATAATCGTCTAAAAGAGAACTAGTTAAGTTTTTACCCCTACCTGCTCTATTTTGGACATTTATATCATTAAGTTTTATAATTTTATTTTCACCACCAGATGAACTAACCGTCAAACTTAAATTCTCGTCACCTGTAGCAATAATATTGTTTATGCCTTCTATATTATTTGCTTTTGTATCTATATTTCCCTCTTTTGCATCTATCAAATTTACAAATATAACTTCATCATTGTCTTTTAAACTTATTCCAGTTACTCCTGATGCACCTTTGCCCATAAAATTAATTGTATTTACATTAAATCTTATACACATTGCCTTTTTAGTCACAATTATTACATCTTTTTCTACCCTATCATCATTAATTTCTACAAAAATCAACCTATCCTCTTCTGTTTTAAGTTTATAAACCAAAGTAGAATTAAACTCACCTTCTAATTCACAAAGTTTAGTTCGTTTTGTAAATCCCTTCTTTGAAAATAAGTACAGACTTCTTTCTTCATCAAAATTATCAACAGAAATTATCTGTGCTATTTTATCATCTGAATTAAAATTATCAAGAAGTGTATTTATACATGTACCCTTTATAGTAATATTCTGAACCATATAGCTATGTAATTTATGAACTAACCCATTTTGCGTAAATATTAATAATGTTGAAGATGATTTTGTATAGGTACTTAATAGCGTATTAGTCTTTCTACTTGATATTTTTATAACACCTTTTGCATTTAAACTAATATAAAATTCTTTATAATCATAGTCCTTTGTATATTCAAGTTTTACCACTTCATCACCAAATGTTAAATTAAATAACTGAGTACCAATTACATTTCTCTCTACCGCTTTAAGTTTTGGTTCCTCTATAGAAAATTCTAGACCTTCTTTAGTAATTACCTTTATATACGCTTCTTTCCTTTTCTTATCAATCAAACTAATATTAATAAGCTTTTCATCTTCTTTTAGTTTTAAAGCAGATAATTTAGAATAACTTGTAACAAATTTATCTAAAGATGTTTTTTTAATGTTTCCTTTATTAGTAAAGAACATAAATTGCTTACTTGTTGATAAATCCTTTAATAAAACATTAGCAACAATTTTTTCTTTTGTTAAATCCATTCCACGAATAAGAGTATCAAGTCTTTCGCCTTTTTCCTTCCACTTATATTCTGGAACTAAATCTCCTCTTAATTGATAAACATTCCCAATATCAGTAAAAATCATTAACGTCTCTTTAGTATTTGTTCCAATTAAGTATAAATTAAAATCTCCCTCTCTATACTCGATATCAGAAATATTGACATTAGACCTATTATAATATTTCATAGGAACTCTTTTTATATAACCATCGTTAGATAAAGTTACCATAATATCCTCGTCTAGTATTATATCTTCAACCTCTATTTTAGCTTCGTTATCATCCTCAATGATTTCAGTTCTTCTTGGATCATCATATTTTTCTTTTATCTCTAAAATTTCCATTCTTATTACTTTAAGAAGTTCCTTTTCGCTTCCAAGAATTTTGTTATACCCCCTAATTAATATTTCCAACTTTTTATATTCCTTTAAAAATATCTTAAGTTCCAATCCCGTTAGCCTATATAGCATAAGTTCTAGTATAGCTTCAGCTTGGATTTCTGAAAAATCAAACTTCGCTATAAGATTTTGACCAGCATCTTTTTTAGATTTTGAACCTCTAATCGTTACAATAATTTCATCCATTACATCTATTGCCTTAATAAATCCTTCTATAACATGGAATCTATTTTGTGCAACTTCAAGCTCCCTTTGAGTTCTTTTAGTAACAACATCCTTTTGGTGATTTAAGTAATGCATAAGAATGGTTTTAAGACTCATTGTTTGAGGTTTTCCATTGGCAAGTGCTACCATGTTAAATGGTATATTGCATTGTAGGTCTGTTTTCTTCATTAAGTAATTAAGTACCTTTGTGGCAATATCTCTAGTTGTAGACTTCTTAAATTCAATAACTGATCTAAGTCCGGTTCTATCAGATTCATCTCTAATATCTACAATGGATTCTAATGCTTTAAAATGCTTCTTTTCTGCTGTCATATCAGAAATTGATTGAAGTAATTTCGCCTTATTTTTTCTATAAGGGAACTCCGTAATGACTATGCCTAGTCGTCCACTTTCTAAAACCTCTATTTTCATTTTAGAACGTAACGTTACTCTACCCTCACCGGTTTCATATGCAGATTCTATAGCATTTCTTCCAATGAGAATACCCCCTGTTGGCAAATCTGGTCCTTTAATATGCTCCATAAGTTGTTTTGTTGTAATTTCATTATTATCAGCATAAGCGAGTAGCCCATCAATTATCTCTCCTAAATTATGAGGTGGTATATTCGTAGCTATTCCTACTGCAATACCAAACGTTCCATTAACTAGCAAATTTGGATATCTTGATGGAAGTACCGATGGTTCCTTCTCTGTATCAGAGTAGTTATTTACCATTTCCACAACGCCTTTATCAATATCCCTTATCATTTCAAGAGCAATAGGAGAAAGCCTTGCTTCTGTATAACGCATAGCAGCCGCGTTATCTCCATCTTGACTTCCCCAGTTTCCATGCCCATCTATTAAAGGTTTTCTTGTAGCGAAATCTTGAGCAAGTATTACCATTGCACCATAAACAGAGCTATCTCCATGTGGATGGTATTTACCAAGAATATCTCCAACAATTCTTGCTGATTTATAATAAGGTTTGTCTGGAAATGCCTTTAACATATATGCGCCATAAAGAATTCTTCTATGTACTGGTTTTAAACCATCTCTCACGTCTGGAAGCGCTCTTTCCCTAGCAACCTCAACAGCATATGGGAGGTAATTATCTGGCATTGCTTCTTCTATTGGTGTCATTATTATATTATTATCTTTTGGTATATCAATTTTTTTTGCCATTTAAAATTCCTCCTAAAACTCAGCATATTTATACATGTAACTTTTTCTTGGTGCAACCACATCTCCCATTAGAAGAGAAACCATTTTCTCAGCTTTTGCTGCATCTTCTATAGTAACTTGTTGAAGTGTCCTCGTAATTGGATTTAGCGTAGTTTCCCAAAGTTGATCTGGGTTCATTTCTCCAAGTCCCTTATATCTTTGAATAAGCGCACCTTTCCCAATTTCTTTTTTAGTCATTTCTAGTTGCTCATCACTATATGCATACTTAACCACTTCTCCAGTCTTACTAGCCTTATAAACCTTATAAAGTGGTGGCATTCCCATATAAAGATGACCATTCGCAATGAGTGGCCTCATATATCTATAAATAAAAGTCATCCATAATGTTCTAATGTGGTATCCATCAACATCTGCATCACTTAAAATAATTATCTTACCATATTTTAAATCTTTCTCAATATAATTATCTAAAACTCCAGTTCCAATAGCCGTATTAAATATTTTAAGTTCTTCACTAGCCAATACATTTTCTAGCTTTTGCTTTTCTGTATTCATAATTTTACCCTTAGATGGCATTATAGTTTGAAATCTTCTATCACGAGCTTGCTTAGCACTTCCACCAGCTGAATCTCCTTCAACTACTATAAATTCGGTAAACTCTGAATTTTTTAATGTGCATACCGCAATTTTCCCTGCAAGCGGTGATGCTCCCTTACCTATCTTTTTTCTTTCCGCATCATTAATTTTCTTTATTTTATCTCTTCTAGATGCAGCAGAAATAGCATTGTTTATTATGTTAGTAGCCATTTCTTTGTTGTCTTCTATCCATTCTAAAATTTTAACATAACAAAGCTCATTCATCATGCTATATGCCTCATTATTTCCTAACTTGCTTTTAGTTTGGCCCTCAAATATTGGATTACTTATTTTAATTCTAACTATCGCTGTCATTCCTTCTCTTAAATCGTCACCTTCAAAATCTTTATCCTTATCTTTCTCTTTCAAAAGATTAAGTTTTTTAGCACCATCTTTAAAAGCCCTTGTCATACCAGTTTTAAAACCGGTCTCGTGAGTTCCAGACTCTGTAGTCGGTATATTATTAACGTAGCTCGCAATGTATTCTGTAGTAGAATCAGTAAACTGCATGCATACTTCACCGTATAATTGTATCCCATTTATTTCTTTTTCACCTTGAAAAAATATAGGTTCCTTATGTAGAAGGGTCTTACTCTCATTTAGATAGTCAATAAAATCTAATAACCCTCTATCTGAGTGATATTCCTTTATAGCATTTCCTTCTTTTCTATTATCAATAAACACTAATGTAATTCCTTTATTTTGAAACGCCAATTCTTGTAGTCTCTCATCAATAAAATCCGAGTTAAATTCAAGGGTTGTAAATACCCTTTTATCAGGCATAAATGTAACTTTACTACCCGTTTCTTTTGACTGACCAATTACCTCAAGCTTACTAACTGGTGTACCTGGCATAGGTCTTTTTAACTCTTTATCAAATGAATATTCAAATCTTTGAGAGAAAATTTTTCCCTTTTGTTTTATTTCAACAACCAACCATTCCGATAATGCATTTACAACCGCTGCTCCAACACCATGGAGTCCACCAGAAGTCTTATAATTTTTATTATTAAACTTTCCACCAGTGTGAAGTTCTGTAAAAACCATTTCAACACCAGATTTATTTTTTATAGGATGCATTCCTGTAGGAATCCCCCTACCATTATCAATAATAGTGACACTTTTATCTTCATTTAATATTATTTTAGCTTTATCTCCATAGCCATTAGCTATCTCATCTATAGAGTTATCTAATATCTCCCATATGCAATGATGTAGTCCTTTGCTTCCTGTAGAACCTATGTACATGCCTGGTCTTATCCTTACAGGCTCTAGCTTTTCTAGAGAAGTTAAGTCTGTTACATCATATGTTGGAATTTCTTCATTTTCAAAACTCATAAAAATCCTCCAGTAAAATTTTATCACACATTTGCTATTTTATATGTTTATTCACAAAAGGTAAAGAGAATTTAATAAAAAAATAGAACATTAGTTTCTATTTTAAAGGATAGCTTTATCCTTTTTTATTATTTAAGCTCAACTTTTTACCCTGTTTTCTATAAAATATTGACCAGCAAAGTAAAACTTTTCTGCCGGCCAATACCGTAGTTTACTTTGATTTTTGTCCCCACCTTACTTAATTATTTTATTAGTTGGTGGCAATAGTGCTACTGCCACTCTTATTAAATATTTTAAACTTTCACTATCTATATTATCTTTAAAACTTAATACACTAGTAGAATCTTTCGCTAATTGAATAGCTTTCTCTTCTTTAAGGGCATTATCGCTGTTTTTATAGTTAGTTTCTACAAATTGTACAACTTGCGAAATAATTCTAAGAATTATTTTTGCATTTGCGGGTGTAGATTCGCTGTTAGCTAAAGATCCAAGTATTACAGAGGCAAACCCAAAATAATCATCTTTTAAATTGTTATCCTTATCCTTTAATAAGTAAGCTAAATAACCAAGTCCGATTACTAAAAACACTATTAATACATATTGAATAATTATTTCTGCCATCACGTACCCCTCCTTATTTGTTTTTATATTACTTATATGCTGCTCAAATAAGAAGTGATACGTTTTTAATCAAATTGTAATAAAAAAAAGCCTTTTCAGCTTTGTTTTATGTAAATTGTTTTAGTTTTTACTTAATTAACTTTCTATAACTATATTACTTAAACTGCATATTGTAAAGGTAAGAATACACGCCTCCCTTACCTATAAGCTCCTCATGTGTTCCTCTTTGGTTTATTCCCTCATCAGTAAGTACTACTATCTCATCTGCATTTTTTATTGTGCTTAATCTATGAGCGATAACTAAAGTAGTCCTATTTTTCATAAGTTCTTCCAATGATTTCTGAATAAATTGTTCGTTTTCATTATCAAGAGCAGAAGTTGCTTCATCGAGTATTAGGATTGATGGATTTTTTAAAAATACTCTTGCTATAGATATTCTTTGTTTTTGTCCACCAGAAAGTTTTACTCCTCTCTCACCAGTATAAGTATCATAACCATGCTCAAGACTCATAATAAACTCATGAATGTTTGCCTTCTTGGCTGCCTCAATTATTTCATTTTCCAATGCTCCAGGCCTACCATATAATATGTTTTCTCTAATGCTTCCAGCAAACAAATAAACATCCTGCTGAACTATTCCAATAGATTTCCTAAGTGATTTAAGTTTTATATCTCGTATATCAATACCATCTATTGTTATGCAGCCATCATTTACCTCATAAAACCTTGGTATTAGACTTGAAAATGTTGTTTTACCACCACCTGATGGACCAACAAGTTCAATATTCTTACCAGATTGTATTTTTATATTTATATTGCTTAATATATCACTACTATTATTATAACTAAATGATACATTATTAAAAGATATCTCGCCCTTAGGATTTGCAAGTTCTACTGCATCCTCTTTATCTGTTATATCTGGCTTTGTGTTTATAACGTCAATAAATCTTTGAAATCCTGAAAGCCCTCTTTGAAACTGCTCTGTAAAATTTACAAGCTTATCAATAGGATTTAAAAACGTATTGATATAAAGTATATATACTACAAGATCAGTTATTTTTAATGAACCGTCGCTTATAAATACACCACCAGCAAGAATAACACTAAGATAAAGCAATCCTTGAAAAAAGGTATTACCACTAAAAAATCTGCCCATTATAAAATAGCTATCCTCTTTGGTCTTTAAATATTCATTATTACCTTTAGTAAATTTTGCATTTTCAATTTCCTCATTAGCAAATGATTTCACTACTCTTATACCTTCTAAGCTGTCGTGAATTTGTGCATTTACTCCTGCTATCTTCTCTTTATTTTTAACAAAAACATCTCGCATTTTCTGATTATAGAAGTATGAAAAATATAACATTACTAATGTAAATAAAAGAAGTATAAGTGTTATTTTTGAATTTATACCTGCAAGTATAACAAAAGATCCAACTATTTTTAGTATGGATATGAATACATCCTCAGGTCCATGATGAGCAAGTTCTGAAATATCAAAAAGGTCTGTAACTATTCTTGACATAAGCTTCCCAGTACTTGCTTCATCATAATAAGAAAAAGATTGTCTTTGAAGATTGTCAAAAATATCTTTTCTCATATTTGCTTCCATCTTCGCTCCCATTATATGTCCCCATGAGGTTATGAAATACTGACAAAAGTACCGAACAATATACATAATTAATAGAGCTATACCAACATATATAACATATTTAATTATCTTATTTCCATCTTGTAAAACATAAACATCATTTAACAAATACCTTACTATTAACGGAAAAACTAAATCTATTGCAGATAAAATTAATGCACAAAACATATCTGCAAAAAATAGAGCCTTATATGGCCCATAATAACTTATAAAGTTTTTAAAAATTTTCATTATTCTTGTAACCCCTTATCCTTAAAGTTAGTTTGTTATTTCTAAAATTTCAACTTAATTAAATTATAACATAATTTTTTTATTCTATGGTTGTTTGTTTTATGACTCGTCTTTAGGACCTCTATTTTAATAAAAAAGCTTTGTTCATTTAAGGGTAGCAACACCCATACTTAATCCAAATAAAACAACCGCTATTACTACAATACTTACTATTATCATACTCTTTTTTTTCATTGTTTCACCTACCTCACATCTCAAATTTAGCTTCGATGATACTTTAAATTTCTTTTTTATCTTCTTTATTGTCTAACTTTTTTAAAATAATATCCATTTTTTTATTTATTAAAATAAACTTCTTAATTATATTTATTCAGGTTTGTAAGATGTTTTTCATAAAATACTAATGTCATTTTGCTGTTTATAATTTTAGTTTTACCAGTTTTTTTATAGCCTATTTTTTCATACAAATAACAATTCCGTGGTTCTTGTAATATAGTATCTAATTCCCATGCTTTTGCATCGTGGTATAATTCTTCAATAATTTTAAAAACCTTTTGTGCAATCCCAAACCCTTGGTATTCCGGTAAGATGAAAATAGGGCTAACACGATAGAGTTTATTATCCTTTTTTACTATTCTTATGCAACCAACAGTTGTATTATCTCTTTTAATAATATAGTAATCTGTAAATTCTTGATTTATTCGCATAACGGTTTTTTCTACTAATTCATTTGCAGGACTAGTTTCAAAATCTTTATATTTCGATAGTAATGACATAAATGCTTTGATTTGCATCTCATGAATAGTTTCTGCATCTTTTATTTCTGCTTTAGTTAAATATATATTCACTGCCTTATTCCCTCCTAATATACATAAAACTTAAATACATAAAACTTAAATATATAAGTCCATTAGTATTTCATCGTCAAAATCACCATTTATATTAAAGAAATCCTTATGTTTACCAATTTTTTCAAATCCAAATTTCTCATACATAGCAATTGCATTTTTATTACTTGCTTTAACTCCAAGACTTATATTTTTTATTATGCCACCATCCTTAACTGACTTAATTAATTCCTCCATTATGCAACTTCCAATTCCATTTTTCCAATAATCTTTTTTAACCGAAATAGCAACTTCACTATTATGAGCTATTCTTTTCCTATTAGGGCTACTGATTTGTGCAATACTAACAATATTATTATTTATAATTCCTAATACCATAGACGAGGTTTCAGATTCATTTATATTTTTAATATGCTCTATTTCCATCTCAGCAGTAAAATAGCTTTCATCTTTACCGAATAACAAATTATCACTTTCTCCACCAACAGTATAAAGATATTCAACAATCATTTTAGCATCTTCTACTATTGGTTTTCTTAATACCAACGTCTGACCATTTTTTAGTTTAAATTCTTTTAAAATACAACTTGATATATACCTCGGACATTCTTTTTCTCTTAAATCTTCAGCAAATCTTAATAAATAACCATCTGGATCCATAATTAAAAATTCTTTCTGTCCTATCATTACATTATCTGCTTCATACCAATTCTCTTGCATTTCTATTTTTATTTTATAGTTTTGTTTTTTTATATTTTTGTATAATTTATAAGCATCATCTACTGCTATTTGAAAATTAACTCCTCTACCAAAGGGATATGATAAAGTTCCAGTTTCCCAATTACCATTTGTTTCTTCAATCATAATTTGCGAATCATTTAGTGATATTAAAGCAAATTTATCATCTTTTCTTTGGTACACTATCTTAAATGAAAGAATATTTATGTAAAAATCCAAGCTTATATTTATATCTGAAACAGATAGTTCCGGTATTAATTCATTAAGTTTAACCATAAAATAATACCCCCTTATTTTAATTGTTTTGCGATACCATCATGAAATGCTTTGCCAGCAATTTCGCAACCATATACAATACTACCTCCCAAAAGAATCAACAAATCCACTTGCTCAATTCCATACTGTTTTATTAAAGCAGCTTTTGACAAATCCTCAATATCTCTTTTTGAAAGAAAATCACCAAGTTTATTTAGATTATCTGCAATCGCTTGTAAATTTATTTTTCTCATTGCATCCCCCTACTATATAAATAATCAGTCCCGCAATAGCTATATTTTACAACTATCACTTTTTATCTTACTTTATCAAATACGACATTGGAGTAAATCTAATTCCACTAACAGTAAGCTCCTTATCTGTATCAAAAAAGCCAAGACGATGATACACCTCTACTGCATATGGAGATGAATTTACTGTAATTTGACTAATATTATTCTTGCTTTTAGATTTCTCTACAACTGTTTGAAATAAACTTCTTGCTATACCTAATCTATGAAAGTCTTTGTTTACAAAAAGCATGCATATATGAGTAATCCCTCTTGTTGCAATTACTCCAATTAGGTCATTTTTATTTATACATCCCCAAAAATTTAATTCCCCTTCATCAAATTTTTTGATAATAGAATTGTAGGACACAAATTTTTTAAACTCTTTAATTCCTTGTTTGGAGTAATCAGGTGCTTCGAATTCCTCAAAAATTTCCCACACTAAATTAAGAGCATTTTTTATATCATTTTTCTGCAGTTTTTTAATTTCCACACGAAACCACCTTTCTAATAAAATATATCACCTCATATTTAACTTAAGTTACCATATAATTATTTATGAAAATGCTCTAACTCGTCTGATTTATATACATTTGCTTGGATTCCTATCAAACGTTCCCTCACTACACTTTTCTTCATAGATTAAACCTGAAGGTAAAATATCCTTATTTAAAAAGATACAAAACTCTCTTTTTAATCTTTCTATAATAGCCCCTTCAGTTAATAAAAATGAAGTATTGTTAAATGTATTTAAAAACGAATCTTGCGAGTTTCCTAAACTATTATTTTGATTGCTCAAATCACATTACATCCCAATTTCCAAAAAAGGTTTCATTATGGTAAATATGTCTTATTTATTGTTAATTATAAAATACTTTTCTCTCTAATAACTATTTTTTGTATAATCAATTAATATAATCAGATTTTAAAATATTATAGTATAAAGTGATAACCTCTTTATTATCTAATAATTTTAACCTTTCAGTCCTTTGGAACATATATTTAAATCCACATTTTCCAATTACTCTTTTAGACTTAGAATTAAAATCAAAATGTCCACACCAGATTAAATCTAAATTTAATTCATCAAATCCATATTTTATCAAACATTCTACAGCCTCTGGAATAAAACCATTTCCCCAGTATTTAGGATTAAGAACATATCCTATCTCCTTTTGCTCCAAATCAGAAAGACTATCATCAGGTTTCCTATTATGAAGTCCTATACTACCAATCACTTTGTTTTCTAATTTTAGAACTATAGCATATATTCCTTTATTTTCAATGAACATTCTTATTATCTCTTTACTTTCTTCCTCATTTTTATGTGTTGGCCAGCCAGCACTTGGACCTACTAATTCACTTTTAGCATACTCATATAAATCAGCACTATCATTTTCTTTCCATTGTCTTAGTATCAATCTATTAGTTGTTAATGTTTCCATACTTTTCTATCCCCTTCTTAAAACTTTTAGGTTCATCATCATATGAGTCAATATGAATCATCTGAACAGATAATCCCAGTTTCAAAAGTTACTTTATCTAAAAAAGAATTAAAATTGTATACACTAATTAACCCTTACAAGCCATTCCTTCACTAATGAGTTAAATAATTCTTCCTGTTCTATTTGCAAGCTATGTCCCGCTCTATCCAGCACAGCGAAAGTCGCTCTTGGAAAATTTTCTAATATACTCCATGAATCTTTATATCCAACACAATTATCTTGTTTCCCTAACAATATAAGAGAAGGTTTGTCAAATTTATTATTTAACTTATCTACATCAAATGTGAATACATATCCATCTTTTTTAAGAGTTTGTAAAAATACCTTCTTGGCTATTTTAGCTCCGGATATTATTTCATTTTCACATCTCTCATAAATTTTTTGACTCTGAACCACTGAGCTAGAATTAAAACCCTCAGCCACTTCTGGCGTCAGTTTAGACAACAACTTACTATCCTTAACCAAAACAATATGCTCAGGAACGTTACGTTTATTATAATCTGCTACTATAACTGGGCAAACAAGTAAAACACCATCAACTCTATCTGCCATTCTATAGATTACTCCTCTTGCTAAATATCCCCCATATGACTCACCAGCAAGTAAAAAATTTTCATTTGGAATGATTTTATTAATGAAACTAATTACAATATCAAGCACAATATCAGAGTTAGTAATCCATTCTGCACTCTCTGATTTGCCCATACCTGGCAAGTCAATATATATCCTTTTATAACCTTTTTTATCGCTAAGTACAGGTTCCATACATCCTGTCATTAACCTGTGATCTACATTATAACCATGCAACATAATTATTGGTTTTCCACTTCCTATTATTTCATAGTTTATAAATATGTTTTTCACTTTGCATTTCATCCTTTTTTCCCCTTTACTAAATTACTTTTATTCTATTTCACTTAACACTATGTTTATTGATTTACTCATGTTATTTCTCATTAAATTTTAAAAATATTTTCGATATTAATTTAGTATAAACCTTGTGCATATGAGGTTCATTTGAATATATATTAACTTCATTAATGGGAACCCATTTAACATCGCTATTTTCATCAGCTTTAACAATAAGTAATTCTTCTTCATCAGCTTCTACTAAGTAAGTAACTGATAAATGTAAATGTGGAGAAACATATTCTCCTCTTTTTATATGCCCAAGTACAGTCAATATGTCTAATGAAAATATTTCACAAGATATCGGCCTAACATTTTTTATACCCGTCTCTTCCTTTGCTTCTTTAATTGCAACAGCCAATAAATCTTTTTCTCCATCTGCATGACCACCTACCCATGACCAAGAATTATATATATTATGATGTACCATTAACACCTTATCTTTTGCTTTATTTACTATAAATGCTGAACTTGTTATATGTGCTATCTTATTTTTTCTAGTCAAAACGTCATCAAATATATCTATACAATTTAAAATTAGTTCTTTATCTTTTTCTTCTTGAGCGTTATAAGGAATATATTCTCTTATTAAATCAATCCACTCCATATTTTCTCTCCTTTTATAATAAAATATCCTTTCAAATATATCTAACCTCTTCTTAACACTAAATTAATTAGAATAATATTGTTTTTATTTCTTCTTATTTGAATATGAAGTAGATTTCTTTTCTGCCATAAAAACATAGTAACCATCAATTTCAGTTATTTTTACACCACCAAAAATCGAAACCAGTTTGTTCTTATACCAGTCTTTTCTTTTAGTAACCATATATATTCTCCCACCAACGGCTAACCTATTAAATCCTTTTTCAATAAATTCTTTTGGAACAGAGAAATCCACATGATAAGGTGGATTTGAAATAATTAAAGTAAAGTCCTTTTCACTAATATTTTTAAATCCATCACTTTCACATACCTCAATTCCTTTAACATTGTTTAGCTCAATATTTTGCCTTGTAAGCTCTACTGCTCTACTATCTATATCTGCCATAAATACATTAGCCACTCCTACTATTTTTGCAGAAAGTATTCCAACTATACCGTATCCACATCCTAGGTCTAATACCTTATCATTATTCTTAAATTCAATAGTTGACAACATCGCTAACGTACCTTTATCAACATTTCGAGGTGCAAAAACCTCCTCTGATGTATTAAATTTCATATCAATATCTTTTATATTTACATTTAACATTATTATATGCCTCCAAAGTTTTTCTTACGTAAAAGTTTGTTGCATTATTGATTGTCATTGTTATGCAACACTTATAAATTAATTATACCATTATATACAATGGTTAACTACTTGCCTAAAACTGAAAAAAGAACATAAAAATAAGACTAAAGAGATCTATAATCACTCATAAATTGACATACCACCTTGGGCTATTTTATTTCCTCAGATCTTTTCTCCGCCGCTTTTATAACTTAAACACCTGCTTTACATAACACATTAATACCTTTTACAAGAGTTACAATTACAAATGTTTCTTTTATCTGTTGATTTTAGCTTAGCAATTATAATCATCAACATCAAAAACATTGTTTTTATAGTAATATTTACGGTCTTCTTCTGTAATTACACGAATAACCTTGCATGAATTTCCTACTGCTATCACATTATCTGGAATATCTTTAGTAACAACACTTCCCGAACCTATAACAACATTATTTCCAATCTGAACCCCAGGATTTACGACAACATTTCCACCAAGCCAAACATTATCTCCTATTGTTATACCAATACCATATTCATATCCAGAATTTCGTGAATCAGGATGTATTGGGTGACCTCCTGTATATAGCGAAACATTTGGAGCAAATTGCACATTATTACCTATAATTACTTTTCCCACATCTAAAATGGTACAGTTATAATTCGCAAAAAAACAATTTCCAATTTCAATATTCTTTCCGTAATCACAATGAAAAGGGGCTTCAATATGTATGTCTACACCTGTTTTACCAAGAATATATCTTATTAATTTATTAATTTTTTTCGTATTCATCTGGTAGAAGGTGATTATACTCATATATCTTCTTTTTATTCGCCATTCGTTCTTCTGCTAATCCGTCTAACCACGACTTATATGGCAAACCCACAAGCATTCTATCTTTCTGATTCATTATTATATCCACCTTTCATTCTATATTAAAATGTACTCTCTTATAGAAATTCTTTATATTAATTTTCAAAATCCTTATATAATAAACTTGGTTGAACCCCTTCATTATTTTGATACTTTCCACTGCAATATTCATCATATTCGCCTTCAATACAATGATAATATATTTGACAAATTTCAACCCCTGGATATATTTTTATTGGTTGAACGCAAAATATTTCTAATGTCCAAAACCCTTGAAACCCAACATCACCAAAGCCTGCCGTTACATGAATGAATAATCCTAACCTACCAATAGAAGACCTACCTTCTAGCATTGGTACATATTTATTGGTCCCTGTGAACTCTACTGTTCTACCAAGATATAGCTTTCCTGTTTCCAAGACTAATCCCTCTTCTGGTATAAAAAGTTTTTTAACCTTATTTTCTTTTTTAATATCCAAAATGGTTCATCATAAACAAGCAATTCATTATGTAACCTCAAATTATAACTATTAGGGTTAAGTTGCTTTTCATTAAAAGGTTCTATAACAATATCTTTTCCTAGCTTTCTCTTTATTTCTTTTCCCGAAAGGATCATATATTACACACTCCTAATTTCTATATTTTAATGCTCTTCTATTTTATATACTTATTGATTGAAGTACTCCTTCAGGCAGGACAACTAAATCATCCATTTTTGATTTCCCCAAAATAGTCACTATACTATTTATATTTTCTGTACTATCAAATGAAATTGGAAACTGTCCTACAAGTATTGATACTTCCACGTTTTCCTCCAATAGTTTATTATATTGTGAGATTCTTTTTTCAATCAAATTTACCTTACATACCAATCATAAAATTTCTCATTTACTGTTATTCTTTGTCCAAATTGTTCTTCTAATATAAAAGCCGGAGCAATCTAAAATACAAGGAATTTTTCCATTTAAATCATTATAGCAATGCTCACCACTCGTAGTTGATGGCTTTGATAATAAATTTGCAGATGGAGCTACTAATAAAGTTCCGCTTTCTTTATCAAACAATCTTACGCCTTCGTCATACTAACAATTAACTGAGGCATAATTTCATCAAATTTTTCATAGAATTTTGCAATATGTATTCCGTCTACCAGCGCATGATTTACTAATGTAGTTGTAGGCATTAGTATTCTATCATTTTGTCTAAAATAACGTCCAAACGTAATCCGTGGATTACAGTCAGATGGACTGGGTACAGGCTGTATAATCGAAGTATAAGTAATCCATGGTAAGCATGATACAAAAAAGAATGAATCTACTTTATTTCCATCATCCTTAATACCATTTGTTTTGGATAAACTTTGTCTCTCCTTAGCGTATTCTAAAAATCTCTTAAAATTCATAGAAGAATCTAGTTCACAATAACAATAAGTTTCATCTTCTAAAGCAACTGTATGAGATGTATTACAATGTGAATATTCAATTATACTATCCCCATCAATCCTTCTTCTAAATTCAGGTATTTTATTTGCTGCATTTGCTGCTATATAAAGTATAGTTAAAAAAAAGGGCATTTTTTTTCTCTTAATCACATTAAATAAATTAGTAATGTCAATATTAACAGTTGCTCCAACATAAGGATATGCCATATTTCTAAAATATTCAAAGTGAGCTTTTCGTAGATAAGAATTCATATCAATCTTTTTAATATTCATATTTTCACCCCTAATTATAAATTTAAATTTCATATAAACTTAGCAAAATTATATAGAAATTATAACATACTCTCAAATCAAATATTGTAATTTTTATTTATTATGGAAATAATACCTATTATCTAAAATGCAAACTAGAAAAAAAGTTGACTCCTGTACACAATACAGAAATCAACTTTTAGTTTCATAACTTTTTTTTAATATAGTAACTATTCTTAACATAATCATAATGTATTATTTTAGCACGGTAGTCCTTTTCAAAGTTAAAAAACTAAATGCTGTTGTTTCAGCCTCATCTATAAACCCAGTTTCTTCTTCTTTTATATTCCACTTTGAATAATCTAAAGTTGGAAAGAATACCTCAGCATCATATTCCTTATGCACTTGTGTTAAGTGTATTTTATTACAATAAGGTAATAATAGCTTATATATTTCTCCCCCTCCTATAACAAAATATTCTTTACCATCATCTAAATAAGCAAATAACGCTTCCTTAGAATTTATTACAGTTACCCTTTCATCATTCACTTTAAAATTTTTATTTTGAGTAATAACAACATGATGTCTTCCAGGGAGAATACCAGGAAGAGATTCAAATGTTTTTCTTCCCATAATAATAGTATTTCCAGTTGTTATTTGCTTAAACCTTTTTAAATCTTTTGAAAAATGCCAAAGTAAATCATTATTTTTACCAATAGCAAAGTTATCTCCAATTGCAACAATACATGTTAGCATTATACAGCCACGCTCCCCATATCTATTTTACCAAGATGCTTATAATCTATAAGTTTAACATCTTCCGATGTAAAATCATAGAAGTTTTTAATTTCTGGGTTAATCCAAAGTTTAGGAGCATCTAAAGCTTCTGGTTTCCTTGAAACCTGTAGCTGTAAACCCTCAATATGATTTTCATATATATGTGCATTATTTATAACATGTGTAAATAATCCTGCTTTAAGTCCTGTAACTCGCGCGATCAAATGAACTAATATTGCATATTGACTGGTGTTAAATGGAACACCAAGCGCCATGTCACCACTTCGTTGTACTAACATACAATTAAGTCGTCCATCAGTTACATCCCAAAGAGTTAAAAAGCAACATGGTTGAAGCGCCATTTCTGGAAGGTCTTCTATATTCCAAAGATTCATAAGCATTCTTCTATCTTGAGGATTATTTTTTAAAGCCTCAATAAGAGTATCAATTTGATGATATTTAGCTATTTGAAAACCATATGCTTTACCAATTGTTCCATCGTCGTATGCCCATTCATCCCATATATGAACGTTTTGTTCCTGAAGTTTTTTTACATCATTAGATTGGTCTTTAAATATCCAAAGTAACTCTTTTACCGCTGTTTTAAATGCAACACTTTTAGTTGTTAATATTGGAAATTCTTCTTCTAAGTCAAACTGCATAATTTGGTGAGGGAGCTTATAAGTTGAAACTCCAGTACGGTTTTGGTCATGATATCCTCTTTTTAAAATTTTCTCAACTATTTTTAAGTATTGTCTATCCATCTCATTCAACATAATTTTCCATAGCAAGAGAGTGTACATATGTACTCAAACCCACTAAATACGCACTTCCTTTCTTATTTTGAATTCTTATATGAATACCACTAATTATTTTTGTTTTATGTATTTACTTATATTTTGTCTACAAATTTGATTATACTCCTAATACTAGATTAAAAACATAAAAATAGAACTAAGGAAATTCAAACCATAGTTCTATCATTTTTCTTTCATTATTCTATATTAAGATTAGCATATATAGCTTAGCCAATTATGCCTTAACTATATCAACAATAGTATTATGCAATGCATATAATTTTCATCTTCATCCCCAATACGTCTATCTATTCAGCATCAAAATCAATAAAGTAATTTTTCTCTGGTGTATGTATCGTGAGGGTTGCTAAATTAATATTGTCCTCTAAAATATCCACTTTGTATTCGAACATGATATCATCATTTTGCTTCTTCATGAATAAATAACTTCCTTCTTCTTGATCCTCGGCCTCATCACTTATTTCAGCGTAGATTTCTTCGCCACTGACTTCTCCAGGATATCCTGACTTTATTATTTTTTCATCTATTGCTTTAAAAAACTGTTCCATTTTTTCGCTCTCCTTCTTTTTTTAATACCTATTTCTTTTCAAATCAAGTATATACTATACTTCTAAATAACAGCCTTAATCATTATTAATTAATGATCAGAGCAAAACCTCACTTATCAAGCATTTCAAATCTCCCTATGTTCCAAAGTTTTGATTTTCGCTCCTCTAGGTAGAGCTCTCATAACCACCTTTTCCCATGGGGTTCCTATTACTTGATCCATGACAGCTATTGCTCCACGGTCATCCTTTGTTCTAATTAATCTGCCACAACCTTGTTTTAACTTCAATCCCATTTCAGGGTAATCAACAGTTATAAGTGGATTCATCCCCTCTTCTTCTGCATCTTTGCGCCTCATTTCAATCAAAGGGTCTAGTGAAGGAAATGGAAGCTGCCAAACTACAACGAGAGATAAAGACTCCCCGGGCACATCAATTCCCTCCCAAAAGGTAGAACCTACTAATACAGATGTAACTTCCGCACGAAACTTTTGGACAAGATATCCTCGCTCACCTTTATCCTCCCATAAAACTTCAAAAGGTAGCGCGTATCCACTAATTTCTTTTCTTATTTTCCTAACTTCCTTCAAAGAGTTAACAAGTATCAGCGCTCTTCCTCCATTTTCTTTCAGCAAACATAGTAATTGTTCAATTTTACGTGAAAACTTGGCACTGTCGGTGTCCTCAAATGATGGCTGATGTAAATAAACCACCACCTGCTTTTCAATATCAAAGGGACTTCCAACCGTTGATATTGCTGGATCCTTTAAACCCAGAGTCCTCATAAGGTAACCAAAATCACCCTTATCACTTAAAGTTCCTGAAGTAAACACCACAGGCAATTTTTTCGAAAATAAATGTTTATCTAGCATATTGCTCAAGTTCCGAGGAACTACCCAAAAGCTGCCGTCGGACCTATCTATCCAAGTAATAACCTCTGTACCTTTATTCCTACCAAACCTAGCTAAGGCTGTAATTGATAGTTCTATTTGAATTTCAAAGGTATGTAACGTGCTTTCCGGTAGCTCGTTTATGTATAGCTCTTCCTCAATTTGTATCTCTAAGAGCAACCGATCTAGTGCCTTATGAAAAGTATCAGCTGCTTTCAGAAGTATATCATCGGTGCGAACCGCCAGACGCTCTGATTGCTCATCGTCTATTACGTTTTGATTAAGTTTTTCAAAAAAGTTAGAAGTGGCCTGGCTCAATGCAATTACACATGCAACCAGTGAAGTTCTTGCTCCCTGGATTTCCTCTATCGAAAGGATAATATTATCAATATCCTCTTTGTGAATTTGTCTTCCAGCACCCATAGCTGCCGGCAGTATGACTTTATGGCCTTCATCAAAAATCACCAGTGAGTAATCTGGAAGCATAGGCATTTTACCGTCTGCAATTCTTTCATCCCTTGTCCACAGGTCCTGAAAAAAGATACTATGATCAGCAATAATTAAATCCTTGGAAGATCTGTAATGTTTCCGTGCCTTAACAAGCTTACAAAATCCTCTTCTGGTACAGGCATCACAGGGCATAGTTTCATCCCATCCAATCTGTCTCCATACACTATCGGATATGTGCGGCATTTCTGAGCGTTCACCTTTTGTAGTCCTGGATAACCATTGATTAATCTCATCAGAGGCTGTTGCATCGCCAAACACTCCCCCTGTTCCACTAACTCTCTCATCACAAACATACTGATGAGGATCCTTTGCCATTGGCGCATCTATTTCTAATCCCAGTATTCGGGAAAGTGTTTGAATATCTCCCTTTGGCCCTGCCAGCTGTTCCTGAAGTGCTGTTGAGGCACATGCAATTACTACAGGTTTTCCGCTAAAACCAGCGTAGGCAATTGCAGTGAGTAAGTAGGCGAAGGTCTTTCCGGTACCGACTTCAGCCTCAGCCAGATGAACTTTTTTATTACAAACTGCATCAGCAAGCTGAAACGCAGTATATATTTGTTCATCACGTATCTCATATCCGTGTTTCGGAAGAATATCGTAAAAAATATCACCAATCCAATCCATCAACTTACTTGAAAACTCTTTTTTTGTTTTATAATCAAAGGTGTGCCTTATTTTCTTATGCAAAATTTTATCCTCCTGTTAACCTATGGAATACCATAGAAAATATTATGTGAAACTTTACTTTCAGTTATGTACATGCACATAGTTTTTCTTTATACACTAAACATAACTACCCTTACATTCTAAACTTTTTCAATAAGTATTATAACATTAACAATGGAGAAAAAATTACATCTTTTAATAATTCTAATTTTGAATCTCCACCTGTTTATTAAAATTAGTTAAATTTAATAAATATCTTGTTAAATTTAACTAGTTTTTAATTAAGTTATTTACTACTGCCTTGAACATTCCTGTTATTTATAGTTAAGACTAAATGAGCTATTGCAAATATTTAACATCACCCGGGAAATTTTCCGATTACCTTTCCACTTGAGGAGCAAAAAAAAATAAAAGCACAGATAATATAACTTGACCTGTGCTTAATTAATGCAATTTTTTAATTAAAATCGTCTTGGACATAATAATATTGCCACCATAAAATAATTTACGGTGGCAAATGGACGGTTTTGAGTTAAATATTCACTTGTTAAACCCTGTTATAGCTTCACTATATCAACAATAGTCTCTATATGAGGGGTATGAGGGAACATATCCATAAGTATTACTTTATTCACCTTATATCCGTTATTAATCATTTCTTTTAAATCAACAACTAAACTTTTAGGATTACATGAAACATAAACTATGTGCGGCGCATCAAATTTTATTACATAATCTAATGCTGTAGGATGAACGCCTGCTCTTGGAGGATCCAAGATAATGCTATCTGGTTTATCTTGTACATCTTTTATAACTTTCGCTACATCCCCTGCTATAAACTCACAATTATCTAATCCATTAATTCTTGCATTTTCATTTGCAGCAGCAACTGCTTCTTCTATTAATTCAATTCCCAAAACTTTTTTAGCTTTAGCTGCAACAATTTGACCTATAGTTCCTGTTCCACAATATAAATCAAACACAACTTTTGATTCTGAATCACCTAAAAAATCTCTAACTATACTATAGAGCTTTTCTGCACCTTTTGAATTTGTTTGAAAAAAAGCAAAAGGATTTATTTTAAACTTAAGATCTAATATGTTTTCCATAATATATTCTTTTCCGTATAATAGTTCAGTTTTATCAGCTTGAACTATATCCGATAGTGAATCATTATATGTATGCATTACTCCTGTAATAACTCCATCACATTTTAATTCTTTAAGCTTATTCGTAATTTCACTAAGATCTAAATCTATCTGTGATGTGGTTACTAAATTCACCAATATTTCGCCAGTGTTTTTAGCCTTTCGAATCACTAAGTTTCTTAAATAACCCTTTCGCTCCATTACATTATAATGTGGTAATTTTAACTCTGTAAAATAATTTAATACTAATTTTAAAATTTCTCTAAAATCTACATCTACTATTTTGCAATCATCAACAGTAACTATGCTAAAACTTCTTCCTTTTGTATGCATACCTAAAGTTAACTCTTCATTTTTTCTAAAATCACCAAAAGTGAATTCCATCTTATTTCTATACTCAAATTGCTCAGGGCTCTGCTGTATACCCAAAAATTCAAAATCTTTTATCTCTGCCTCTGCAAACAATTTTAATACCTGTTGCTTTTTAAATTCTAATTGTTTTTCATAAGAAAGAAATTGATGGCTACATCCTCCACAAAATTCGGTGATTTTGCAACGAGGTTCAACTTTATAGTCTACATCTTCAAGTATTTTCACAAGTTTTGCCTCTACTACAAACTGCTTCTTTCTTGATACTTTAGCAATTACCTTTTGACCTGGCAATGTGTTTTTAATCAGTACCTTTTCACCTTCATAGTATGCTATTCCCTGCGCTGGAAATTCTAACTCTTCTATATCAAATTCATATTCTTTTCTTTTTTGCATATTTTTTTCACAAACTCCTATCGTTTAGTAATAAATAATCCTGATGCTTTTTTTCCAAATGTAGCTGACGTTTTTCCACTTTCCATAATACTCATGTATAATACCATAATAACCATAAAAATCACAAATATCATTCCAAATTTTTGCGTAAATGCGTATCCTGATATTCTAAGTATAGTATCTATTATAAATACCACTAATGTTGATGTCACACCTACAACTATTAGATCTATAAGGCTTGCCATAAAAGTGTTTAAAAAAGTAGGTCTTGATGCATTATTTGAATTAGATTTAACTAATTTTTCATCTTTCATTGCTAATTGACCGTCTTCATTATTTGCATTTTTCCCTTCTTGTTCTAACATTCTAATTCCTCCTATCATATATTATTATTTTTGTTAACTTTTATTTTTCTTAATTCCTCATTTGAAATAATTATAATTTTACTCCACCTATATATAATACGTATTTTTGACATATAAATCAATAGTTTATTAAGTATCTTCATGTATTTACCAGTTGTTTTTGGGTATTTGGATTTATAAGTGTCCTTGGTTTTAACTTTAAAATTTCTAATAAAAGAGGCAGATGATTATTAAAATGGACCCTATAAGGTAGACAGTTAAAAAAAGAGGCATTCTTGTCTCAATAAATTAACTGACTCTATATTATAGGGTCTTTTTTGTTATACTTAATACATCAAGTTAGGGAGTGTTGCTATGTCGAAAAGTTATTTTACTGAAGAACAACAGAGCGAACTTCGGCAGAATGCATACGTTCAGAAGGTAAGCGCAAAATCAATTACTTATACAAAAAAATTTAAAGAAGAATTCGAGGAAGAATATCGTGGTGGAAAACTTCCGGTGCAAATTTTAGAGGATATGGGTTTTGATCATCTTCTACTTGGAAGGAGACGAAGAGACAGTATTGTAACCCGAATGAAACGTTGTGAGTTACGGCCGGAAGGCTTTGAAGATACAAGGAAGAATAACTCTGGGCGTCCTGTCACAAAGCAACTCACTGATACTGAAAAAATTAAACGATTAGAGCAGAAAATCTTATATTTAAATCAAGAAAATGAGTTCCTAAAAAAAAATACTCAAATGGACCGGGAGGCAAACTGGGAATACAAGCGAAGGCACCCATCAAATACAAACTCATTGAAAAAATGATTGAATGGGATAACAACCTCTTAAACATCAGTTTGCTCTGCCATACAGCTGAAGTATCACGTTCAGGATATTACCGCTGGCAAAACAATATAGATACAAGAAATGAGAATCAAGAACAAGACAAAAGAGATTTTGAACTGATTCTAGAAGCGTATAAGTTTCGTGGTTATGATAAGGGTTCACGGGGAATACATATGCGCCTTCTGAATCAAGGAATTAGAATGAACCGCAAGAAAATACAGCGCCTTATGAACAAATACAGGCTAATATGTCCAATACGCAAAGCAAATCCATATCGACGTATGGCAAAAGCCATGAAAACTAACAATGTTTCTGAAAACCTGGTGAATGGAGAGTTCCAAGAGCATGGTCCTGGTATGATACTACTCACTGATATAACATACCTTTTCTATAATCATGGCTCTAAGGCATATCTTTCAGTCATTAAGGATGCTTGTACTAAACAGGTAATGGCGTATGTTGTTAGCGAATCATTAGCAGTAGATTTTGTGCTTGAAACAGTAAATATACTTATACAAAATCATGGAATTTCATTAAGCGAAGAAACGATCCTACATTCCGATCAGGGATGTCATTATACCAGCATATCTTTTCGACAGCTTTTAAAAGATAAGAAACTACGCCAATCTATGTCTAGACGAGGTAACTGTTGGGACAATGCTCCACAGGAATCATTTTTTGGCCATATGAAGGATGAAATACATCTTGAAAGATGCTATAACATCTTGGATTTAAAGCTTGTGGTTGATGATTATATGGATTATTACAACAATGACCGCTATCAATGGGGACTAGCAAAATTATCACCAAATCAATATGCCACTTACTTAAAAAGTGGTGAATATCCTATAAAAATATAGAAAAATACCCTCATATCATGTTTATGACAGGAGGGTATTCTATTTAAGCCTCTTTTTTTAAAATGTCCTTGACAAAGGGTCTACTTTATATTTCATCCGCCTCTTTTATTTCTATTTTCCAATATCTTTTCTATAATACATCCCATCAAACTGAACTTTTTTCATATCAGAGTAAGCTATTTCCCTTGCTTTTTCTAGTGTTCCACCAAACCCTGTTATTCCTAGAACTCTTCCACCGTTTGTCTTTAAAAGACCATTATCACCAGTTGCACCTGCTAAAAACAATTTACCTTCTAATTCTCCATCTTCACATATTTCATATCCTGTATTATATTTTCCAGGATAACCTTTTGATGCAGCAATTAGGCAACAAGAATATCCATCATTCCACTGCAAGTTAAAATTTTTAAGTTCTCCATCTATTGCGCTCATTATAAGTTTCGTAAAATCACTCTTCATAAGTGGAAGCACCGCTTGTGTTTCAGGGTCTCCAAATCTTACATTATATTCAAGCAAATATACACCTTTTTTAGTTATCATTATGCCGAAAAATATTATACCCCTATAATCCATTTTTTCTTCTTGAATTCCTTTAAGAGTTGGCAATAATATATTTTTGTGAAATTCATCTAATACTTCTTTAGTACAGTATGGATTCGGTGCTATAGCTCCCATTCCTCCTGTATTAGGTCCTACTCCCCCATCAAATATCTGTTTATGATCTTTTGAAGATACAAATGGGAGTATAATTTTCCCGTCTGTTATAGAGAGTATAGATGCCTCAACACCTTCCAAAAATTCTTCTATTATAATTTTCTTCCCACTGCCTTTAAATATATCCACTACCATAAAGTCATTTATACTACTTTTAGCCTCAGAAAAATTACTGCAAATAACTACCCCTTTACCTGCAGCTAGTCCATCAGCCTTAATTACTATAGGATATTCACAATTTTTAAGATAATCTATAGCTTTAGTCTCATCTTCAAATACCTCATATGCGGCTGTTTTTATTCCGTATTTTTTCATAAATTCTTTTGAATAGGATTTACTTCCTTCAAGTCTTGCAGCTTTCGCGCTTGGTCCTAATATTTTAAGTCCCTTTTCATTAAACTTATCTACTATTCCTTGAACAAGCCACTCCTCTGATCCAACAATTGTAATATCTATCTTGTGTTCAATAGCAAATGCCAAAAGCTCATCCATTTGCGTAATATTAATATTCTCACACTTATTTTCTCTATATGTACCGCCATTACCAGGTGCACAATAAACCGTCTGAACATGGTCATTTTCTGCGACCTTGGATGCTAAAGCATGTTCACGTCCACCAGAACCAATAATTAATACCTTCATTATTCCATCTCCTTTATCTCTATAAACTAAATCATCTCCTGCGGAGCTGCAAATTAACGACTTCAGAAGGAGATTTATACTCCAACTGTAATTTTATTTCCACTAAGGTAATTAACTCCCACTTATATAAGTGAGAGTTAATTACCTTCTGAAATGTCGTTAAAATTGATGGAATAACTAAGTTATCCCATCATGAAATTATTATTAGTGCTTAAAATGTCTAATTCCCGTAAATACCATAGCAATATCATTTTTATCACACATCTCTATTGATTGTACATCTTTAATTGAACCACCTGGTTGAATTATTGCTTTTATATTATATTTTGCAGCAAGTTCTACAACGTCTCCAAATGGGAAGAATGCATCTGATGCCATAACAGTTGCATCTACTCCTCTTTCTAAGGCATGCTCTGCCGCCCATATTCTATTAACTTGGCCTACCCCGATTCCTTTAGTGACACCATCTTTAACTACTACAATGGCATTAGATTTAACATATTTAACTACTTTCATAGCAAATATTAAATCTTTTACTTCTTCCTGGGTCGGACTCTTTTTAGTAACTACTTTTATTTCATCTACTAATTTATTATCTGCACTTTGTACTAATAAGCCGCCATCGACATTAACCATATTCATAGTGCCTTCTGATTTATGTAAACACTTAACAACTCTTAAATTTTTCTTACCTTTTAATACTTCTAATGCATCATCATCAAATTCTGGTGCAATAATCACCTCTAAAAATATCTTTTTAAGCTCAAGAGCAGTTTCTTTATCAACTTTTCTATTAAACGCAACAATACCACCAAATATAGACATTGGATCACATTCATACGCCTTTTTATAAGTATCAAGTGTACTATCACCTATGGCCACACCACATGGCGTGTTATGCTTTAGAGCGCAGCAAGCAATTTCATCGAAATCACATACTACTTTCCATGCAATATCCATGTCTTTTATATTATTATAAGATAATTCCTTGCCATTTAACTGTTCAAAATTTTTCATTGCTCCATTTCCAGTTGTTTTAACATAATAAGCTGCACTTTGATGAGGATTCTCTCCATATCTTAAATCCATTTGTTTTTTATATGATACAGAAAAATAGTCTGGGTAAGACTGCTCGCCTAGTAAAAACTCACTAATAGCTGCATCATAAGCTGATACTAAATTAAACACTTTACCTGCTAGGTGTTTTCTAGTCTCAAAATCTACTTCTTCTTTAGCATCCATTTTCTTTATTATGTTTTCATAATCTGTTGCATCACTAAGTACAATAACATCTTTAAAGTTTTTAGCTGCTGCTCTTAGCATTGTTGGTCCACCAATATCAATGAATTCAACTTTCTCCTCAAAACTTATATCTTCGCTCACTTTATCAAAGAAAGGATAAAGATTAACTACTACCATATCAATAGGTTTTATTCCTTTAGCTTTAATAGTTGCCATATGCTCTTTATTATCACGTACTGCAAGTATTCCACTATGAATAACTGGATGTAATGTTTTAACTCTTCCATCTAATATTTCTTCAAATCCTGTAACATCAGAAATCTCTACAACTTTTATGCCATTTTCTTTTAAATACTTAAACGTTCCACCTGTAGATATAATCTCTACTCCATTGTTTTGAAGTGATGTTGCAAGATCTAAAATATTTGCTTTATCAAACACACTTATAAGTGCTGTTTTAATCATTAAAATTCCACCTTTCATATACCTAGTACTTTTCTTCCTTCAATCCTTATTTTTCCCTCACTTATATATTTAATAGCTTCAGGTAGTGCCTTATGTTCCTCTTCTAAAACTCTTAGTTGTAACTCTTTAGCTGTATCTTCACTGAAAACAGGTACAACATTTTGAATTATTATTGGTCCTGAGTCTGTTCCCTCATCTACAAAATGGACAGTGCACCCTGAAACTTTAACTCCATATTCTATAGCCTTCTCATGTACTTTTAATCCATACATACCACCACCACAAAATGATGGGATAAGAGCTGGATGTATATTTATGATTTTACCCTTAAATACTGAGAGAAGTTCCCCTTGAAGTATAGATAAAAAACCAGCCAACACTATTAAATCTACCTTTTTATCTAAAATTTTTAATATTTCATCTGACATATTTTCCTTATACTGCTTTCTATCTAATATGTACGTTTTTATATTTTTAGCTTTTGCCCTATCTATACCGTATGCATCTTTTTTATCACTAATTACTACTTCTATAGAACAGTTTAAGTCTCCACTTTCTATATTATCTATAATGGATTGAAGATTGCTTCCGCCACCTGAGACCAATACGGCTATTTTAAGCAAACTCCTGCACCTCCAGCCTCAACGTGACCAATTTTATATGCTTTGTCACCTAAATCACTAATTGTCTTTATAATTTTCATAACATCTTTATCTTCAACACATAATACATATCCTATTCCCATATTATATGTGTTAAACATGTGCTCCTCAGTCACTCCAAGAGACATTAGATGTTTACAGATGTCTGGGGTATTAAAGCTGTTTTTATCAACTACTGCGGTAAACGCTCCATTAAACATTCTTGGAATATTTTCATAAAAACCGCCACCAGTTATATGAGCCATTCCTTTTATATCAAATTTATCTAAAAGACTTAATATAGTTTTTACATATATTTTTGTTGGAGTTAAAAGAGCATTTCCAATCTTATCTCCATTAAAATCTTCATCTAAATTTGTTATTAACTTTCTAACTAAGGAATACCCATTACTATGAAGACCTGAGGACTCAATTCCTACAAGTGAATGTCCGCCTTTAATAGCAGAACCATCAATAATTTTATGTTTATCAACTATTCCTACAGTAAATCCTGCCATATCATATTCTCCATCGCGATAAAAGCCTGGCATTTCAGCAGTTTCGCCGCCTATTAATGCACAATTAGATTGAATACATCCATTTGACACACCTTTTACAAGCTGAGCCGATACTTTAGAATCTAATTTACCACAAGCGATATAATCTAAAAAGAAAAGAGGTTTTGCACCATGACAAAGGACATCATTAACACACATAGCAACGCAGTCAATACCTACAGTGTCATATTTTTTCATTCTAAATGCTATATCAAGTTTTGTTCCAACTCCATCAGTACCAGAAACTAAAATAGGATTTTTATAACCCTCTCCTATTTCGAACATACCAGCAAAACTTCCTAAATGATTTAAAACACCCTTTGTAAATGTTTCTGCTGCATATTGTTGTATTAACTTTACTGATTTATATCCTTCTTCAATATTAACACCTGCATCTTTATAAGTTATCATAAATATCCCCTACTTTCCTAATTTTTCTTTCTCAGTTTCATATGGAGCTGATACTGGATATGTACCATTAAAACAACCTAAGCAAAATTCATTATGACCAAGTGTTTTAAGAAGTCCATCTATGCTTAAATATCCGAGACTATCTGCACCTATCTCTTGTCTTATTTCCTCAACACTAATATTTGAACCTATTAAATCTTTTCTATAAGGCGTATCTATTCCAAAATAACATGGATATTTTACTACTGGTGAACAAACCCTAAAATGAACCTCTGTAGCCCCAGCTTTCTTTAAAATGTCAACTAATCTTTTACTTGTAGTTCCACGAACTATTGAATCATCTATTAAAATAACTCTTTTACCTTCTACATTAATTTTTAGTGCATTTAGTTTTACCGAAACTGCCTTTTCCCGAATTTCTTGAGTTGGACTTATAAAAGTTCTTCCTACATATCTATTTTTTATAAGGCCTATTCCAAAAGGTATCCCAGAGATTTTAGAATAACCTATTGCTGATGCTAGTCCTGAATCTGGAACTCCTATAACCATATCCGCATCCACTGGAGACTCTTTAAATAGCTGTTCTCCAGCCGCAACTCTTGAAGTATATACATTTATTCCATCAATGGTACTGTCTGGTCTTGCAAAATATATATATTCGAAAGAACATGTTGAATTTTTGGTTTTTTCTGCAAAATTAATAGACGTAAGTCCGGTTTCATCTATCATTACTATTTCACCAGGTTTTACATCTCTTAAAAATTCTGCACCAACTGCATCAAGTGCACAACTTTCTGATGCTATAACATAACTATTTCCTATTTTACCTAGGCAAAGAGGTCTAATACCATTTTGATCCCTAACGCCTATTAACTTATCTTTTGTAAGCATTACTATTCCATAAGAACCTTTAACAGCTTGTATTGCATCAACTACTGCTTTTTCAACACCTTTTTTTGCGCCTCTAGCAATTAGATTAAGTATTACTTCTGAATCTATTGATGTTTGAAACATGTATCCACAATCCTCAAGTAACTCACGGATGACTTCTGCATTCACTAAATTACCATTATGAGCTATTGCTATGTCACCTAGTTTAGATTTACTTAAAAGAGGCTGTGCATTTTTCACTTCACTAGATCCTGTAGTTGAATATCTAACGTGCCCAATAGCCGCATGGCCCTTCATTTTACTAATCATTTGTTTATTAAAAACATCACATACAAGGCCCATAGCCTTTTCACAAGTAAGAGTAACTCCATCAGAATATACTATTCCAGCACTTTCTTCTCCCCTGTGTTGCAAAGCATAAAGTCCATAATAAGTGAGTGTAGCAACATCTAAATCTTTGTCCGTCGCAAAAATTCCAAAAACACCACACTCATCTTTAAACTTATCTTGATCATTAATAGTGACTTCATTTGGTACTATAAATTCACTCAAAGAAATTCCTCCCTATATGTTAGTTTCTATTCTTTTTTGTTCACTGCTTTTGTGTCTACATTACAACTTGTTTTTTATTTAGTAATTCTACTTAATATTTCTTCATAAGCCTGGGTAACATTTCCTAAATCTCTTCTAAATCTATCTTTATCTAGTTTCTCTCCAGTTTTAACATCCCATAATCTACAAGTATCTGGTGATATCTCATCTGCCAAAATTACTTCGCCTTTAAATCTTCCAAATTCTAATTTAAAATCTATTAAATTAATATCTTGTTTTAGGAAAGCCTCTTTTAATATATCATTTACTTCAAAAGCCATTTTATATATTTCTCCTAATTCTTCAAAAGTAGTAAGTCCCATAGCTACAGCATGATAATCATTTATAAGAGGATCACCTAAATCATCATTTTTATAACTTAATTCAATTACAGTTATTTTAAGCTTACTTCCTTCTTCTATACCATATCGTTTTGCCATGCTACCAGCTGCCACATTTCTTATAATTACTTCTAAAGGCACTATTTCAACCTTTTTGCATAATTGTTCTCTATCATTTATTTTCTTAATAAAATGAGTTTTTATACCTTTTTTCTCTAGTAACTCATATAACGTAGTAGTTATACTATTATTTAAAATTCCTTTTTTCTCAATTTGACCCTTTTTAGCACCGTTTCCAGCTGTCGCATCATCCTTAAAATATACTCTTATTTCATCTTTATTATCTGTACTAAACATTTTTTTAGCTTTTCCCTCATATAATAACACTGAATCTCCCATTTATAACACTCCTTAGTATATTAATTTTTATTTTATCTTTAAAATTCTATTTGCTCTTCATTTTCTGATATAAATTTTTCTTTCATTTCTGTTCTATATGTAATTAGCTTATCTTTAAGTTCCATGTATTTAAGAGATAAAACTTGAACTGAAAGCATACCAGCATTATAACTGTTATTGATGCCCACAGTAGCTACAGGAATAGCTTTTGGCATCTGAACAATTGAAAGTAATGAATCCATACCCCCAAGGGCTGCCTTAATTGGAACTCCAATCACTGGAAGAATGGTCTGTGATGCAATTACTCCTGGAAGATGCGCGGCAAGGCCTGCTCCAGCTATAATACATTCTACCCCACTATCTTCCATTTCCCTTATTACCTGGGTTAATCTTTCTGGCACTCTGTGAGCTGAGAGAATGTGTACTTCATAATCCACTCCAAATTCCTTAAGCGCCATTGCAGCATTTTTCATTATATCTTTATCTGATTTGCTTCCAAATATAATTCCTACCTTCATAAATGTTTACCTCCGATTATAATAAAACTTTTTACTTTATTATTTTTAAGTAAAAAAAATTACACCATTAAAAAAGTTATTTTAATGGTGTAATCCTGAATTAGGAGTCTATTTCATTCCCCTTTATAATGTCAATTCAAGATTCACCAATAGTGAGAAGTTAACGGCCTCTCGTAGAAACATCTAAGCCATATCCTTAGAAATATATCGATGAACTAATATTTGTTTTTTCCCTAATTTATGTTTTAATGTTACCATCTATTTTTAAATAAGTCAATGCATTAATCTTGATAATATTATTATTGTTCGTGTTTATATTGATATAAACACAAATAACTACATTTTGTCGATTTATCGTTCGTATTTTATTTAAAGTAGTTTACTCCAGCATCAAATATCTTTTGATCCTTATTTCCAATAACATTCACTAAAGTGTTAACTCCAACTCTTTCCGAATGACCCATCTTACCAAAGATTCTTCCATCCAAACTTGTAATTCCCTCTATAGCATGTTTTGAACCATTAGGATTAAAGTTTATATCATAACTTGCAGCACCATCAAAGTCTACATATTGAGTGGCTACTTGCCCATTTACAAATAATTTTTTAATCACATCATCATTTGCTACAAATCTGCCCTCGCCATGTGAGACTGGAATAGAATGCACATCCCCAACTTTTACATTACTAAGCCAAGGAGACAAGTTTGAAATTATTTTAGTTTGTACAACACAAGATACATGTCTTCCAATTTCGTTGTACGTTAATGTTGGGCTGTCTGGTGTTATATCGGTTATTTTTCCATAAGGGAGAAGTCCAAGTTTTATTAACGCCTGAAATCCGTTGCAAATTCCAAGCATCAATCCATCTCTTTGCTCTAATAATTCACTAATACTTTCACTTATTATAGGATTTCTAAAAAATGTAGCTATAAATTTACCAGAGCCATCTGGTTCATCACCAGCACTAAATCCACCTGGTAGCATAACAATTTGAGATTTTTTTATCTTTTGTGCTATAGCTTTTATAGATTCCTCAATATGTTTTGCTGAGAGATTGTTTATTACCATAATTTCTACTTCAGCACCAGCTTTCTCAAAAGCCCTCATAGAATCATATTCACAATTAGTTCCTGGGAACACTGGAATTATAACTTTAGGTTTTGCTATTTTAATAGCCGGAACTAATTTTAATTTAGAATTTTCAATACTTATATAATTTTGCTCAATTTTATTATCTACTTTTGTGCTATTTACTTTTGTACTATTTACCTTTGTATTAAATACACTTTCTAAAGGTTCTTCCCAATTACTTAAAGCTTCTTCTAAACTAATAGTTTCCCCTAAGACTTTAATAACTGGTTCAACCGTTGTATGCCCAAGTATTTGAATATTTGAACTTTCCTTTGTTAGGACATCAAGCACATCATTATCAACTTCCATAACTATGCTGCCATAGTTTTCTTTAAATATATCCTCTACATTAACATCATTTGCAAACGTAAATCCTATATTATTACCAAAACTCATTTTTGATATAACCTCTGTAAGTCCACCCATTCCAACTGCATAACTAGACATTACTTTACCACTACTAATTAATTTTTTTACTAATTTATAATTTGTACGAAGTTTTTCAAAATCAGGTAATCCATCTTCACCTATAGTTGCATAAATTAAAACAACCTGACTATTTCCTTTTTTAAATTCTGGGGATATAACCTTATCTGTATTTATAACATCTACAGCAAATGATACCAAAGTCGGTGGTACATTCATTTCATTAAAGGTACCTGACATACTATCTTTTCCACCAATTGCAGCTATACTAAATTCTTTTTGAACATGAAGTGCTCCTAAAAGAGCTGAAAATGGCTTACCCCATTTATAAGGTTCTTTTGCTAATTTTTGAAAGTATTCCTGGAATGTTAACTTAATATTCTCGAAATCACCACCACTTGCAACTACCTTTGTTACAGAATCAATTACTGCATAAGCAGCTCCATGGAATGGACTCCAATTTGCTAATTTAGGATTATATCCATAAGCCATTATTGTACCTGTGTTAGTATCTCCGCTTAGTACAGGTAATTTTGCTATCATAGATTGAATTGGTGTTTTTTGATATTTCCCACCGAAAGGCATAAGTACTGTTCCTGCACCTATAGTGCTATCAAATCTCTCTGATAATCCCTTTTTACTGCAAACATTTAAGTCTGATAATGTAGAGTTCCATAAAGATTTTATTGATTTAGCTTCACTTAAACTTTTTGATGCATTCTTTGTAAAGTAGTATTCATCCTCTTTAGGTGTTGCTATTTTTACATCTGCATGTTGCTTAACTCCATTGGTATCAAGGAAACTTCTACTTACATCAACTATAGTTTTACCCTTCCATACCATTTTAAGTCTATTATCGTTAGTAATTAAAGCCACTTCTACAGCCTCTAAATTTTCTTCTTCTGATAGTTTTATAAATACACTAGCGTCTTCTTTCCTAACTACAACAGCCATCCGTTCTTGAGATTCTGATATAGCAAGCTCTGTACCATCTAGCCCTTCATATTTCTTAGTGACTTTATCCAAATTTATTATAAGTGCATCTGCAAGTTCTCCTATAGCTACCGATACTCCACCTGCACCAAAATCATTACATCTTTTTATAAGTTTAGTAACCTTTGGGTTTCTAAATAGCCTTTGAATTTTTCTTTCTGTAGGCGCATTACCCTTTTGAACTTCTGCTCCTGAATCTAGTAGTGAGCTTTCGCTATGTTGCTTAGATGACCCTGTAGCACCACCACATCCATCACGTCCTGTTTTACCACCTAAAAGTATAACTACGTCAGACGCAACAGGTTCCTCGCGCACTACGTTGCTATAAGGCGCTGCTCCAATAACTGCTCCTACTTCCATTCTTTTAGCTACAAATCCTTCATCATATACCTCAGAAACAAGTCCTGTAGCAAGCCCTATTTGATTTCCATATGAACTAAATCCATGAGCAGCCTCAAGAGTAATTTTTCTTTGAGGTAATTTTCCTTTTATAGTATCTGAAATTTTTGCTCTTGGATCACCACTTCCTGTAACACGCATTGCCTGATACACATAACTTCTACCGGATAATGGATCTCTTATTGATCCACCTAGGCAAGTTGCTGCGCCACCAAAAGGTTCTATTTCTGTAGGATGATTATGAGTTTCATTTTTAAACATTACAAGCCATTTTTCTTTTTTATTATCAATATTTGCATCAACAACTATACTACAAGCGTTGATTTCGTCTGAAACATCAAGATCCTGTAATTTTCCTTGTTTTCTTAAATCCTTCATACCAATAACAGCCATATCCATTAATGTTACGTCTCTAGTAGTAGCGCCGTATACAAAATCTCTAGTATCTAAATATTCTTTATAAGCCATCTTAATTGGTTTAGAATATTTTCCTTCTTCAATGCACACATCTTCAATTACAGTATTAAAAGTTGTATGCCTACAATGATCTGACCAATATGTATCAATGACTTTTATCTCTGTTATAGTTGGATTTCTCTTCTCAGTTTCTCTAAAATAATCACTACAATATTTCAAATCCTCAAAACTCATAGCAAGTCCATTACTTTTTAAAAAATCTGTTAACTGACCATCATTCATATTAATAAATGATTCTACTATTTTAACCTGCTCTGGTTCATTAAAACTCTGCTGTAAATCCATAGGTTTTTCTAAGCTTGCTTCTCTAGAATCTACAGCATTTATGCAGTATTCTTTAATCTTATCTAATTCACTGATGCTAACATTTCCTTTTAATAATATAAGTCTTGCTGTTTTAACTATATGTTTATCCTCTTGTGTTAAAATTTGAATGCACTGAGCAGCCGAATCTGCTCTCTGATCATATTGACCTGGCAAAAATTCAATAGCGAATATTGTATTATAATCCTTCATCTCTAATTCTTCATCATAAACATCATCAACTGTAGGCTCTGAAAAGACAGTATTTTTTGACAATTGATATTGATCTTGTGTTATTCCTGTAACATCATATCTACTGACTAACCTAAGTCCATCAAGGCTTTCTATACCTAGATTTTTTTTTATATCCCTTAGTATTTTCCCACCTTCAATATCATAGTTCGTTTTTTTCTCAACATATAACCTATATATCTTATTTTTCATGATTAATACCTCCAAAAATTAAATTTATACGAATATTAAACATTATTTATCTTTTATAATTCGTTATAATAAGATTATAATATACTTCATCCAATTATAAAAGGTCATTTTGGAATAAAATTTTTTTATATTGATAATATTTCATTTTTTAAGTTGATAATACAAAAATACAAAATGGAGGATAGCCTTCATTAAGCTATCCCCCATTTATTATGAATTTATACTATGTTATCTAATTTTTCTCTTCAAAATCATCTTCATAATTTTTTAAGCTCTTTTTAACTAAAGCTCCAAGTCCTAATAATGCAAGTAAATTTGGTATAACCATTAATCCATTAAAAGTATCTGCAAGTTCCCATACTAATTCAACTTTTAGAGATGCTCCTAACACTATAAATACTAAGACTAACCACCTATATGTAGTTAACGCTTTTTTACCAAATAAGTATTTAACATTAGCTTCTCCAAAGAAATACCAAGCTACTATGGTAGAAAAAGCAAAGAAGAATAATGCTATAGCTACAAATGGTCCTCCAAAACTTCCCATTCCACTGGTAAACGCCTTTTGAGTTAAATCTATACCAGTAGTTTTTCCATCTAATGCACCTGTAGTTAATATAACAAGTGCAGTTAATGTTAAAATTACAAATGTATCAATAAATACACAAACTATAGCTACCAATCCTTGTTCAGCTGGATGGTTAACTTTTGCAAGTGCATGTGCATGTGGTGTCGATCCCATTCCAGCTTCATTAGAGAATAACCCTCTTGCAATGCCGTACCTCATAGCTTCTTTTACTCCTACTCCAATTAACCCACCTGTAGCAGCCTTAGGGTTAAATGCCCCTACAAATATCATTTTAAAGGCTTGTCCTACATTAGTAAAATTCATTATAATGATTGCTAAACTACCTATTATATAAAATAAAGCCATAACTGGAACTACCTTTTCAGTGAAGGATGCAATACGACCTACCCCTCCAATAAAAATCATGCCTGCTAGTGCTGCAACTATAACACCAACCATTATACGAATATTAGTATTTGAACTTATTGCTGCACTTATTGAATTAGATTGTACCATGTTACCTATAAATCCCAAGGCAATTATTATAGTTACTGAAAAAAATGCAGCCAACTTTTTACTTTTAAGCCCTTTACTAATGTAGTATGCTGGGCCTCCTGTCATCTCACCATTAACTTTCTGTTTAAATTTTTGACCTAGCACTGCTTCCGCAAAAATAGTTGCCATGCCAAAGAAAGCACTTAACCACATCCAGAATATAGCCCCTGGTCCTCCTGATGCAATAGCAGTTGCTGCTCCTGCTAAATTTCCTGTTCCTACTTGAGCCGCTATTGAGGTTGTCATTGCCTGAAAAGATGACATTCCATCCTTCCCTGCTTTATGCCCAAATTTAACACCTCCAAAAGTTTTTTTCATGGCTTGTTTAAATTTTCTAACTTGTACAAATTTTAAAGTTATAGTAAAATAAATTCCAGTACCACATAACAGAAATATTAATATGTATCCCCACAAAATATCGTTGATACTTTTAACAATTGATAATAAGTCCATAAATACACTCTCCTTCTAGTTGTTAAAACCCATTTTGCATTAAAAGAAATCATATGCATAGAAATAATTCTAAATAAATTATTACTCCAAATTTCTTTTAGGTGACTATACCATATTTTTCATTTTTATTCAATTTATTTATTTTATACTAATAAAGTTATCTCTTACTTTTTAGTTATTAACATATTTATATAATTAATTTTATAATTTGTATTTTTCTATAAAATAAAAAAAACTCACCCTAAGGTGAGTACTTTTCTATATTTAGTGCGACTAAGTCTATAAGCCGAGTCCTGTATTAGACAATCATCTATCTAGGCTCATTGTTACCAACAAGCTCAAGCGATACACCCGAGAACGAGACGGGCCGCCCCAAAATGTTCTCCTATTCGATCTTGCTCCAAGTGGGGTTTACATAGCCGCAAAGTCGCCAGTGCGCTGGTGAGCTCTTACCTCGCCTTTCCATCCTTGCTAGTATATTCTAAAATTTTAGTAAACTAAAGCTTTAGAATACCTTTAGCGGTATCTCTCTGTTGCACTTTCCTTAAAGTCGCCTTCACTGGGGGTTACCCAGCACCCTGCCCTGTGGAGCTCGGACTTTCCTCTTCTAATGTATTGCAAGCAATACTTAGCAGCGATTGTCTGGCTTACTCGCAAAACAATAGTATCATATTATTAAAACAAAAGCAATCACTATTTAAATTTATATGGATCAGAAGTGCACTTAGAAAGTATAACCTCATTATCATAACCATCTTCTATTAATCGCTTTTTAAATTTTTTCACAAATACTTTAAACGGTATCCACTCCGTTTCAAAATGACCTGCATCTATTAGAGCAATATTTTGTTCTAATAAATCACAAGCACCATGGTATTTCGTATCTCCTGTTATAATACAGTCTGCACCAAGCTTTACACTTCTCGAAAAGAAATCTTCTCCACTGCCATTTATAATAGCTATAGTATTTACTAAAGCATCATCATTACCTACAACTCTTATAAATTCTGCTTTAAGTGTACTTTTAACATTTTCACATAACGCCGCAAATCGCATAGGCTTATCTAAAATTACTAATCTACCAATACCTGCATCCTTTGTATCTGATGTATCTATTATTTTATATTTGCTAAATCCTAAGATTTCAGTAACAATATCATTCAAGCCACCTTTAACGGAATCAAGATTTGTATGACTAGAATATATATTTATATCATTTTTAATCAGCTCAATAACCTTTTTTCCGAGTATTGTGCCCGTAGTAATTGTTTTAGGTTTAACAAAAAGAAGAGGATGGTGCGTCAATATAAAATTGCACCCTTTATTTTTCGCCTCAGCTATTACATCCATTGTACAATCTAATGCGATTAAAATTTTTGTAACCAAGCCTTCGCTATCTCCAACCATAAGTCCTACATTATCATAACTCTCTTTTAAAATAGAGGGTGCATATTCTTCCATAATATTTTCTACATCTTTTACTTTTAAAAGCATTCCAAAAACTCCTTAAGTTTGCATATTACGTAATAAAGTTGTTCTTTCCTATTTTTCGCTAAAATGGTATCCTCATTTAAAGCATCGTATACTTTTGAATATTTATGTAATTTGTATTCTATAAACTCTTTCATAACTAAGTGTTTTTTATCTAATAGTATTTTACTTATTTCATAATATATATCATCTAACACTTTAGGTAAATTATTATATCTAACCTTTATTATTTCATAGAACTTACCATCATCATAACAAATCTCTTCATCAAGAATATCATATCCAGTTTTATATAAATACTCTCTAAGTACTTCAGCATTTTGAACTGGTTGAAGTACCATGTATTTTAATTTTTTAACAATATCCAAATCTGTTTCTAATATATCTCTTATTAAATTTCCACCCATTCCTGCAATAATAGCTACCTGAACTTCGCTTTCTTTAACAGTAGATAGCCCACTTCCTAGTCTACAAGTAATTTGATTACAAACATTATTACGGGCAATATTATTTTCGGCCTTAAGGACTGGCCCTTTATTTATATCAGATGCAATAGCTTTTTTTGTTATACCCTTTTGCACCAAATAAATAGGAACATATCCATGATCCGTACCAACATCAATAACACTATCACATTTTTGAATCATACTAACAATACATTTTAATCTTATACTAAGCTCCATAATTCTCATCCTTATCTAAAGTTAATTAATATTTTAAACTGCATAACTAAAAATATAAGCGCCACAACTAGTGACAAATAAATATATTTATATGCGGATTTCCTATCATATTTTGCACAAAAATAACTTGCATAATACATACAAAAAAGCAAAGCCATATTTAATACTCCATAAAGCATTTGAGTAAATGCAAATTGTTTACCTGTTCCCATTTTTATTGGCTGAAATTTCGCATCAAAATTTAATGGCATAATACCAGGTATCGCATTTTTTAAATGCAATATAAGTGGATTTAAAGTTAATACTAATATTATGATACTAACTATCATTAATGGCACAATAAAATATTTGTCTTTATGAAGATTATAACTATTATTCACTTTATACTTCCACTGCGCAACATGTATATCGTGATATATTAACTTTTCCTCAAATTTTTTATAGTTAAGTGGTGAAACTGCATAATTCATATGTTTAGTTTTTATATAAAAAACATTTTTATTATCAGTAACAAACATTCTAGACATTCCTATTTTATCAATCACAAATCTACCCATTACAAAACCGCTAGCCGCTATCCCATTAAGCTTTACGCCTTTTATTTTACCAGTTGACATAGAATATCCTTCAATTTCATTTAGTGGTATAATTACCTTTTTTAACGACCAAATAGCATAAATTTTAAGATTTCCCTCATCAATAGAGCATTTAAGTGAGGCGAACAGTAATATATAATATGCTTGATATATATTACAAGAGACTAATAAAAGTTTTAATAGATTAGCTACAATGTATGAGTTAGTGTATTTAAGCAATATTAAAATTAATATATTATATAACGCAGTCGTCAGTAGCATAAGCACTAACCCGTATCCTCTTTTTGATTCATAACTATCCATTTAATCACCTTCTAAAATGTATTATATCATATATAAATCTACCTTGTAAACGCATTTACATATTTTTACACCGTCAATAAAAAAACACCTTGAAAAGGCGTTTTTTTGTGTTTAAGATGTTCTAATCTAAATAATCTTTTAATTTTTTACTTCTACTTGGATGTCTTAATTTACGTAGAGCTTTAGCTTCAATTTGTCTTATTCTTTCCCTAGTTACATTAAACTCTTTTCCAACTTCTTCGAGTGTTCTTGCACGTCCATCATCTAAACCAAATCTCAATCTTAAAACTTTTTCTTCTCTAGGAGTCAATGTGTCTAAAACACTTATTAATTGTTCTTTTAGCATTGTAAATGCAGCTGCTTCTGCTGGTGCTAATGCATCATCATCTGGAATAAAATCACCTAAATGACTATCTTCTTCTTCACCAATAGGTGTCTCAAGAGACACTGGTTCTTGTGCAATTTTCATGATTTCACGAACTTTTCCAACTGGCATTTCCATTTTTTCAGCAACTTCATCCGGTTGAGGTTCGCGTCCAAGTTCCTGTAACAATTGCCTTGAAACTCTAATAAGCTTATTTATAGTTTCAACCATATGAACTGGTATCCTTATAGTTCTTGCTTGATCGGCTATTGCTCTAGTAATTGCCTGCCTAATCCACCATGTAGCATAAGTACTAAATTTAAAGCCTTTTCTATAATCATATTTTTCTACAGCTTTTATTAGTCCTAAATTACCTTCTTGAATAAGATCTAGGAACAACATACCACGTCCAACATATCTCTTAGCTATACTTACTACCAATCTTAAATTAGCTTCCGCAAGTTTTTTCTTAGCAGCAAGATCTCCTTCTTCGTTTCTTTTGGCAAGATCAATTTCCTCAGCCGAAGATAATAATGCTACCTTTCCGATTTCTTTTAAATACATTCGAACTGGGTCATCTATAGATATGCCTTCTGGTATACTAACATCAAGTTCCTCAGTTTCGGGTTCTGTTTCTGCTTGAGCACCTGTAGCAGGTGCAGCTTTTTGATGCATATCCCCAACAACCTCAATCTCCATTGATTCTAAAACTTCATAAACTTTCTCTATTTGTTCTGGCGACAACTCTATTTCATAAAGTTCATCCATTACTTCTTTATAAGTTAAGGACCCTTTTTTCTTGCCTTTTTCAATAAGTTTTTTAACAATAGTCATTTTTGAGCTTTTATCCTTCATCATATAACCTCCTTTCTAAATACTATAATTGTTTTAAATCCTTTTGTAATTCTATAAGTTTTTGAGCAAGTTTTATAGATTCTTCGAGTAAACCTTTTGATTCGTACTGTTTGATTTTATTCATAATTTCTTTTTTCGACTCCTCTAACTTGAATTTTTTCAGTTGTTTTATGCAGTCATTTATAAGTTTTTTATGATCCTCTTCATTTCCAGAGAATTCAATTTCCATAATATTTATCCATTCTTTTGTGCATTCTACATCTTTCTCACACATAGGTTCTATATTTTTTATTTTTTCATCAATTACTAAGTTTTTATACTCAACAATTAATTCATATATACTTTTATGACTTTGAAGTGCTAATTGATCTACAGACATATTTTCTGTAATATAGTTACAATTTTCTTCATTTATAAACATAAACTTCAACAAAGTTCTTTCAGCCTTAATATAAGCTGGCTCTAAATATAATTTTTGTCCAAAATCTTGTTGTATATTCATTTTTTTCATTTTATTTGAACTTTTATTGATTTCTTTGCTTAATAAGTCATATATTGCTTGTTCTTTGATACCTGTATCCTCAGAAACCTTTTTTATATAAACATCTTTTTCAACAGGATTAAGTTCTGCAATAATCTCAGTAACCTTTTTTACATACTGTATTATCATTTCACTATTCGAAAAATTTATTCCATCTGCTGCTCTTTTAAGTCTATAATCTATTAAAGGAAGAGCATCATCTATTAATTTCTGAAAAGCCTGCTTCCCACTATTTTTTATATATTCATCAGGATCCTTTCCACTAGGAACTATAAGAACTCTTAAATCAAAGCCTTCACTTCTTAATATCTCAAGTCCCTTTATAGTTGCAGCCTGCCCTGCAACATCAGCATCAAAAGAAATAATAACTTTATCTACATGTCTTTTCAATAACTTTGCTTGATTAATTGTAAGCGCGGTACCAAGTGACGCAACTGCATTTGAAAAACCATATTGATGAAGTGAAATACAATCCATATACCCTTCTACGATTATTATCGTTCTAGATCTGTTATTTTTAATTACAAAATTTAATCCATAAAGATTTAATCCTTTATGAAATAAGGGAGTTTCAGGTGAATTTAAATATTTAGGTTTCGAATCGTCTAAAACTCTTCCACCAAATCCAATTACTTTTCCCATATAATCAAACACAGGGAACATTATCCTATTTCTAAATCTATCATAATAAGATCCCTTAGGACTTTTAATAATTAATCCTATATTAAGTAAATCTAGTTCGGAGTATCCTTTCTTTTTTAAATATAATAACAACCCATCCCATTTATCAAAAGAAAACCCTAACCCAAATTTTTTCATAGTAGCCTCTGTAATACCTCTGTTAATGAAATATAATTCAGCCTTCTTATCCTTTCTTAAGTTTTCATAAAAATACCTGGCAGCTTCCACGTTAATATTGTACATTTTTTTATACATGTCACGTTGTACATTATTTTCTCCATTGTCCACTTCTATACTAATGTTAGCCCTTTGTGCAAGTATCCTTGCTGCTTCTGGAAAAGTTACATTTCTATCCTTCATTACATAACTAATTACATTCCCAGCTTCCCCACATCCAAAACATTTATAAATTTGTTTTTCAGTAGACACAGTAAATGATGGACTCTTCTCATTATGAAAAGGACAAAGGCCAGTATAATTTTTTCCTGCCTTTTTAAGTTTAACTCTTTCAGATATTACATCCACAATATCATTTTGTTCTTTTATTTTTAAGATGACATCCTCAGCAATCAATATATTATTACCACCTTACTTATATAAGTTCACAATATGTTCTAATTCGACAAATAATCATGATATCCTTCTTTAATTTTACTTTTTTTAATAATAATTATGTCTGCTTATAATATATTCTTGATAAAATAGAAATTTCCTGCATTTTTTTAAATTTATTTTTATTTATAATTTTTATATTATCATTTCTATAAGTTCTAATATTTATTATTATGTTTTAATAAACAATAAGTTTAGGTACATATATATTATTAAAGAGCATTAAGCAATAATCATCACTCATACCGGAAATATAATCTGCTACTCCTATATACAAGCCCTCATCCTCAACTATGCTCTTATAGAAGTCTGGCATAGAAGATGGATTTTTATAGTAGTATTCAAAAACATTCGTCACCACAAATTGTGCCTTTTTTCTTTCTTCCTTTAATATTTCACCTCTATATATATTCTCAAACATAAAATTTCTTAAATCTACTAATGCGTTTCCAACTTCCTCTGTAAGTGATATCCCTATAACTCCTTTATCTAAATTGTTTATTGTATTATGAATACAATCTTTTACTAAAGTGTCTATTCGGTTACCATGATTAGTACCTAATACTTTTTTAGCTCCTATTGGCAACATCTCTTCTGTCAATAACTTTGCCCTTATAGAATCATCAATATCGTGATTTACGTATGCAATCTTATCACTATACCTAACAACTTGACCCTCAAGAGTTGCAGCCTCTCCAAATTTTTTCAAAAGCCCACTATGGTTCAGAATTCCATCTAATACTTCCACACTTAAATTAAGTCCTGCGCCTATTTTTTCTATTTTGGTTAATACCCTAATACTATTTTCATTATGCCTGAACCCTTGTGGCAAAATATCATTAAGCACAGATTCGCCATTATGAGCAAAAGGAACATGTCCTATATCGTGCCCTAAAGCTATAGCTTCTATTAAATCCTCGTTTAAGCCAATACCCCGTCCTATAGTTCTAGCTATTTGTGCAACTTCTAATGTATGTGTTAGCCTTGTTCTATAGTGATCACTACTTGTCTTTATGTATACTTGAGTTTTATGCTTTAGTCTTCTAAATGATTTACTGTGTATTATCCTATCTCTGTCTACCATATAACAAGTTCTTACATCATCTTTCTCTTCTAATCTTTCGCGTCCCTTTGAATTTATGGATAACGCGCCATATTTTATAATGATACTTTTTTCATTAGTTTCTATTTTACTTCGAATATTCATAGATTCCCTCCTAAATTTAAAAGTATCTCTAAACTATTTATTTTATTTCTTATTTAGGTATCTTAAATAAAGTCTATCAAGTTTAATTTTAATTTAAAGTCATACTAGTTAGTATTCTACAACTTAAATTAATTTCCCTTTTTTTACGTTAAACGTATATTATTTATATTTTATTAATATTCTAATAATATAATAATTTTTAGGAGTGTTAAGATGCAATCTACAGCTAAAAAAATTAATAACATAAATTTGTTATCCGGAGAAAATGTAAAAAAGAACATTCTACCTCAATATGACTTATCTAACGCAGATATCACACAAATTAAATTTAAAGATACTGATAAACAAAGAGCTGTATATAAAGTAGAATACCTTGAAAAATGTTATTGTCTTAAAAAAGTTTATTACTCTATTAAAGATTTATTATTTGTGTACTCAGCAATAGAATGGTTATATAGAAACAATATTCATGTACCACGAATCCTGAAAACAAAAAATAACAGTAGATTTGTTAATTACAACAATATGTTATTTATACTCACGCCCTGGATTAATGGTATAAAATGTGATTACGATAATATCGATCATATATTAGTATGCAGTACGAATCTAGCAAATATGCATAGAGTAAGTATTAATTTTAAACCTATATGTGGTAGTTCCTCAAAAGAAGACTATAGTCCTTTGGGACCTTCCATATATAAACACTACGAAAGCCTTCTTAATTTTTCTAATTTAGCTTATAAATACAATGATGCCTTTTCAAAATTATATCTTGAATATTTTGAAACAAGTAGTAAGCTTGCTAAGTGTTCTGCAAACATTGCTTATGATTTAAATCTTAATAATCTTACAAAATCATTGTGTCACCTCGATTATGTTAACAAAAACATTATTTTTGACACTAATAATGAAATATGGGTAATTGATTTTGACAAGTGCAGAAATGACTATTGCGCGCATGACATTTCATATTCATTAAGAAGGCTACTTAAAAGAGACAATACAAAATGGGATTTAGAACTCGCCATAAGTTTTCTACAATTATATGATAAAATTCTACCTTTAACCTTGGATGATTATAAATATATTCTTGTTTATTTAGCTTTTCCACAAAGGTATTGGAAAATATCAAGAGATTATTATGGTAACATTAATAAGTGTAATAAAAAAGCCTTTTTAAATTTACTAAATAATGCAACTAATAAAAACGACTATCAATTAGACTTTGTTCAAAAGTTTAAATCCTATATTGAAAATAAATTTAATATAGGATTTAAACTATAAATAAAGCATCTCCTTGGTCGCTGAAGTATTCTCTCCTGTAATATTTTTACCATATATAATAACACCGTTAATAAATTTATTAACGGTGTTATTATAATTGAGAAAGTCATTTTAGCATCTACTTGTTTATTTTTCCACAAAAACCACTGCAGTTAATCTTGAATTTAGGTACGCTATATATTCTTCTAACGTCTGTATTCCCACATTCACATTTAATCTCTATATCCTCATTCATACCTTTTTCAATGGTGAATTCATTATTACATTTATTACATTTATATGTATATGTCAATTTCTTCACCTCTTATTTACTGTTATATTATCATATCCATCTACTATATTTAATAATAAGTCATATCTTTTATTATAACAAGTTTAACAACATTTTGAAAGCTTCAAGTCTGCCATCTTTTATAAGTGGCAATTCTCTAGCCTAGTAAAATTGCTTTGGTAGCAGTCTAAATCCGCTTCCAAAGTTGTTAATATTTCAGCGACCCAGGAGATGATTTAATTGAGGCTTTGTACTATTATATAATAATAAAAAAAGGGTATTGCACTTGAAATCAAGTTACAATACCCTCTTTTAATACTATTTTTTTCTTGGATTATTTATCTCTGCTTGAGCAGCTGCAAGTCTTGCAACTGGAACTCTAAATGGTGAACATGATACATAATTAAGTCCAACATTGTGGCAGAATTCAACTGATGATGGATCTCCACCGTGTTCTCCACATATTCCGAGTTTTATATTTGGTCTAGTCTCACGTCCAAGGTCAGCTGCCATTTTAATAAGTTTACCTACTCCTACTTGATCTAATTTTTGGAATGGATCAAATTCATAAACTTTCTTTTCATAATAATGTTTTAAGAAATTGGCTGCATCATCTCTCGAAAAACCAAAAGTCATTTGAGTCAAATCATTTGTTCCAAATGAGAAGAACTCTGCTTCTTTTGCTATTAAATCAGCTGTAAGTGCTGCTCTTGGTATTTCAATCATTGTACCAACCATATATTTCAAATCAATGCCCGATTGCGCTATTATTTGATCAGCTACTCTTACTACTATATCTTTAACAAATTTTAATTCCTTAACGTCTCCAACTAAAGGAATCATTATTTCTGGAACAATATTATATCCTTTTCTAGTCTTAACATCTATAGCTGCTTCAATAACAGCCCTAGTTTGCATCTCTGCTATTTCTGGATATGATACTGCAAGTCTACATCCTCTATGTCCCATCATTGGATTAACTTCATGCAATGATTCAACTGTAGCCTTTAACTCCTTAAAAGTTATTCCCATATCTTTTGCTAAATTTTTTATATCTTCATCAGCATGTGGTAAAAATTCATGTAGTGGTGGATCTAAAAATCTTATTGTAGCTGGTTTTTCCTTAAGTTCTTCATATATTCCTACAAAGTCACCTCTTTGAATTGGTAATAATTTATCTAATGCCACTCTTCTTGATGCCTCATCTTTAGCAACAATCATTTCTCTTATTAGCATAATCCTATCAGAGTCAAAAAACATATGCTCTGTTCTACATAAACCTACGCCCTCAGCTCCGTATTTCACAGCTTGAGCAGTATCTTTTGGAGTATCAGCATTCGCTCTAACTTTAAGACTTCTTACTTCATCTGCCCATCCCATAAATATTTCAAAGTATCCATTGATCTCAGGCTCAACTGTTTTAATTACTCCAGCATATACATTTCCTGTACTTCCATCCATAGAAATAAAATCACCTTCATGATACACTGTTTGTCCAATTTGGAAACTTTTAGATTCTTCGTTTACTTTTAATTCAGAACAACCAGCAACGCAGCATGTTCCCATTCCTCTTGCAACAACTGCCGCATGAGACGTCATGCCACCTCTTACTGTTAATATACCTTCTGCAGCAACCATGCCTTCAATGTCCTCTGGTGAGGTCTCAAGCCTTACTAGAATAACCGATTCCCCAGCCTCATGTCTGATTTTTGCCTCCTCAGCAGTAAAGTAAACTTTTCCACATGCAGCTCCAGGAGATGCTGGCAATCCTTTAGCTATTATCGTAGCTTCCTTTAATGCAACTATATCAAAATTAGGATGAAGTAATGTATCCAATTGTTTTGGATCAACTTTCATTAAAGCTTCTTTCTTTGTTAGCATTCCTTCTTCAACAAGTTCTACTGCAATTTTGAGTGCTGCTTGCGCAGTTCTCTTACCACTTCTTGTTTGCAAAAAGAATAATTTTTTATCTTCAATTGTAAATTCCATATCTTGCATATCTTTATTATGTTTCTCAAGAGTATTAACAATAGTCATAAACTGTTCATATACTTTTGGCATATCTTTTGCAAGTTGTGATATATCTTTTGGTGTTCTTATTCCTGCAACAACGTCTTCACCTTGAGCATTCATTAAGTATTCCGCAAATATTCCTTTTTCTCCAGTAGATGGGTTTCTCGAGAAAGCAACACCTGTCCCTGATGTTTCACCTTTATTACCAAACACCATTTCTTGAACGCTTACAGCTGTTCCCCAGTCCCCTGGAATATCATTAAGTCTTCTATATACATTAGCACGAGGATTGTCCCAAGATCTAAATACTGCGGATATAGCCTCTATTAATTGTATCTTTGGATCACTTGGAAATTCTACGCCTTTTTCTTCTTTATAAAATTCTTTAAATTGTATTACTAGTTTTTTAAGATCATTCGCATCTAATTCTGTATCGAATTTTACACCTTTTTCTTCTTTTATCTTGTCCATCATATTTTCAAAATTTCTTTTTTCAACGTCCATAACAACATCAGCAAACATTTGAATAAATCTTCTGTAAGAATCATAAGCAAATCTCGGATTATTCGTTAGCTTTGCCATAACTTCAACAGTTTTATCATTTAATCCCAGGTTTAAAATTGTATCCATCATACCGGGCATCGATGCTCTTGCTCCAGATCTAACTGATACAAGTAATGGGTTTTCTAAACTTCCAAATTTCTTACCTGTAAGGTTTTCTAGTTCAGTCATCTTAACATAAATTTCACTAATAACTTCAGGTGTTATTACCTTTCCATCTTCATAATATTTATTACAAGCTTCAGTAGTAACTGTGAATCCCTTTGGAACTGGAATTCCAAGACTAGTCATATCTGCAAGATTCGCACCTTTTCCACCCAAAAGATTTTTCATTGAAATGTTACCTTCACTAAAATGATATACGTACTTTTTCTTTTCCATTTGCACACAACTCCTTCGATTATAATTAATATATGATAATGGTTGTAATATACCCCCTTAGCAACGATCACCACCATTGAAACTCATTACAATTCCCAAAAATGGTATATATTTGAATCAAAACGTTTGCATCCTTTGATAATATGCTAAAATTTCACATACCATTTGTAACATTATACCACGTTTTCAGTTTGAATGTAGGCCTTTTTAATCTCTTTTTTCGTCATCATTATTACATTTTCAACTTTTATAAAGCCAGCAACTAATAGCTGCTGGCTTTATAAAATAAAAAACTAAAATAAAATTATTATATTGTTATTCTTCTTCTTTAGTATTTTCATTTTCTATATCTTCTTTTTTGTCTTCTTCTTTATCTTTTTCTTCAAACTTTACAGTATATTGGTATACATTGTCAGTATTGCTATCTTTATTCTCTTTGTTATCTTTATTACCTTTGCTAAAACTATCTTTTGTTTCATTGTATTTTTCTTTTACATCCTCACCCATATCGTTCATCTTGTTTACTACGTCATCAACAGTATTTTTAATTATAGTATTAATTATTTCTACACTACCATCTGCTTTAGTTATTTCTATAGTAACCTTTGTTACTACAGCTGCAAATATACCTATACCTAATAAATAAGGTATACATAATCCAACTATGCCCACTGCAATGCCAGCATTAACAGGGATATCTATAACAACTTTATCATCTTTTTTAATTTTTATTCGTGTCACATTGCCTTTTCTTGCTATCTCTTTTATCCATGTTAAAAACTCATCCTTAGTAGTATACATTTCATCCATATTAAATTTAGCTGATTTTTTTTCTTTTGCTTCAATATAAATTAAAGCATCAACTACATTACCATCACATTCTTCTAGTGCTTCCTTAGCATCAGTATATGAGACTCCTGTTCGTTCCTTAATAATATCAATTTTTTCAAGTGTAATTTCTTCCATTAAAATCATCCTCCTTAAAATTTTGTTAAGTAATCAAACATTTCTAAACTTTTTGGCTTTCTTGTATAGTTTTGAGAAATAATAAGCGACAAAATTTTATATAATTCAAGCTTTGATGTTTTAGATACAATAATTCTATTAATTTTATCCATACCAAAGTTATTTAAGAATTTTAATGTATTATATGTGGGATTTGATATATATATACTATTTAATTTTTCACACTCGCTGCATATTGGACCATAAGATACTAAATCTATATAATTCGAGATAGTTATTTTTTTTCTACATCTTACGCACTTATCAAAATTTAATTCATACCCTGTTGCTTTTAAAATTCTTATTTCAAATGCTCTTGCTAGAATCTCTATATCCATAACATCATTTTTAATAAAATAAAAAGCAGTAACTAAGTCTTTAAAGAGTTCTTTATGAACCTCATCATTCTCAAGTGTTATATCAATTAATTCATTAAAATATGATGCGTACGTAATTGTATCCAAATCCCTTAGTAATTGCTGAAATGAATCTATAATTGTAACTTCATTTATTGTATATAAATTTCTTCCTTTAAAAAGCACAAATTCACCATAACAGCAAGGTAAAGTGGATGATATATACCTACTTTTACTTTTCCTTGCACCCTTTGCTATAGCTGTTATTTTACCAAAATCTTCAGTAAATAACCAGACTAACTTATCATTTTCTTTAAACTCTTGTGTTTTAATGACGATAGCTCTAGTTTTTATAATCGACAGAAGATCATCCCCTATTTATATCCAAGTTCCTTCAAGATACTTGAAGTATCTCTCCATTCTTTCTTTACCTTAACCCACAATCTCAAATGTATGTTTTCTCCTAATAATTTCATTATGTCTTGCCTTGCATAAGTAGAAATTTTCTTTAATGTTTTTCCACCTTTTCCGATTATTATACCCTTATGAGAATCTTTTTCACAAAATAAGTTAACTTCAATATTGTAAATTTCTTTTTTATCTCTTTTCATAGAAATAATTTCTACTGCTATTCCATGAGGCACTTCTTGCGATAATAATTTTAGGGCTTTTTCTCTTATGATTTCAGTAATAATAAATCTTTCTTGTTGATCTGTAATCATATCTTCTGGATAATATAAAGGACCCTCTGGCATATTTTCCTCTACAAGTTTTGTAACTATATCGATATTTTTTCCTTTTATTGCAGCTATTGGTATTATTTCTTTAAAGTTAAAATACTCAGAATATCCTTGAACTGTTTTAGCCACTCTCTCTTGAGTGTTCTCGTCTATCTTATTAACTAATAAGAATACTGGAATTTTAGTCCCTCTAAACTGTTCAAGAATATGCTTATCACCCATCTCAATTTCATCACCAGGTGTAGTTATAAATAATATAACGTCTACTTCACTGGCAGATTGTTTTGCTACCTTAACCATATATTCTCCTAGTTTATGCCTAGGTTTATGCATACCTGGAGTATCTACAAATATTATTTGAGATTCCTTGGTTGTTAAAATAGTTTGTATGTTATTTCTTGTAGTTTGGGGTCTACTAGATACAATTGATAATTTCTCCCCCATTATATAATTTATTAATGTAGATTTTCCTACATTAGGCCTTCCAATAATTGTTACGAATCCTGATTTAAACATATATCCTCCTTATTTTATCTTAAGTAAATAGTTTCTATTTCTATCTTACTTTAATAAATTTTCTTTTATACAAACACCTGATCATACAATATATTATTAATTTGATTAATTATATGATTTTTCCATTTTTCATTAATATAATATGAATATTCTTAACCTAAAAATCATGTATAATAATTATATCACTAAATATTAGTATTTCAATATTATTATATTTAGATTGCTTGTCATTATCAATAAATAAAGTTATCATCCTAAAATTTTAAATAGTAACAATGTTAATAATGTACCAAAAATACCACCAAACACAACTTCTAAGACGGAATGAATTTCTGAATCAACCCTACTTTGTGCAACAATTAGAGCTATAAAATAGGATAACACCATAATTAAAGGTTCATTAGTTAATAATGTTATAGTTGTTGCCACTGAAAACGCTATAGTACTATGACCACTCGGCATACCTCCCCTAAGTGGAGTTCCTTCACCATATATTGCTTTAACTACAACAGTTGCAATACACACTATTACAAGTATAAAAAAAATCATGTGAGTATCAGATCTTTTTATTTTGAGCATTACTGTTTTATTAAATGGAGTGACTCTATCCCAAAATATTATATAACCTACTAAAACTGAATTTATAGCAGTTACAAGCACTGCTCCGGCCGCCACATTTTTAGCAATTTTAGCTAGTGGATGATAGAAATTTGTTGTGGCATCTATTGCACATTCTACTGCGGTATTTATCATTTCAGCCACTATTACGAGTGTTATAGTTATAGTAATAATTAAAAGTTCTATTTTTGATAAGTCAAAAAAAAACGTGGCAGTAAGTACTAATATAGTAGTTAACATATGTATTTTCATATTTCTTTGTGTACGAATTGAGTATATAATCCCTTCAATTGCATAATTAAAACTATCAACTAATTTCTTTACTTTCATACTTAACCACCTTTAACGATATTCTCTAAAGTAAGGCACACGAACATAACCCTATTGTAATTTATCTGGTTAAACTAAAATTGTTTAATATTTCTTCTTCCCTCTTTCTCATAACTTTTTTTTGAGTTTCCTCCATATGATCATATCCAAGTAAATGCAAAACTGAGTGCACTGTTAGATAGGCACATTCACGAATGAAGGAATGTCCAAATTCTTCGCTTTGCTCCTTTGATTTCTCAAGTGACAATGCAACATCACCAATTACTAACTTATCATCGTATAAATCACTTTGATCAAATTTATAATTTATATACACCTCTTTAAAAACCTTGTTCTCTGGATAGTTTAACATTGGGAAAGATAACACATCTGTAATTTTATCTATTTCCCTATGTTTTTTATTTATTTTCCTAATCTCTTCATTATCTATAAATATAACACTAACTTCATTATCTACAAAGAGTTTTTCCTCAATAAGTGTATACTCGATAACATCTTTTATTACGGTTTCAAGTTCCTTTGTAACTTCAATCTTATTTTGCCTATTATCAATTAAAATCATACTTATTTTCACTCCTTTACTTGTTCTTTTTAATCATAAACTAAGTTTTTTATTATTCTAGTTTATTTTAATTTGCTCCTTATTCTCAATAGCCTTACCATTTTCCCATTTGTCTAGTGGATATTCTATTCTGTCATGATATATCCCTGAAAGCACTTTTAGAAATGATTTTCTTATCTTTTCTAAATCTTTTAAAGTTAAATCGCAATTATCCAATTGTCCATCATTAAGCCTAGCTTTTATTAAATTATTAACCATTTCCTCTATTTTACCTTTAGTAGAATTGGGAATTGATCTTACGGCCGCTTCAACTGCATCCGCAAGCATTATAATAGCCGCTTCTTTACTTTCGGGATTAGGCCCCTTATATCTAAAATCTTCTTCTTTAATTTCATCTGGATTTTCACTAGAATTTTTCATAGTTACATAAAAATACTTAACTAGAGTTGTGCCATGGTGTTGCACTATCACATCTTGAATGACCTTAGGTATTTTATATTCTTTTGCAAGCTCTAGTCCATCCTTCACATGAGAAATAATTATAAGTGTGCTTAAATTTGGAGTTATTTTATCATGTGGATTATCATTTCCTAATTGATTTTCTTTAAAGAAATAGGGTCTCTTTATCTTGCCAATATCATGATAATATGCACAAGTCCTTGTTAAAACAGGATTTGCTCCAACTACTTCCGCTGCAACCTCTGATAAATTAGCTACAAGTACTGAATGATGATAACTACCTGGTGCTTCTAATAGTAGCCTCTTTAGTAGAGGATGGTTCGGATTCGACAGTTCCAAAAGTTTTACTGTTGTTACTATATCAAAAAAGCTCTCAAAGAATGGTAAAAAACCTATAGTAAGTGTTCCAGCTAATAGACTTGCTATGTAAACCAGTCCTGCTTTTTTTAATACCTCCATTATGCTATTACTAAGCAAAAAACCCATTGAAAGATACATAACCAAATTCACCATTGCAATGTATAAAGATGAATATAATATATCATTTCTTTGTTGCATTTTCTTAAGTAACATAACTCCTGCAATAGAGTTTAGTACAGCAAGTATTGTAATTTCAAAGTTAAAATTAACTGCAACACTAATCAAAATACAATTAAGAATATTTAAGGCTACGGATACTTCATCATTACTTAAAATGGACATAAGCATAGGCACGCAAGCTAGAGGAATTACAAATATTGAAATTATGCCTAGAACCCTTGCAAGCAATATCGCAATTATGCTAAGAATATTAAGCATAATTAATTTTTTTGTATCATAATAAATTTCTGGATGGTACTTGTATAAATAGAACCATTGAATCAGAACTACAAAACAAACAAGTGCCGCTAAACTTAAGTATAATGACAAATCAAAATTATTTGTATTGTCTAGAAGCCCTAATGATTCAAGTAATGACATTTGTTCAGATGTTATTGGTTCCCCCTCTTTTACAATAATTTGATCTTTCTTAATAATAACCGGTTTAACGTTCTTTTCAGCTTCTTTAATTGCCACATTCGTACTTGCCTTATCATATATTGTATTAGGACGAACTTCTACATTTGCAATGGCTATTCCTATTTCTCTTATATCCTTAGGAAAATTCGAGTTTATAAAAGCTGTTGCAATCATACCCTTTGCCATAACAATTTCTTCAGGCTTATTTTCATTAATTGTAGTTATATTATAAATTGTCGTCATTGTTTTTTTAATAAATTTTTCTAATTCATTTGCTTGTTTAAGTTCTAAATTTATTAAAAACTGATAGTTTTCATAACTAAAATTAGAAATCGGATTACTTTTTTTTAGTAATGTTATTTTCTCCTTTTCTAATGCTACTCTTCCAGCTGAGTCTTCATTATTAACATCACCAGCATTTAACTTACTTACTGTAGAAAATAACTTATCTATATTCTCTATAGCCTTTTCATTAACGGGAACTTTTATTGTTTGTTTTTCTACACCTTCTACAGCCTTTTTTATATCATTTTTTGTAGAGAGTTCGTTTTCAACTTCTCTTGGAGCTTTTATATCTACCTTTGCAATATCCCCAACATTTAAAGTGTACTTTTTAGGAACTAAAGCTGTTACTAAAATTGAATACATTATAATTGTCGTAACTATAAAAATTAAATACGGCTTTGTCTTCTTGAACTTTATAAGTTCCCTAATATTTCTCATACCCCCATACCTCACCTTTTCTTCTAAAGTAAATTAAATCATCTCATGGGTCGCGAAACAGCTCTGCAAGAGATTCATATATCAATTTTTATTTCTGTTTTAATATAATACTGCTTTTCATTGTACTGTTTTTTTAGATTCACTAATTTTTTCGGCTACTATACCTGCCTCCCCTGCAATATTTTCTTCAGCAAGAACCAAAACTCTTATAGAATACTTATCATTTTCTTTTTTTACACTTTCTATTTTGTTTATTATCTTTACACTTTTATCTAACTTTCTCAAAATGTTAGAATATATTTCATACTTTGTTTTAGTAACATCCGCAGGTATATTTTTTACTTTAACTTCATAATAGATTTCTTTGTGTACAAACTTATTGTTATTTTCTATTTTATCATAAGTTTTATATGGATTTAAGCTATTTTTAAGATAAACTTTTTTATTTCCTAATTTAATGTAAAAATTACTAATAATGTTCCCTGTTTTCACCCTTGTTACCTTGGTTATTGGGACTTCTTTAATCTGCTCATAAAAAGTTCTTGCTATAACTTCACCTTTCGCATGTACAGGGTAAACACTCCCTTCTTTGCCTTGCTCACCATTAACTAATATATCACCCTTTTGCACGGCGTCGCCATCTTTCACAATGGCTGTACCATCCGTCGTATATACCCTAGCTACTATACCATCTTTAGTCGCTATTAAATTACAAGGGGTTTTATTGCTAACTATAATAGGTGGAGACTGCCTTTCTATTACATCAACTTTTAGCTTCACACCATCAATTCTTGCTTTTACCCACATTATTTCATCATTACTTCTTAAGATTTTGCTTTCAATATCATAAACATCTACGTTTTTCTTTCTAATTCCTGGCATTACGCCAAATCCTTTAATTTGATTTCTAAGCTCATATGGACTTATATAGTTTTCTGTATTAATTTCTATATTCCATACAAACGTAGATAAATAATATATTATACTACCAAATAATATTATTCCAACTAAAAGAGCAACTCGACTCCTTAATTTTATTATAAAAAAGGACATTCCACTTCGGCCTACAATTTTAACTCTAGTACCTGTTCTTTTTGCAACTTTACTAATTTCACCATAATTACTTAGTTTTACATCTAAAATAACAGTTGTTATATTAATCTTTCGTATATTTTTTACTACAACATCATTTTTCCATAATAAATTTATAAATTTTTCTGGAATTAATGATTGGATTTCCATTGTGACGATACCTTTTTTATATTTTTTAAAATTATTCATGACATTCATACACAACTGATTTAAAATTACCACTTAAAGTTATTGTGTTTCCCCCTATAAATAATATTTTAAAATTTTTTCCATATATCGAAATCGGCCCCACGTTAGAATTTATTTTTATTTCTTCTTCTTCAAATATTACTATTCCTTTATGGTTTTCTATATTAATTTCATTATTTGCCAAAATAGTAATTTTGGGTAACCCTAATAAAATATCTCTTGGCAAATCTAACTTACTTGCAATAACTTCTCTTGTTTTATAAAATTTATTATCCATACATTCACCTCACAAAATACTTCATATTAAATTTATGAAAAAAATGTCTAATAAATAACCGTTTATAAATTATTTTAATGACATTTCAGAAGGAAAGTTTCCACGTCTATAAGTAGGCGTTAACTACCCTTGCAAAAATAAAACTTCAGTAAGAGACCAAATCTCCTTCTGAAGTCATTAATATGCAGCTCCGAAGGAGATGATTTAATAAATCGAGTAGGTAAAAGTCGGTAATAAATTTCCGACTTCTTTCCTCTCACAGAACCGTACGTGCGGACCTCGCATACGGCTCCTGGCAAAACTAAAAATTATTTATTCATAATAATTTGACAAGACACCGACC
>NZ_JAHLDV010000007.1 GCF_018861865.1 Clostridium frigoris
CACCTATGAGTCATCCTTGGAAACATGCATCATTTCAAGCATACTTGGACAAGCAAACTCATAGATCAAACAAAACTGGTTAATATTTAATCAGCTTAAATACATTGATAAAATCTACTGAATGTTTCTTTTTAAAAAAGTTTAGTATTCAGTAGGTGTATTAAACTTACCCAAAATTATAATTCAAACAAAGTAAAGCACCAACAATTCGTTGGTGCTAATGTTTCACTTAATTTGGGACATTTTCAAAAATGATTGACAGGATTTGCTTTTAAATTTTCACTACTTAAACATAAGATTTTATCTTATAGTTATCCGGGAGATGGCTTGTATCATTTAAAGTAATTATTTTAGGACTTAATTCATTATCAAAAACTATTTTGCATACGGATGTATTTCCTAAAATTATTTTATGATACATGGTCATTTTAAGGTCAAATATGCCTAGTAGTCCAGCTTTAATAATTCCGCCATGAGCAACTATTATAATATTTTTTCCGGGATGTTTACTTGCAATATTTAAAATTGCCTCTTTAGCCCTTATGCTCGCAATTTTAAGACTTATCTCTCCACCGCACATTGGTCCATTAAGTTCATCAGTTTTCCATTTAACTAATTCTTTTGGGAAATTTGTTTCAACTTCTTTAATTGTAAGACCTTCCCACTCTCCAAAATCTATTTCTGTTATACCTGTTTCAACTATAGGTGTAATATCACTACCTTTGGATATTATTTCTGCTGTAGCGCGGGCTCTCTTTAATGGGCTTGTATAAATATAATCATACTCATTTTGAAATCTTTTATTTAAATATTGAGCTTGCAAAATACCTTCATTTGATAGAATAATATCTTTGCAGCCTTGGAATTTTCCTAGAACATTCCAGTTGGTTTCACCATGCCTTACTAATGTTATTGTTGTATTCAATATTATTCACTTCCTATTAATAGCTATTAAATTTTTGTATACTAAGCTGTAATACCTTTAGTTCCAAACCACAGTATATAATTAATAACAACCATATCAAATCATTGATACGGTTGTTATTTTCTATATTTCAACCTATATGTTTTTAATCTGCTATCATTCATTTAAAATTTATATTTTAACTACTCCTCTGATAAACTCCATAATTCTTGTTTAGATGTTGAAATAGCCATTGCTCCTGAACCAATTGCCTGCATTATATCCTTCTTAGTTTGAATTAACCCACCGGCTATAATTGGTACTCGCACTTCATTTTCCATACTTTTAATAATATTACTTGCAATACCCGGCAAAAGTTCTACAGCATCTGGCAGTATTGATTGTATATTTCTTATTCCTGTCTCGAGTGACAAAGAGTCTAGTACAAATATTCTTTGTATAACACTAAGCCCTAATTTCTTCCCATTTTTTATATTGGTCGGCCTTGTGCTTATTATTCCATATGGATCACCACATTGCTTTATAAATAGCAGCCCTGCATAATCTCCCTTTAATCCATCTATTAAATCAACATGAATAAATACTACCTTCCCCGCTTCTTTAAGTCTCTCAGATATTTTCTTAATGTTCATTATGCTTCCATATAACACAAACACAATAAGAACTTTACTAAGGATTACTTTTTCCAAATCTTTTTCATTCCTTATTGCTGCAATAACCGGGTTCTCTATTAAGAGTTGTTCTAAATTTACCAATGATGTTTCCTCCAAAATTTTATTTTAGTCTGTAGTATATATTATCATAAAAGTAATTTGATTTAATCAGACTTATACTATTATGCTCAGTTTATCACAGTATTATTTTTCATTCAAGAATTTATATTATTATGTTATCGTTTAGAAATTACGTTTTTTTACTATTTCCCCCTTGTAATCGTCTAAACATTATGATAATATGTAATTAAATAAGTAAAGGCGGAGAAAAGAGAGCCTTGATCTATGGACATGTTATGTCTATTTATCAAGGTTCTCTTTTTATTTGCATTTAGGAGGTTAAATAATGTTTGATGTAACTATTATTGGTGCAGGTGTTATTGGTTGCTCAATATCAAGAGAGTTATCTAAATATAATGTGAAAACTTGTGTGATTGAAAAATCTAGTGATGTTGCTTCTGGTACAACAAAAGCAAATAGTGCAATTGTACATGGTGGTTTTGATGCTAAGCCAAGCACTTTGAAAGGAAAATTAAACGCAAAAGGTAATGCAATGTTTACGGACCTTGCAAAGGAATTGGATTTCCCATTTAAGAGAAATGGTTCTTTAGTTCTTTGTTTCGATAAGAAGAATATGCCAGATCTTGACCATTTACTAGAACAAGGTAAACTAAATGGAGTTCCTGATTTAGTTATTATTGATGGTGATCAAGTTAGAGAAATGGAACCAAATATAACAAAACATTGCGTTGGCGCACTTTATGCTCCAACAGGAGGAATAGTTTGTCCATATGAAATGACTATTGCTCTTGCTGAAAATTCATATAATAACGGTGTAGAATTTAAGTTTGAAACTGAAGTTAAGAATATTGAAAAAAGTTCAAATGGATATATTATAAAAACTAATAAAGGTGATATTGAAACAAAATTTGTAATAAATGCAGCCGGTTTATATTCAGGTGAAATGAATAATATGGTTAGCAAGAATAAGATCAACATAATACCAAGACGAGGAGAATACGTTTTATTTGATAGAGTTGCAGGGGCACTAATAAAAAATACTATTTTCCAACTTCCAACTAAACTTGGAAAAGGAGTTCTAGTTACACCAACTGTTGATGGTAATCTGTTAATTGGACCTAATGCTGTTGATTTAGAAGACAAAGCAGATTTAGATACAACTCGTGATGGTATTGATGATATCGTTAAAAAGGCTCAATTAAGTATTGAAATGCCATTCCCTATGAATATGGTTATAACTTCTTTCGCAGGAAATAGAGCACATACTGAATCAGATGATTTTATAATTGAAGAAGCAGCTGACGCTAAAGACTTTATTAATGTAGCATCAATTGCATCTCCAGGATTAAGCAGTGCTCCAAGTATTGCTGTAATGGTTGTGGATATGATAACAAATAAACTAAATCCCGGAAAAAATTTAAAATTTAATCCAATAAGAAAAGGCATAAGAAAATTCAGAGAAATGTCCACTGAAGAGCGAAAAGCAATCATTAAAGAAATACCTGAATATGGAACAGTTATTTGTAGATGCGAAACTGTAACAGAAGGTGAAATTTTAGATGCTATAAGAAGACCTCTTGGAGCAAAAACACTTGATGGTGTTAAGCTTCGTACAAGAGCTGGAATGGGTAGATGCCAATCTGGTTTCTGTTCAACAAAAGTTGTAGACATTCTAGCAAAAGAACTTAATATACCCCGCTCGGAAGTAACAAAATTCGGTGGAAATTCTACTTTGATCACTGGAACAAATAAACAATCTTTATAAAATATAAATTTTAAGTATAGAGAGGAAGGAATAAATATGCAAGAATATGATTTAATCATTATTGGTGGAGGTCCAGCAGGACTTGCAGCTGCAGTTTCTGCAAAGGACCAAGGAATAGACAGTATTTTAATTTTAGAAAGAGATAATCAATTAGGCGGCATTTTAAACCAATGTATTCATAATGGCTTTGGACTTCATACCTTTAAAGAAGAACTTACTGGACCAGAGTATTCACAACGATTTATAGACAAAGCTACTGATCTTAAAATTGAGTATAAACTAAATACCATGGTATTAGATGTAAATTCGGATAAACAAGTTACAGCTGTAAATACAGAAGATGGTATTTTAGAACTTAAGGCAAAAGCTATTATACTTGCCATGGGATGTCGTGAAAGACCAAGAGGAGCTTTAAACATTCCCGGTTCAAGGTGCGCAGGTATTTATACTGCTGGAACAGCGCAAAAATATGTTAATGCTGAAGGATTAATGCCAGGAAAAGAAGTAGTAATTCTTGGTTCTGGAGATATTGGTCTTATAATGGCAAGACGAATGACTCTTGAGGGCTCAAAAGTAAAAGCTTGTGTAGAGTTAATGCCCCATTCAAGCGGACTTAAAAGAAATATTGTGCAGTGTTTAGATGATTTTAACATTCCATTAAAACTAAGCACAACTATAATAAATATACATGGTCACGATAGACTTTCCGGCGTTACTATTGCAAAGGTTGATGCTAACAGAAAACCAATAACTGGAACTGAGGAATACATCGCTTGTGATACCTTACTATTATCTGTTGGACTTCTTCCTGAGAATGAGCTTTCTAGAAAAGCAAATATTGTACTTAATAGGGTTACAGGTGGACCAATAGTCGATGAAAGTATGCAGACAAGTCTACCTGGAATATTTACTTGTGGTAATGTGCTTCATGTTCATGATTTGGTAGATAATGTAACTACCGAAAGTTATACTGCTGGTAAAAATGCCGCAGACTGTATAAAAGGAATTCATCAGGAGGGACAGAGTGTTGAAGTTTTCGCTACTGATGGAGTTAGGTATACAGTACCAAGTAATATTAATCCTAAAAACATAGGTAATGGAATAGATGTTAGATTTAGAGTAGGCGAAGTCCATAAAGCTGCTTATATCTCTGTTTACTTTGATGATGTTCGCGAGATGCACTTAAAGAAAAAGATACTTACACCAGGTGAAATGGAGAGTGTTAAATTAACTAAGGCAGTTTTTGAAAAATACAGCGACTGCAAAAAAATTACTATTAAAGTTGAAAAGGAGTAATATATTATGAGTACAAGAGAATTGACGTGCATAGGCTGTCCAGTAGGTTGTGCTCTTACAGTAGAACTTAAGGACAAAGAAGTTATAAGTGTATCAGGAAACAATTGTAAGATTGGTGAGACTTACGGTAAGAAAGAATGTACTAATCCTACCCGAATCGTCACTTCATCTGTTTTTGTTTCTGGAGGAAACGCTAAAGTAGTTCCTGTAAAAACGCAGAGTGATATACCCAAGAATTTAATGTTTGATTGTGTAAAAGCATTAAAAGGCGTTATAGTAAAAGCACCTATTCACATAGGTGATGTAATTGTCGAAAATGTACTTAATACAGGAGTAAATATTATAGCCACAAAGAATATTTACGTGGTATAATAGTATCAGCTTACTAATATTTTATTAAAAAATTCACGATATTATTAAATATAATATCGTGGTTTTTATAAATATCAAGTAAACGGTTACTAAATTAAATTGATGAGGGGTGTAAAAATTATGGCTCAGTATGTAATTGCACTAGACCAAGGAACAACAAGTTCAAGATGCATTGTGTTTAACAAGGAAGGATTAATTGTAAGCGTAGCTCAAAAAGAATTCACACAAATATTCCCTAAAGCAGGTTGGGTTGAACATGATCCTATGGAAATTTGGGCTACTCAATTAGGTGTAACACAAGAAGCTATGGCCAAAATTGGTATAACAGCAAAAGATATTTCAGCCATTGGTATAACTAATCAAAGAGAAACTACAGTAGTTTGGAATAAAAATACTGGTGTTCCTGTATATAATGCTATTGTTTGGCAATGTAGAAGAACTGCTGGTATATGTGATGAATTAAAAACTACAGGCTTTGATAAAGTAGTACAAGCTAAAACCGGACTTATACTTGATGCTTATTTTTCTGGAACTAAAGTTAAATGGATACTTGATAATGTTGCTGGAGCAAGAGAAGAAGCTGACAAAGGTAATTTAATATTTGGTACTATTGACACATGGTTAATTTGGAAGTTAACAAATGGAAAGGTTCATGTAACTGATTATACAAATGCTTCTAGAACAATGCTTTACAACATTCATGAATTGAAATGGGACGATGAAATACTTAAAACTTTAGATATACCAAAATCAATGCTTGCAGATGTTAAACCATCAAGTTATTGTTATGGATATACTGATAGCTCTATATTTGGCTCTCCAATAGCTATAGCTGGCGCAGCAGGAGATCAACAAGCTGCATTATTTGGTCAAACTTGTTATGAAGCTGGCACAGCTAAAAACACTTATGGTACCGGTTGTTTCCTATTAATGAACACTGGTGAAAAAGCAGTTGAATCACATAATGGTTTACTTACAACTATAGCTTATGGTATTGATGGCAAAGTTAACTATGCTCTTGAGGGAAGTGTGTTTGTTGCAGGAGCAGCCATTCAATGGTTAAGAGATGAATTAAGGATGATTAAGAGTGCACCTGAATCAGAAGAATATGCTACCGCTGTTGAAGATACAGATGGTGTATATATGGTACCTGCCTTTGTTGGACTTGGAGCACCATATTGGGATCCGTATGCAAGAGGAACAATCGTTGGCTTAACTCGTGGGACTAAAAAAGAACACTTTATAAGAGCAGCAGTTGAATCCTTAGCCTACCAGACAAATGATGTATTAAAAGCTATGCAGGAGGATTCAGGTATAACTCTTAAAGCATTAAAAGTCGATGGTGGTGCATGTGCTAATAACTTCTTAATGCAGTTTCAAGCAGATATATTAGATGTTCAAGTTGATAGACCAGAAGTTATTGAAACAACAGCTTTAGGTGCCGCATATTTGGCAGGCCTAGCAGTTGGATATTGGAAAGATCAAGAGGAAATTTCAAAAAACTGGGCCTTATCAAGATCTTTCCATTCTAAAATGGAAGAAGAAAAAAGAGTTAAACTTTTAAAAGGATGGCATAAAGCTGTCGGTAGATCTAGAGACTGGGAAGAATAAAAAGACACATTTAACAGAAGTAGAATTCATAATAGATTCTACTTCTGAAATAAATAATATATAGAGGGGGAAAATATTATGTTACCATATTATGCAGAGTTTTTCGGAACAGCACTACTCATTCTTCTTGGTGATGGAGTAGTTGCAAATGTAGTTTTAAATGATACAAATGGACATGATGGTGGCTGGATAGTTATAACTTTTGGTTGGGCATTTGCAGTTGGTATTCCAGCTTACATTTTTGGAACAGCAAGCGGTGCTTCATTTAATCCTGCACTTACTATATCACTAGCTGCTATTGGTAGTTTATCATGGTCAGTTGTACCTGGTTATATCGTAGCTGAGATGCTTGGAGGAATAGTTGGTGGAGTTTTAGTATGGCTTATGTATTACCCTCATTGGGCAGCTACAGATAACAAAGTTGGAAAACTTGCTATATTCTGCACTGCACCTAGAATTAAAAATACACCAGCAAACTTTTTATCAGAATTTATAGGAACATTTGTATTAGTATTTGCATTACTAGGTGTTGCTCAAACCAAATCAGCTCCTGGATTTGGTCCACTTATTGCCGCATTTGTAATTTTAGTAATTGGTTTAAGTTTAGGTGGTCCAACTGGATATGCTATTAATCCTGCAAGAGATTTAGGACCAAGAATTGCTCATGCAATATTGCCAATAGCTGGTAAAGGCGATTCTAATTGGGGATATGCATGGATACCAGTAGTTGCTCCAATCTGTGGTGGCCTTGTAGGTGCACTCGCAGCTGTTACTATGTTTGGTTAACCTCATTTTAGTATTTAAACCTGTAATAATATCTTATTTTTAATAAATTATAAATAAAATAAAAACATCCAATTTCAATGTAATAATATGTACCCTATAGAGTGACTTTTTAAAATGTCTACTCTATAGGGTACATATTACTTTAGTAAAATTGGATGTTTTTATTTAGTTTTTAATATAGTTCAATCATGTTTTCGAATTATTGCATGAAATATTAGTTAAGATTTGTATATGTTGTTAAGCTACACTTAATAGCCCGATCAAATATACTAAAAGCTTTATCAATTTCGCTTTTCGTGACAATAAGTGGTGGATGCCAAGTTATACAATTTCCTGATGATACTTTAAATGACAACCCAAGCTCTAGTGATTTATATAAAATCTTTTCTGCTAGTTCTTCATATTTCACCTTTGAATTTCTACTTTTTACAAATTCAAAGGTAATTAATAATCCTAAGATTCGTATATCACCAATACAATCATAAACGTTATAAAGTTCCTTAGCCTTTTCTTTTACGTACTCCGATATTTTTCTGCAATTATCTATTAGTTTATTTTCATCAATAAAATCTATAGTTGCACAGATAGCCGCGCATCCTACAGCTGGTTTTTCATGGGTATAATGTCCTAGAGAAATATCTCCCGCTTTATCATATTTAGTTTTTGTTAGCACGGCCGCTTGAGGTATTATTCCACCACCAAGTCCCTTACCAAGTACAATTATATCTGGCTCTACATCAAAAATTTGATGCACATAAAATTCACCACTTCTACCTATCGCTGTAGGTATCTCATCAAAGATTAATAATATTTCATTTTCATCACATATTTCTCTAAGTTTTTTAAAATAGCTTTTAGGAGGTATATGTGTGTCTGTAGCTCTTACAGGTTCTAATAATATAGCTCCTATATCTCCCTCATTCTTTATTATATATTCAATATAATTTAAGCAAAACTTAGATACATCATCTCTACTTTCACTCCCAATTAAATTCCTATACCCATTGTAGGGGATTGCCTTTATGCATCCTGTCATTAGAGGTCCCATATCCTTTTTAAAAGCATATTCTCCCCCCACAGAAATGGCATCAAGTCCTGCCCCGTGAAATGATTCCCACATAGATATAACCTTATGTCTTCCTGTGGCTTTTCTTGCAATTTTAAGTGCAATTCCTACAGCTGCAGTACCCGATGGAGTGAATAATACTTTATAATCCTTTGATGTTGTCTTATTTACTAACGCATTCGCAGCTCTTATAGCAACGTCTGCAGTGTATCTTCTAGGAATAAATGGTAGCTCCTTCATTTGATTTATAACGGCATCTATTACATAGGAATTTTTATAACCTACTTGATGTAAACTATTACCATGAAAATCTAAGTATTTCTTCCCTGCCATATCGTAAACGTAACACCCTTTTGCGTTAACAATTACGTCCATACAAGGAGTAGACATTGATTGTCTCATAAATATAGCTTCATCAGCTTCTAAAAAATCTTTACTCTTATCATCAAGTGAATTTATCAAATTTTCTCGACTTTTGCTAAAATTAACATCACCTTCAGAATTTAATCCTGTGTTATCTTGCATTCGGTCTTTTACCTTCATTCATCAATTTATTAATCTTTTCAATAAGCCCCGGAAGCTCCATCATAGTTTTTATAGTAAAATCTGCACCAGCTTTAAAAAAACTATCCTCGGTATTTTTAATAACTTCATTTCTATCATTATCATGAAGATTAATAAACTGCTCATAACTCAGTCCCATCTGCGAGCTTCCAACTACTACGCCTACAGACCAAACTCCGGCATTTATCCCTTCTTTAATGTCAGATATTGTATCACCTACTTTTACAACCTTCCATGAAGTCGTAAGCCCTAATTTTTCAATGTTTTTAAATATCATATATGGATACGGTCTACCAATAGAGTTTGTAGTCTCGGGTGTTACAAAGCAATCTGGCTCATACCCCTTTTTCTTAGCGCAAGCTACTACTATTTCCATCATTTCATCTGTGTATCCCGTAGTTGAACCAATTTTCATTCCACTGTTTCTTATTATTCTAACTGTATTTATAACCCCTGGAATTGGGTCTGTATATTCCGCGAGCGATGCAATAAGTAAAGGCTTAAAATCACTATACAAATCATCAATATCCTTCTCATTAAAATCTCTACCATATTTTTCTTTCCAAATTTCCCTTATTCTAAGCATTTGGAGCATAGCCTTAATATGATCCCTTTTAAGCATTCCCATGGGGGCCCTCGCCTCCTCCATCGTTACTTCTACTCCCATTTTTTTAAATATTTTTAAAAATATATTTACAGGTGCGAAGCATCCAAAATCTACGGTTGTTCCTGCCCAATCAAATATAACTCCTTCAACTTTATTCATGTTTTTCTCCCCCCATATATCCTTCAATTATGTTACATACTTTCTCAATATCCTCTTCATATATTTCACCAATATTACCTATTCTAAAGGAATTAACCTCTGTTAACTTACCAGGGTATAGAACGAATCCCCTTTCCTTCACGTAATTGTAGAAATCGCTAAAGTCAAAATTTTCGCTCGGAAAAAGGAAAGTAGTTATAATGGGAGATTGGAGTTCTTCCTTTATATAAGCATCAAACCCTATATTCTTTAATTTACTTCTTAGTAAACAATTGTTTTTCTTGTAACGATCATTTCGCGCTTCTACCCCACCTTCCTCAATTAATTCGTCGATTGCCTTTGAAAAAGCAGCAACTACATGAGTAGGCGATGTAAATCGCCATTGTCCATCCTTGTCCATACTTTTCCACTGATCATATAAATCCAAACATAAACTCTTGGAATTTCCAAAGCATTTAATAAGTCTCTCTATCTTACAAATTACAAAGCAAAACCCAGGCACTCCTTGGATACATTTATTTGAGCTACTAACCAAATAATCTATTTCTAAATTTTGTACATTAATTGGTATTCCTCCAAAACTACTCATTGCATCAATAATCAATATTTTGCCATAATCCTTAGATATTTTTGCAATCTCCTCTATTGGATTAATTATACCTGTGGTTGTTTCAGAATGGACCATAGCAATATGTGTTATCTCTATATCATTATCAAGAATATCTTTTATGTCGCACGTTTTAAAAACATTATCATACTCTAATTTAAAACTAATATAATTAATACCAATACATTTAGCCATTTTTATAATTCTTTCACCATAAGCTCCATTTGATATTATGAGCAACTTGTCTTTTCCACTTATAGTGGAGTGTAAAACTGACTCAACACCAAAACTTCCGCTTCCTTGCATAAGAACTGTAGTATAATCCTTAGGTGATGCTACAGCTATTTCAAGAAGCTCAAATCTAATCTTTTTGGTTATTGCTTTATATTCGTCATCCCAAGTACACCTATCAAAAAGCATTTCTTCTTTAACCGTCTTTGTTGTTGTAAGCGGTCCTGGTGTTAAAAGTTTATAATTTTCCATATTAACTACCCCTCTATTTACTTATTTTGAATTTGTAAAGAATTGTTGATGTTGTTTAAGAAGTTCAACTGTTAATGGCTTCACAAACTTTTTAGGATTTCCTGGTTTATTTAATTTATTGATAGTCTCACCTTTATAAAGTGCTACAGGATAATCTTTAATAAGTGCAGGCCTTGCTTTAGTTACTATAACTTTGGCCATTTCCATAGCAAGTTTTGTTGTTGCTGTATCTTTCTTTTTAACCACTGCAATTGATTCTGTAAGCGAATAATTACCTTCTATTGGATCAATATAATCAATATTGAGTCCTTTAGCTTTATCAGCTACAGCTTGATGACGAAGTCCAAATCCTACTGCAACTTCTCCTACTCTAACTTTTTTTATTGGCCCTGATCCTGAAGTTTCAACATGAGGTCCGCAATTTAAAATTAATTTGCGAAGTACCTCACTACCTTCTTTTTCACCATATTCACTTATAATTGACTGAATAAGAAGCCAAGCTGTTGATGAATTCATTATATTAGGAATAGAAACTAATCCTTTATACTCATCTTTAGTTAAATCTTTTATAGAACTGGGCATAGTAATTCCCTTTTCTTTCATAACCTTTGTGTTAACGAATATAGCACCTGTGTTTGCAAGTATTGGTGTATAATAAGTTGGATATTTCTCGAGTGTATTAGTTTCAAAAGTTAAATTCTCAAACATATTGTTTTTCTTCTGTGCACTGTCTATAAAATAAGAACTCATTGTTACTAAATTCGCCTCAATATCACTACCCTCTGCCATTAACTTTCCTCCAAGTTCAGATGTTCCTTGAGTTTGTAATACATATTTTCCGTCGAAACCTGATTCATTAAGAGTTTTTTCCATAGATGCCACAGCTTCTTCATCTGCATTAGTATAAATAACTACCTTTTGTGCACTCTTAGGACTACAACCTATAAATGCTACTGACATTGAACATACCATTAAAGAAATTGTAATAATTTTAAATATTTTATTCATAATAAATTCTCCTTCGCTTTACATTTTTTGTTTTTTACTTTATTTGTGGATAGCTATTTTTTTGTTAATTAAGTCACAGCCAAGTTTGATAAATATATTAGTCAAAAATATAAGTATAGACAGTGTGAAAACCCCGTTAAAATTTTGAAAGTATTGGAGTTCGTTAATTTTACTTGTTAACATAGAAGTTCTTGCAGTTACAAGAAAAATAATAGCGCTAATTGTAACCATGGAATTTATAAAATAATATCCAAACATCTCGACTATTGTTATTATTGAATTAGGAATAATCACTCTCATTATAGTTTTTATCCAGTTATCCCCCATTAATTCTCCTGTTGTTTCCCAGGTTGGATTCATTTTTGACAAGGAATTTTTAGCCATGAGATAAGGTGTAGTAAAGAAATGTACGGTGTTACAAATTATTATTATAGTGAAAGTTCCTTTTAAATCACTCTTATTAAATAGCATTAAGTATGAAAGTCCTAAAACCATGCCTGGTACCGTATTAGTTATCATTGAAAATGCATCCATCGTCATCTTGACTTTCTTATTCATATACGAGCGAGCATTTACAATAGCTGCACTGTAACATATCATAGTACCAAAACCCGCTGAAATAATTGATACTAAAAATGAATTCCCATACACCTCCAAAATATCTCCTGATAAAATAGTATTTTTAAAAAGCTTGGTCGTAAAACTCATATCATAAGGATAATTTTTTACAAAAGGTGCTACAAACATAACTAAAAATGTTAACATAATTGAGGCCACAACACTAACTGATACTAGAGCAAAAGCAATATCTCTAAATTTGTTTTTGCATAGTTCGATCCTTGTAAATTTGTCATAGCTAAAATTGAATTTTTCAAGGTAATTTAAAAGTAACACCCCGAAAACTGCAGGTAAAAGCATAAGTATTGCTATAGCAGCTCCAGCATTAAAATCTGGTATAGATCCCAGCATTACCTGATAAAGCTGCATTGATATTACGGTGTATGTACCACCTACTGATGCCGGTATACCAAAATCTGTAAAGCTCAAAATAAAGCTAAGTACAAAGGCCCCGCCAAGCGTTCCAATTAAAGGCCTGAAAATTGTATTCATAAAACTTTTAAATAAATTATCACCCATAAGCTTTGATACAATAATAAATCTTTTATCAATATACTCAAAAGAATTATTAATGAGAAGAAAAGCTGAGGGAAGGGTATAAATTACATAACCTAACAAAAGTCCATTAAAGCCATAAATTTTAAATAGCTCTCTTCCAAAAAGTTTTGTAAGCAATCCTTGCTTACCAAAAGAATATATTATAGCGAAACCATAAGTTATAGTAGGTAAGAGCATTGGTATTGAAATTCCTATCTTTATTAGGTTTTTTAAAGGTCTAAACATTTTGGTGCAGTTTACTCCGTAAGCAAGTATAAAAGCTAAAATCGTTGTTATAAGTGAAGTTATTATAGAAATTTTTATACTATTTCCTATAGAACTTAAAAATTCCTTATTATGTGTAACTAAATAATAGTTAAAAAATCCTATTCCTTTATCACTATTAAGAGACTTGCTTAAAAGTACTAATAAAGGAGTAAAAAGAAATGCTATAAAAAATAACGTAATAACAATAAATATAATTTTAGTTTCTGTTTTTTTTCTATACATAGTTATCTCCAAATAAGTTGTAAATGTTATCTTTCTTTATTTTCAATTGACGTAGTATAAACTCTTCCACAAAATTATTTTTAGGCTCATGTACTATTTCTTTTGGCGACCCATATTGCGAAACCTTACCTTTATCAATAATCAATACCTTATCTGCCATAGTTAAAGCTTCCTCCGCGTCATGAGTTACAATAATCGTCGTGAGTTTATATTCTCTAGTAATAGCCTTGATTTTCTCCTTTATTGTCTCCTTTATAACTCCATCAAGAGCACTAAGCGGTTCATCTAGAAGAAGTATCTTTGGTTTTATTGCAAGGGTTCTTGCGAGTGCCACTCTTTGTTTTTGTCCACCAGATAACTCATGAATTCTTTTGTATAAATGAGGTTTTAACTCTAAAAAATCTATAAGTCCGCAAAGCTCCTCCTTACTTACTAAATTAGGTTTATTTCTTAGCCCATATACGATATTCTTATAAGCATTAAGATTAGGGAAAAGTGCATAGTCTTGAAAAACAATATTAAATCCACGATCCTTCATAGAAACTTTGCTTATATCAATATCATTAAATATAATTGATCCACTATCCATAGTCGTTATTCCCAAAATAATATTAAGTAATGTAGTTTTACCACTTCCACTTGGTCCAAGCATAGAAACAATCTCTCCATTTTCTATTTTTATATTTATATCATCTAATATTAATTTACCATCATATCTTTTTGTTATATTTCTGAGCTCTAACATTTAATTCACCTCCAAAATGTTTTACTTTTAAGATCATCGCACTTTTAGTATACATTTATAAATGTTAAACTATATTATGAACAGGTTAAGATTTTGTAAATTATCACTATCTGTTTATCATGTTTATACAATGTTATGACATACTTTCTTTACATATATGATAATTTGTTTATACTTTTTAGATCAATTTCTTGTATATTGTCATTATTTATGATAAATTGTTTATATAATAATAAAGAAACTTTAAGGGAGTGATTTTATGTTACCAAGCGAAAGGCAAAAAAAAATTTTAGATTTACTTTCAAAAAAAGATGTAGTTACTATCTCTGAATTCATGACTGCATTTAACATATCCATAGAAACAGTTAGGCGTGACTTATCTATTCTAGAAAAACAAAGCAAAATTGAAAAGGTATATGGAGGGGCAAAAATAAAGCTCATCACCTTTGGCGAGCCTACCATGGAAAATAGAATGAGCAATAACTTGCTTCAAAAACAATCAATTGGAAAGAAGTGTAGCGAATTTATAAATGATGGGGATTGTATTTTTATTGACAGTGGTTCAACCACCTATCAACTTACAAAATACCTAACAAATAAAAAGAACTTAACAATCATAACTAACTCTATTCCAGTATTAAATGAATTAATAAATAGCAAACATGATATTATTGTAATTGGTGGGAAAGTAAGACATAATGAAAGGTCTATTGTATCCTATGACTACATATTTAACTTTTCTCAACTCAATATTCAAAAAAGTTTCATTTGCGCAGGTGGAATTACATTAGAAAATGGAATCTCAGATTTTAACATGCAAGAGGCAGTAATACGAAAGACTATCCTCGAAAGATCAAAAGAAATATTAGTAGCAGCTGACAGTAGTAAATTTGGTAGGGATGTTACAATTAATATCGTTCCAATTAGCAAAGTTAATTTTATCATTACAGATTCTAATTTAACTAAAAGTATGGCTAGCAGCTTTAATAAATACAAATCAAAAATAATTATAGCTGAAGATTAAAATCTTCAGCTATAATTATATAATAGTCTTTTTATAAAAATCAAATTAAAGTGTTTATATTAATGAATACCTTCACTATCTACTCTTTTTTGTTTTTTATTGCATATCTTTCCTCTTCTTTTTTCTAGTTCAGCTACAACAGCATCTATTTTTATACCCTTTGCAACCATAAGCACTAATGTATGGTAAAATAAGTCTGATATTTCTCCAACAGTCTCCTTATCATCATCGTTTTTGCTGCTAATTATTACTTCTGCACTTTCTTCTCCTACTTTTTTTAATATTTTGTCTATTCCTTCTTCAAACAAATAACTAGTATATGACCCTTCTATAGGACTAGCTTTTCTATCCTCAATTATCTTATAAAGTTCCTGTACTACATTAGTTTCACTCATTTTACAATTCTCCTTTTATTTTTATTTTAAACCCTTAGTTTCTATTATTGCTTTTTAGCTATACTTTTTCCTTCCAAATTTCTCTATAAAAACAAGTTTTATTACCAGTATGACAAGCTGCTCCAACTTGCTCTACTTTAATAAGAATTGTATCTCCATCACAATCAAAACTTATACTTTTTACATATTGAAAATGACCTGATGTTTCTCCCTTGTTCCACAACTTATTTCTTGATCTGCTAAAAAACCAAGTAGTTCCAGTTTCCATTGTTTTTTTAAAAGACTCTTCGTTCATATATGCAAGCATTAGAACTTCTCCACTACATTGTTCTTGAATAATTGCAGGTATTAACCCCTTATTAAATTGAATTTCTTTTATACTATCCAAATTAACCACCACATTTCTTTATTTTTTATTATTTACTTAAATTCTAATTTCTATATCTTTATGTTTAAGATACTCTTTTACTTCTCTAATGGAAAGTTCCTTGTAATGAAATAAAGAAGCTGCAAGAGCAGCATCTGCTCCACTTTTTTTAAAAACATCATAAAAATCCTCTATTTTCCCGCAGCCACCTGATGCAACTACAGGAATATTTACAATATCTGTTATTGCATTTATAAATTCTATATCATACCCTTGTTTTGTTCCATCAGCATCCATACTTGTTAAAAGTATTTCACCTGCACCTAGCTGCTCAACCTCTTTTGCCCATTTCACTGCATCTAGTCCCGTATTTATTCTTCCACCATTTATAACTACATGCCACCCTATATTGTTCTCATTCTTCTTTCCATCTATAGCAACAACAACGCATTGGCTTCCATATTTTTCTGCAGCCTGCGTTATGAGTTTAGGATTACGAATTGCAGCAGAATTTATAGAGATTTTATCAGCTCCAGCTCTAAGTATTTCTTTAAAATCATCTATACTTTTAATTCCTCCTCCTACAGTGAGTGGAATAAATACTTTCTCAGCAGTCCTTTTTATAACATCAATCATTGTTTTTCTTCCCTCATGAGTGGCTGTTATATCTAAAAATACGATTTCATCTGCACCTTCGCCGTTGTAGAACTCAGCAATTTCAACAGGATCTCCTACATCAGTTAAATTAACAAAGTTTATTCCTTTCATTACCCTTCCATTAGTTACATCAAGGCAAGGTATGATTCTTTTAGTAAGCATCTGTTAAGCCCTCCCCTCAAGTATTGCCTCTTCAAGCGATATATTGCCACTATAAAGTGCTTTTCCAATAATTGCTCCATAAATGTTCATTTTCTTAAGCTTTTTTATGTCATCAATACATTTCATGCCACCTGATGCAATAATATCACATGAAACCTCATCATTAATTTTTCCAGTTGCCTCAAAATTGGGTCCAGTCAAAGTTCCATCACGACTTATATCAGTAAAGATTATAGTTTTTATACCTATATTCTCCATTTGTTTTGCAAAATCTATATATTCAACTTTGCTACTTTTTTGCCAGCCTTCTACTGCTACAAAACCATCTCTTGCATCTATTCCAATTGCAATTTTATCTCCAAACTTTTTAACTGCTTCTTTTACAAGTGTCGGATTGTTTAAAGCTGCAGTACCAAGTATAACTCTACTTAATCCTTTGCTAATTAACATCTCTATAGTATCTATACTTCTAATTCCACCGCCAAGTTGAATAGGAATTTTCAAATCATTAATAATTTTATTTATACTATTCAAATTTTCAATAGATCCTCTTAATGCCCCATCCAGATCTACCATATGTAAATATTCTGCTCCCTTATTCGTAAAACTTAAAGCAGTTTGTAGTGGATCTTCCCCTACAACTTTCGCTGACATAAATTCACCCTGAAAAAGTCTAACACATTTTCCACCCTTTAAATCTATTGCTGGAAATATTTTCATTATACTACCTCCGCGAAGTTTTTAAGTAATTTCATCCCAAAATCTCCACTTTTCTCTGGATGAAACTGCAAACCGAATATATTGCCCTTACTTACAATTGCAGGTATCTTTTTCTCATACATACTATATGCATTTATAATACCCTCCTCACAATTTACTGCATAATAAGAATGTACAAAATATACATACTGATTTTCTTCTATGCCATTAAGTAATGGAGAGTTATTTTCAAAAGATAAGCTATTCCATCCCATGTGTGGAATTTTTATAGAACCCTCCAGTTTTATAATATTTCCTTTTAATAATCCAAGTCCAGGGCATTTTTCAACCTCACAACTTTCGTCAAAGAAGAGTTGCATACCTAGACATATGCCAAGTATTGGTTTTCCTTCTTTAGCAGCCTGTATAATTACCTTATCTATTCCAGTCTCTTTCATATTCTTCATCGCATCTGGAAAAGCACCTACCCCTGGAACAATGATACTTTTGCATTTAGATATTTCCTCAGCATCTGATGATATAATTGACTGTATATTTAATGACTTAAGTGCATTTTGAACGCTATTTAAATTTCCAACACCATAATCAACTATTGCTATCATAGTTTTCCTCCTTATAAAGATCCTTTTGTAGACATAACGCCTTTTATCCTTTTATCATATGTTAGGGCTTCACTTAATGCTTTTCCTAAAGCTTTAAATAAGCCTTCCACCATATGATGGTTATTTTTCCCGTATATAATCCTTGCATGGAGCGTTATCCCACTATTCATAGCTAAAGCCCTAAAAAATTCTTCCACCATTTCTGTATCAAAATCTCCAATTTTATCTACTGTAAAATCAGCATCAAATACCAGGTAAGGTCTCCCGCTTAAATCTAGTGACACTGTAGCCAGCGTTTCATCCATAGGTACAAAACTAGTTCCATATCGTTTGATTCCCTCTTTGCCTTTTAGTGCCTCCTTAATTGCCAGTCCAAGCACTATACCAACATCTTCAATAGTATGATGAGAATCTACAAATAAATCTCCTACAGCCTTAACATATAAATCTAGGAGTCCATGTTTTGCAAAAAGGGTTAACATATGGTCAAAGAAACCTATACCTGTATCGCCTTCAAAATTTCCAGACCCATCCAAATTTATACGTACCTCAATATCAGTTTCATTACTTTTTCTTGATATTTCTGCTTCTCTTTGAATCATATACCTCGCTCCTTTTGAAATGTTAATTGAATTTATATAATACCTCTTTTTTTAGATAATATTTTTTAATAAACAGTTGTTTTCTTCTCTACTTCCTATTGTTATTCTCAAACAGTTTACTAATTTACCAGAAGTATAACAACGCACATTTATACTTTGTTTTAAAAGTTTTTCTTTAATTTCTAAAGCATTTGAGACCTCAACTAGTATAAAATTTGCTTTAGCTTTATACAGCTTTATTCCATCAATATTGCTCAATTTTTCCCATAGGTAAACTCTCTCTGCAATTATGTTTTTAACATTGTTATATATTATTTCCGGTCTTTTTAGTATAATACATGCAATACTCTGAGTGATAGAATTCACATTATAAGGTGGCTTTACTTTTTTAAGTTCAGACATTAAAACGTTATTCGTAATCATAAATCCCAGCCTGATGGCTGCAAGACCAATTTTCGAACAAGTTCTAAGTACTATTAGGTTTTCATAAAAATCTATTTTATCTAAAATACTCTCGCCATAAAATTCAAAGTATGCCTCATCAATTACTACAATACATTTGCATTCTTCTATTATTTTAATAATATCCTCTCTTTTAATAATATTACCTGTAGGATTATCAGGATTAGATAAAAATACAATTTTAACCTTTTCGCTATTAGCCATGTTAATAAAACCTTTTACATCCAATTCTAATGCAGGTCCTAGTGGAAATTCAATTGGGATTCCTCCAGCAACCTTAGTATATAATCCATACATGGAGAAATCAGGGCTTTGCATTGCTACTTTATCCCCAGTATTTAAAAATGTATGAGCAATTATTTGAATGCACTCATCTGAACCATTTCCAGCCATTACATTTATATTTTTAACGTTAGCATATTTAGCATAAAGCGCACATACCTCAAGTGCCTCTGGATCTGGATACCTATTATAAATGGAATTCTCTATTACCTTGCCTATTTCTTTTCTAGTTTCAAAATCAAGGTTACTAAAACTTTCATTGGCATTTAACCTAACTTTATAATCAGTCCTACCTGCACTATATGATTCAAAATCACTTAAATCTTCTCTAAAAAAATCTTGTACCATTATTTAAACCTCACTTTAATCGAATTTCCATGAGCTGTAAGCCCTTCAACATCTGATAATTTTATTACCTTGTCCTTAACTTCGCTTAGTGCTTCCTTAGTATAATATATATAACTTGATTTTTTAATAAAATCATCTACAGATAATGGTGAAAAGAATCTTGCAGTTCCACTGGTTGGGAGAACATGATTTGGTCCTGCCATATAATCTCCTAGTGGTTCTGGAGCATACTCACCTAAAAATATGGAACCAGCATTTTTTATATCACCTAAATAATTAAATGGTTCACGAACCATTACTTCAAGATGCTCAGGTGCAATGTCATTTGCAAGTTCTATAGCTTCTTTTATATTTTGAGCTATTAAAATAACTCCATATTTCTCTAACGATTTCTTAATAATATTACACCTGCTCATATCTTTTATCTGTATTTCTAGCTCCTTAACTACCTTATTTGCAAGGTCTCTTGATGTAGTTATAAGCATAGCTGACGCAAGAACATCATGCTCTGCTTGAGACATTAAATCCGCTGCAATAAAATGTTCATTTGCAAACTCATCTGCAATAATTAATATTTCACTGGGGCCTGCGATCATATCAATGGCAACTGATCCAAACACACTTTTTTTGGCCATAGCCACATAAATATTTCCTGGTCCTACTATTTTATCTACCTTAGATATTTTTTCTGTTCCATATGCAAGTCCGGCAATCGCTTGTGCACCACCCATTTTGTAAATCTTATCCACGCCAGCTATATCTGCTGCAACTAGAATATTAGGATTCACAGTTCCATCCTTAAGTGGTGGTGTTACCATCACTAAATTTTCAACACCTGCAACCTTTGCTGGAATTGCATTCATAATAACAGATGATGGGTAAGCTGCAGTGCCACCAGGCACATATATTCCAACACTTTCTAGTCCTCTTACAGTTTGGCCTAAAATAGCACCCTTTTCTTTTGTCATCATCCAAGCATTTCTCTCTTGTTTTTCGTGGAATTCCTTAACATTTGCTTTTGAAAGTGTTATGGCATCTAAAAATCCTTGGTCAACCATTTTATACGCGTTTTTAATTTCTGCATCTGTTACAATAAAATTTTTAGAAGTAATATATTTACTATCAAATTTCTGAGTGTATTCAATTATAGCATCATCACCTCTAGTTCTTATATCTACTAAAATTTTATCTACTATAATATTTGCATCTTTTTGAACATCCTCCGTTCTTTTTTTTAAAAATTTCATATATTCTTTTCCATCAGTGCTATTTGCCTCTGTAATTTTTATCATTTTATCATCGCCTCATTTTTATCTACATATTGTTGAACCTTAACTATTAAATTACCTATCTCATCCTTTTTCATCTTCATGCTAGCTCTATTTACTATCATTCTTGCACTAATATCACATATTTTTTCTATAATAATCAATCCGTTTTCCCGAAGTGTATCCCCTGTTTCAACCAAATCCACAATTGCATCTGATAACTCAAGGATTGGAGCAAGTTCCACTGACCCATCAAGTTTTATAATTTCAACATCTTCATTATTTTTTTTAAAATATTCTTTTGCAACTGTTGGGTATTTAGTAGCTATTTTTTTACGATTATACCCATCATAACTTTTAAAACTTGGTAGTGCTGCAACTGCAAACATACATTTGCCAACCTTTAAATCTACTACTTCATAAAATTCTTTATTTTGCTCCATTAAAGTATCTTTTCCAACAATCCCAATATCTGCTGCGCCATGTTCTACATAAGTTAAAACATCTGTAGACTTAACTAAAACAAATTCTATATTGTTTTTTACATCCTTAAGAATTAATTTTCTTCCCTTATTTTTAAGATCTGTACAATCTATTCCGATATCTTCAAACATGGAAATAGCATACTTTTCTAATCTTCCTTTTGTTAATGCTATACGTATTGTTTTCATAGTTATTCCCCCAAAATATTAATAAACATATCTAAACCATTAATAAATTTTTCAGAACTTGTCTTAAAGCTTTTTTTACTTTTAGTTTCTATTAATTCAATTTTATCATCCTCTAATATACAAATCATTTTATCTATTCCCTTTTGCTGTGCATAAATTAAAGCTTTTTCCTTTTCTTCAAATAAACTTAATTCAGTGTTAAACCCTTTAACTCTAATTTTCTCTGCAACCTTATATGCACATGCTACTAAAGAATTTTCAAAATAAATCATGAATTTTTCATTAGCCTTCTCATTATCATTACCTTGCTTTGAAAGTACAGATTGAATATTGTCCACATCTATGGCAAATCCAACTGCTGGCATTGATGCACCAAATTTTGATATTAGGTTATCATACCTTCCTCCACTAATGATTGTCGTTCCTACTTCACTACTATATCCTCTAAAAGTTATCCCTGTATAATAATCAATATGCTGTACCATTCCTAAATCAATAGAAATATATTCACCAAGTCCTACACTTACTATACGCTCATAAATTTTCTCGATAGTATCAAGTGCTGCAAGCGCTCTCCTATTTTGAGTTAACATTCTCGCAGCGCAAAGTACTTCAATTCCACCAAACAACTCTGGCAATTTTTTCAAAGCCTCTAGATTTACTATACCAAATGTTGCTTCTTTATCATCTATAAATTCTCTTAAAGCTCCAAAGTTCTTATTTTCAACAAGACCCCTTAATCTTTCCATTTCTTCATAATCAAGCTCTATATCTTCAATAAGGCCCTTGAAAAACTCTGCTTGACCAATTTCGAGTTCAAATTTTTTTACTCCTATAGCAAGTAAAGCTGAAATAGCAGTTATTATTACTTCTGCATCTGCTTTTGGGCTTTCACTTCCAATTATTTCAATCCCCGATTGGGTCATTTCACTAACCTTTCCATTCCAGTCTTCATTTATTCTAAATATATTGCCGCTATAACATATTCGAAGTGGGTATGCTGAATCACGAAGCTTTGTCGCAGCAATTCTCGCTATTGGCATAGTCATATCTGGCCTTAGCACTAATATCCTTCCTGCATTATCAAAAAGCTTATACATTTTTTCCTGTTCAATTGATACGTCATCTCCCTGAAACACATCATAAAATTCTAGTGTTGGAGATATTACTTCTAAATAACCAGTACTTATATACAAGTTCCTAAGTGTATCTATAATCTTAATTTTATTATTACAATCCTCAAAAAGTATATCTCTTGAACCTTCCGGTATGTGTCTTTTCCAATTATTCATAATTCCAATCCCCCAATTTCACTTTATTACTTTATCACTTTAACGCTTCATCTTGTTAAAATATTACCATCTTTTTATGGGTAAGTCAACTGTTAATTTTTTAAAATTTCTATAATTTCGAAAAATTACAACAATTGATGTTTGTATTTTAAATTATTTCTTTAATCCAAACTTCTTTATAGGGCAATTATATCATTCACCCACTCTCCATTCTACGTTTAATACAAAATTTTCATACATTGTATTAAAACTTTCCCTACAATATAATATCAAGTTATTGATATTTAAAATTTATTGTGCTATTATTCATAAAGTCATTATTATTCAAGATAATGCATAATTATAAATTTCAATAAAAAATTTTAATCATATATAGCATTTTGCTAAAAAGGAGCTGTTACGGTGTGCCAAAAGGTGTTTTCGTTCAATTGTTAAATATTTGTAAGAGTTTTAATCAAGATAATCCTATCATTAAAAACTTAGATCTTGATATTAGGCAAGGTGAATTTTTAACCCTGCTCGGACCAAGTGGTTGTGGAAAAACTACTACCTTAAGAATGATTGCAGGTTTTGAATTACCTACAAGTGGCGAAATTGTAATCGATGGAGAAAATATTACGCAAAAACCACCTTATCTTAGGTGTGTTAACACGGTATTTCAAAACTATGCATTATTTCCTCATATGAATATCTATGATAATATAGCCTTTGGTCTTAAAATGAAAAAGATTCCAAAGAGTGAAATAAAAGATAATGTAAACAAGATGTTAAAAATGGTTCAACTTGAAGGTTTTGAAAATAGGATGCCCTCTATGCTAAGTGGTGGACAAATGCAACGTGTTGCTATAGCAAGAGCTATCGTAAACAAACCAAAAGTTCTTCTTTTAGATGAGCCCCTAGGTGCACTTGATTTAAAACTGCGTAAACAAATGCAATTAGAGCTTAAGCATCTTCAAAAAATTCTTGGAATAACCTTTATTTTTGTGACACATGATCAGGAAGAGGCGTTGACAATGTCTGACCGAATAGTTGTTATGAACAGTGGTGTTATTGAACAAATTGGGACACCTGAAGAACTTTATGAGCATCCTACAACTAAATTTGTAGCTAACTTTTTAGGAGAGACAAATATCTTAGAAGGTGAGATTATTAAATTAAAGGAAAACGAAGTTTTGCTTAAGCTTTATGAAGAAGAAGATATAATTAGGATACCTAACAATAATTATAATTTAGGTGATAAATTTATAGTTTCTGTTAGACCTGAAAGGATTAAAATAAAAGAAATTGTTGAAGAAGGTGACGTTTGGTTAATTTGTAAATTCAAAGAAAGAATTTATGTAGGTTCAACCATTAAAGTTATTATGCTTCTTAAAGACAATAAAGAAATTATAGTTAATGAGCCAATAGGACAAAATTTTGTATTTCTAAATGAGACAAAAAATTATTTTGTAACATGGAATCCTAATCATACTATAGTTATTAAGGAATAAAGGAAGTTTAGCAAATGAAAAATAAGAAATTAAGAAATTCTATAAATAAATATTTAACCTTAAATCTAAAATATTTAACAACAATTTCCCCTGCTCTCCTATGGCTGATAGTATTTTTTGTTATGCCACTTTTATTTATAGTTGTAGTAAGTTTTTCTACTAGAGGCGAAGTTGGTAACATCATATATAAGTTTACTTTAGGAAACTATATAAGGCTTTTAGACCCTCTTTATATTAATATTTTTCTTAAATCACTCCTAATAGCTATCTATACTACTATGTTATGTTTAATTTTCGGATATCCTTTTGCATACATAATAGCAAATGTTAATAAAAAATATAAACCCCTATTACTTTTACTAATAATACTCCCATTTTGGACTAACTCATTAGTTAGGACCTATGCAATAATAGTGTTGCTTAAAACAGAAGGAATAATAAATACACTACTATTACACTTTCATATTATAAATATACCTCTTAATTTAATGTATAACAATTTTGCGGTTATGATTGGTATGCTATACATGATGTTTCCATTTATGGTTCTTCCTTTATATACTTCCATAGAAAAACTTGACAAGAAAATATTAGATGCTGCATCTGACCTTGGAGCCAGTCCATTTTATAAATTCATTAAAATTATTATTCCACTTACTAAAGGTGGTATCGTATCAGGTTCTATTTTAGTTTTTATTCCTACCCTTGGACTTTTCTTTGTAACTGACCTTATGGGAGGTAGTAAGGTAATCCTTATGAGTAATCTAATCAAAAATCAGTTCCTTACTGCAAGAGATTGGCCCTTTGGTTCTGCTATATCAGTTATTTTAATAATTGTTATGTTATCTGTTATTTTATATAGCACAAAACTAACTGGAACTAAAGGAACTAAGGAGGTATTATAAAAATGAAAAACAAAAAAATAAATTCGCTGAAATTTTTATATTTGATTCTAATATTTATGTTTTTATACATACCTATTATAGTACTTATCGGATTTTCCTTTAACCAGTCAAAATTAAATGTAGTTTGGACCGGGTTCACATTTAAATGGTATGGTAATCTACTCCATAATGCCAGCATATTAGATGCTGTTAAAAACTCATTTATTATAGCTATAATTAGTACAATAATTTCTGTAATTATAGGAACCTTGGCTGCCATTGGAATGTATAGATACAAATTTCGCGCTAAAAAGTTGGTTGACGCGATACTTTATGTCCCTTTAGTTATACCTGAAATAGTTATGGGTATATCCCTACTTGCTTTTTTTTCTATAGCAAAGATCCCTTTAGGTAGAGTATCTCTAATTATTGCCCATGTTACTTTCAGCATAGCTTATGTTGTAGCCGTGGTTAAAACTAGACTTGACGGCTTCGATAGTTCTGTTGAAGAAGTTGCTATGGATCTTTACGCTACGCCTACAAAAACTTTTTCTAATATAACTCTACCGATTATTATGCCAGGTGTTATTGCAGGCGCATTACTTGCTTTTACTTTATCTCTTGATGATGTAATAATTAGTTTTTTTGTAGCTGGACCTGGCAGTGTCACCTTGCCTCTTAAAGTTTTTTCTATGGTAAAATTTGGTGTTACACCTGAAATTAATGCTCTTTCAACACTACTAATATTTTTAACTATTATAATAATTTGTTTTGCACTTTTAATTAGAAATGTAAATGTAAATATTAAAAAGATTGAAGCTATAATAACTTCCATTTTTATTGTGTTTGGAAGTATTAGTGGTGGTATATTCACTTATGCTAAACACAATGCGGAGCCTAAGGAAGTTTTAAATGTTTTTAACTGGTCTGAATATTTACCACAATCCGTTATAGATAAATTTGAACAAACCTATAATATTAAAGTAAATTATAGTACTTTTTCATCAAATGAAGAAATGCTGGCAAAAATTATGGCTGGTGGTGGAAATTACGATCTAACAGTAGCTAGTGATTTTATGGTTGAAATATTAAGTAAACAAGAACTTATAACCCCGATAAATAAAGCTAGTTTAACAAATTTAAGCAATATAGGACCTCAATATTTAAACCTCCCCTTTGATCGAGGTAATAAATATAGTGTCCCCTATATGTGGCTTGCAGGGGTAATCTCCTATGACAGTTCAAAAATCTCTGAAGGCACAATAAAGGGATATAAGGATCTTTGGAAACCTGAATTTAAAAATTCTTTAACTGTACTTGATGATGAGAGAGCTATAATTGGAATGACGCTTAAGATGCTTGGATATCCACTAAATGAGACTAATCCAGTAGCTCTTAAAAAAGCAAAAGATGCACTTATAAAACTTCAGCCTAACATAAAATCTTATGATAGTGATAGTCCTAAAACAAGTCTTATAAATGGAGAATCAAAAGCAATGTTCGCCTGGGGAGCAGAGGGGAATCTGGCTCATAGTGAAAACCCAAATATAAAATACGTAATCCCAAAAGAAGGACTATTTCTTCAACAAGATAACTTTGTAATTCCCAAAGCTGCGAAAAATGTTAAAGCAGCGCAGCTTTTTATGAATTTTATAATGCAGCCTGAAATAAGTGCTGAGATTTCTCATAACTTCCCTTATGGAAATCCTAATGTAGCAGCATACAAATATATCGATAAAAAAATACTAAATGATAAAGCCGTTTATCCTCCAAAAGAAGTTGTGAAAAAGGGTGAATACTTAAAAGATATAGGAAAATCAGTAACAGATTTAGATAAGATATGGACAGAAGTTAAATAAGTAAAGTGGCTAGGTTTTTTTAAAACCCTAGCCACTTTATTATTCACCATTTTTTTATTCGAAATTATACACCTTCAATATCATCTGCATACTATTTTTTTCAAAGGATACACTATTATTATCATTATGTTTAATGAAAAATATACTATAAAGGTGATATATATGAAAATCGAGAAAATTGATTCTAAAATAAATAATATAATAGACTTTTTAGGACCAACAGCTCCAATTAAAGTCAAGAATATAGCAATTGGTAAAAACCCATCAATACAAGGAGCTATTATATATATTGATGGTCTAGTAGATAAAAATGTTATTAATAGGGATATTCTTAATCCTTTAATGCTTCAAATACCAAGTTCCATAGCCTTAGATAGCAATACGCCCAGCTTTTTGTGTAGTAATTACATCACTGCAGAATGTTCTTTTGTCAAAGATAATATTGATCAAGTTTCTAAAGAGATTAAAAATGGCAATACTTTATTTATAATTGAAAATATAAAAGATTACATTATAATCGATACAACTGGTGGCGAAATAAGAAAGATATCTGACCCGACCAATGAAATATCCCTTAGGGGGTCCAGAGATGGTTTTGTAGAAAGTTTAGAAGTTAATATAAGTTTGCTCCGTAGAAAAATAAAAGATTCAAACCTTTCCATTGAAAAATTTATTGTTGGAAGACGGACCCAAACAGATTTAGCCTTAGTATATATTAAAGATTTAGTTGATACTGAAGTTCTAGATGAACTAAAGAATAGAATAAATGCAATAGACGTAGATTCTATTATCGGAGTTGGGATATTGCTAGAGTTTATAGATGAGAATCCATACAGTATTTTCCCTATGGCCCTAGCCACAGAGAGACCAGATAGAGTGACTGCAAATATTATGGAAGGAAGAATTGCTTTAATTTTAAATGGCACACCATTTGTCGTAACATTACCATCTATATTTATTGAATTTTTTCACACTGTTGAAGATTATAACGAAAAAACAATATCTGCAAATTTTATAAGACTTCTTAGAATATTAACAGTTTTATTGGTAATTACACTTCCTTCTGTTTATTTAACATTAATTAAGTATAATGCTGAACTTATACCCGTTCAATTTGTTATTCCTATAGTACAATCGCGAATAGGAATATCTCTTACCCCCTTTATGGAAATACTTATATTGGAACTATTAATGGAAATTTTAAGAGAAGGAGGCTTGAGGCTTCCCTCGAAAATAGCACAGACTGTAAGTATAGTTGGAGGCATTATTATAGGAAATGCTATAGTAGAATCAAAAATGGTAAGTCCAACTACACTGCTTGTAGTTGGCATCACGGTTGTTGCTTCTTTCGTAGTGCCCGCTGTTGATATGTCTCTCTCTATAAGGCTGTTAAGATTCCCAATGTTATTTTTAGCAAATGCTATGGGTATAATGGGTATTGCTACAGGATTTACTTTTCTTATCATCCATTTATCCTCCTTAGAGAATTTCGGGGTTCCATATATGGACTTTAAAAAAGATGATTTAAAGGATACTTTTACTAGAGCACCATTATGGAAAATGAATACTCGTCCATCAATAGTTTCAGACCAGAATAATAAAAGACAAAATAATTTCAGATATAAATTTAGGAGAAAAAAAGATGAATAAAAAAAACAAGCTAATAACCGCAACTGAGCTTTTTTTCATCTTGGTTGGCTGTATCGTAGGTATAGGTGTCACTAGTCTACCTGCAGATATAGTAAGTATTTCAAAACAAGATGGGTGGATTTCTACCATTATAGGTGGGATATATCCATTATATATTGTTCTAATCGGAGGAATAATAATAAAGAAATATCCTAATAGTAACATTATGAATTTAAGTAAAGCATTTTTTGGAAAAATAATAGGAAATTTTTTAAACTTATTGTTTATGCTCCAGTTTTTATTCTATGCAGTATTAGTTATTTCTGGTGCAAGCAATCTATTAAGAGCGTATAGTATGTATTTTATTCCACATTTTAAGATGGTTATGCTTTTCGCGACTATTGCTTGTTATGCTTCAATTAAAGGTTTAAAGGTATTAGCCAGATTTACTACTATAACATTTTTTTTAATATGTCTTATAATAGTGGCATCAACAGTAACCTTTAAGTCCTCTAGTATATTAAATGTAAAACCTTTTTTTGGAACAGGTGTCCCTAAGATTTTAGAAGGAAGCGTAAAATCTGCCTTTGCTTATGCAAATATGGAATTACTCTTAATAATATATCCCTATGTACAACAAAAAAAAGATATATTAAAAGCTGCTTTAGTAAGCACTTTTGTAATAATTTTCTTTCATACCTGGGTAGTTTTTACATCTATTTATTTTTCTGGACCTGATTTAGTATCAAAACAAATATGGCCATTTTCCTTCGTAGCTGAATCCTTTAAAATACCTGTTATAAATAATTTTAGATATATAAACATCATTACATTAGTTATTATGGCATATAAAACTACATCTGTTCAATTTTATGCTTCAACTAAAATATTAAATAATATTACAAAATTCAAAAGAAAAACAACTTGCTTTTTATTATTACCAATTATTTTTGTTTTTCCAATGTTAATTGGAAATGAAGTAATCAGAAAAGAAATTTTGGGCATGGCTATGCCTTGGATAACCTTATTCAATATTGCTTATGTGACCATAATTGCATTATTAACTCTTTTAATAGATAAAAATAAACTTAATCATATTGAAAAAAATTAACCGTAAGTATGAGAGTATCTCTTATATCATATACTTTGTAAAAAAAGGAGGAGACACTATAAATGAAAAGATATAGTTTATTAATAATATCTATTTCATGTATAATTATATATATCATATTTAATTCAAGTGAAGGTAGTGTTCCGATAGAAGATATAGGTATTTCATCAGGTATATCATTGGACCTCATAACAAGTCGTCCTTTAAATGAATATAGCATTGTTTCAAGTATATATAATTTCAATAAAAAAGATGAAATTTCAAGTGACATATTGGAGGGTACCGGAAAAACTATTGCTGATACCAGATCAACCAGGCAACCTATCAGTGGTAAATTATACTTTCTTGGATTGCAAAAAGTATTTATTTTTAGTGAATCCTTTGCAACTTCTGGCATAAATCACCTTATTGATATATTGATGGCGAATCAAGAATTGAATGATGCTGCATGGCTTGTTGTCTGTAAAGATAAGGCCATTGATATGTTAAAATTCAAAGTTAATGATGCTCCAACTTCAGCAGATCATATTAACGATATGATAGAAAGCTCTAAAAACCAAAATTTCATGTCTAAAGACTATAAAGTTGTTGATATGTATGTACGAGTAAATTCAGAAGGACGAGATCTAGTTATTCCTTACTTAGAAATATTAAACAAAAGAATTACAATAAGCGGCATGGCTGTTTTTAATAAAGACAAAATGGTAACAAAAATACCAATGGAAGAAGCCAGATATATGAATTTTTTAAGGAACAATAAAGTTAAAGGAATATTAACATTTCAAAAGGATTCATCACACTGGATATCAACTTATGGAGAAGTGAAAAGAAAGGTGCACTGTAAAAAAATCAATGGTAAATATAAATTTAATATTGATATGGAATTTAAAGGCAAGGTAGCAAATAATACTCTTTATTACGATTTTATGAATAATACCAAAACCGTAGAAAAATACACTCACGAATTAGAAGACGAAACGAAAAAAAAGTGTACTAAATTTATATATAAGATGCAAAATCAGTATAAAACAGACTGCCTAGAGTTAGGTCGTGATGCTGCAGCTGCTTTTGGGCGGAATCCTAAAACTGATTGGAATGACGTTGTTTGTAATGCAGATATTACAGTTAATGTAACTGTTAAGGTTGATAGTCTTGGAAGAGGCCAATTTTTATATAAAAACAAATAAATAATAGAGTTTTAAATTAATTCTAACTATAAATATAAGTATTCGCCTGTATTTATAGACTTTAATCAATATTTATTAATAAAAGATTGACTTTTATTGAAATTGTGTATAATATTTATAGTGAAATAAAAAACTTCTACCCACTTTTTAAAATTGGCTAGAAGTTTTTTGATATTTATCAATTTAAGGGAGGCAAATAATGGCTACAAATAGAAGTGTTAAAGGTAATTTTAATTATAACAATATAGAAAAAACAGGAAAAAACTTTATGTATAAAAATCTTGAAAGAAGCAATTGCTACAATAGTGATTTTTCAGATTCAAATTTCAATTATGTTAACTTTAGAGGAGCTCACTTTAAATCATGCGTATTTCTTGAATGTACATTTAAATGTGCCGAATTTATCGGAACAAATTTAAAGGACAGCGATTTTCAAAACACTGTATTTGAAAATACTTTATTTGATTCTACAAATTTAGATGGAGCAGATTTTAAAGATGCAGAATTTAAAAACACTATATTTTTGTTAACCGATGTTCATAAAGCTAAAAATTTAAGCCTTAAAAATTCAGAAATAAGAATTTTTGATGAAATACCCGAATTAGAAATTAGTGATAATCTTCGTTTTGCTATTTTAAAAGTAATGAAAAATAAATATGTAAAAGCGGCAAGAGTACTTGATACAAAAACTGGTGATATTAATATAATAAATGTAATGATATTACTAGAAAACTTTGATGAAGAAACTTTGATTAAAGGATTAAATATTGTTAGTGATGATTTGAATTGTGATTTTCACACATTAAGTTACATAATAAAATATATAAAAAACAATCTATAACTACATATTAAAATAAATCATTTTAACATAATATAAATTATAAAGTAATATTATAATGACATCAAAATTAGTAAGGAGAACAAAAGATGAATGGGCGGTCACATCAGAAGATAGCAATGTTATCATACGCAATAGTAGCAACAGTACCCATAATAAACTCAATGACATTATTCAATAATAGATATATTCATATTCCAATGGGAATAAGCTTTATAGGTCTTGGCACTGCATGTCTTTCAGGATTACTTGTTGATGCTGATAGTCAAAACAGTAAGATAAACCATATGAACCCACTTATAGGTACAAGTAATATAGTAACAAATGACACAGAAAAGTTATTAAAGTTATTGTTAAGATTATCTCTTAGTGTTGTGCTCTGCGCACTAACTCTAATATATTCAGCAAAGATTATAGCACAATTAACAACCATAACGTATATAGGTAACTATGCTAAATTCTGTACATACTTTATGGCTTTCATTTTTATGGTTATAGGTATAGCTAATGATAAAACTTATAAAAAAATTCCTATACTTGGGTTAGTTTATAAGAAATTATCATTTTTAATAAATAAAGGATCAAATACTTTTAAAAGAACAACTATGTTCTTAACATATATTGGCGCGAGCTTTATATTAGTGTTATACAATATAGCCAACACAAATGATATTTTCATTTATATTATTTGTCTCTTATTAATATGTATCGCAGTTTTCCCTCATAGAAGTTTTTTGCACTCAATAGAGGGAGTAATTATTTTTACTATTTCTGCTTCATATATTTTTAAGAAACTAGGCTACGAATATTTAACTGGATGTTTTTTTGTTGGATATATAAGTCATATTTATTGGGGTGATATATTTACAAAGGAAGGCATACCACTCCTTTCCACACCAAGGTTTATTGCGGAGTTATTAAAAAAAATAGGGATTCGTAATAATTTTGTTTATGTATTTCAAAAAATAGGCAAGTTTAAACTTAAATTACCGCCTCATATTACTACAGGCTCTGATGTTGGAAATTTGTTTGAAGTAATCTATATTATAATATTATTTATTATATTTGTAGTAAGTTTCAATGTTTATGGTGGACAATTTAAAATAATTTAAACAAAACTTTATTATTTATATATCTTTTGTTTTTAAATTTTATATAATATTAAATCATTTAAATCGTCATAGATGTTATAAATATCATTTATTCTTCAACAGATAGAAATAACTTCTTTAAATAAATTTATAAAAAATAGCGTTGCTTTACCCATAAGTCTCAATTTTGGTATACAATTAAATATATACAAATGAACAAATGAGAGGAGAAATTTTATGAAATTTGTAGCTGATTTACATACCCATACTATAGTTAGCGGCCATGCATATAGTACTTTAATTGAAAATGCAAAATATGCTAGTGAAATAGGTCTTAAAATATTAGGAACTACAGATCATGGTCCTAATATGCCAGGTGCACCTGATCTTTGGTATTTCGGAAATTTCAAAGTACTCCCAAGAGAATTATTCGGTGTTAAAATGCTTTACGGATGTGAAGCTAATATAATTGATTATGAAGGTAATCTTGATATTCCAGTAGAAATTCAAAATGGTCTTGACATAATGATAATAAGCATGCATGAACCTTTAATGGAAGGAGGAAAAAGTGCAGATTTAAATACAGCTACTATTTTAAAGGCTATGGATAATCCATATGTTAACATTTTAGGGCATATAGGAAATCCTAAATTTCCTATACATGAGGAAGAAATAATAAAAAAAGCAAAAGAAAAAAATATACTGATAGAACTAAATAATAGTTCTTTTGTAAGCTCAAGACTTGGCAGTGACAAAAACTGCACTAAAATAGTAAAGCTTTGCAAAAAATTTGGAGTAAGGATTATTGTAAATAGTGATGCTCATTTCTGTTATTCTATTGCAAATTTTATCGCTGTAGAAAAAATACTTACAGAAATACTTATGCCTGAAGAACTTGTTATTAATACAAATAAAGAAAATTTAATGAAATTTCTTAAAGAAAAAGGAAAAAGCATATAATATAGTAATAAAAATCAGCAGCTTAATTAAATTAAACTGCTGCTTTTTACATATAAACATTACAATATTTTTTTTAATCTCCAAACGTAGCTTGTGAAATCTCCCTTAAGTTGTGGTACAACCATTCCAGCATACATTAGCTCATCCCCACCATATATTTCATCTGTACCAATTACTCTATAATTCATTTGTGGATCTAGCCCTTTAAACTTTAAAACTTTTAATTTTACATTACATTCTGCTAATTTTTTAAAGTAACTTACAACCACATCTTCCTTATTTTCTGAAATAAACATCCAAGCAGCATCATTGTTTTCAAAAGGACTTATTAATCTGTAAAAATCTCCAAATTGAACTATATGTCTAATTTCTTTATAATCATGAATTTGTTTTTTTACAGTTTGTTTTTCTTCATCATTCATCTTAATAACATCTAATTCATATCCAAAGTTTCCACCCATTGCAACATTACCTCTTGTTGTTAGTTGCGTAATCCTATGCAATTGATGATTAGGAACAGCAGACACATGGGACCCCATCGTTATACTTGGATAAACCAAGCTAGTACCATATTGAATTTTTAATCGTTCTATTGCATCCGTATCATCGCTTGTCCAAGTTTGAGGCATATAATAAAGCATTCCCGGGTCAAATCTGCCACCGCCACTAGCACAACTTTCAAATAGAACCTCTGGAAATTTTGTTGTTAATTCTTCCATTACCCTATAAAGTCCTAACATATATCTATGTGCAGTTTCTCTTTGTCTATTAGCATCTAATGCATTCGATCCAACCTCTGACATAAACCTGTTCATATCCCATTTCACATATGATATGTTATAGGTTGTAAGATTTTCTGATAACATTTCAATTATAGCATCACATACTTCTGTTCTAGATAAATCTAAAACCAATTGATTTCTTCCAAGTGATCGTTCTCTTCCTTTAACATGTATACACCAATCTGGATGTGCTCTATATAGCTCACTATTCTCTGAAATCATTTCTGGTTCAAACCACAATCCAAACTTAAGACCAATTTCATTTATATCTCGAGAAAGTTTTTTAAGTCCATTGGGGATCTTTTCTTTATTTACATACCAATCTCCAAGAGATGTAGTATCATCATTCCTATTTCCAAACCACCCATCATCTAAAACAAATAACTCTACTCCAAGTTTCTTAGCTTCTATTGCAATATTCTTTATACTTTCTTCATTAAAATCAAAATAAGTAGCTTCCCAATTGTTTATAAGAATTGGTCTTTCTTTATCTCTATAACTTCCTCTACAAAGACGTTTTCTATACAAATTATGAAAAGTTTGCGACATTTTGGAAAGTCCAGTATCTGAATATACCATCACCACCTCAGGTGTTTGAAACTCTTCACCTGGTTTTAAAAGCCAACTAAAATCAAATGGATTAATTCCTATTTGAACTCTAGCGGTTCCATATTGACATACCTCTACATTAGCTAAAAAATTACCACTATACACCAAATTAATTCCGTAAACTTCTCCCTTATCTTCATCTGCATCTTTTCTCATTAAAGCTATAAATGGATTTTGCTGTGGACTACTTGCGCCTCTTTTACTTTCAATAGATTGGTTTCCACTAACTAAAGCTCTTTTAATAATATTTCTTTCTTTTGACCAAGCACCTGATAATTGTAGTAAATCAAAATTATCATCACTAAAATCCACACTAGCACTTAATGCCCTCAATATCTTTAATTCTTTGGAGCTTGGATTGATTATCTTAGAAGATCTTGTAATAACGTCATAATCTTTATATACTGTATAGCTTAGCACTACTAATAAGCCACTTAATTCATCCTTTAAAGTTATTTCTAAAGTCTGAGCTTCTTCATCTTTTTCTACATATGTGTTAGGTAGTCCTTTTAATTTTTTCTTTCCAGCAAAAATTTCATGACTTAAGTATTGTAAATCTGAAATCGTAGAACCATCTTCAAATTGAATTTGGTATGCTGGTGAACGCAAATCTGTATTCCCAAATGACGGATATTCTTGTGGCAAAATATCTAAAGAAAAATCCTTTATGTTATCCTTTGCAAACATAAATCCATTTAACTGCTCACCTTTAAAAGGCTTCAAATAATCTAATTTAAAATCCCTGATTTTCTTACCCCAGTAAATATGTTGTAAATATTTTGATTCAACTATTTGAATTATATAACTTGTGTCTTTTGCTTTAAGATGAAAAATTTTATTTTCTTCAAAATAAGAAATTAGCATTTTGTCTTCCCCCTAGTCGTTATATATATTGAAACCAAAAGGTTTCCTTTATAAAAAGGTTTCCTTTATAAAAAGATTACTGTTATAATCTCTTCAGAAATTCATCTACATTAAATACTATATCTTCTTTATTCTTTGGAAGTGTTGCTTCCACAATACACAGGCTAACATTTATGCTTTTTACTCATATAGATGGTATTTTAAGCATAATTAAACCTCCTTAATTTTAATTTAATATTAATAGTTTATTATTATTAAACTCGTTAATCACTGAAAATATAATGACTAACTGTGTTTACCTCTGTTAATTACTATCTTTATTATGAACTCTAACTATTTACAAGTAAATGATTACATGTCTTCAAAATATGTTATAATGTCCACAGATACATTAAAAGGATGTGATGAAATGGAAGTATGGTGTGTTGAAAGTGATAATTTTACTAATACCGATTTAAATTTTTATGATTGTGGAGAAGAGGTATGTTCAAGTGGATATTTTTGGGGTCCTGTAGCTAGAAATCATTTTATAATACATTTTATACTTAGCGGAAAAGGTACTTTTAAATGTGGTAAAAAACAATATGCTTTAGAAGCTGGAGATGCATTTGTTATTTGCCCCGATCATATTACATATTACGAAGCAGATATAAAGGACCCTTGGCATTATCTTTGGGTTGGTTTTAATGGAGTAAAAGTGCCAAAAATCATACACAATGCAGGTCTTAGCTATGATAACCCAATATTTTATTATGATAGTGACAACTATTTTAAAGATATGATACAAAAAATGGCCAGCTTCACCAAATTTTCTTTAGAAACTGACTTATCTAGATTAGCTTATTTATATATGTTTCTTGCTAAATTAATCGAAATAGCACCTAAACCAAATACAGTTACCCTTTATAAGTCAAGCATAGAACAATATGTAAAAAATGCTATAGATTATATTGAAGTGAATTTTTGTTATAACATTAGTGTAAACAGCTTGGCTGAATACATCGGTATAAGTCGAAAATATTTATGTACCATCTTTAAAACCACTTTAGGACAACCCCTATTGAATATATTATAAAAATACGTATGGAAAAAGCATGTCACTTTTTAACAAATCATGATTTATCAATAGCTCAAGTATCTACTTCTGTCGGATACTCTGATCAATTTGTTTTTTCAAAGCAATTTAAAAAAATCATAGGACAATGTCCTTCATATTATAGAAGTAACCATCAGTGAACGTGTTATAATTAAAATCCTAGTTCACAAAATCAAAAGTGAAATCTAGGATTTAATCTCTGTATACTTACACTACTCTTTAATCTCATTCTCATTATGTTTCTTATCTTCTAAGCCCTCAAGTGCTTTCTCCATAGCCATTCCTACATCCCCTACAACTTCATCTCCGAATTCTTCTAATGTATGTTTAATTTCATCTCTCTTAATGTTTATATCTTCATTACCATTTTTATAATCACCATTAATCGTAGCCTCTTTTTTCTCATCTAAATGACTTTGAGCTAATAACCTTGTAGCAAATCCTCCTATTGCAATACCTATAACTGAAAAGATTGCAATACCTTTTACCAAGGTTACCTTTTGCTTTTTTTGTTTATATTTATTGATTTTTGAAAATGTTCTTAAATAATTCATAATAATCCTCCTAATAAAATTAATATTTTACAACATTTATTATATTGTTTCCCATTACTATAAAAAAATTCTACTTAATTGAATGTCACTATATTGCATATTTTTAATAAATAATATATACAAAGCTTTCTATAAAAAATATAATATCTCTATACTTTTTCATTTACACTTAACTATCATTTTCTTATTATTAGTTGTTATTATAATACATATTCTGTTATAATAAATTTGGTAGATATAATTTGTAGTATTATGTCTATAATTATTGTTACGTAATGGAAAGAAGGTTTATAAATGCAATTTACTTCAATAAAGTTTTTAATATTTTTTCTAATTGTTTCTGTTTTATATTATATAATTCCACATAAATTTCGATGGGTTTGGCTGTTAATATGCAGTTATTTCTTTTATATGGTTTTAAATCCCAAATATGCAATATTAATAGCTACATCAACTATCATCACATATTTAAGTGGTTTGTTAATTGAAAATGCAAATAAAATAAGCAATAAAAAAAAATCTACTCAAATTAAAAAATTGTGGGTGTTTGCAAGTTTTTCTAGTAATTTAGGTATCTTATTTTTGTTCAAATATTATAATTTTTTCAATGATAGTTTATCGCGATTACTCCATTTGTTTAACATCTCAAATCAGGCTCCATCTTTTGAATATTTGCTACCTTTGGGTATATCGTTTTATACCCTTCAAGCCCTTAGCTATACTGTAGATGTTTATAGAAAAGATGTTCCCGCTGAGAAAAACATAGGAAAATACGCACTATTTGTATCATTCTTCCCTTCAATAGTTGCCGGTCCTATTGAAAAATCAAAGAATATGTTACATCAATTTGATGAAAAACATACTCTTAATTATGATAATATTAAAAACGGTCTATTGCTAATGTTATGGGGTGTCTTCGTTAAGATAGTAATATCAGATAGATTAGCTGTACTTGTTAATACTGTATACAATAACCCCAATCATTATAAGGGTTTTACAACTTTTATAGCAACATTGTTTTTCACTTTTCAAATTTATTGTGATTTTATGTCTTATTCAGATATAGCAAGAGGTGCTGCAGAGGTCCTAGGCTTTAAGGTAACAAACAATTTTCAGCAACCTTATTTGTCAAAATCAATCAAGGAGTTTTGGAGCCGTTGGCACATATCACTAACTAGCTGGTTTAAGGATTATTTATATTTCCCATTAGGTGGAAATAGACGCGGTAAATATAGAGCTCTTTGTAATATTATGATAGTGTTCCTAGTTAGCGGTTTATGGCATGGAGCTACCTTTAATTTTATTATTTGGGGTGGACTTCACGGACTTTATCAAATTATAGAAAATATTACTAAACACTTCAAGAAACGAGTAATAAAGACTTTTAACATTAAAACAGAAGTATTTAGTTTCAAATTCATTCAGGTATTTATAACCTTTATGCTTGTGAATTTCGCTTGGATATTTTTTAAAGCTAGTTCATTATCAACTGCTATAACAATAATTAGAAACGTCTTTTATTTTAATCCTTGGGTACTTCTTAATGGCTCTATTTTTGAACTTGGATTAGATCTAAAAGATTTTTCAATTGCACTTGTTGGTATACTTCTAGTTCTAACCATAGATATATTGAGACGAACAAAAAATCTACGAACTAGTCTAGCAAATCAAAACATAATGTTTAGATGGGTAACATATGTAGGTGCTGTTGCAGTCATTCTAATCTTTGGGTTGTATGGTCCTGGATATAGCATGCAGCAGTTTATCTATTCACAATTTTAGGAGGAACTTGCATGCTTAAAAAATTATTTTTAAAAGGGGTTAGTTTTGTAATTATATTATTACTACTTATTATAACCCTTAATTACGTTTTTATTATAAAGACAAATCATCGTGCTAAACTTACGCAAGGGTTATATACTAATACAGGCGATTCATTTGATGTTGTGTTATTAGGTTCAAGCCATATGGATGCTTTAATAAATCCTAACGTATTATGGAAACAGTTTGGAATAACAAGCTTTGACTATGCTACTGGAGGCCAACCAATAGATGTGACCTACTATTTATTAAAAGAAGTTTTGAAAAAGCATAACAATCCAGTTGTAGTAGTTGATTTATATTATTTAGGTTCAACTTCTAAATTTGGTGATGAGGGTTATATAAGGACAGCTTTGGATAACGTTAAGTTTTCTATGAATAAGATACAAGCTATTCTTAACACTACACCAAGGGACCAGTGGCTCAATTATCTTTTTCCTATTTTTAAATATCATGATCGTTGGAAAGAACTAACAGAAACAGATTTTAATTTTGATACTGATGAAACTTATTATAGAAAAGGATTTAATGCTAGTCACGCCTTATACGGCAAAGAAAACACTTCAAATTCTGAAACTACGGAAACCGTAGCTCTTCCACCTAAAACTGAAGAATATTTGAATAAAATGATTGCTTTATCTAAAAAGGAAAAATTCAAATTGATTTTCACCAATGCTCCACATGATTATAGTCAAACATCTGGATCAAAAGTTTGGACTGCCCAACCTGCCGAAATGTTTAATAAGGTAGCAGAAATCTCAAAAGTAAGTAATATTCGATTTATTGATTATAACAAAATAACAAAGGAATTAGGATTTAACTTTAAAAAAGATATGGCAAACATTGGTCACTTAAATATCTTTGGTTCGGAAAAAGCAACATCGTATTTAGGAAAATATTTGAAAACAAATTATAAATTAACAGATCATCGTAATGATGAAAAGTATAAAAAATGGAATTCTGATTATATTCTTTATTCTCGCTCTGAAAAAGCTATAGACATCACTAATGAAACAAATATTAAAAACTATATTTCATTAATAAAAGATAAAAATTATGTTATAATGGCTACCTCAAATGAAGATATTTCAAAAAATATTGTTATAAAAGATTCATTAACTTTATTAGGCTTAAAATCTTTCACTAAAAATAATATTGTTTCTAATTACCTTGGTATTATCAATAATAACAAAGTAGAATCAGAAACATTTAGCCAGTCTAAATTATCCAAAAATTTTACACTTGATAAAGATACTAATTTTAAAATCACAACACAAAGTACTGATAAAAATATGCCAAGTATAGTTACAAAAGGAGTTGAAACTCTAAATAAACACACTGGATTAAATATAGTGGTATATGATAAATCACTTAAGAAAATTATAGATACTATTTATTTAGATTCAACCGGTGTAATTAAAAGATAACAAATCAATTTTTATAGTTATTTTCTATATAAAAAGGAAAGCCTAGTTTATGTCATAGGCTTTCCTTTTTAATTTATAACAAATGTATATTATTTGCGTATATCTACCATACTTATATTAAATCATCTCCTGAGTCGTTACAATAGCGATTTAGAAGATGCATTAATGACTTTAGAAGGACATTTATATTTCCACTGAAGTTTTGTTTTTTAATAGGGTAGTAACTCCCACTTATAGAAGTGGTAACCTTACCTTCTCAAATGTCGTTAAAATAAATATAAAATGGGGGATATTATGAGTTTACATAAAAAAGCGTCATTACTATCTTTAATTGCCATTTTAATAGGAGTTATAGTTCTACTCTATCAGTTTACTGGTTTAGTTATATATAAAGAAAAAAATAGTATAACTACACCAAAGACAACAAAAGATGTCTTTGTACAAAAATCAAATGATTCGGTTAAAAATAAAAAAATACCAATCTTAATGTATCACTCTATTAGTTACGAAAAAGATAATATATTAAAGGTTCCTAAAGAAAAATTTAGAAACCAAATGAAATATCTTAAAGATAATAATTATACAACATTAACATTAGATAAGCTTTATAGCTATATGAAGACAGGTCAAAACTTACCTAGTAAACCCATAGTGATAACCTTTGATGATGGTTACAAAGACAACTATACTAATGCATATCCTATATTAAAGGAATTCAAACAAAAAGCTACTATATTTGTAATTAGTAATACTATTGATCATGAAAAAAATTATTTAACTTCCACTGAAATAAAATTAATGGACTCCAATAATATAAAAATAGAAAGTCATACCTCGTCTCATGAACACTTAGATAAAATATCATATGCAGATAATATAAATACGATGAAAAATTCAAAAATTAAATTAGAAAAAATATTAAAAAGAAAAATAAACTACATAACATATCCTTACGGTGAATTTACATCTAATACTATAAAAGCTGCAAAACAATCAGGTTATAAATTAGCTTTTTCAACTGGATTTGGCTTAATAGATAAAAATGATAACATTTATTCTTTAGGAAGAATTTTTGTTAATTCAAACTTTAATCTTGAACAATTTAAAGCAAAATTAACTATCCAAAATTAACTTTTATATATAAACCTAAATGTTAATCTATAATAAAGCCATTATATTTTGTATTACTATTAAGTTGGCGACCTACCTTTCCTATACTGCATAGGAGCGCAGCCTTTTAAATTTTTAAATACTCGATTGAAAGTTTTAATGCTATTAAAACCTGACTTATATGCAACTTCAGTAATAGAGTCCTTTTCCTCCATAAGATGCCATTCTGCTTTAGTTATTCTAAAATTATTTAAATAATCGACAAATGTAACTCCTGTGTTTTCCTTGAAAAATCTTGTAAAATAATATAGACTGAATCCAGCTACTTTCGAAATTTGTTCTAAGTTAATATTTGTTTGATAGTATTTATCCACATATTGAAATACCTTATCCAGCTTTTGAAGTTTTTCCATTTGACGACTTTCAGCTTCAGCTGAATACTCACATTTAGGTAAATATCTAATTAATATTCCAGCCAAGTCGTAAAGTCTAGCTTTCATAATAAGCTTATAACCTTCTTTTTCAGCAATATTTTCATTAATAAGCTGCTGAATTTGTTTTTCCATGAGGCTGTGAATCTCAGTACCAGGAGTAAGATATTTAGAATGAGTAAACATTGGTCTTATAGTTCTAATATCCTTTGCCCCAGAAAGAAACGCATCATAGATAGACATTCTAAACTGTATTACTGCTCTATTGCTTGGTTGCATTTCTTTTAAAAAAAAATGTACCTCACCAGGACCTATTATTAAAACATCTCTTACTTTAAGATGATATAAATCATTACTTATACCTACTTTAACACTTCCCTCTATAAGATAAATAATTTCAATATCTTCATGCCAGTGATGAGGTGTGCTATCAACACCATTATTTAAAAATAATCTAAATGGAAAATCCGGTTCGAGTACTGTTTTTTCGAAACTACCCCTCATAATTTCCTCCTATGTTCATAAAACATTTTAAGCTTTCTATGCTTTAACAATTTATTTATTACAACTTAATTCTAACTCTTTTTTTGCCTGATTCATATATTGCACATATCATTTTTTGCGTTTTTATTGCATCATCTCCAGTTATATCAGGTTTCAACCCCGCACTAATAGATGCATAATAATTCTTTATCTGTTTCGTATGGCTTGTTCCCCAGTACCCCTTTGCTCCATTACCATAATCAAAAGTATCATCTGGATTATTATCTGCAATTAACTCTCTACCGTCTTTAAATTTTATATCAGCCCTATCCCCTACCATATTAACCATACCTTTTTCACAATGAAGCTCAATTTTTACAGGTGCATCATAAGTATAATAATTAATGGCATGAAACGCAGTTACTATTCCGTTTTTATATTTAATAACCCCCTCAGCAGAATCTTCAACCTGAATAATTTTATGAGCTCTATTACTTATATTTGCATCTATATAATCGATGTCACTATCTACAAACCATCTCATAAGGTCCATAGTGTGAATAGCTTGGTCTATTATAACTCCACCTCCTTCCATGTCCCATGTGCCCTTCCAATCACTATTGCCATAATACTCATCTGTTCGTTTCCAAGTGACTTCAAGTTTTCCTCCTAATATTTCACCAAGTTCTCCTGATTCCAGAGTCTTTTTTATAAGTTGTGAACCAGGATTGTATCTATTTTGAAATATAACTCCTAATGTAACATTGTTATCCTTAGCAGTTTCAATCATAGATTCTGCATCTGATAGTTTTATAGACATAGGTTTCTCAGTTAATATATGTTTACCAAGTTTTGAAGCGTATATTGCAACCTGCGCATGAAGGAAATGCGGAAGACATATATGCACTACATCAATATCTTCCTTTGAAAGCATTTCTTTATAGTCAGTATAATAATTACAATTATATTTATCAGCTTTAGCCTTTGCCCTTTCCTCTTTAATATCACAAACTGCAATAATCTTTGCATTTTCAACTTCTTTTATAGATTGAGCATGCATAGGAAATATATTCCCACATCCAATAATAGCTACTTTTAATATTTTCATATCAACATCTCCTAAATAACTCTATATTAATTTTTCAAGATAATCTATTCCAAGTTGTAGTCCTTCTTTAACCTTTTCTTCACTACCTTCATAAAGAGGATCCTCATGTTCTATACTTACTACGTCGTCATATCCAATTTCTTTTAGTTCATTAATTAACTTTTCCCAATTAATGTCTCCAAGACCAGGCATTCTGTATCTCCAATATCCAAAATCCTCATTATCTACATTTAACTGTTTATCAAATATTCCATAAGTTCTTAATTTATCTTCAAACACTTCAGCGTCCTTTGCATGCACATGAAATATTCTATTCTTAAATTCCTTTACTGGGGTTATATAGTCAATTAGCATTGCATGTAAATGGGACGGATCATAATTTAATCCAAAATTCTTATTTGGAACTCTTCTAAACATTTCTCTCCATAGCTCTGGTGTAAATGAAATAGTTCCTGGTACTCCTTTTTCTTGCCATCCGTTCATTTGACAATTTTCAATTACTACCTTTACCCCCCTATCCTCTGCATATTTAACCAAATCTTTAAATACCACTTCAAATTCATCGAAGTTTTCCTCTAAAGACTTATCTATATTTTTCCCAATAAATGTTCCAACAGATGATACACCTAATAACACAGCCGCATCAACACATTTTTTAAAATGATTGTTTATGAATTTTCTTTTTTTAGGATCTCTATCTAAATTATTATCATAATAAGCAATTGAAGATATTGTAAGTCCATATTCTTTAAAATATAATTTTATTTCTTCCGCTTCAGCCTTTGTAAAATTAGCAACATCTATCTCACTTCCTGAATAATCACGACTATTAGTCCTTGGCCAACAAGAAAGTTCTAAAGCTTTAAATCCATGCTCACTTGCCCACTTTGCTTTCTCCTTTAGTGGAATCCCACCAAGACAACCAGTTAATAATCCTATATACATATTAAATTCCCTCCTCAACTAATTTCTTTAAATTTTTAAATCCTATTTCTACACTCTCAAAGGTTGGTTTGTTAAAAAATTCTTGTTCAACAATAAGCCATTTAGCACCTTGTTCTTCTGATTCCATTATTATAGATTTAATATCTATAATCCCATTTCCAACTTCAGTTGAACGTTTTTCCCCATTTACTATTTCCATATCTTTTATATGAATAAGATCACAACGACCTGAATGTTTTTTTATATATTCAACTGGGTCGAGCCCTGCATATTTCACCCAATAGGTATCTATTTCGGCTTTCACAAGTTTAGCATTAGTTTCTTTATATATAATGTCTAATCCATATTCTCCGTTAAACTTTTGAAATTCATGTCCATGATTATGATAACCTAGAAATATTCCCTTTTCACTGCACTTTATGGCTAAAATATTAAGTGTTTCCGCCATCTTCTCATAATCCTCCTTATTTTTATATGTAGCATAAGGACATATTATATAAGGATTACCGATTTCTAAACTATATTCTATAACTTTATCAATATTATTTGTTAATTCATCTAAACTAACATGACTTCCACAAACTTTAAGATCCAGTTCTTCAAGCAAAGCTTTAATCTTTGAACTTGATAAACCACCGTATCCAGCAAATTCTACCCCCTTATACCCTATTTGGGATACTTTCTTTAATGCAAGTGAAAAGTTTTTTTCTGTTTCATCTTTAATACTATATAATTGAAGTGCTATTGGTAAACTCATAATTTACACCAACCTTTATTTGTTATTTATTTAAATAAACAGGCTCTCCTATTTTTGATGACTCATATATTGCTTCTAGAATTTCTGTAACAACTAACGCCTCTTCAGGTTTTACTATTGGCTCCTTATCATTTAAAATACAATCAATCCAAGATCTAGCTTCAACATCTGCTGGATCTTCAGAGATTCCTTCATTAAATGCAACTCCATTTGAACCAAAGTCAACTTTAGTTTCATAAAGTCTACCTAAATTTTCTCCATTTATTTTAAGACCATCAGTCATATCCGCACCGCCCTCAGTTCCACATAGGCTTGTCTGAGCTTCTCCAACATCTAAGCTATTTAATGCCCAGCTTGATTCAATAACTATAGTAGCACCATTCTCCATAGTAATGAACCCAAATGCAGAATCTTCTACTGTAAATTTTTTTGGATCCCATGGACCCCATGCATTAGCAGCATTTTCTTTTTTACTAAGCTTATGATATACATTTCCCACAACATACTTAGGCTTATAATTATCAAGTATCCAAAGAGTTAGATCTAAAGCATGAGTTCCAATGTCTATTAAAGGTCCTCCACCTTGCTCAAATTCATTTAAAAATACTCCCCAAGTTGGAACGGCTCTTCTTCTAATAGCATGTGCCTTTGCAAAATATATATCTCCAAAGTCACCATTTTCACATGTTGTTTTAAGATATCTAGAATCTGCTCTAAATCTATTTTGATAACCAATTGTAAGCTTTTTACCTGTTCTCTTTGCAGCTTCTAACATTTCTCTTGCTTCATTAGAGGTCTTAGCCATTGGTTTTTCACACATAACATGTTTTCCAGCTTCTAGCACATCGACTGTTATAGAGCTATGTGATCTATTAGGCGTACACACATGAACAACATCAATAGTATTATCTTTTAGAAGCTCTTTATAATCAATATAAACCTTTGCTCCTACGCTTCCATATTCTTTTGAAGCAATTTCTGCTTTCTCGATTATTACATCACAAAATGCAACCATTTCTATTTCTTCTATCTTAGCTAAACTTGGCATATGTTTTCCATTAGCTATGCCACCACATCCTATTATTCCAACTCTTAATTTCTTATCCATATAATATCACCCTTTCTCTTTAAAATATATTGGACTAGTTTCTAAAAGCTATACATCGTTTACATATACTATTCTATAACATTTTATTTTTAATTGCTCCCCATGAATTGCTCAATACTTCTCATATATTGCGTTTTAATAGTTTTAGTTTGTAAAAAGCAGAAAGTGAAGGTCCACTTCTTAATTTTGAGACCGTCACTTTCTTACTTAATAAAAAAGTATATTATGCTTTATTTTTTAATAGATATACTCTTGCTTCATAAGGCTTAAGCATAATTTCATCTATTGAGTCAATATCTACTATATAATTTGAAATCAGAAGCTCTTTTCTATCATATTTTATGTCTTTTGGGATCGAAAATAGAACAGGATTTTCACAAAAATTACATATAACTAACAGAATCTCATCATTAAGTTTCCTTGTATAGGAATAAATGTATTTATTATCTTCCAAAATCAAATTATAATCTCCATATACTATTATTTCGTATTTCTTTCTTAATCTTATAACCTTTTTATAATAATTAAAGATTGAATTTTCATCATCTAATTGCGCCTGTGCATTAATATATTTGTAATTTGGGTTTACCTTTATCCACGGATTCCCATCAGTAAATCCTGCATTATTTTTATCATTCCACTGAAATGGCGTTCTTGCATTATCTCTACCCCTTTTATAAATAGCATCCATAATTTCATTATGACTTTTTTTACCACTTTCTGTAAAACCTTTATAAGCATTTAGAGTTTCGATATCTTTGTAATCATTAATACTATCAAATTTCACATTTGTCATACCTATTTCCTCACCTTGATAAATGTATGGAGTACCTGTAAGCATATGGAGAAAGGTCGCTAGCATTTTTGCAGATTCAATTCTATATTTATTATCATTTCCAAAACGAGAAACCATTCTTGGTTGGTCATGGTTATTTAAATAAAGACTATTCCAACCTTTACCTTGGAGTTTACTTTGCCATTTTGACATAATGGTCTTAAATTCACCAAGGTCAAAAGTTGTTTCGCCCCATTTACCTTCAGGTCCATCACCTACACTCATATGTTCAAATTCAAACACCATATTTAACTCATTTCTATCTTCCCCAACAAATTCAATTGCTTGCGAAGGTGTAACATCGGGAGCTTCACCAACAGTTATGATATCATACTTACTTAGTACTTCTTTGTTCATTTCTTGTAAATAATCATGAACTTTTGGATGGTTTTTACTTAAATTGCCTGGATCTGCATAAATGCTAATTCCATTAATAATACCATCAGGATAACTTTGATCTTTTCCAATCATATTAATAACATCCATACGAAAACCATCAATTCCTTTTTCTAACCACCATTTCATCATACTAAATATTTCTTTTCTTAAATTTTCATTTTCCCAGTTTAAATCAGGTTGTTTTTTTGAAAATAGGTGTAAATAATACATTTGTGATTGAGGGTCTAATTCCCAAGCAGAACCACCAAAACATCCGCCCCAATTGTTTGGTGGTAATCCATCTTTTCCGTCCCTCCAAATGTAATAATCTCTATATTTATTTGTTTTAGATTTCTTACTTTCAATAAACCATTGATGTTCATCAGAGCTGTGATTTATAACAAGGTCCATCATTATCTTTATTTTTCTGTTATGTGCCTCTGCAAGCAATAAATCAAAATCTTCTATGGTTCCAAATTCTTTCATTATCCCCTTATAATTACTTATATCGTAACCATTATCATCATTTGGTGATTCATAAACAGGAGATAACCAGAGTACATCAACTCCAAGTTCCTTAAGATAATCAAGTTTTTCAATTATTCCTCTCAAGTCTCCGATGCCATCCCCATTACTATCTTTAAAACTTCTTGGGTAAATTTGATAAACTATACTTTCTTTCCACCAATATTTATTCATAAAATCTCCTTCTTTCTATTGTTTTATAGCTCCATTAGTAACACCACTTATAATAAATCTCTGAGCAAATATATACACTATGATAATTGGAGCTAAAGCTAAGAGATAAGATGCAAAAGCTAAATTATAATTTGTGCTAAATTGTCCTTGAAAAACATACTGTACTAGAGGTAATGTTGCTTGCTCAGGTTTACTTAATATAATAAGTGGAAGCATAAAGTCATTCCAGGTTCCTAAAAATGCTAATATTCCTATAGTGGCATTTATTGGTTTTAATAATGGAAATATTATGCGAAAAAATATTTGCCAAGTTGAAGCTCCATCTATAGTAGCGGCCTCTTCAAGCGACTTAGGAAGAGACTTTAAATACCCTACGTACAAAAAAATATTAAAGGGTAGTCCATAAACAATATATAGAACTATAATCCCTGGTATAGTATCAAGATGAAATGAACTTACTTGTTTTACGAGTGGTAACATTATTATTTGAAATGGTACAAACATAGCACTTACAAAATAATAGTAAAGAATATTAAAGAACTCTACTTCTCTATTTCTTGCTATTGCATAAGATACCATTGAATTTGAAAGTATAATAAATAATACAGAAACACATGTTATTATTGCACTATTTCCGAATGCATCAAAAAAATTTGTTATTTTAATTGCCTTCGTAAAATTATCAAAATGAAATTTCGTAGGTAATGAAAGTGTAGAATTAATCATATCTTGAGGGGATTTTAGTGCAGTACTTAATAGAATATATAATGGAAATAATATAAACATTGCTGCTAAGATTATCATTATTAAAGTAAGAATCAAACTAATTTTCTTTTTTTTCATTATAAATCAACCTCCCGTTTTGCAAGTACTTTCAATTGAAAAAGTGAAATTGCTACAATTACAATAAAATAAAGCACAGCATTTGCAGATTGGTATGCAAAATTCCCCCCCGAAAATCCAAAATGAAAAATCACATAAGAAATTGATTGAGTCGCATTACCAGGTCCTCCACCTGTCATTGCAATAATTTGGTCAAATACCATTAAAGAATTCTTCAAACTTAATACCATATTTATTGTAAAAAAAGGAGCTATTAAAGGAAATGTTATTTTTATAAAGGTCTTCCATTTGTTAGCTCCATCAATATCACTTGCTTCATAGATATCTTGATCAATTGTCTGAAGTCCTGAAATATATATTATAGTGCTAAATGCTATTGACTGCCAGGATGCTACAAATACTATTCCAAGCCAAGCAAGATCTGGATTTCCAAGTATATTAGAACTTAAAATAGGAATATTCAAGTATGTACCAAGTTGTGGCAATAATTGAGCAAATACATAATTAAATATATATCCAACAATTAAGACTCCTAGTATATTGGGTAGAAAGAATATAGCCCTCAAAACATTTTTAAATTTAATAGCTGCATTTAAGGCGATGGCTATAGCTAAACTTATAACATTAACAATTATAGTTGTAAGTATTGCAAATTTGAATGTAAAGCCATAAGCGTTTCTGATAGTATCATCTTGAAATACGTTTATAAAATTTTTAAGTCCTATAAACTTCCAATCACTATATCCATTCCAGTCAGTAAAACTATAAAAGATTCCTTTTATTAATGGTAATGTGTGAAAGGTGAAGAATAAAATCAATGCAGGAATTGTCATCATATAAAAAGCCATTCTCTTGTTTTTTTTCAATTTATTCACTCTCCTTTTCCTCTGGTATAATTACAGCTTATAACATATACAATATAGAGAAATAACATGTACGTTATTTCTCCATACTTAATTAATATCTACTTTTTATTATTTTTATCATACTCTGTATCAAGCTTCTCTAAAAAAGCTACTTTGTCTTTTTTGTTGAGAAAACCTTGTACAATTGAGGCTGTATCCATACCAGTTGGATAATAGTGATCAGGAAAACTTCCAATTTTTCCTTTTTTAAAGTTATCTGCTAAGTCTGTAACACTATCATCTTTTTGTATAACGTCTTTAACAGCTGAAAATGCAAACTGATCACTTATATATTTTTGTGCATTCTCCTTTTGCAACATGTATTGAATAAATTTTTTAGCTTCTGCAGGGTGTTTAGAGTTTTTTGTTATTACTAGTGTTACATCTACACCTGAAGTAATCTTATTCTTATTGATATCATTAGTTGCTGGTAATGCGAACATTCCTAGTTTTATATTTGGATTTATTTTCTTAATATCAGAAATTGCCCAATTACCTTGAAGGTACATTACTGATTTTCCTTGGGCGAACGCTTTGTTACCATCGTTATATCCCATTCCATATATATCCTTTTGACCATATTTAATAATTTCAAGCATTTTATCTGCTATTTCTGAATGAGAAGCTACAAATGTAGTTTTATCAGCTTTTCTATCAGCAAGAAATGTCTTTGGAGCAATATCTGAAGCTAGTATATTCCAGAAACACATGCCTGTCCACGCATCTTTAAGTGTTAAATAAAATGGGGTCTCACCACTAGTTTTTATATTTTCAGAAAGCTTGATAAATTCATCCCAAGTTTGGGGGATTTTTAAACCTAGCTTTGTAAATTTTTCTTTGTTATACAAAACTCCACCAGCATTTGTTGCATAAGGTACTCCATATGAGTTTTTATCTCCATTTGTTAAAAGATCGCTCATCTGCTTAGTATAGGCTGTTTGTATATTACTCATAAAGCTTTCCTTACTAAGATCTAGAAGAACCCCATTAGTTGCGAGCTCACCGTATAAATTGTCACCACCCATGCTTAATACATCAGGCATATCATTTTTAGTAAGTCTTGTTTTTAATACCGTTCCAGCATCAGGCGGAGCGTTAAGAACAATTTGAATATTTGGATTTTTAACTTGGAAATCACTAATCATCTTTTGATATATAGGTTTATTTTCTGTTTTATTTGAGAATACCTCTAATTTAACCTTACCACCAGTACTAGAACTGCTCCCCTTTGATGAACATCCTGCTAGTAAAGAAGAACCTAATGCTATTGTAAGCACTAGTGATAATAGCGATTTTGATTTTTTATTCATTTTATACCCCCCTAAATTTTTGTTTATATTAATTATACTGTTTATTATCAATAGGTTAATCGATTACGTAAACAATATAAAAAACTATCAAAGTTTTTTAACACTTTCTCTTTCAATAATTTCAAAAGGCATTATTATGCTCTCACTTTTTTTATTAGTCGTAATAGTTTTAATTAACATTTCAACTGATTTTTGGCCCATCTCATATGATGGTTGAGATATAGTTGTTAAAGGTGGATAAGACATTTCTGATACTTTCGTGTTATCGTATCCTATTATAGACAAATCCTCTGGAATTAAAATACCTTTTTTATGGGCTATAAACATTGCACCAACTGCAATATCATCACAAGTCGCAAAAATCGCAGTAAATTTTTTATTTTCATTTAAAAGCGCTTCCATAGCGCATTTGCCTTCTTTAAAACTGAAACCGCCATGTTTTATAAGAGATTCATCAATATTAAGATTATACTCTTTTAGTGCTTGTCTATACCCTTCTAATCTAGGTATACCAGCAATGGGATCCTCTTTTTCTCCACCTATCATTGCTATTTTAGTATGACCATTTTCTATTAAATAACTAGTAGCCGAGTAAGCAGCTTGAAAGTCATCCACTTTAATATATGGAATAGTAAAACGAGGAGAAAATGTTGATACAAGTATACACGGTATTTTAGTATCCATAATATTTTTATCATACATATCTTTAGGTGATAGACTACATACAATAATACCGTCCACCTGTCTTTCAGATAATACATCTAGATAATAAGGCATTAAATGAGAACTAGCACCTGTATTACAAATAAAAACACTATAATTGTTTTTATGTGACATCTCCTCTATGCCATTTAGAATTTCCACATAAAAAGTAGTTTCAACCTTTGGTAACAATACACCTATAGTATGGCTAGTTTTTGTCTTTAAGTTTCTGGCAATTGCATTTCTACGATATCCCATATTCTCAACTATAGTAGTTACCCTTTCCCTTGTTTCCTCTGAATAGCCACCTAGATCATTAAGAATTCTAGAAACAGTAGCTACTGAGACATTAGCTTTTTTTGCAACATCCTTAATAGTTGGTTTTTTAATTGCTCTATTCATAATTTTCATTTTCCCTTCAGTAAACGATTAACACAAAATTATTTTACCATATATATGTATATTAGTATATGGTTTTTAATTGTTTTTTAATATTTCTAACATCCATTTCCACTTTTGCTTTATAAGCTTATTCCTTTCACCTTATCTTTTAGCGAGGTCAGCCACTTAAGAGCCTCTTCTAACGTGTCCACCTTTTTAGTAAAATGAAGTCTAGTTAAATGATGTACATCTTCTTTAAAAAAATTCGAACCAGGAACTGCTGCAACCCCAACCGCTTGCACTAGCCATTCACAAAACTTTACATCATTTTTTACTCCAAATTCTGATACATCAACCATTATATAATAAGCCCCTTGTGGAGTTGAATATGTTATTTACTATGTCATCAAGACCTTTTAAAAATAGATTTCTCTTATCAGTGTATACCTTTTATAATCCCTTATAATAGACATCATCAAAATTCAAGGCCGTAACAGCTGCCTCTTGAAGTGTAGCTGCTGCAACAACTGTAAGAAAATCGCGAACTTTTTTTGCAACATCAACAATTCTTTCTGGAGCTATAATGTAACCCAATTTCCATCCAGTCATTGAATAGGTTTTCGATAGAGAACTACAAGAAATTGTCCTCTCAGACATATTTGGAAGTGCTGCAAAATATGTATGTTTATATGGAGCATAGATTATATGTTCGTACACTTCATCTGTAATTACAAAAGCATCATATTTTTCTGCTAAATCAGTTATAATTTTAACTCAGCGTATGTAAATACTTTATCAGTTGGTTTTGATGGATTACATAGTATAAGTGCTTTAGGCTTTTATTTAAAAGCTGCTTCTAATTCTAAAACATTAAAATCTAAACTAGGAGGCCTTAGTGAAACAAATATAGGTTCTGCTCCTGATAAAATTGCATCTGCAGTGTAATTCTCATAAAAAGGAGAAAAGACTATAACCTTATCGCCTGGATTGCAAACACTCATCATCGCTACCATCATTGCTTCTGTACTCCCACAAGTTACAACAATTTCAGTATTGGGGTCAATATTTATACCCATAAATCTTGACTGTTTTTTAGCTAATGCTTCCCTAAAATTTTGTGCACCCCCAGTAACAGCATATTGCATTTCCTTATCAGATAATTTATTTATATTCATTTTATATTTTCAGATATTAAAAAACTACTCCCCTAGATAGAGGAAAGTTATAATTATATTAATAAACAGAATAATTAAACAATTAAACTTATTAATCCTTAGTATATTACTCATGAAAATAATTGTCAATGCTTTTCCTTAAATAGAATTTAACTACCGAGCCATCCATTGACATAACTCAAAATTTCATGTTTAATGTATAGAAAGAGAACATATGGGAGGAACTAATCATGAAAAAGTTTGAATTAAAACAAGGAAGAGGCACTGTTAAGTTTTCAATTAACGAAAAAGATGTTATTGGAGTTCTTGATAATATCCCTTCAACAAGTTCTAAAACTGAAGAAGAAGTAATAAACGAAGCCTTACAAAACCCTATATCAAGTCCTAAACTTAGTGAAATTGTACATGCAGGTGAAAAAATTTGTATTGTTATACCTGATATTACTAGGGCATGGCAAAAGTCATCCTTATATCTTCCATTCATTGTGGCTGAACTCACTAAAGCTGGTATAGTTGATGAAGATATATTATTTATTAGTGCTACTGGTTCTCATAGAAAACAAACTCAAAATGAATATAAACAATTACTAGGAAACACCCTTTACGGTAAATATAATATAATTGATCATGATTGTAAAGATAAAGATAATTTAGTTTATCTAGGTAAAACTAACTTTGGTACACCAGTATCCATTAATAAAAAGGCCATGGAATGTGACCGTATTATAATTGCTGGAGGAATAGTATATCATTTTCTAGTAGGATGGTCCGGTGGAAAAAAATCAATTTTACCTGGAATTGCATCATATGAAACAATAATGGCAAATCACGGTCTTTCACTTAACGAAAATTTAGGAGAAGGCACTCGAGATGAAATCAGATGTGGAAACATAATAAATAACCCTGTACATTTAGATATGGAAGAGGCCTGTGCCTTTGTAAAACCAAGTTTTATGTTCAATGTGATCATGGACAGTCATGGAAATATCTCTGCGGCAGTTGCAGGCGATTGCATCAAGGCACATGCACAAGGAAGAAAATATGTTGATGAGTCTGACTGTGCATATATAAAAGAAAAAGCTGATTTGGTAATAGCTACCGCCGGTGGATATCCTAAAGATATTAATTTTTATCAATCTTCAAAACTTCTTATGAATTCAAGAGAAGCTGCAAAAATTGGAGGAACTATCATCGCATTAACAGAGTGTAGTGAAGGACTTGGCGGAGATGATGATGTTAGGTCAATGCTTTCTAACTATGATACCTTAATTGACCGAGAAAAATCATTAAGAGAGCGTTACACAATTTCAAAACATGTTGGATGTCTTTCTTGTGAAACTGCACACAATTTTAATCTCATTGTAGTATCAGATTTAGATCCTAAATTTTTTAAAAATACTGGGATTAAAATAGTTAAAACAATAGATGAGGCGCTAAACTTAACCTACGCAGAAAAAGGCAAAAATCTAAAAACTTATATAATGCCTCATGGATCAAACACCTTACCAAAATTTCTACCTATTAATTAGAACAATGGTTTGCTCTTATCAAATAAAGTTTAAATAAGTAGAAAAGCTCTTGATTTTAATCAAGGGCTTTTACTGAATTCTTTTCTTTGTCACTAAGTACTTCATTCATACTTCCAGTTCTATATCCTAACAAGTCAAGGGTAACATATTTGAAACCAATGATTTTTAATTCATTTGCAACCTTATCCATCATTTCTGTACTGAAAAATTTACTTCTTTCCTGGGCATTAACTTCTACTCTTGCTATATCTCCATGATGCCTCACTCTTATCTGTCTAAATCCTAAATCAAGTAAAAATTGTTCTGCTCTTTCAACCATGCTCAATTTTTCAACTGTTATTTCATTACCATATGGGAACCTTGATGATAAACATGCAAAAGCTGGTTTGTTCCAAGTTGGTAATCCTAGCCTTTTTGATAATTCTCTTATATTATCTTTTGTAAGTCCAGCATCCTTTAATGGACTAATAACTTTTAATTCATTCGCTGCCTTCATTCCTGGTCTATAGTCTGAAACATCATCAGCATTAGAACCATCCAATACTGCGTTAATATTATTATCATCAGCAACTTTTCTAACTTTTGAAAAAAGCTCTTTTTTACAAAAATAACATCTATCTATAGGATTTTTAGCAAAACCTTCAATTTCTAATTCCTCTGAGATTATTACTATGTGTTTTGCTCCAATGTCTCCAATATATTTAACAGCTTCCTTAAATTCTCTTTCTGGGTATGTTGTTGACTTTGCAGTAATTGCTATAACTTTATCACCTAAGATATCAGCTGATACTTTTAATAAAAAAGTACTATCAACACCTCCTGAATATGCTATTGCTACACTTCCTAAATCTTGAATACTATCCTTTAATTTTTGAAACTTCAGATTTAACTCCATATTTGTCCTCCTTGTCATAAAAACTATTACTATTGATAATAAAATCTTTAACACATTTAATGTAACATAATATTTAACTTTTGAACATAATAATTTGTTTATTTTTTTTCAATACTGATTTTTATATGAAAGGTGCAAAAAAAGAACTAGCAATTACACTAGTCCTTCACATTATTTTTAGATATAACATTAGACTTCAATACCATTGATTTATTCATCAACAGCCAAAAACTCACTAATTATATTATTATGTAGTTTCGCTTTCTTCTTTTTCTTCTTGATCTTTCAATTTATATTCATAAGAAAGGTGAAGTTCTTCTAATTTAGTATTGAAATATTTAGGTGATATTTTAACTTGTGTTATATTTCCAAGTTTATTTAAATCTTCAAAGAATTTTTTTATCCTGTTTTCTATTGCTTCAATATTACTGAATTTAACCTTATTAATTATAGAATCACACTCATCATTAAATATTCTAACAACTAGTTTAATCATATCATCCGTCATATCTCCAACCAATTGGTTATCTTCATTTATGTTACCATTAATAATCCATTGCTTAAATTCTATAGCTTCTTTGGATTTAATCATATTCACTTGCTTTTCCCTTATATCTTGAAGCATAGTAGAACATTTGACTGAATTCATTAAATTATATTCAGATTTATAAACACCAAAACTTTGCATCAAAATATCATCATCTAAAGTTACTATTTGAGTATTTAAATCTTCTACACGAGTTTTTGTATTATTATATTCTAAATTAAGTTCTTCAATAGATTTTGTTTTACTCTCTATTAAAACCGCATATTCGCTAGACTTCTGCTCAAGTTCAATAGCCTTTTGTTTAAAAATATCTTCGTATTCATTGCTCTTGCTTTCAATAAATTCGTCATATTCTGTTGATTTGTCTTCAAGCTCTTTACCTTTTAACTCAATTAGATTATCATACTCTTCCTTCTTACCATTTATTAAATTATCATATTCTGATGATTTATCTTCAAGTTCTTTGGCTTTTAACTCAATTAAATCATCATATTCTTTCTTTTTGCTTTCAATAATATTATCATTTTCAATTGATTTATCCTCAAGTTCCTTATCTTTTAATTCAATTTTATGATCATATTCAATAGATTTCTCTTCAAATTCTCTTGTTTGATAAGTAGCTTGATTACCATATTCTATATTGAGTTCTTCTATAGCTTTTGTTTTTGTTAAAATGAGCTTATCATATTCTTCAAGCTCTGCTTCTAATTCTTTTGTTTTAGATAAAATCCGACTCATTCCCATTTGAGTTGGAGTTAATTTTATATATTTTAAATTTTTATTTTCCTCGATTAATTTTTCAATCTCAGCTTTATATTGCTTAGCACTTAAAGCGTCTTTAATGGATGTAAGTATTGCCATTGATAACCCTCCTTATTTCTTTAACAGTCTACATTATACCACAAAAAATTCGCTAAATATGTAACCGCATTCTCAAGAATGCGGTTATTATGTTACTAATTATAAATTGATTAAATTTTTTGCTAATAATTATTTATATAGCATATATATTCCCTTAATTTAATTGATATTTTGATGATATATTAAGTTCCTTTTGTTGGTAATATAATTGACTTGAACACACTATCAATTCTGAAATTTGAAGTGCTCCGATTAATGCATATGTTATATCTTTCGTTAAACACTTTACCTCTAATTTATATTTTTTTTAATACCAATTGACATATCTTCTACACATTCTTAGCGGATTTGATGATTGTTAATTATAATAATATTAATAATAGATTAAGTTTAAATTCAATAAATTAACATATTATAATTGCTTGCACAAATGCTAGATACAATGTAATATATTATTACGAAATAAAATTCATCTTAGTAAACAATAAAAATAAATATAAGGATGTGATATATAATGATTAAAATATGTAAATCAAATGATAGCTACAAAGAACTTAGTAAGGCATTGAAAGAAAATAATATAGAATTTGAACACAAAAAATGCTTAAGCAAATGTGGCCTGTGCCATAAACATCCAATTGCCAAAGTACATGGCGATTTTATCTCTGCTGATAGCGTAGAAAAGCTTGTAAAAAAAATAAAACAGTATAAATAATAATAGAGGATAGATTTAGTAATCTATCCTCTATTATTATTCATTGGATTATTATATATGTTAAGGTTAATGTGTTTTTGTAAAAAAATTAATGTATTTGCTATTGATATCAATAAAGATTAATGATAAAAGAAGAAAAATTAAAATTTTTGTTTTTGATATTTTAAAATCTTTAATGATAATTCAAAATTAAATAAAATATGGCTATTACTTAGTGATATATTTAATAATTTTTCTATCTTATGGTAGCGGTAAAAAAATGTACTAGAGTGAATATTTAATTTTTCTGAGGTCAATCTTGCATTTCTATTATTTTCTAAATAAATTATCAATGTTTGTAATAATACTGAATTATTATTTCTATCAATCCTTATAAGTTTGGTAATCAATGGATCAATCAATGTGTTCAGTTTGATCTTTTCAGAATTATTATCCATGCTTTGCAATATATGAAACAGATAATATTCTATATAGTCATTAAAATAAAATAAGAAACCTTCATTGTTTAAGTGTTTTGATAATTTTAGAGTATAAGTAGCTTGTTTATAAAATTCCTTTGTTTCAAGTATATTTTGAAATGTCATACTAATCCCGGCTTTTAGATTGTTGAGATTTAAAAAATCTGTGAATCTCGTTTTTGTGTTTTTAGAAAACACATCATCATCTTCCTTACTTACCAGAAGAATTATACTATCTTCATAATAAGCAGAAATGCAATTACCAAATATATTCTTAGTTGTAATAATCTTTTGTTTTAGTCCAAAATTATGTCGGTAATCTTGATATGTTTGGCGAAAAGGTATAACAATTATTAATATATTTTTATTTAATTTAAAGTCTATATTTCTTAGTCTTTCTTCTATATATGAAATATTATTTATTGAATTTTTTAATAAATCCATTAAATAATATTCTTCTTCGAGTCCTGAAGTATTTATAAACAAATTATCTTTCTGCATTTTTATAGAAAGAGTTTGTGCCAAAGTATTGGTTAATTCTAAATCTTGTTCAACAAATTCTCGATTTTCTTGTAAAATACATATATACGCAACAGTAACATTATTAATACGAATACCACAAAAAATAAGATTTTTATCAGAAAAGTGAAAAAATGATGTTCTTGAACTATAAATATTATCTATACATTTATCTTTTTTCATAATATTAACAGTATCAATTAAAAGATAAGTCTGCTCATTATAAGTTTCAATACTAGATGTAATCGTATTAGCTAGAGTTGAACGACCAATAATACGATAACTAGTATCTAAAATAAAAATTGGATTATTTAAATAGTTTTCACATAAATTTATAGTCTTATTAATATCATTACAAGCAGATAAACTATTATATATATTAAGTTTTTTTGTGGACAGTTTATATTCTATAAACATAAATTCACAAATTAGTCTATAAATTTCTTCTATACTATTTTTAGTCTCAATCTGACCAAAAGGAATATCTTCACTTGCTTTATTTAAAATAATTAAAATATTTTTTTTATTAATTAATAAAGATTTAGGTACTCTTGTTGTCAGATACAAAGTGGTTGGAGAAATCTCTATATTGTCTTGTAAAAATAAAACTTCATCAATAATAATATCCGTATTATGTGCTGCTAAAATTTTAATATTTGGTTTGTTTTCAAGAAAATCTAATAATGTTTTTAGTTTAGCCAAAAATTACCTCCTCTTGTGCATTAGAAAAAATTCTAAAATTATACTATTAAAGTGTAGTATTTTCCTAATTTTTTCTGATGAATGGTTCATTAATTTATGTTAATATTATAAATGTTCATTAGTTTGTGTAACAAAAAAAACATGTATTAACAATATATATGATATATAAAGAGGAGATTTTATTATGACTTTTAAAATAATGGGAGTTACAGCTGGTAGAAAAGATTCAAATTCTTAAATTTTATTAAAAGAAGCACTTTTAGCTTGTGCGCAACAAGGTGCAGAAATCACTATGATTAATCTAAGAAATTATAACATTATGGATTGTACAGGATGCACTGCATGTACACATGGTATGACTATTGGTAAAAACGTTGGATGCACCTTAGATAAGAAGGATGATAAAAAAGCAATTATGGAAGTTATGTTAAATCAAGATGCTGTTATTTTTTCAGCACCTACATATGATTTAATGCTAACTGCAACATTTTTAAAGTTTATGCATAGAAATTTAAGTTATGAATCAGCATTTTTAGAATCAATTGGTGAAATTGAGCATAAAGATAGAGTTGGTGCTTTAATTGCTGTTGGAGGATCTACTCGTTCATGGCAGTCGATGGCATTAGAAGCTATGCAGGCAACTTGTTTTACAAATGATTTTAAAATTATTGATATGTATTTGGCTACTCGTGTGCCAGCTCCAAAACAATGTTTATTACATGATTATATGATAAAACGTGCTGAAGAAATCGGCAACAACGTTATGAAATCATTAAATACTACAGCAGAAAAAAGAGTGTGGTTAGGTGATGAAAATATGGGGTGGTGTCCAAATTGTCATTCTAATTCATTAAGTTTGAGAGAAATTCAATGGGATGGGTTGCACTTCCCAATTGAATGTCAAGTTTGTGGTGCTGGTGGAGACTTAGAAAAAACTGAAACTGGTAAATGGAAATTTGTTATTGCTAAAGATGGATTAAGTCGTGATCGTACTACTATTAAAGGAAGAGAGCACCATTTAGAAGAAATTTATCATACACAAGGTGGATTTTACACAGATGAGAACTTATCAACTGTTAAAGAAAAATTCGTTAAATATAAAAATTTGAAATTTCCTACAATAGAAATTGATAGATAATAATTATTAAATATACCCCCTTAAGTAGACACTAAATCAAAAAGTTCTGGGGACTAAATAAAGGGCGTTTGGTTATAAGTAAAAAAAGAATCATTTGTATTTGATTAGATTATAGAAAAGTACAACCTTACATATCTATCAGATTGTACTTTTCTATATCTTCAATAGTATTTCATTTATATCATTACTGACCTTTACTCTTTCGTCATATATCCAATCTACATCAAATTTTAATTTGAATTTTTTAGAGAATGAATAATACATATTTATCTTTTGATAATATATTTCCAAATCCTCTAAGCTATTTTTTAAACATTCTGGTTTAAATAAACTATCTTGTTTATAAATAAATATCTCTTCTACATAAAGCACAAATGTATTCATTAATTGTTCCCTAGAAATATCAAATGGAACTTTTAATAACTCCCATTGAACTTCTTGTTTTAACTTATAATCTCTTATTCTATCTAAAATTATTATATAATCGTTAATATCCATTTTAGTATAATAATCTAATTTCTCTTCTCTAGTACTCCATAAAACTAATTTGTCAATTAGTGGCAACCCTTTAATTTTAACTATAACATCAGATGGTCCAATAACTGCTTTCTTTATTTCTTCATCTTTAACCTCTAATCTAGATTTAATGAAATCTTGAGTATCTCCTGTGCTAGCTACATACCCTACATCATAGATACCTCTTCGTCCTGCACGCCCACTAACTTGTTTTACTTCTTGTGATGTTAGTTCTCGTACTTCTTCACCATCAAATTTTTTTATACTCATAAAAATAATTCTTCTAATTGGCAAATTAACTCCCATGCCAATTGCATCAGTAGTTACTAAAACTTTTGTGTCTTTATTGGTAAATTGTTCATATTGAATTTTTCTAACCTCTGGTGGTAAATCTCCATATATTATACTAGTTTTGATACCTATACTGGAATATCTCTCTGCTATCTCTAATACTCTCTTTTTAGAAAATACTACAATTGCATCGCCCTCTTGAATATCATTATAATTAAAATCTATATTTTCAGCTTTTAAAGGAATATCTCTTGTATATTCTTTTATATCATACTTATCTCCACAGTCATTTATAATTGTTTCTAGTATGTTTTTTGCATTAGTAGCTCCACATATATGAATCTCGCCACATTTTAATCCGAGTAATGCCTTACTCCATGCTATTCCTCTATGTTGATCTTTAATCATTTGAATTTCATCAATGACAGCTATATCATAATATTCATTTAAATTAACCATTTCTATTGTACAAGAAACATGGGTTGAACCTATCTTTAATATCTGTTCTTCTCCAGTTAATAAGTCACAAATTTTTCCCTCATTATTCAATTTTTCAAAATTCTCTAGAGCAAGAATCCTTAGTGGTGATAAATATATTCCTTTTTTTGCTGTTTTCAGACGTTCTACAGCATTATAAGTTTTACCTGTATTGGTATCACCTAAATGAATATAAATCATTCTGTCCATGCCTCTAGCTTCTATATACTCATCTTTAGGGTTAGCTGGAAATTTTTCTTCAAACTCTTTAATAACTAACTTAGGTATATGGTGTTTCGTAAGTAATATCATGAACCCATAATCTAAAAAAGTGTTATAGTTTTCTCTCAAAACTTGATAGAAATCAAAATCAGTACTATTCCTGTTGTTATAATCCTCAAGCATTCTTTTTGATATATCTTCTAATAATTCCTTGTATTTCTCATATACCTTATTAAAATCCTTGAAACCTTCATTTTCCAGTTCTTTAATCTTTTTCAACTTTTTTCTTATTGCGGTTTCATGTTCAATAAGAGCTCCGGGCTTAGAATGATGAACTATTTCTGCAATTTGACTAATCTGATTCTTTAATTTTTTAAATTCTCTTTGGAATTCATTCTTTTTCATCTTGTCTCCTCCAACTAAACTTCCTAATTAATCGTGCATTTAAAATATATTATTTCCTAATGTTACAGAAACTATAAATTTTCCTTGAATTTCTCTACATTTAACTTTATTAGTAATATGTGTTAATATTATAATATATAAATAAATTAAGGTGGCGTTGTATATGAAAAAAATAAAAGTTTTAGTTCCATTAGATGGTACAGAAAGAAGCATGCACTCTATTAACTTCTTGAAAAGTTTTTTTAATAAGGATGATATTTCTGTTACGCTAATGAATGTAATGGAGATCATTTTAACTGATGATATGATGATTCCAATGCCAATTCCAAATGAATTTGACTATTTAACAAATGACAGTAAATTAATTTTAGATAAAGCAATAAAGGAACTAGACGGCTATAAAATTAAAGAATTTTCGATTTTGGGATATGCTGGAGATGAAATATTAAAAAAGTCTGAAAAAGATAGCTATGATGTAATAATAATGACAAAGTGTAGTAAAAAAGGTTTATATAGAATAATTGGTTCTGTAACAAGTAAAGTTGTTAGAAATGCTAAAGTATCTGTAATCGTTATTCCTGATTAGTAGTTACTAGCCAAAGTTCCTTTGATATAATGATTTCATACCAAAAGTATTATTCTATCAGTTCTTCTTTAGTTACTTCGTATTTTTTTCCCTATATAAGAGTTTTATTTAACTGTTCTTTTGAACCCAATATCAAGGTTGTCACACTCATTAAGAATTACTGCCTGTGCCACAATTACATCTTGCCCATTGAAAGTACACGAAGGAGATTCATATAATTTATAACCCTCATCAAGTAATTCAGAAATCCTATCACAAAAATTTTCATCATCTTTTCCAGTAATTAATCGATATTTAAGTTTGTTTTCCATAAATTTTCTTTAGTGAGAGAGTGTACTATAAATACACTCTCTCACTAAATATCCACTTCCTTTCCTGTTTTAAATTTTTATATGTATGTCATATTAATAATTGCGCTGATAGTTCTACATATTACAAATTAACATAAGTTATTATTTCATCGATATTCTTTTTTCTTGTAAAGTCTACGGGATTATCATACATGGCTAACATACCTCTTGCCTCAGGGGTTAATTCTTTTTTCATCTTAATCTTCCATTTTAGTAATGTCATAAGTACTTTATCAAGCAATTTTATTTTACTATAATCAAAGCCACCTCTTAAATAAAAGAACTGTACATGTTTCTGTTCCTCGAGTGTAAAATTTTTATTTTTCACTTCAGATATTACCCCTTCACTCGATGGGGATGCCCCCGTTGCGAAAACAACAATTTTTTTACCTTTAAGTTTATTGAGGTTTTGTGTTATATATTTTACTCCAATTATACCAACAGCATATAAACTGCCACCATAAATCACGGTATCATAGTCGGTAACTACATTTATATCAACCTTTGAAACATCAAAAATGTCCGCTAATAATGCCTTGGCAATCCACTCTGCATATTTTTTTGTGAAACCTGTTTTTGACTTGTATATTACTACAGTTTTCATTGTTTTCACCTCTTACAATATATTAATAATATTCCCTCTTAACATAATTCAACAGACATTCATAATTTCCTTTTATTTTCCATATAAAAATTCTAATATGTTTATTGCATCTATCATCCAAGGCATTGACAATTCCACTCCGCTCCAGCTGGAAAAATATAAGGATACTAAATGTTGTATATTATTTATACAAGATTATCGGCTATATAAAAAAGGAACAAAATTAATTGTTCCTTTTTTCTTTCATAATTCACATATTAATATAAAAGTAGTTTAAATTTGTTCTTTAAACTATTTTAACATTTGTACTTCTTCAAGCGTTGGTAGAGATGCTATAGCTCCAAGTTTTGTACATGTAACAGCGCCAACTTTATTACTAAAAAGTATTATGTCTTTAATAATATCGGGATTATTCATGAATGATTTTGGATTACTTAACTGTGCAAGTTTATAAAGAAATGCGCCTACAAATGCATCCCCAGCTCCTGTTGAATCAATACATTTAATTTTTATGCTATTGATTATGCTACTTCCTTCATTAGTAGAAATTAATGTACCCGCATCTCCAAGTGTAACAGCTACAACTTTTGCACCTAAGCTATGAAAAAACTTAACACCTTCATCTATATTTTCTTTACCTGAAATTATTTTTATTTCTTCATCACTTACTTTAACAAAATCTGAATATTTGAGACATTGTTTTGATATTTCTACAAAGTCACTCACTCTATTTTTCCACAAATCTATTCTATAATTAGGATCAAAAGAAATAAAAACTTTATTTTTGAAAGCAAGCTCCATAGATTTTAAATAAGTTTCTTTTGAAGGCCCTCCTAAAAGTGCAGTTGCGGAGCCAAAATGCATTATTTTAAAAGATTTTAGTTTATCACCATCTAACTCATCTAAAGTTAATAATTCATCTGCACCTCTATTAAAAATAAACTCTCTTTCCCCATCTTCATTTAGAGAAACAAACGCTAAAGTAGTTTTAGAATTTTTATCAAGTATAAGCATAGAAGTATCTACTCCAGCCTCCTCTAATGTTTCCTTCAAGAAGATACCAAAGTTATCATTACCAACTTTCCCTGCAAAATATGCTTGCCCTCCTAACTTTGATATAGCTGCTGATACGTTTGCTGGTGCACCTCCTGCTTTTTTTACAAAATTTTCTCCTTTAGTTAAACCACTATTAATATCTGAACAAATAAAATCAATTAACAATTCACCAATACATAGTATTTTATTCAAAAGTACGCCTCCTAATTCTAATTATTATCTATTAGCTTTATCACAAGTTAAGCCCTTAAAGATACACTTTCTTCATTTTCATTTTCAATTTCATCTTCAGTTTGATTTTTAACAATAACATTTACAAACTTTTCTCCATAGGGAAGCGAAAATTGTATAAATGGACCTATTAACAATGCAGATATTATTGTACCTATTCCCAATACTCCGCCAAGTGCAAATCCCATTATTAAAAAACTAGCATCTAATGCCATACGAATCCAACGATATTCTAAATTAGTTTTATCTTTTATAATAAATGGAATAATATCATTTGGTGCAACACCTAAGTTACTTGCTTTAAGTATAGACAATCCAATTGCAATTAAAGCGCAACCCATTACAACTAAAAGTATTTTTATACCAATATTTAATGATGCTATTGGGAAAAATGAAACAGCCTTTACTCCAAGGTCAATGATTGGTCCTACTCCAACAACACATATAATTGTTCCTATCTTTATACGATGTCTTTCAACTATAAGTATTATGCAAAACAATACAAATAGAATGATCATATTAGCACTTCCAGGTGTTTTATTTAATAAAAACGCTAATCCTTGAGTGAATAAAGTAAATGGATCAGAGCCAATATTAGTTTTTAAAAACAAAGCTACTCCAATCTGTATAATACTCATTCCTACAAAAAATATAATTAGTCTTTTAATTAGATTTATCTTTTTAGTCATATTTTCCATCCCTTTTTTATAATATTTTAGAAACTAAGGTTTATCTATGTTCGTTTGCGTTTGTTTTTATTTCATTTTGTTTCGCTTGTTTTCAGTTTACTATACTTTAGTAAACGGTGTCAACAGTTGAAGCCATAAATATTATTTATATTGTAATAAATCTACCTCATTCTCGCCCCTAATCATTTTTTTAGCTTTTAGCTTTGTATCTACATAAAAAGTATCTAATGATAAAGAGTACAACAACAAATGTCGTGAAAAATAATTTCACGACATTTGTTTACCTCTTATATCTATCATACGATCTAATTAATTTTTCTATATATTACCCTCATGTATCAGTATAAAATGCTAAGTTAATTATGTATGTTTATTTATAGCCTATGTAACATTACTACATTCTCCACTTAACCATAGTTTTCATTTTATCTTACTTAAATTCGGTTATAATACCTTTTACTGTGCGATTGTAATCATCAGTATCTACAAGATCAATGTCCCTATTTAGCTTTATATGTAACTTTTTACCATTAGTAAAGATAATGTTTCCCTCAGATGTACATATATCTATGTTTGCAACTTGCACACCACATTCAATTTGATAAACATTGTCTGAGATTGTATCTCTATTTTCAGTGGATACCGAAATATATCTATCTTCACCTATTTTCCCCGCTACTAATAAATAAATTATTCCCAGTTCACATTTAACTGCAACATAATTTTCATTATTAACATATACCTCTAGACAATTTCCTAATCCATCTATTTCCCATTCTTTTAGGTTATGTTTATGTATCGTAACAATTTTGTCACTTGAATATATTTTTCTTGTTAAGCTGTGATTAAATAGGTATTTAAATATAACTATTTCCTTTGAGGATAAATCCCTACTTATCATTTTTTCTATATTTTCAAGTTCTTTTGTTAAGTCTTCATTTGATGAAATGTCAACTTTAAACTGTTCTTTCGTCTCTGTTGGATATTTCTCTTTACATTCTTTAATATGATTGTCTACCATGTTTTCTAATAAAGCATTTAGAGCACCATTAAAATCATTCTTTAATAATATCATTTCCATTCTGCAATACCCCTTTATAATTTATTTAATAATAATCCTACTATTAAGTTAATAAAACCGTACAATATATCATAATAACAGCCTTTCTAAATAAATATGATAATTTTGAGTTCGACCTTATCAATCCTCTTATTACTAATTGTAACAAAAATAAGAACATAAGGAAAGATAAATACTAAAAATGATATTTTATCTATCCCAAAACTATTATACCTTTTCTTTTAAATACTCCAAGGCATCTCATATATGCCTTATGAGATGCCTATATCCTGAGCGGCAATACCAATATGACCACCCTTTAAGATGATTCATCATTTTTCATCCTATTAGATTAATCAACTTTGTTTAATATTTTTTTAATTTCTTTATTATCTGAAATCATAAGTTCAAAAACATCAGTATTTCTCTTTATAATAGAAGATACATTCTCATAAATCTGCTTTTCTATATATTCTTCTGCTAAATTATCTCCCTCTATAAGACTATATATATATTCAAGCGTTTTATCTAAAAATACGTATATATCTTTTAGTAAATTAATATCTTTGGTTTTATAACTTTCTAAGCAAAATGAGACCGACTCCCTTATTAGTGAAACAGTTCCACTACTTATTGTAGCTCCAGTTTCTAATATCAATATATTTAATTCGATTTTCTTTAATTTAAGCAATATATCGTCACTAAAAGAAATCATTAAATTTAGTGATTCTTTATCTAATTTCTTACTTATAGGTATGTCTTTAATTAAATTCTCAAATAGATTCTTTTTTAAATATAAGTAAGTTAACACACCTGTTATTAAATATATTATATTGATTACTGAACTTAACAACACCTTACCAAATATTGAGGAAACAACTGTTATGCTACATCCAAAAATAAATAATGCTGAAAGTTTACTAACTTTATTTTTTATTTTATAAATTTCAAACATCAAAGGATTAGTAATATTTTCTACTTTATTTGGTCTTAAAATTTTTATAAGCTCCTTGAATTTTTCTATCTCAAGATTATTCGAATTTTTTACATTTCGTAGCCTTTCTTTTTCATCTAAAGAGTATTGAATTTCCTTTTTTTTAGTGTTTTCGACTTCCAATTGTTGATTTAAAAACTTTTCATTTTCTTTTTCTCTCTTATCCTCAAATTGTAATAATTCTTCTTTTTTTACTTTTTTAAAATCAGAAAGTTCCTCTTTAGTCATTTTAAGATACTTATCTTCTGTTACAAATAAAGAAGCATAATATGACATTAGTTTGTTTGAATCATCAAATATAGTATAAATGGGTTCTTCTTTTTCTTCGTTCATTTTAAAAACAGAATATACTTCACCTTCCAATAAACCATCTATATCTAAAACGCCTGTATACACTACATCTTTTATAGATTGCATTAACCTATGCGTTGGATAAAAAATTTGATCAGGCACAACTATTTCAACTCCACCTTTTTCATTTATAACCCTATAGCAAGGTAATATATTAAAATCATATTCGTAGGTATATTCAGTTGTTGTATCAAGTACAATATATTCCTTTTCTTTTATAAATTCAGCTTTTTCTGTACGACATGTTTTTAATTCTAAATATTCTCTTTTCATAAATAATTCCTCCTTTGAAAGGAAAACTGATTCATTCTGTTTAAAACATTTATTTACATAATTCAATATTCACTTATAATTATCCTTTTATATTTTAATAAAATATTAAAAACTCCGAGATATTACTCTCGGAGTACATTAATAATCAATATTTATTTTACCCGAATTGTAGATCCTATAGGTATATTATCATAAATATATTTTGCATTTTCAAGAGCGAGCCTTATACATCCATGTGATTCAACTGCACCTAAATTACCATCTATTACGTTTCCACTCTTATCATATAAAATACTATGGAATAAATAATTACCACTAATTTGAGTAAAATACTTACAATAAACCGGTGCAGCGTCTGTACCCGATTTAAATTTTAGCCCCTTCACCCCAACACGAAAATACCCAGTTATAGTTGGAGTTTCAGCTTTACCAGAACCGCAAGAAAAGGTATTAATTAATTTCCAATTATGTACTAATCCATAAAAAATATACACTCTTTGCTGCGATAGATCTACTAAAATATAATTATTCGTAGAACTTGTATTCTCGCCACTATTTAATTTACTTTCATAAGTAGATTCTATAGCAACATCATTTGCGCTTAATACCGATTGAGTAGCTGGCTTGTACATATTATCTTTTGTAGGCATTTTGTACATAGCATCTATTGTTTCACCTATTACTTTACCACTAGGTATAAAATTATGTCTTTGTTGAAAATCCATAACTGCGTAGATTACACCCTCACCATAATCCCCATCCACAACAACATTATAGCCATATTTTTTTAACCTAGTTTGTATTCTCCTTACATCTTCACCTTTATCAGGTGACTTTATTATAGATTTATCTGGTCTCTCACTGTCTAGTTCAACTTTAGTTTTATGGACAATTTTACTCTTATTGCTTGATACTATTAAAGTGTTTTTTTTAATAATAGAATTGGATTTTATTTTATAACCAATGCTAGCTACAATTATTACCATACCAATAATTCCTAAAAAAAAAGTTTTTTTATTTCTCATACTTCTCATATCACGCACTCCCATCAACCTAATCAGTTTTACAATAGTTACTACCCTAAGAATTATTATAATTTCACTTATATACCATACTATAAACGCTACTTACATCCTTTTAGTTGCAACAAAAGTGCAATAATATAAATTATATTTATAGTTGTCATTTATTTATACATTATTCTCATTTTAGTATTGCAAAAAGCTCCTTTGAGCTATAAGTATCACTGATAATTTTATTCTAAATATTGAATTTCTTTTATTATAGAAGGGAGTGCCTCTAAAATATGATTTGCATTTACACAAAACATTTTCTTTGAAAGTTTATCCCCAGCATATCCGTGAACATATGCACCAGCACATGCTGCAGTCATGATGTCATAACCTTGAGATATGAAAGATGCTATAATACCTGTCAAGCAATCTCCCATTCCACCTGATGCCATTGCACTACTTCCAGTAGGATTAATTTGCACCGTTTTTCCATCTGTTATTATTGTATTAAATCCTTTAAGTAACAAAACAACATTGTGTTTCTTTGCAAATTCTTTTGCTATTTCTATCTTGTTTTCATTTATTTCATCTATTGAAAACCCAGATATTCTTGCCATTTCCCCCATATGAGGTGTAAGAACTATCTGATATTTCTTAGTCTCCAGTATTTCAAGATTTCCCTGCAGCACATTTAAACCATCTGAATCAATTACAATAGGACATTTAGAATTTAATAAAACTTTTTCAAGTAAATTCAAAGTACCCATATTATTTCCGAGTCCTGGACCAATTGCAATACAATCGCTCTTAATTATTAATGAATCCAATATTTTTTCATCATTAGTTGAGGCAGTCATAGCTTCAACTAATTTTCCACTTAGTATGTTTTGAATTGAGCTATCACATCCTAGCGTAACAAGGCCAGCCCCACTTCTAACAGCAGCCTGAGTTGAGATATATGCAGCCCCAGTAAACCCTAGTGATCCTGCAAGAATTAGTGTTCTTCCATAATCGCCCTTATGCGAACACTTGTTTCTTTTCTTAATCAACCTTTTAATAAAATCTATATCCATTACGTATTCATATTCTTGAAATTTATCTACTACCCCTTTTGGTATTCCAATATTCTCAATAACAATTTCTCCGGTGATGGCCTCTGCATCATATGAAAGAAAACCCTTTTTATAAAGTTCAAATGTAACTGTTTTATTACTTCTAATACAATTCCCCATCACTTTTCCACTATTACACTCAAATCCTGATGGGACATCAATTGATAAAATAAACTTACTATTATCATTCATAATTGTAATTGCTAAAGAATAAATACCTTTAACCTCTCTAGATAATCCTGTACCAAAAATTGCATCAATTGTATTTTCGCATTTAACTATACTTTCCTTTAAAATCTTCAAATCTTCATTGTTATTTATTTTTATTATTTTCACACCCATATTTCTTATAATATTAAGGTTAACAACCGCATCTCCGCTCATATTTTCCTCTGAACCAAGAAAAAATACCTCGACGTATTTTTCTCTATTTAAAAGATGCCTTGCTACTGCTAAACCATCGCCACCGTTATTCCCACTAGAACAAACAATTACGAATTTCATAGTATCTTCTGGTATATTTTTCATTACCTTTAGTGCTGCATTTTCCATTAGTACAATACCTGGAATTCCTAAAATATCTATACAATAGCGATCAATCTTTCCCATCATCTGTGCTGTTGCGATTTTCATTTCATTTCCCTCCAAAACTACAAAACAATTTTTTACAATAAACTCGACCTTACATTTTAACATTGTAATAGATTCGTTAACCATATTTTCTCAATTTTAATAATATCAGTTTCAAATCATAGTATCAATGGGTTATGTTTATAATTCGAATTTTATTTTAATATATATTTAATTGTAAATTAGCATACCCCTATAATATTAATAACAACCTAGCTTTATATATGTACAAAAAAATAAAAAAGCCTAGCGGAATTGCTAAGCTTTTTTACTTCTACCTATTATACTGATAATATTTTTGGCCAATTACATATGTTAGTTTTTTTATTTTTTATTTTTGTTCCTTCACATTCCATCTTAAGTAATGTCATTTCTTTTACAAATCCCATTATACCCATTGTTATTAACATGATGCATATAACTCCTACTATAATATCTGATCCCATATAATTCTTTCATCTCCTAAAACGGCTCATAATTTTAACTTTTAACCTAAATTAAATTATACTACGATATATAATTGCTTAGCAACTTCTCAAATTGGTGGTAATACGTTTACTTAGTTAAAATCATATAAAATTATATTAATTACTATTGTATACATATGTCTTTAAATATTACAAAGCGATTATATATCCAATTTTTTAAGATAATCCTTTCTAGATGGCATGGAAATTTTATCTTTCCTCTTGAATTATATCTTCAACAAAAATTTAACATCTTATATTTAATTATTTTATAAAAAATGAACCCAATAACAACAATTGTTATTGGGTTCATTAATTCATATTTTAAACTGATAATTTTGCTATTTTCAGAGCACTTGCTATGCTTTTAGTTGACGCTATAAACCCTGCTTTGTGACAAAAAATAGCATCATCTATTTTTATTATTGAATTTATCTCATCACTTGATTTTCCTCTAATTGATTCTACTAAATCTTTTCTTGCTTCAAAAGTCCCAGCTGTTTTCTTTACTGTTTGAATCTTATACTCTATGTTATTATCACCAGGCGAGATTACAAACAATACCTCACTGTTTATATCTATTTTTAGTAACTGTTGAAGCCAAGGACACCCCTTTTTCAAAACCATTATTTCATTAACATCTCTATTTTCAAAACCCTTATCTACTATATCTCTTGCTTTTATAACAGAAACCTGTCTACTTATTATCCGTTTTATAACAACAGTTGCAAATTCGACTGCTTCTTCAAATGCATTATCTTTAGATGAGTCATCATCCCATGTAGGATTGAAATTTTGTATAATATCACTTATTGAAGTTACTTTAAATTCTGATTTAGAATCTATGCCATTATCTATAGCATCAATCCCCTGCACTAAAGTCTTATCAATATAATCAAAAATTGATAATATATCAGCTTCATTAAAGTCTGAATTAAACTTTTGTATTACTCTAGAGCCAAACTCTCTCCAAACTAGACCTGAAGCTGCATATGGAATATTATTTTCTCTTATTTCTTTATCTAATTGATGGTGATCAAATTCTCCAAGGGAAATATCATAAACAAAATCTAGTTTTTTAAGTACCTCTTCATCCCTTGTTCTTATTACCTTTATATCTCCTAACAATAATCTTAGCATAGCTGTAGCCATAACATCATCTGCATGGAATTTACCACTATGTGTTCCTAAAGTTCTAATATTCTTTTCATTTATCATCATTTACCTCTTTCATATTATATTATGAATTAGCCCATTTTAAAAATAAAGCCTCAAGCTAGTTTACTCTAAGCTTAGGCCTTTAACGACATACTATAACTTTAACTTTCTTCACTACCGAGTAATATTGGTTTAAGTGGAGTTATTGTGGATATAGCATGCTTATATACCATCATTTGTTTCCCATCACAATTTAATACTACAGTGAATGTATCAAAACCAGTCACATTTCCCTTTAATTGGAATCCATTTATCAAATATAAAGTAACTTGAATTTTATTTTTTCTTGCATCATTTAAAAATATATCTTGCAGATTATTAATAGCTTTGCTCACAAATGTTCCTCCACAATTGTATTTTAATTTTATAAAAAACAGTTCATTAGGCCTTACTAAAAGGAGTCAATTTACTCTTTATGTAGTCTACAATCTCATCATCACTGCTAAAATCATCTTTATTAATCCAGTTTACTCTTGGATCTTTTCTAAACCAAGTAAGTTGCCTTTTAGCATAATTTCTACTTCCTTGTTTAATCTTTTCTAAAGCCTCATTTAAGGATATTTCATCATTTAAGTAATATAATATCTCTTTGTAACCTATACCTTTCATTGACTGCATATCTGCATTATAGCCCATTTTCTTTAATTTTATAACTTCATCAACCAAATTATTTTTCATCATAATATCTACGCGTAAATTTATCCTATTATATAATTTTTGTCTATCCATATTTAATACAAAATAATGTACATTATAAGGAATATCCAAAATGTCTTGCTCCTTTGCAAATTCACTCATAGGTTTACCACTAACCTTGTATACTTCTAAAGCTCTAATAACTCTTTTCAGATCATTAGGGAAGAGTTTATTATAGGTTTTTTTATCAATTTCTTTAAGTAAGTTATGGACATATTCTTTCCCATTTTCCTCTGCAAGTTTTGTAAGATGTTCTCTGTATGTTTCATCTTTATTGGTATCGGCAAAGCTGTAATTATAAATTAAAGAATTTATGTAAAACCCAGTTCCACCAACGATCATTGGGAGTTTATTCCTATTTGTTATATTAAAAATGGCATTCTCTGATCTTTCTTTAAAATCGGCTACACTAAAAGCAACACTTGGCTCTATTATATCCAATAGATGATGAGGAATCCCCATCATCTCCTGCTCTGAAATCTTAGCAGAACCAACATCCATATATTTATATATTTGCATTGAATCAGCTGATATAATCTCTCCATTTAGTTTATGTGCAAGTTTTATAGAAATCTCTGTTTTACCAATACCTGTAGGACCTGCTAAAATAAATAAATCTTTCATATTTTCACCTTTTCTATTGTATTCTTTTAAACTTTTTTTCTAGTTCATTAAGTGTGATTTTTATTATTGTAGGTCTTCCATGTGGACAAGTAAAAGGTTCATCAATGTATCTTAAATCATTAATTAATTTATTCATTTCTAAATCTGATAATAGATTATTAGCTTTTACAGCTGCTTTACATGCAAGCGAGGCTATACGAGTATATTTAATTTGTACAGTTTCACCACTACCCATATTTTTAAGGTTATCTAATATCTCATTAAAAAGATCTTTAATATCTGGTTTACCAAGGATTATAGGAACTTCCTTTATACTAATTGTATTTTCCCCAAATTCAATAATATTAAAACCAGTATTATTAAATACATCTATATTTTCACTATAATAAGCATAATCATCCACACTTAGTTCTATTACAGTAGGTACCACTAAAATTTGAGATACCACCTGAGCGTTTTTTATTTCTTTTCTATATTTCTCAAATAACACCTTTTCATGAGCTGCATGTTGGTCAATTAGGTAAAGTTCATTGTATGCCTCACCAATTATATAAGTTTTATTAAATTGTCCTATAATTCGAAGTTCCGGAAACTTTGATATTTTAGAAACTTCATTTAATGTTGTAATTTCACCTGTCTCATGATTTATGTTAACATTGTCTTTGACATTTTCACTTGTGCCCTGTAATTCTTTAGTCCCACCTGTAAGTTCACTACCTGAATTACTTGTAACTTTAGGAAGGCTTGAATGTGCATAAGAAGACTCCATAAAATTATCCGCTTCATTATTTTGCCTTTTATATTTAAAGTCTATTGGAATTTGAACACTCTTTTCCAGTTCCTCTTTGACTTTTTCATCTATAATTATTCTATTGAAATCATAAACATCTTTTTTTATGGTATTCTTTTCAACTTCTTTTTCACTATCATTATTATTATCTTTATTTTCATCTTCTGTAACATCAAAATTACCTCTTAAACTATCTCCAATTGCTATATGAACTGCATCAAAAATAAACTTAAATATTGCTTTATCTTCCTGAAATTTAATTTCAGTTTTTTGTGGATGAACATTTATATCTATATACTCTGGAAAAATGTCTAAGAATATTACAAAGAACGGAAATTTATTAATAGTCAAAAAAGATTTAAAAGCATTTTCCACCGCAGCAGTAATTAAGCCACTTTTAATATACCTTTTGTTAACAAAAATACTTTGCCTATTGCGACTTCCGCGACTTATCTGCGCGTTACCAATATAACCATGTACAGACATTATGTCATTATACTTTTCAAAACCCGTAATATTTTCTGCAACCTCTTTGCCGTATATGTATCTAATGGTATCTCGAGGCTGTGTAGAACTAAAGGTAGAGAATACCTTTTTATCATTATTTGACAATTTAAAAGAAATTTCATTATTAGCTAAAGCAAGTCTTCCTAAAATATCCGATATTAAAGCAGCTTCTCTTTGAGGTGACTTTAGAAATTTTTGCCTTGCTGGTACATTAAAAAACAAATCCTTAACTTCTATTGTTGTGCCAACATTACATCCAACTTCTTTAATGGAGAGTATATCACTTGATGATTGAGATATCTCCATGCCAAATGGAGACTCTTTTGTTCTACTATTTAATGTGGTACGAGATACTGAAGCAATACTAGGTAATGCTTCTCCCCTAAACCCTAATGAATGTATTTTATATATGTCTTCAACATATTTTATTTTGCTAGTTGCATGAGGTAAAAAAGCTTTTTCGATATCATCTACATGAATACCCGAGCCATCATCAATTACCTTTATACATTTTTGACCGCCCTCTAATATTTCTATGGTAATATTTTTAGCACCCGCATCTATACTATTTTCAACTAATTCCTTCACTACAGATGATGGCCTTTCTACCACCTCACCTGCGGCAATTTTATTTGAAGTTTCAACTTCTAATAAATTAATTCTCATAATAACTCACATCCTTTGCTATTCTTATAATAACTCAGACATCATGATAACAACTTCGCCCTATTAACTAATTCATATAACTTATTAAAACCATCCATAGGTGTTAGATTAAGAATATTTATATTTTTAATTTCTTTTAATATATTCTCCTTTTCTATATCTGTAAAACTTATTTGAGTAACCTCATCTTGTGGCGTATCAGCTTCATAAGTTACAGCTGATTCTTTCTCCACAATATTTTCCTCATTAACTTTTGCATTAGCTTTAGTAGATTTCTCCATTTTTTCAGTTTTCTTGGTAATAAAGTTAATCTCCGTACTAGCATTATTTTTCTCTAGTGACGTTAAAATCTCATTTGCCCTATTTATTACATCCTTCGGTAGGCCTGCAAGTTTTGCTACCTCAATACCATAGGACTCATCAGCTCCTCCAGGTACAATCTTTCTTAGAAATACAATTTCATTTTCTATTTTCTTCACAGCTACAGAATAATTTTTTACACCCTTGATTATTCCTTCTAGTTTTGTTAACTCGTGATAATGCGTTGCAAATAAGGTTTTACTCCTTAAATTAGTATTTTTACAAATATACTCAATTACTGACCAAGCTATACTTAGTCCATCATAAGTACTTGTCCCTCTACCTACCTCATCGAGTAAAACTAAACTTTTATTAGTTGCATTTCTTAATATATTTGATACTTCCCACATCTCTACCATAAATGTACTTTTACCTGCAGCAAGGTCGTCAGATGCTCCTATTCTCGTAAAAATTTTATCACAAATTGATATATCTGCAGATGTACAAGGAACAAAACTTCCCATTTGAGCCATAATAGTTATTAAAGCTACTTGACGCATATATGTGGATTTACCTGCCATATTAGGTCCTGTAATTAATAATAATTGGTTATCTTTTTCATCCATATAGGTATCATTCTCAATAAAAGTATTCGTAGGCATCATTTTTTCAACTACTGGGTGCCTTCCACCTATTATGTTTAAAATTCCATTTTTATTTATCTTAGGCCTAGTATAATTATTTTCTAAAGCAATTGTAGCAAGCGAACTTAAACAATCTATTTCTGAAATTAGCTTCGCTGTGTTTTTCATTCTTTCTATATGTTTTTCAATTTCTTCTCGTATACCTGTAAATATATCATATTCTATATTTACTAATTTATCTTGTGCACCAAGAATCTTATCTTCCATTTCCTTAAGTTCAGGAGTAATATATCTTTCTGCATTAGATAAAGTCTGTTTTCTTATATATCTACCCTCTGGAATAGATGGAATATTTAATTTAGTTACTTCAATATAATAACCAAACACTCTGTTGTAACCAACTTTTAATGATTTTATTCCAGTTATTCTTTTTTCATCACTTTCTAAGGTAGCAATCCATTCCTTACCATGAGACTTAGCAATCCTTAACTCATCTATTTCGCTATTAAAACCTTCCTTAATAATATTTCCTTCTTTAATTGAAATAGCTGGACTATTTATAATAGACTTTTCTAATATATTATGTATATCCTTTAAATCATCCAATTCTAAATATACCTTTTTCATTAATTTACTATTTAACACTGATATAATTGATTTCACTTTTGGTATTTTTTCTATAGAATTTTTTAGAGAAATTAATTCTTTGGCATTAACGTTTTTTGAAGAAATTTTTCCAACTAATCTTTCAATATCATATATATCAACAAGCACATCTTTTAAGTCTTCATGAGAAGTTGTATTATTTTTAATTTCTTCTACAGCCTCTAATCTTTCATCTATCGACCTTTTGTTTATTAAAGGTTGATCTAACCACTTACGCAGTCTTCTAGCTCCCATCGCAGTATTAGTTCTATCTAGTACCCATAATAAAGAACCTTTCTTAGTTTTGTCCCTTAAAGTTTCTGTTAGCTCTAAGTTTCTCCTAGAATTTGCATCTAAACTTACATAATCTAAAATATCATAGTATTCTATAGTATCTATATGAGAAAGCGATTTTTTTTGTGTATCTATAATATAACTAAGTAGCCCTGAAATGCTACTTAGTAAAGTTTGTGAGAAAGTTTTCTCACTATAATTATGAAATTGATTTTTTATTATATTATCATTTTTCATAATAAAAAAGTCATTAGGGTATGCCGAATATGACACATTAAATCTTTCTTTTATAACCTTTAATATTTCATCAGCTATATCTTCTGAGACAATAATTTCTTTTGGTGTAAACTTTGAAATTTCATCTAATATTGTAACAATGTTAAGTTTAGTCTCAGTACAAGTAAATTCACCAGTGGATACATCACAAAAACATAAGCCACAAAAATTAGTCTCTTTATTAATGTATATACTCATAATATAATTATTTTTAGTTTCTTCTAAAAAGCCAGAATCAGTGTAAGTTCCTGGAGTAATTATTTTAATTACTTCTCTTTTAACGATTCCCTTAGCTAGTGCAGGATCTTCTACTTGTTCACATATAGCAACCTTATATCCTTTTGCAATAAGCCTACCTACATAGATATTTGCTGCATGATGAGGTATTCCGCACATAGGTGCTCTTTTTTCAAGCCCACAATCACGCCCTGTAAGCACAAGCTCGAGTTCTTTTGCTGCAAGCTGTGCATCATCAAAAAACATTTCATAAAAATCACCTAATCTAAAAAATAAAATGCAATCCTTACATGTTTCTTTTACTTCAAAATATTGTATCATCATTGGAGTTAATGCCATTGCCATTCCCCTTTGTTTTTCTCTGTGATTATATAAATTGCCTTACACTCATAAATTGAATCTTTATAAATAATCACAGATATTAAATTAGTTACTGTAATTTGTTTGTTAGTTTATATTTCTTCACCAAAAAGTGAAAAAGAATGTGCATCTGTTATTAAAACTGATACGAGATCGCCGACAACATTGCCATTTCCCTCGAAGTTCACCACTTTCCCATTTCTAGTTCTACCAGTCAATTTACTTTCATCTTTTTTACTATAACCCTCGACTAGCACTTCTACAATTTTTCCTACACATGCTTTGTTTCTTTCTGCACAATTTCTATTAACAACTTCTACCAATCTATTAAACCTCTCATGCTTAACAGCCTCTGGTACTTGTTCTAGCATTTCATCTGCCGGGGTTCCTTTTCTTTTAGAATAAAGGTATGTAAATGCTAAATTAAATTTAACCTCTTCCATCAGACTTAGAGTCTGCGCAAAATCTTCCTCAGTTTCTCCTGGAAATCCTACGATTATATCAGTTGTTATTCCTACATTAGGTATTGTATTTCTAATATTTTTAACTAACTCCAAATATTGCTCTCTATCATAATGTCTATTCATTTTATTTAGAAGATTAGATGAACCTGATTGTACTGGTAAATGAACATGTTCACAAATCTTATCGCTCTCGGCAATAACTTCTATTACTTCACTCGATAAATCCTTTGGATGAGATGTCATAAATCTTAACCTCTCTAAATTTTCAATTTTATTTATTTTGCGAAGTAACTGAGCAAAATTTATTTCAGGATTTAATCCCGTGCCATAGGAGTTAACATTTTGACCAAGTAATGTTATTTCTTTGTAACCTTGTGCAACCATATCTGTTATTTCATTAATGATATCTTCTGGATTTCGACTACGCTCACGCCCTCTTACATAAGGTACTATACAATATGTACAAAAATTGTTGCAACCGTACATAATGGTAACAAAACCTTTTAGAGTATTTTCCCTTTCAATTGGAATTCCTTCTATAATCTTTTCTTCCTTGTCCCAAATTTCAACAATAGATGCTTCTCCGCCTTGTATTCTTTTTAAATACTCAGGAAATTTATATGCATTATGAGTTCCAATAATAATATCTACAAATGGGAATTTAGTAATTATATGTTTTGCCATACCATCTTGCTGCATCATACATCCAATAACCGCAATTATAAGCTTTGGGTTCTCTTTTTTCATTGTTTTTAAGGCTCCTATATTCCCATCAACCTTTTGCTCTGCATTCTCTCTAACACAACAAGTATTAAATATAATTATATCAGCAGAACCTTTATTAAGAGTTCTTTTATATCCCTCTGGTATTAGCATACCAGACAATTTTTCTGAATCTTCCTCATTCATTTGGCAGCCCCAAGTTTCTATATAGTATTTAATAGTTTCATTCATTAGTTCATTCTCCTTTATAAAAAAATATCACTATCTATCATTATATATAATTTATAAACTTTTTTAAAGTCATTTTTACTAATTGAATATAATTAATCATAAATTTATTTTAATTGAAATTTATGAATAAATCAGAATATAATATTAATTGATGATTATGTGTTATAATATATCAAATAATCTACACATTGCTGTGTGTCTTTGATTATATAAATCTCTCTAATACTTGTCTTTTTCTTTTTTTAATAAGTTTCGCCTTTTAGGATAACATACCTAAAAGGAGTGATTTAATATGTATGATGCAAAAAAAGATGAAAATATTAGAGATAGACAGTTGCAATGTAATTGTATAGGTGATAGAAGTTATTTTTCCATGTGTACTCATAATACTAACATGGTAAATGTAAAAGCATCCTGTTCACCTGTAGAAATCATTGTAAAAGAGTTTAGTTAGTTTTTAAATTTGGGTTGGGGGGAAATATTATGAACTTATCTAATAGACTGGAATCAATGCAATTTTCAACAATACGTAAATTAACACCTTTTGCTGATGAGGCAAAAAAAAGAGGAGTTAGTGTATATCATCTTAACATAGGTCAACCTGATATACACACTCCTTCTACATTTATGGAAGGAATCAATAACTTCACGGAAAAAATACTTAAGTATGAAAATTCTCAAGGAATAGATCCACTAATTGAAAGTTTTGTAAAGTATTATTTCGAGTGGAGTATAGAGCTATCTAAAAGTGACATTTTAGTAACTAATGGAGGTTCTGAAGCTATCCTTTTCGCTTTTATGGCTATATGTGACCCAGGTGACGAAATTATAATTCCTGAACCATTTTATACAAATTACAATGGACTTGCCGATTTAGCTTCAGTTAAAGTTATTCCATTTATCACCAAAGCCGAAGATGGTTTTCATTTACCTAGCAAAGAGGAGATTACAAGCAAAATCACAAAGAAAACTAAAGCAATAATGATATCAAATCCTGGGAATCCTACAGGGGTAGTATATACTAAAGCGGAAATAAGAATGCTTGCCGACATTGTTAAAGAGAATGATATATTTTTAATTTCTGATGAAGTATATAGAGAATTTGTTTATGATGATTTAAAATACACTTCTGCTTTATATATGAAAGATATCGAAGATAAAGTAATATTGATTGATAGTATATCTAAGCGTTATAGTGCTTGTGGTGCTAGAATTGGCTTGGTTGCATCAAAACACAAATATCTTATGGCTCAAATGCTTAAATTAGGTCAATCTAGACTTTGTGTACCTGTTCTAGAGCAATTAGCTGCTGCAAACCTAATTAACACACCTAAATCATACTTTACAGAGGTAAAAAAAGAATACGAAGAAAGAAGAAATATTTTATATAAATACTTATTAAAAATACCAGGTGTCGTTTGTGAGAAACCAACTGGAGCATTTTATATAGTAGCCAAGCTTCCTATAAAAAGTGCTGAAGATTTTGCTAAATGGCTATTAACAGATTTCAATTATAATAATAAGACTGTTATGGTTGCACCTGCACAAGGTTTCTATGCAACGAAAGGACTTGGAGTAGACGAAATTAGATTATCTTATTGTTTAAATACTACCGCATTAAGAGATGCTATGGAAATTTTAGGTATAGCAATTAAGGAATATGTTAAATTAAACTAAATAATTAAAATAAAAAAATGGATAGATGTACATCATCTATCCATTTTTTTATCCTCAGGTTTTAGTTTTTCCCAAGTATAAAATTCTTTTCTAATCTTAAAACCCAGAGAACTATATAAGTTAAATGCAGCAATATTATCTGCATCCACTCGAAGTGATACTTTAGAAAAATTATTATCCATAGCTATATTTAGCAAATACCCTAATAATATTTTTCCATATCCCGCCCTTCTATACCTTCTTATTATTCCAAAATTTACTATTATAGCAGATTTTTCTTCAACTATAATCTGACCATAACCAACTGGTTCATTATTATATTTAATAAATATTGCACCTTTATCAAAATAGTATTCTTGTAACTCATCATAATATATATCTTCTATATTTATTGGTATTCTCTCATCATTTTTAAATATTTCATTTTGTAATAAACAACGTAATTTTTCATCTTTATTCCTTTTCACTATAGAAAAAGTAATTCCACCGGTCACAAAGGTATTAAAATATTCTGTACACGGTTTTTCTAGTTGTCGAAACCCCTTAGCCTTATTAAATCCTAGCTCTCTTAAAATATTAATATTTACGTTGCTATCTTCACATTCATAAGTTATTAGATTGTTATTTACAACTGAACCAATTATTTTTTTATAAAAATAAATCAAATTGTTCTCTTGTATTACATTCATCGAATTTATACAGCTGTGATATTTATTTTGCTTCTCGAACCATATATATCCTATATAATTATTGTCTTCTATTAGTAGATTCACATTTTTTCTCATAAATAATTTTTGAATAATATTACTGTTATCATACAGAGCAAAAAAATTTTTATTTGATAAACTAAAATTAGTATTAAATTTATTGATTTCCCGAAAGTTATCAATGTTTTTTAAAGTTAGACCTATTGACTTATACATTTAGCTTTACTCCATAAATTCTTATTTTTAAATAAATTATTATTTTTATCTCCCTACATTAGTACTATTAAATTATATTATTATTTCTTATTTAGTATTCTGCAATTTCTAAAAATAGATGTATAATTTTTAAGACATTTATGTATAACTTATTTGGTGCTATTTTGATAACACTAGGTGTTACAGTTCGTAAAGAAACGTGTATGTATAATTCTATGCCATACATTTCTTCTAACTCATTTTTAAAATAGCTTCTTTAATAATCCAATCTGGTGTTGATGCACCTGCTGTTACCCCTATCGTCTTAACATTTTCATTTTTTATAAATTCATCTGATATATCTAATATGTTTTCTACATGAATTGTATCTTTACAATTTTTTTTACATATTTCATAAAGCTTTGTAGTATTTGAACTATTAAACCCACCGATAACAACCATGGCATCAACATTCTTTGAAAGTTCTTCTGCAGATTTTTGACGCACTTCTGTTGCACTACAAATAGTATTGAATGCAACTATTTCCTTACCAATTTTTATAATTTTAGTTAATACATTTTCCCAAGTAGATTGCATTTCAGTTGTCTGAGCTACCACACATACTTTATTTACGGTAGTATCTATATCAATACCATTCTTAAGTATTACTGCGGAATTATTACACCATCCATTAATTCCAATAACTTCAGGATGATTTTTGTCTCCTACAATAATTATATGATATCCTAAATCATAATATTTTTTTACCTTTTTATGAATATTTGCTACATAAGGACATGTCGCATCTACTATATTAAGATTAGTTTTCTTCAAAATATTTAATGTTTCTTCAGATACGCCATGCGATCTTATAATAATTGTGTCATTGTCTTCTAAGCTTGTAATTTCTTTAAGCTCTATTGGGTATATTAAGTTTTCTTTCAAAAAATTCACAACATCTTTATTATGGATAAGTGGTCCGAGCGTATATATTTTTCTGTTATACTTTTCTTTTATTTCTAAAGCCTTGTCTACTGCACGCTTAACTCCAAAACAAAAACCAGCTGAATCTGCAAGTGTTATTTTTTTCATTTTTCACCTCATATAGATAAAATATTTTATAAATTTTTGATTTGTTTTTAAATATTCGAATTAATATAAGATACTATTACATTTACTACTCCATCAATGTCTAACGCAGAAGAATCTATTTCTATAGCATCTGACGCTTTTGTAAGTGGATTAACCTCTCTATGGGTATCAATAAAATCTCTTTTAATAATATCATTTAAAATAGTATTGCAATCAACATCTATACCTTTTGACATTAATTCTTCATATCTTCTTTTTGCTCTTTCTTCACTACTAGCCGTTAAATAAAATTTAAAAGTAGCATCTTTTAATACCACCGTACCTATATCGCGTCCATCCATTATAACATTATACTTTTTTGCTATATCCTTTTGTAACTTAACAAGAATTTTCCTAATTTCAGGAACAGCCGCATACTTTGAGACATTATTGCTTATATTAGGCATATTTATCATATTCGTTAAATCTTCATTATTAACATATAAACGATCTTCTACAAAATGCATTTCTAAAGATTCCACTAATTCAACTAAATCGCGAATATTTTTTTCTGATATATTTGCATCCATAGCTTTTAGTGTAACTGCTCTATACATTGCACCCGTGTTAATATACATTAGATTAAATTTTTTACCTATCATTTTAGCTATTGTACTTTTTCCTGCGCCTGCAGGTCCATCTATAGCAATCGAAATTTCCATTATAATTCACCCTCCATCAATCAAAAAGCTACATTAAGTATAATTAGTCTACGCCTACACTATTTCCAGCTAAATATCCTGTAGATAATGCTATTTGAAGATTATAACCCCCTGTATATGCATCTACATCTATCATTTCACCTGCAAAATAAAGATTATCTATTAGTTTTGATTTCATAGTAGACGCATCTATTTGCAAAGTATCTACACCACCACTAGTTATAATTGCTTCATCAATTGGGCGAAGCCTCTTAATCGTTAGTGGTAATTTTTGAAGTAAATTAACTAAGATTTTTCTTTCCTCTTTAGTAATAGAGTTCACCTTTTTATTTTCATCAATATTACATAATTGAATAATTGTATTAATAAGTTTGCTAGGGAGTAAATCAGTTAATGAATTTTTAAAATCTTTATTTGCGTACTTTAAGAAATCGCTTTGAATTCGTTTATCAAGTTGAATTTCACTCAATGCTGGTTTTAAATTAATAAAAGCTTTTAATTTTTCTCCTTCTTTTACATAACAACTTCCACTTAGGACAATAGGCCCTGAAATTCCATAATGAGTAAAAATCATTTCTCCGAACTCTTTATATATACTCTTATTCTTACTGTTTGTAATATTAAGTTCTACGTTTTTTAGAGAAAGTCCCTGTAAATCTTTAATCCACTCCTCCTCAATCTCGATTGGTACAAGTGATGCTTTAGGTTTAATTATATTATGTCCCAGTCCTCTGGCATAAGTTAATCCTTCACCTGATGATCCTGTTTGTGGGTATGATAAACCGCCGGTACATAATACAATGTAATCTCCATATACATTATTTCCAGAAGCAAGTTCGACACCTATAACTTTCTGATTATCTCGAACTATCCTTTTTACTTTTGAATTTAATAAGACTTCAACATTTTTATTTTTCAATGCAATATCGAAAGCTTTTATAATATCTGAAGATTTATCGGACTCTGGAAATACTCTATCTCCTCTTTCTACTTTAAGGTTAACTCCTAGTTCTTTGAAAAAGTTCATTGTATTTTCATTTGTAAATGAGTATAAAGAACTATATAAAAAGTTGGGATTACATGGTATATTTTCAAAAAAGTCACCAATATCCTTAGCATTTGTAATATTACATCTACCCTTACCCGTTATATAAAGTTTTCTTCCTAATCTTTCATTTTTTTCAATAAGAACCACCTCATGTTTTGATGAAGCCGTTACAGCTGCCATCATGCCTGCTGGTCCTCCTCCAATAATAATTACTTTTGCCACACAATCACTCCCCTATAATATTTACAATTATAATTCATTATAATACATTTAAAATCATTTTTTGTATATGTAAAACACAACCTCAAAAGAGAATCCCAATGAAAGGATTCTCTTCAAACCGTTTAATTAAGAATATATCTTTCATTCTCTGTCCTTATCTTTAAAAGAATAAACTTGATATTCTTCCCATATGTCCTCTAAAGTAGAAAATGTTCTTGAAATTTTTTCTTTTTCTCGTAAGCCTACAGCAATAATTAATGCATTTATTACACTAAGTGGTGCTACTAAAGAATCAACAAATGATGCCATATTACTTTGAGCTATTAATGTATAATCTGCTCTAGTAGCTAATGGAGATAATAAACTATCAGTAATTGCTACAACATTTGCATTTTTACTTTTAGCAAAAGCTAAAGCTTCAATTGTTCTTGTAGTATACCTAGGAAACCCTATTCCAATAACTATGTCTTGTTCATTAACATAAAGCATCTGCTCAAATATATCACTGACACCATAAGCAACTACTTTAACATTATCCAAAATAAGATTTAAATGAAATGCTAAAAATTCTGCAAGCGCTGCTGAACTTCTAAGTCCAATTATGTATATTTTTCTAGCTTTAAATAATGAATTAACTATATCCTCAAAAGTTTTATGATTAATTTTTTCAAGTGTTGCTCTAATATTTTCCATATCAGCTTTTAATACACCTTTTAATGCATTTTCCTGAGTAATAAAATCATTTGATAACTCAATTCTTTGCACAGTAGTTAATTTATTTTTAATTAGTTCATGAAGAGCTTTCTGTAGTTTAGGATAACCACTAAATCCTAATTCATTAGCAAATCTTACAACAGTAGATTCGCTTACCCCTACACTAGTTCCCAATTTGGCTGCTGTCATAAATGCTGCTTTGTCATAGTGCTTTAGAATATATTCTGCAATTAATTTTTGTCCTTTACTTAAACGCGGAAATTTAATTTGAATAGTTCTCATCAAATCTTGTTTACTATCTACCATAATTAACTCAATCCTTCCTATACAAATCCAAATAAATGAAATAAAAATTTCAAAATATGATAAAATGAATTTTTTATTTCATTTTATCATCTTTTGAAGATATTTTCAACGAATTATTCATTTGTATAATACTTTTTTATTATGAATAATTAAATTATCATCAATATCTATGCAATTCATCTAATAGAAGGCAATCTTTAATAGTTATTATACATTATTTTATTATTTAGATCCATCATATAGTGAATCCGTAAATTATAAATTCTTCAAATAATTTATTTCATCAAAAGTTAAGTTTCTCCATTCTCCCTTTTCCATATTCCCAAGCAAAATATTACCAACAGAAATCCTCTTTAATGCAATAACTGGATGACCTATAACATCGCACATTTTTCTGATTTGACGATTCTTACCCTCATGTATTGTAATAGTAGCCCTGCAATTAAATCCGATTCTTTTAGTAATTTCAAAACCAGCTTTAGCAGTAATGTACCCATCAATATCTACTCCATTACAGAATGTAGCTATTTCTTCCTCATTTGGGCATCCTTCAAGTATTGCCATATAGACTTTGTTAATGGCCTGCCTTGGATGAATCACTTTATTATAGATATCTCCATCATTTGTCAAAATAATCAAACCACATGTATCATAGTCTAAACGACCTATAGGATATATTCTTTCTTTTGTTTTTACTAAATCTAAAATAGTCTCTCTGCCTTTTTCATCTTTTACAGTAGATACTATCCCTTCTGGTTTATTTAATGCAATGTAAACTTTATTTTCTTCTATATTAATAATTTTATCATCTACCTCGACACTATCTTCTTCAGGGTCAATTTTATTTCCTAGCTCTGAAACTACCAAGTTGTTTACTTTAACTCTACCCGCAGTAATTATTTCTTCACACTTTCTTCGTGATGCAACACCACATCTTGCCATAAATTTTTGCAACCGTTCTTCCACTATAACACTTCCTAATTTTATTTTTAGTTACTATATAAATATAAATTTTCTATTATAAAATTATTTATTAACTCTCTTGTTAAATAATTTTAAGGCAATTTTATAATCTGTTACTAAATAAAAAACATGATTTAAAATTTAAATTGAAATATATATAAATAAGCCTTCATAAAGAATTATATAAGTATATTAATAAAAAATCAATTGCTGATAAATCAATTTTTCATTTTACTTTTGTAATCCCGATAAATTTGTAATATATTTCCAAGGAAATAGATCTATAAAAGCATAAATCATTATTTAACTATAAAATAATTTTAATAAACAATAAAAAATCAATATCATAATATATTTTAATGTCTCTAATGCTATACTATATACAGAATGTAATATTATAAAAGGAGGATACGTAATGAATTTTATTAATTACTATATGCCAACAAAAATAATATCAGATAAAGAAGTAATATTAAAAAACAGTAACCTATTTTCTTCTTATGGAAAAAAGGCTTTGATTGTAACTGGTAAAACCTCATCCATAATAAACGGTTCACTAAAAGATGTTACTAATGCATTAGAAAAAGAAGGCATTGTATATGCTGTTTTTAATAATGTAGAAGAAAACCCATCTTTAGAAACTGTTGAAAAAATTGCAGAACTTGGAAGAACACAAAATTCCAATTTTATTATAGGTATTGGAGGAGGTTCTCCCATTGATTCTGCAAAAGCAGCGGGAGTGTTAATAAACAACCCAAATGCCACAAGATTCAATTTATTTGATAATCCAGCCCTTAAATCCATACCTGTGATTGCAGTTCCTACAACAGCCGGAACAGGAACCGAAACAACACCTTATGCAATTCTTACAGATAATGAGCTAAAAACAAAACATTGTATATGTCAAAAAGTATTTCCTGAATATGCCTTATTAGACGTAAAATATTTAATGTCCTTACCAGAGAAAATAACTATTAATACTTCTATAGATGCATTATCTCACTTAATAGAAGGTTATTTATCATCAAAATCAAATATAATAAGCGATGCACTAGCCGAAAAAGGTCTAAAATTATTCGGTGAATGTTTAAATATGATAAAAGAAAAAGATTTTACTTATGTTGTTCGAGAAAAATTAATGTTTGCCTCTACCATAGCTGGTATGGTAATTGCACAATCCGGCACATCCCTTCCACATGGAATGGGTTATTCTCTTACATATTTTCATAATATACCACACGGAAAAGCAAATGGAGTTCTTTTAAAATCCTATTTACAGTTTTCTGAAAATAAACATAGAGTTAGAAAAATTTTATACCTATTAACTATAGAAAATTTAGATGAACTCGGTGATTTTTTAAAGAATATGCTTGGAAAAATTGATAATGTAAGTTATAAAGATATATGTTCTTATGCTGAAATTATGGCATTAAACAAAGATAAATTAAAAAATCATCCCACACCTGTTGGGAAAGAAAATATACTAAAAATGTACAAAGATTCATTAAATTTATAAACAGTTTTATTTAATAATATATTAATAAACAAAATTATTAAAAACAAGAAAGTGTAGCTTTTACACTTTCTTGTTTTTGTATTTTTGTACTAATTGATATTTAAATCAATATGACAATATCCTCCTTGGTTTTTTTGTAGATACTTTTGATGATAATCTTCAGCATCATAAAAACAAGAAAGAGGCTCTATCTGCGTAACTATAACCTTCTCATATTTACTTTGAATTTTATCTTTTGTACTTAATATAATATCTAAATCACCTTTATCTAAGTAATAAATACCGCTTCTATATTGACTACCTACATCAGCTCCTTGCCTGTTAACAGCAGTAGGATCAATTATTCTCCAAAACTTATTTAATATCTTTTCTAAAGATATTAATTTTTCATCATACCTTATTAAGCAGGCTTCTGCATGACCAGTATTTCCGCTGCAAACCTCATCATACGTAGGGTCCTTCTTTATACCATTCGCATACCCCACCTTAGTTTCAACAATACCATCTATTTTTGACATATAAGCATCTACACCCCAAAAGCATCCTCCGGCTACAACTATAGTCTTCATTAAAACACCTCACCTTTTTATTATTACTGTTTATAAATTATACCACAGTCATAATATTATATGAGTTATACAATTTGCTGCTTATTATCTAGGAATTTAAAATCCTCAGCTACAACTTCTGTACTATATCTTTTATTTCCATCTTTATCTATATAACTACTACTTGACAATCTCCCTGTTATAGCAATTTGGCTTCCTTTTTTTAAATGTTTACATAAAGTTTCTGCCAAACCACTCCATGCGACAATATTTATAAAATCCGCTTCTGCTTGCATATCTTTATGTTGTACCCTATTAATTGCCAATGTAAATCTAGTGTAAAACCCTTTTCCTTCATTAAAAGTCTTAAGTTCCAAATCTCTTGTTAATCTGCCAATCATTGATACAGTATTCATTAATTATCTCCTTTTTATTTAAGAATTTACTTTAGCTAATTAATCGACACTTAATATAATTTTGTTTTTACCGTGTAATTAAATAACTTTTTAAGATTATTGACAATAAAAATAGTTTTTATACAAACGTATGTTCTTTTATTAATTTTATTTATTTATTTCTGATGTTTGCACATTGTTATTATAAATCGTTTTTATTTATTAGTTATAAGTTATAATTTTGGTTTACATTTTAAATACTACTTACATAATTATGCTTATGTAAACTAAAATACAACATTAATTTCAGTTTTCTCTATAATCAATTCTTGTATGCTCCTTAACTAACAAAAAAACATATGTAAACATATGTTTTTTGTTAGTATAAAAATAAATAATTCATTTATGAAGCTTTTAGTAAAAAAAATAATATGAGTTAAGAATATATTCAGCATTATATCTATCACATAGTTTTCTTAAATAAAGCTTTGCCTTCTCTTTATGCTGCATATCCAAAAGAAGTTCTGCAAAATGAACTTTTTCTTTGTCAGTAACCTCATCTTTAACGTAACCCCAAACATGCTCTGCAGTATTTATAAAACTTCCATCTTCTACATCAATATTTATAACTTCATCGATATACTCGTAGAATTCTTTAAAACTACATTTTTCTTTTACCATTTTACTACATTCTTTATAATACTTATAGTTTCTTTCCATTAAAACATATTTGTATTTTGCCCATTGTTTTTCTATAACTGTAAAATATGATTTTTTATTTATATTATTTACATTATTTATATTATTTATTATAAGATTGCATTTTACAGCCGAAATGTCTTTATCTTTTACCTCTAGCATAATATCAGGATTAAACTCTTTTACTTCATCATAATATTCTAAAAAGGGTCTGACCATTATAGTAATTGAATGTGCTCCTATCTGTTTTTTTAAATTTTGCTGACTATAATGAACTTTTACATTGCCATCTTTCTCTTTCCATGTTTTTATTACTTTTTTCATTATTTCTTTTATAGATTCATCCTTTTGATGATTACACTCATGATGAAGGTTATCAAATATAACTGGTATACCAATTTTACTGCTCACATAAAGAACATCTTCAATATTGAATATATTTCCATCGTTTTCAATTACAAGCCTCTTTTTCACAGAAGATGATAATCTTTTAAAATTCTCGATAAACCTATTTATAGCTGCATTTTTATCGCCATACCCTCCACCTATATGGAGTATTATTTTATTATTTGAATTCAGACCTAAAGAGTCTAAAAACCTACTATGATATTCTAAATCTCTAATTGCATTTTCTACAATATCCTCTTTCAAAGCATTGAGTACAGTATATTGTCCTGGATGCATTGAAACTCTCATACCACATTTCTTTACAAATTCCCCTAATTCATTTAGTTCATTTTCGAAATATTTATACCATTCAATTTCATTAATAATATGACTACCCAGTGGAACTATATCTGAGCTTATTCTAAATAATTTTATATTAAGTTTCTCATTGTTTTCTAAAATTTTTTTTAATCCTACTATATTTTGTTTTACCACATCTAAAAAAATGTCTTTTGAAAATTTCTTTAGTGTAAGTCCTCTTGATGTTCTTTCATTTATTGTTAATGGAATGCATGCATATCCTATTTTCATATTTTCTTTTACTCCCATTTTATTATACTTATAATTTTTTCAATTAATATTAGATTGTACAAAATTTTAATATTTAAATGCTTTCTAATTTAAGATTATAACGCATTTCAGCTTTTATCGCTATACTTAACCTCATGTTACCCATTTAAACAGTGTTTACTCTTTCTTTAAAGCAAAATTCTAAGCCAAAGGTATGAATTAACAACTCATATCTTTTCTGCTTATATAGGGTTATTAATAGATATATTTAACTGCATTACAATAATTAAAATATATCTATTAAATCTCCAGCATTATTTTTCAATTTTTCTACTGAATGAATATACCTATTAGTAGTTGCCAAATTTTTGTGTGCCGCAAAATCTCTAACTTTTTCTACCGTAGCTCCTGCAAGTATAGCAAGTGTTATTGCTGTATGTCTAGTAGAATGAACTCGTAAATCTTTTTCTATACCTGCATTTTTACACACTTTTTTTATCATGTAATTTAAAGTGCTTGCATTTAACTTTTCCTTATTCTTTCCATTAGTCGAATGACCAATAAATAAATACTCCTCACCACTAGTTTCCCTATTTCTTTTAGTCAACTTAATATATTCATTAATCATAGTAAGAACATTTTGTTGCAATTTCACTATATCTTCTTTACCACCTTTTCTTCTCACCTTTACTACATTATAACCAGTGTATATAGTAACATGCTTTATTTTAATATTTATAATTTCAGATTTTCTTAGTGCAGTAGTTAACGCAAGCACTAATATTGTTTTATTCCTATGTCCTAATATAGTGGTTGTATCTATACTGTTTAATAAAATTTTACACTCTTCTTTTGTTAAAAACTCAGTTTCTTTATTATTTATCACTGGTTTTTCTTCTTTCAGATTTCCAAATGGATTATACTTGATTATATGAATATCTGTAGAATTATCTTGATATTTTAATAGCCATCTATAGAGAGCGCTTAATGAAGATACTTTCCGATTTATAGTTGCGGATGACATATTTTTATCCATCAATTTCATAATAAAATTTTGTGTATGTAATATAGTCACTTTTTTGATATCATCTATGCTAATATCCGAAATAGAACTTACACAGAAAAAATCCTTTATATCTCTTTCATAACTCTTAGCTGTATAAATACTTTTTCTAGATTTAATCTCAAGAAAATATCTTATAAAATTTTCATTATTTAACATTAAGTCTGAATTATAATTAAATCCAATAATTTCATTTTGCATAAATATTCTCCTTTAAAACTTTCACTCTCCTATAAATTTTAAAAAGCTGCAAACGTTAGGTTAGCAGCTTTTTAAAATATACACGTCTTAATTATTCTTCTAAAGAGTTGATTAATTTCACTATTTCTTCTAATGCTAATTTTTCATCAACACCATTTGCTATAACGTTTACAGCTGCATTAGACCCAACACCTAATGATAAAATTCCTATTAAACTTTTAATATTAGCTTTTTTACCCATAAATTCTATACCTATATCTGATTTGAAAGAAGCTGCTTTTCTTACTAACAACGTAGCTGGTCTAGCATGCAATCCTTTAGGATTATTGACTATAACTTCCTTTGTTACCAATTTACTTCACCTCAATATTTTATTATTAGTATGAACTAACATAAAACAAATTATTGTTAGCTCATACTATCATAATATCATTAATAAGTATGTAAATCAATTTTAAATGTTACTAACAAAACTTTCTAACCTATTAAGTCCTTGTTTTATATTTTCCATAGAAGTAGCATATGATAGTCTAATAAAATTATCTACTCCAAATGCTATGCCCGGTATAACTGCAACCTTTTCCTTTTCAAGTAAAAGCTTTGAAAAAGAAATTGAATCCTTTATCACTTTTCCATCGATTAATTTATTTAATATTTTATTTATATTCACCATTACATAAAAAGCACCTTCTGGTTCTATGCAAGATAAATTATTAATACTATTGATTCTTTTTACCATATAATTTCTTCGCAATTCAAATTGTTTTATCATACTATAAACATCGTCCTGTTCACCGTTTAAAGCTTCAACTGATGCATATTGAGCAATCGAATTTGGATTAGAGGTGGTATGGCTTTGTATGTTTGACATTAATACTATGATTTCTTTACTACCCGCTGCATACCCTATTCTCCATCCTGTCATAGCATACGCCTTAGAGAGACCATTAATTACAATAGTTCTTTTATAAGCATCTTGTGAAAGACTCGCTATACTAATATGTGCATTAATCCCGTATAATAGTTTTTCATATATTTCATCTGATATTATTATTAAATTATTAATTTTTGCAAACTCAGCAATATTCATAAGTTCTTCCCTTGAATAGACTGTTCCTGTAGGATTATTTGGGCTATTTAATATTATTGCTTTAGAATTAGAAGTTATCGCCTTATTAAGATTTGTAATTGTTAACTTAAATTTATTACTTTCCTCTGTTTGAACAAAAACTGGTAACCCATCCGCAATTTTAACTAATTCAGGATAACTAACCCAATATGGAGCTCCAATTATAACTTCATCTCCCGGGTTTAATATAGCTTGCAAAACATTAGCTAAGCATTGTTTTGCTCCAGTTGAAACTATAATTTGATCTGTTGTATATTCTAAAGAATTATCTTTCTTAAGTTTTTTAATTATTGCTTGTTTTAGTTCAATAATACCAGACGCCGCCGTATATTTTGTCATTCCTTCGTTTATGGCTTTTATAGCTGCTTCCCTAATATTCTTTGGTGTATTAAAATCAGGTTCACCGGCACCAAACCCTATTACATCGATACCATCAGCCTTCATTTTTTTTGCTTTTGCAGTTATAGCTAATGTTAAAGATGTTGATATTTTACCAGCTTTTTTAGATAATACCATTTTTTTACCCCCGATATCTATATTAATTGTATGTTTTATATTAACATAACTTTGTTATTTTAAATAAATGACATAATTCATATTCTATTAATATATCATTATTTTTTTATGATGTAAATGGAACAATTTATTTTTAACTACATGTTTTTCCATTTAATATGTGGTTAATACTTTGCGCGAAAAAAATCCTCTTAAGATTTAGAAATATTCTAGATTTCAAGAGGATTTATTATTATATATTTTTATTTCGCATAATCAATAGCTCGTGTTTCACGAATAACATTTACCTTGATTTGCCCTGGATATTCTAGTTCATTTTCAATTCTCTTAACTAAATTTCTTGCCATTTCGATAGCACCAGCATCATCTATTACATCTGGTTTAATCATAATTCTAACTTCTCTTCCAGCTTGGATCGCATATGACTTCTCCACACCTTCATAAGAATTTGCAATTTCTTCTAATTTTTCTAACCTTTTAATGTATGCTTCTAAAGTTTCTCTTCTTGCACCAGGTCTTGCAGCTGATATAGCATCTGCTGCTTGAACTAGTATCGCCTCAAGAGATTGTAGTTCAACATCTCCATGATGCGCTGCAATAGCATTAACTACAATAGGAGACTCATGGTGTTTTTTTGCAATTTCCGAACCTATAAGTGCATGTGGGCCTTCAACTTCGTGATCCACAGCCTTACCTATATCATGAAGCAACCCACATCTTTTAGCAAGTGTTGGATCAATTCCAAGTTCTGATGCCATAAGTCCCGCTAAGTATGAAACTTCTATAGAATGCTTTAATACATTCTGACCATAACTAGTTCTGTATTTAAGTCTTCCAAGTAGTCTAATAATTTCTGAATGAAGCCCATGAACTCCCGTTTCGAAAGTTGCTTGTTCTCCTTCTTCTCTTATATCGCTATCAACCTCTTTTTTAGCTTTTTCTACCATCTCTTCGATCCTTGCAGGATGAATTCTTCCATCCACTATTAACTTTTCAAGTGCTATTCTTGCAACTTCTCGTCTTATAGGATCAAATGCTGAAAGAATTACTGCTTCAGGAGTATCATCTATTATTAAATCTACGCCTGTAAGTGTTTCTAGCGTTCGAATGTTTCTACCCTCTCGGCCTATTATTCTTCCCTTCATTTCATCATTTGGAAGAGAAACCACATGAACTGTTGTTTCTGCAACATGATCAGCTGCACACCTTTGGATAGCATAAGTAATAATTTCTCTTGCCTTTTTATCTGCTTCTTCTTTAGCTTTAGTTTCAATTTCTTTTATCATAATTGCAGCATCGTGTTTAATTTCTTTCTTTATTTCTTCTAACAATACCTGTTTTGCTTCATCAGATGTTAATCCTGATAATCTTTCTAATTCTCCCCTTTGTCTTGTGTATAAATCTTGTACACTTGTTTCTACCGTCTCAATTTCTTGTTGCTTTTTATTAAGATTTTCTTCTTTTCTCTCTAACACATCACTTTTTTTATCTAAAGATTCTTCTCTTTGGATATTTCTTCTTTCTAACCTTTGAACTTCATTACGTCTTTCTCTTGATTCTTTTTCTAAATCAGTTCTAAGTCTGTGAACTTCTTCTTTAGCTTCTAAAATAGCCTCTTTCTTTCTTGTCTCAGCATCTTTAACGCTATCATCAAGAATTTTTTTAGCTTCTTTTTCAGCCTCAGAAATATTTGCTTGAGATATATTTTTTCTCCAATAAATCACAACAAAAACAACTACAAAAGCAACGAAAATAGCACAAACTGCTATTAATATTGTTTGACCTTTAGCATCCATTGATTATCAACACCTCCCTTGCTTATTTCAAATCTATTTAAGAGTAAATATGAAAGCTAGAAAAGGTGCTATATTTATTTAGTTGGTAGCAATTAAAATATGCAAACCAGTATTTGTATTTATTTTATATTACTTTTCAATTAATGTCAAGATTATAAGAATTAAATAATCTATTTTATCGTTATACATCCAGTACTATCACAATACTATTTAGTTATAGGTTTAATTAAAATTATATAAAATTAATAAATAATTAATTAATAATTTATTAAAGAAAAAAGCAAGTATAAACTTGCTTTATGCTTCTTTCTTAGTAACATCCTTTTTACTAACTTCTTTTTTAGAAACTACTGAATCCTTAGACAATGGCAAATCATGTTTCTTTCTTATTTTATTTTCTATTTCAAGCATAACCAAAGGATTTTCTTTAAAATAATTTTTTGAATTTTCTCTTCCCTGTCCAAGTCGTATGTCCCCATATGAGAACCAAGCTCCACTCTTTTGTACAATTTCTTCTGCAACGCCTATATCTAGAACATCGCCCTCACGAGATATTCCGTGACCATACATAATATCAAATTCAACTTTTTTAAATGGAGGTGCTACTTTGTTTTTAACTATTTTTATTCTTGTTCTATTCCCCATAAATTCATCGCCCTGTTTGATTGTATCTATTTTTCTAATATCCAATCTAACAGATGCATAAAATTTCAATGCTTTTCCACCTGGTGTAGTCTCTGGATTACCAAACATAACTCCAATTTTTTCTCTTAATTGATTTATAAATACAAGAACACATTGGGATTTATTTATAGAACCTGCAAGTTTTCTTAACGCTTGAGACATAAGTCTTGCTTGTAATCCGACATGAGAATCTCCCATTTCGCCTTCAATTTCAGCTTTAGGTACTAATGCTGCTACTGAATCCACAACAATAACATCAATAGCTCCTGAGCGAACTAGTGCCTCTGTAATCTCCAAAGCTTGCTCACCAGTATCTGGTTGTGAGACTATTAAATTTTCTATATCTATTCCTAGAGCCTTAGCATATTCAGGGTCTAAAGCATTCTCTGCATCTATAAATGCAGCTGTACCACCATTTTTTTGAGCTTCTGCAACTATATGAAGTGCAACTGTAGTTTTACCTGAAGATTCTGGTCCAAAAACTTCAATCATTCTTCCTCTTGGTACTCCACCTATACCAAGTCCTATATCAAGTCCTAAACAGCCAGTAGAAATAGCCTCTATATTTAACTTACTATTTTCTCCAAGTTTCATTACTGATCCTTTTCCAAATTGTTTTTCTATTTGACCCATAGCAACCTCTAATGCTTTTAATTTCTCATTATTCATAAATTTCCCCTTCGGGCTCACCATCCTTTATTAACGAACATTTGTTCTACTTTAAGTATACACTATTTATTTTACATGGTCAAGATACAATATAATATTTCCATTTTTACCACACTATAGTAAGTTCATATTTTTATTATTAACAACATTTAATAATCTAATCATTTATCAACTCTAATTGTACCTTTATTTTTCACAAAATAGTCAACACCCGATATTATTGTAATAATTACAGCAGCGCCCATGAAAACATTTGTTAATATGTTCAAGGTTTCTTTTACATTAACCACCATATTAACAGTTCTATTCCCGTAAGATAAATTTATCAATGCAGTAATTATAGCTACTATTTGGATAACAGTTTTTAGTTTTCCCCATTTACTAGCTGCAATTACTTTTCCATCAGCCGCTGCTATAGTTCTTAGACCTGTAACTGCAAATTCTCTAGCAATTATAATCATAGCTACCCAAGCGTACACAATTTGAAGTTCTACTAATGATACCAGTGCAGCAGTTACTAATAATTTATCAGCTAGTGGATCCATAAATTTACCAAAAGTAGTTATTTGATTTCTACTCCTTGCTATATACCCATCTAATTTATCAGTAAGAGAAGCCACTATAAAAATAACTGTAGCTAATTCTCTTCCATAAGGTATACCTTTCGCTGCTATAAACAGTAAAAATATTGGTACTAAAAATATCCGTATCATTGTAAGTTTATTTGCAAGATTCATAGCACACAACTCCTATTAAATCATATTCTAAAGCTTTAGTAACTTTTACCTTAACAAATTCTCCCTTATTACAAACTTCATTAGATTCGAAGAAAATAGTTCCGTCTACTTCTGGTGCCATTTCATAATTTCTACCATAATAAGTTTCACCATTAAAGCCTTCTACTAAAACTTTATAAATCTTTCCTATTTTTTTACTATTGATTTCTTTTGATATACTTTGTTGAATAATCATTAACTCTTCTTCACGCTTAACTTTTATTTCTTGTGAAATTTGATTTTCCATTTCGCAGGCTTCAGTCCCTTCTTCCTTAGAGTACTGAAACACACCTAGTTTATCAAATTTGGTTTCTTTAATAAATTGTTTTAACTCATCAAAATTTTCCTGCGTTTCTCCTGGGAATCCTACAATCAGAGTAGTTCTAAGTATTAATCCATTGATATTTACTCTCATCTTATTTATATTTTCTGTTATGATATTTTTTCTACCTTTTCTTTTCATTAATTTAAGAATATCATCACTTATATGTTGAATTGGTATATCTACATATTTGCAAACTTTATCATTTGACGCTATTTCGTTAATTATTTCGTCTGTAATTTCTTCTGCATAGCAGTAAAGTACTCTAATCCATTCAATTGTACTTATTTCAGAAATTTTGCTTATCAGTGTATGTAAGTTCTTTTTACCATAAAGATCAATTCCATACCTCGTTGTATCTTGAGCTACCAAAATAATTTCTTTACATCCGTGTTCACTTAATTCCTTAACTTCTTGTACTATATTTTCCATCTTTCTGCTTCTATATTTCCCTCTGATTTTGGGTATTGCACAATATGTACAAGCATTGTCACACCCTTCTGAGATTCTGACATAAGCAGAATAGGTTTCTGTAGTTAATACTCTTTGTCCTTCATTGATATTTTCATCACTATAACTACAATATTGAACTTTGTTTTTTTTCAAGAGCACCTCTTCTATACTACTTAATAGCTTGTTATAATCGTTAACTCCGAGCATAATATCAAGTTCTGGCATAAGTTCAAGCAATTCTGAGCCATAACGTTGAGTCAGGCAACCCGTCGCAATTAACACTGTACACTTATACTTTTTCTTGTATTCAGACATTTCTAGAATAGTGTCTATCGACTCTTGTTTTGAAGATTCTATAAATCCACATGTATTTACTAAAATTATGTCTGCTAACTTAGGATCCGTTGTCATATTATATTTTTCACTTAAACTACCTATTATAATCTCACTATCAATCCTATTTTTATCACAACCTAGATTTATAACTCCAACTTTCAATTTTTCCACCGGTCATCCTCCTTGTTTGTCTCTGCGGGCAATTCCAATTTTTTAACTTTAATTCTCCTTGTTTGGTTCTGAAAACAAATAATAACCGTTAACCTATTATCCATCTATATTTGTATACATAAATTATTGTAAATGTGATTTACAAATTAAACAAGGGTATTTACAATTATTCTTATAAAAATTCATTTTATTAATTCTTAAGCTCTGCATTACTTACTAATATTTCTCTAGGTTTACTTCCATTTCTACCGGATATAATCCTACGTTCCTCCATTTGTTCTATAATTCTTGCTGCTCTATTATAACCTATTTTTAGCTTTCGTTGCAATAAAGAAGTGGATGCTTGCCCATTTTCAATAACTATTCTAATTGCTTCATTTAATAATTCATCAATGCCTTCATTATCATCTTTCTTTACCGAACTACTTTCTATTTCATCTATTATTTCTTTTTCATAATTCACTTCTGTCTTCTGATCTTTTATAAAATTAACAATTCGTTCAACTTCTTCTTCTGATACAAAAGCCCCTTGTATTCTAATTGGTTTAGCCTCTCCAGACGGATAAAAAAGCATATCCCCTTTACCAAGTAATTTTTCTGCACCAGCCGAATCCAAAATTGTTCTTGAATCTATTTGACTTGAAACTGCAAATGATATTCGTGACGGGATGTTGGCCTTTATCACGCCTGTGATAACATCTACCGAAGGCCTTTGGGTCGCAATTACTAAATGCATTCCTGCCGCTCTTGCCATCTGTGCTAACCTACCAATATACTCTTCTATATCATTTGCACAAACCGTCATTAAATCCGCTAACTCATCAATTATTATGACAATCCATGGTAATTTTTCTTCAAGGATACCTTTATTAACTAATTCATTATATCCCTCAATACTTCGCACATTATTTTCCGCAAAACTTTTGTATCTTCTTGACATTTCATTCACAGCCCAATTTAAAGCACCTGCTGATTTTTTGGGGTCTGTTACCACTGGTATTAATAAATGAGGTATTCCATTATAAATATTTAATTCAACAACCTTGGGGTCAATTAGTAATAACTTAACTTCCTCTGGCGAATATTTATAAAGTAAACTTATTATCAATGAATTTATGCAAACACTCTTTCCGGAGCCTGTAGCCCCTGCTACTAGTAAATGTGGCATTTTTGTTAAGTCTGAAACAACACAGTTACCGCCTATATCTTTTCCTAAACTAAAAGACAAATTTTTGTTTGTTGCTAAAAATTCATTGGACTCTATTACTTCTCTTAAATAGACTGCACTTAACTCTTTATTTGGCACTTCAATTCCTACAGCTGCCTTACCAGGTATTGGCGCTTCAATTCTTACACCCGATGAAGCTAAATTCAATGCAATATCATCTGCTAAATTCACAATTTTGCTTACTTTAACACCTGCATTTGGCTGAAGTTCAAACCTTGTTACTGAAGGTCCTTTAGTAACTTGAATAACTTTTGCTTCTACTCCAAAGCTGCTTAATGTTTCTTGCAATTTATTTGCATTGTTAAGTAGTTCTTTTTTATCATTTTTATTCATTTTTGATGTAATATTTTCATTTAATAACTCTAAAGTAGGATATTCATATTTATAGTTAGGCTTTACTTGAACACTATTTAATTGAATTTCTTGTTCAAGTTCTTGCTTTATAGAATTATCTATATGCTTTACTTTTGTACCTCTTGTATTATTACTACTAGAGTCTTCTTCTTGATTTGGCACTTGCCCGTCACTTTCAATATCATTTGACTTTATAAAATCAATTATTTTGATTTTGTTGCTAATATCCTTAATAAATTTATTTTTTCCTTCACCTGAAACTGCCAGTTCCTCTTGAATATCGTTATTTTCTATATATAGCTCTTTATTATCATTTTTATTAGTATCTCTTTTAGCCATGAATTTTTCCTTAATATACATAAATATATCATTTAGCGATACATTTAATATTAAAATTAAACAAATAACATAAATTGCTATAAAAATTATACAACTTCCCACAGCACCAAATAGTGTGTACATTGGTACATCAATAGAATAACTAATAATGCCTCCATGTAAAACACTTGGTGACTTGTATATTTTATTTATTCCAAGCAAAAAATCTCCTTTAACATAATACTTATCCAAAGTTAATATTTGTATAAATAGCAATGTATTAATTATACTAAGAATTATTCCATAAAACTTTTTACTAAAATTTATCTTACCCTGCTTAACAATATCACAAACACCTATAAATAATATTAAGAACGGAGAAAGATATGCACCTAACCCTAAAGTCGCAAAAAGTAAATGATTAATAAAATTACCAATCATACCTGATACTGAATTAGAATTTGAAAATATAGTTGAGAATATGCTTAATAACATTAATATGCCTATTGTTATTAATATAATTCCAAAAATTTCACTATCACTATCTACAATCTTAGAACCTTTAGATTTAGTCTTTTTTCTGGCCAAAGTATCACCTCAATTTTTATTAGTTCTATCTTTATTATTTCTACAAACTTTATAAATTTCCTTTAACTTTAAATAGATTTATAAATGTATTTTAAACTAATTCTATAAGAATTACCATTAGATTCTATTCATTATACTAAATAGTCAATAAAAACAGATATAAATAGGTCATTTAGACCTATTTATATCTGTTTTTATGCTTTATCTATCATTTCATTTAGTTTTGATAAAGCTTCACTTATTCCACCTACTTCATCTATTAATCCATTATCCACTGCTTGTTTTCCTATGAGTATAGTACCCATATCATTTAAAAGCTCATCAGTTTGAATCATTAATCTATTTACCGTTTCCTTGTCAATCTTTGAGGTTCTAATTATAAATTCTGTGATTCTCTCTTGCATTTTATTAAAATACTCAAAAGTTTGAGGTACTCCTATTATTAAACCGTTCATTCGTATAGGATGAATTATCATAGTTGCAGATGGAGAAATAAATGAGTATTCAGCAGCTGTAGCTAGTGGTATGCCTATTGAATGCCCTCCACCGACTACTAGTGACACAGTAGGCTTACTTACGCTGCGAATCATCTCGGCTATCGCAAGTCCTGCTTCCACATCTCCTCCCACAGTATTTAGAACTATAAGGATACCTTTTACTTTTTCATCCCTCTCCATAGCAATAAGTTCTGGAATAACATGCTCATACTTAGTAGCCTTTGTTTGTGGAGATAACATCATATGTCCTTCTATTTGACCAATAATTGGCAAAACTTGAATTCTATCATCCTGAGTTGCAACATTAGTTGTTCCAAGTTCTTTGATACTTTCTACCTGATCATTATTCTTATCTTCATTGTTTTTTTGAGTTTTTAACATTTGCATTCCTCCTAATTCACTTTATTTTGTGCATTAAGAGAAACTATATACATTTTTTAACGACATTTCAGAAGGAAAGTCTCCCCCTTCTATAATTGGGAGTATAAATTTCCTTCTGAAGTCGTTAATCTGCAGCTCCGCAGGAGATGATTTAACCTAATTTAAATTCCCTATGTAGTGCGATAATAGCTTTTTGGGCATCTCTTGTTTCTACAAGGCACCATATAGTCATATGAGAATCTGCTGTTTGCAATACTTCAATTTTTTGTTTTGTTAATGCCTTAAGTATTCTCGCCATAACACCAGGTATACCTCTCATTTTTGAACCAATAATTGCAAGCTTACTACAATCCTTCACAAAAGAATAAGATATATTAAATTCTTTTATTAAATTGGTAAATTCAGTAAAATCTTTGTCATCAATAGTAAATATTTTTTCTTTAGGGAAAACATTTATAAGATCTATGCTTATAAAATTTTCAGCTAAGATATCAAAAAGGTCATCATAGCTAGATCCTGAATTTTTAGTTGCTTTTATTTGAACTCTCTTATCCATGTGTGTAATTCCTGTAATTATATTATTTTCATCTTCACTTTCAAAATTTGAAATTACAGTTCCGTCACATTCGTTCATTGTATTTTTTATTACAAGTGGCATATTGTATTTTCTACATATCTCAACTGCTCTTGGGTGTATGACCTTTGCGCCCTGATCCGCAAATTGAAATATTTCATCATAACTTATTTCCTTTATCAATGTTGCCTCAGAAACTATTCTAGGATCTGCCGTCATAATCCCATCTACATCAGTGTATATTTGCACCTCTACTGCGTTAAGCGCCGTTCCAAGAAGTGCTGCCGTAACATCACTCCCACCTCTCCCAATGGTCGTAACATAGCCCTCATCATCCATACCTTGGAATCCAGCAACGACAGGTACTTTTCCATTTTGAAGAATACTTAATATCCTTTTTGTATCTACATTGAGTACCATAGCATTTGTATAACTACTATCTGTAATTATGCCTGCTTGTCCTCCAGTTAAAGGCACAGCATCAATTTTATTATTATTTAACTCATTACACATTATAACAGTGCTTATAGTTTCACCACAACTCATTAGTAAATCTATTGCTAATGGATTTACATCTTTAAAATCATTATCTAATTGTGATAACAATGTATCAGTAGCATAAGGCTCTCCTTTTCTCCCCATAGCAGATACTACTACCACCGGGAAATATCCCTTAACCTTTGCGTTTATTACTTTTTTTGCTACAAGCTTTCTTTTTTCTTTAGTTGAAACAGATGTACCTCCAAACTTTTGAACTAATATCTTCATTTCTGACCTCCCTGAATAATCATTTGTCTAAGCTTCAATACTAACGGCTTGTGAAATGACATTAAATATGAGCCTTTTTTAATAATTCATTATCAACATCAATTATTATAGTTCTAGACCCAATTTTTTTAACATATTCCCAAGGCACTTCAATAATATCGTTATTACGAAAAAAACTGAATTTAGAACTGCCATCGTTTATAATTAAAAATTTTAAAAGGCCATTCTCATCAATAACCACATCATTGCTACCTAAATTACTATATTTATCCCCATCATTAATATTTATAATTTCATACCTTTCCATTTCACTATATAGTTTTATATTATCTTCCATATAACCATCTCCTTAACAATTCTCATAAAATACTATGGATTATATTAAGGAGATATGCATGATTTTTATATTTTTATCAATAAATTTACTTATCCATTGAAATAACATTGCCATTAAAAGCTTTTTTAAGCATTTCATTTTCTCTTCCTACATATGCTGAATTTATTATACCTATTTTAAAAGTCTTTTCCATTACAGTGTTTACTCTTATCATATCTATTTCATCTATCTTTTGTAATATTTCTTCAGGCGTATTTATTTTGTCCATAAACAAAGCAGATTTTCCATTGCTAAACATTCTACTACTCGTGCTTTCAAGTCCTAAAATATAACTACCTTTTAACTGTTCCTTAGCTTTACTTAATTTTTCATTAGTAATTCCGAGTTTCGCAAATTTACTAACTTCTTCTTTTATAACATCAATAGCAACTTGTGCATATTTGGGGTTAAGCCCAGCATAAATGCTTACAATTCCTGTATTTTTAAATGCTGATATATAACAATAAATAGAATAACATAGGCCTAACTCTTCACGAACCTTTTGAAATAATAATGAAGATGCTCCACCACCAAGTATATTGCTTAATAATATAAGTGTATATATATCATCCTCTCCAAGACCTACACCTGGGATTCCTAGACTTATATGAAGTTGTTCAATATCTTTTTTTCTAAAATAATGATTATTAAATATTTTTGGACTACTATATTTAGTAATCTGTTTATTTTTATACATCCACTTACCAAAATATTTTTGAACAACCTTTTCTATATTTTCCATATCAAATTTACCCGAAATAGATATTACTGAATTTTCTGGTATGTAATATGAATCTATATAATCCACTATCATTTGTCTATTAAATGAATTCACAGTATCAATTGTTCCTAAAATTGGGAGCGAAATAGAATCTGATTTCCAAATTGCTTTTGTATGCAAATCAGCTAATACATCTTCTGGTGAATCCTCGCTCATATTTATTTCCTCTACAATTACGCCTTTTTCCTTTTCAATATCAGCTTCGCAAAAGGTACTGTTGAATAACATATCAGAAATAATATCTAATGATAGATCCAGGTGAGTGTCTAACGCTTTTATATAAAAGCATGTAGCTTCTCTACTTGTAAAAGCATTTATCTGACCACCCACCTCCTCAATAGATTCAGCAATTTGTTTTGCAGTTCTAATTGTCGTTCCTTTAAAAAGCATATGCTCAATGAAATGTGATATTCCACTGTTAACTGCATTTTCATTTCTCGACCCATTTTCCACCCATAAGCCTACGCTTACAGAATTCACATATTCAATATTTTCAACTGCGATTCTTAAACCATTGTCTAGCTTGATCAAATTATACATATGCGCCTCTCCTTAATGAGATTTTATATTTACTATGTGCATATTAGTGTTATTTTATTTAAAAAAAAAAATAAAAAGGCATCTAAGCCCCTCTATTATTATTCATTCAATTTTTTTTCATTCTCTTTTTTTTCATTTTCGCTATCTTTCATAGCATCTCTTCTTGAAAGATTTACTCTTCCTTGATTATCTATTTCCATTACTTTTACCAATATTTCATCGCCAACGGATACAATATCTTCTACTTTATTAACTCTTTCAAAATCAAGTTTAGAAATATGCACTAAACCTTCTTTATTAGGTAAAATTTCTACAAATGCTCCAAAAGCAGCAATTTTAGTTACTTTTCCTAAATATATTTCTCCAACTTTAACAGATTTAGTTAACTGTTCAACTATTTTAACTGCTTTATTTGCACTCACGCTATCACTAGACATAATTACAATTTTTCCATCATCACTAGTATCTATTTTAACACCAGTTTCTGCTATAATTTTCTTTATAGTTGCTCCACCTTTACCTATTACATCCCTAATCTTGTCAGGTGCAACATTTAGCACGTACATTCTAGGAGCATACTTTGACATTTCAATTCTTGGTGCTTCTATACATTCATTCATTTTACCAATTATATGAAGTCTAGCTTTTTTCGCATCTATAATTGCAGTTTTAATGCAATAATTAGATAATCCATGAAGTTTTGTATCGACTTGTATAGCTGTAATACCATTAACAGTTCCAGCTACTTTAAAATCCATATCTCCAAAGAAATCTTCTATACCCTGAATATCAGTTATAACTTTTTCTTTAGATAAATCATCATTTGTAATTAATCCCATTGCAATTCCAGCTGCAGGTCTCTTAATTGGAACTCCAGCATCTAATAGTGCCAAAATACTTGCACTTACACTTGCTTGAGATGTTGAACCATTAGAACTTAATACTTCTGATACCACACGAATTGCATATGGAAATTCTTCTACAGATGGTAAAAGTGGTTCTACTGCTTTTTCTGCTAGTGCACCATGTCCGATTTCTCGTCTTCCAGGTCCACGCATTGGTTTAGTTTCTCCTACGCTGTAAGCTGGGAAATTATAATGATGCATATATCTTTTAGTATCCTCATCACTTATTCCGTCTAGTATCTGTGCTTCCTTTAATGCTCCAAGTGTTGCAACTCCCATAACTTGAGTAAGTCCTCTTGTGAAAAGACCTGTTCCATGAGTTCTTGGAAGTACTCCTACCTCACAACTTATTGGCCTAACTTCATCAAAAGCCCTTCCATCTGGTCTTCTATTTTCATTTAACATCATATTTCTAACTATTTCTTTTTGGATATTATAGAAAATTTCACCTATATCTGATTTTTTATCAGCATACTTTTCATCAAATTCAGCACTTATTTTTGATTTTATTTGATCAACCATTACATTTCTCTCATCCTTATCCATTATGTACATTGCTGTCTTCACCATATCAAATGAGAATTTTCTAACTTCACTTTCGAGAGTTTCATCTATTTTCTTAAACTCAGGAATGTTTTTTTTCTTTCCAAATTTAGCTATAGCTTCTTCTTGGAAAGCTACTATTTTTTTACATGCTTCAAAAGCAAAGTCGATTGCATCTATCATTATATCTTCAGCTATTTCGTCTCCACTAGCTTCTATCATTGTTACATTGTCTTTTGTAGCACAAACTGTAAGCTTCATAGAATTTGCTTTTCTCTCGCTCTGCGTAGGACTTAATATGAATTTACCATCAACCAGCCCAACTGAAACCGTTGCAACAGCATCAGTAAAAGGTATACTTGATATACATAATGCAAGTGACGCTCCATTCATAGCAAGTATTTCAGGTGAATTATCTTGTTCAACTGATAGTACTGTACAAACAATTTGTACATCATTTTTATAACCTTTAGGAAATAGTGGTCTTAGAGGCCTATCTATACCTCTTGCAGTTAAAATTGCTCTTTCTGATGGTCTTGCTTCTCTTTTTATGAAGCCACCAGGAATTTTACCAACAGCATAAAGTTTTTCTTCATATTCTACACTTAATGGAAAAAAATCGATACCGTCCCTAGGTTTTTCTGAAGCATTTGTATTAACTAAAACTACTGTCTCACCATAACTCATAAAAATTGCACAATCTGATAACATTCCAACCTTACCATATTCAACTTTAAGTTTTCTACCTGCTACCGTAGTTTCTATAGTATGAATCATATATTTGCCTCCCCTCAATTTAAATTACTCATGTTTGAATTACCAATATTCGTATAATATTAGTAGTTAATCGTATATATTTTGCCCTTAACCTAAAATAATAGAGCGGCTAAGCCGCTCCGAATTATTTTCTTAGTCCGAGTTCTGCTAGAATTGCACGATATCTTTCAATATCTTTGTTCTTTAAGTAACCTAACATACCTTTTCTTTGACCAACCATCATTAATAGACCTCTTCTTGAATGGTTATCTTTTTTATGAACTTTTAAATGCTCATTTAACTCTGTAATTCTTTCAGTTAAAAGTGCTATTTGTACTTCTGGAGAACCGGTATCTCCTTCATGTCTTGCATGTTTTACCATTATTTCTTGTTTTGTAGTCTTTGTCATTTTACAACACCTCCGAATAAAATCCCCATATTCCAAGTACACCGTTGGTGAATCGGCTAACTTAGCATAAGGTTCAAATCAATTATAACAAACTAAGATTAAATTGTAAATTATTTTTTGTATATTTACACTTATAATTCTATTTTTTGATTATAAGCATACTCTTTATCCTTTACAAGCTGGCATTTTAGTTCATCTACATTATTAAATTTAACTTCATCTCTTATTCTGTTTATAAAGTTGATTTTAACTACCTCATTGTAAATTTGCTTGTTAAAATCTAAAATATACGTTTCTACTGATAATTTACCGCCTTCTACAGTAGGATTATATCCTATGTTGGTTATAGCTTTATAAAAACAATTATTATATTCAATTATAGTATAGTATACCCCTCCCTTAGGAAGAATATAGTCCTTATTGTAGTTTAGATTCACAGTTGGAAAACCAATAGTTCTACCAAGTTGTTTACCCTTAACCACATTTCCAATAATAGTGTGTGGACGTCCTAAAAGTTCATTTGCTTTAACAATATTACCTTCAGCAATTAGATGACGTATTCTAGAACTGCTTACAATTTCATCATTAACACTAACTGCATCACAAACATATAGTTTATATCCAAGTATTGTACTATATTCCTTAAGCATTTCTACATCACCTAAATTTTTATAACCAAATCTATAATTAAAACCAACAATTATTCCCTTAGCATTATAACACTTAACCATATTTCTTATAAATTCTTCAGGGGTTATCTTCATAAATTCTTTATCAAAATTAGCTAAATTAACTATATCTATACCTGTGTCTTTCAGTAATTTTATTTTAGTATCATTATCCATTATAAGCTTTGGACAAATCTCTTTATTAATAACAGACAAAGGATGATTTTTAAAAGTACAGATCATACTTTTTGCATTATTTGCTTTTGATAATTCCACTGCTTTATTTATAAGATGCATATGACCTAAATGTAGTCCATCAAAACTTCCGAGTGCAATAAACGTTTGATATTTAAGATTAGTTTTAAAATTATCTTCTATAATTAACATTTTAATTTACTCCTATATAAATGACTTTATTAGCCTAACACCATCATCACTTCTATCAGCAATTCCAATAAAATTATCCTCATTATTATATATGCTATACATAATGCCAGATTCAAACATGCAAGTTAGTGCCTTATCCTTAACTATGACACCATTTAATAAGAACTTAACAAATCTATCCTCTATTATAATTTTAGCATTTGCACTAAAAATAGTTTCTATAGGCATAATGTATTTGTTTATATTTTCTTCATTTAATTCATTAACATTTATAGCATTCTCAATATGAAATTGGCCTGTAGCCGTTCTTTGTAAATTCCACATCATGCCACCACATTTTAATTTTTCCCCAATATCATAACACAAGCTTCTAATATACGTACCCTTAGAACATTTTACCGTAAATTTTATATAAGGTAATTTAATATCCGTAATATTTATATCATAAATTACTATAGGTCTTGGCTCTCTCTCTATCTCTATTCCAGCCCTTGCTAACTCATAAAGTTTTTTTCCATTAACCTTTAGAGCAGAGTACATAGGCGGAACTTGCTTTATTTCTCCTATAAATGAATTAATAACTGTAGTAATTTCATCTATGTCTGAATTAACTTCACTTTCTTTTAAAATTTTTCCCTCTCTATCATAAGTATCTGTAATAACGCCCAATTTCAATTCAGTTTCATAAATTTTAAAGTCTCCCATTATATAATCTATAGCCTTTGTTGCCTTCCCTATACAAACAGGTAAGACCCCGCTAGCTTCTGGGTCTAGAGTGCCAGCGTGGCCTACTTTTTTTACATTACTGATTTTTCTTATTAAACGCACTACATCAAAAGAAGTAATTCCTGTAGGTTTAAATACATTTAATATACCATTCATTTCATCAACTCTTTTTCTAAAATTTCCATTAATTTAACTTTAGTATTATCAAAACTTACTTTAACAATATTTTTATCTTGCTAATGATATGGTTAGCCTTCATTGTTATCTTCACTCTTTACTTCATCTTCAATCTTTGTTTCTTCTTCACTATGTTTTTCATTTTCATTCTTATCTTTTGCCTTTATTTGATGAAAGATTTTTTCTAGATGTATTGCACGTTCAATAGTTTCATCTATCTCTATAATAACCTGAGGAACATGTCTTAACTTAACATGAATTCCTATTTCTTTTCTTATAAGACCAGTTGAACTTTTAAGTGCTTGAATTGTTTCTTTTTTTGAAAGTTCATTTCCAAATATACTAACATAAATCTTTGTATAACTTAGGTCTTTAGTTGTATCTACTTTTGTTACACTAACCATAGCACTTAATCTTGGATCTTTTATTTTGTTTTGAATTGTATTGCTTACATCTTTTTTAATTTCTTCATTTATTCTACCATTTCTATAATTAACCATACAATCCACTACTCCTTATCTTATACTAGTTTTGGTTTTATTTCTTCCATTATGAATGCTTCAATGATGTCTCCTTCTTTAAGGTCATTGAATTTTTCTATACTTAATCCACATTCAAATCCTGCAGCAACCTCTTTTGCATCATCTTTAAATCTCTTTAATGAAGCTAAAGTAGATTCAGTTATAACTATTCCATTTCTAAGAACTCTAACACTACTATTTCTAGTGACTTTACCAGTCAATACGTAAGATCCTGCTATTGTTCCTACATTTGAAACTTTATATATTTGTCTTATTTCTACTCTACCTAAAACAACTTCTTTGTATACAGGATCGAGCATTCCAAGCATTGCTAATTTTATATCATCAAGAGCATCATAAATTATTCTGTACGTTTTAATTTCTACTTTTTCTTTTTCTCCAACTATCGCAGCATTATTATCAGGTCTTACATTAAAACCTATAATTATTGCATTTGATGCCGCCGCAAGTACAACATCAGTCTCTGTTATAGCTCCAACTCCAGAATGTATAACTCTTACTTTAACATTATCAGTAGATAATTTTTCAAGTGATTGTCGAACAGCCTCTACAGATCCTTGAACGTCTGCTTTAACAATTACGCCAAGTTCTTTAACAGATCCTTCTTGTATCTGGTTGTATAAATTTTCCATAGAAACTCTATTACTAGCTTGAAAATGTTCTTCTCTTAAATTTGCTTTTCTAGCTTCAGCCATATTTCTTGCAGTTTTCTCATCTTTAGTTACATTAAATCTATCTCCAGCCGATGGTACATCAGATAATCCAAGTATTTCTACTGGTATAGATGGTCCTGCTGTTTTTATTTTTTTACCCTTATCATCAAACATTGCTCTTATTCTTCCATAAGTTGATCCAACTATTATAGAATCTCCAGTGTTAAGCGTACCATTTTGTATAAGTAATGTAGCAAGTGGTCCACGACCTTTATCAAGTTTTCCCTCTATTACAGTTCCTTTTGCACGTCTTTTAGCATTTGCCTTAAGCTCTAACATTTCTGCAGTAATTAGTATCATTTCAAGTAAAGTATCAATACCTTCCTTAGTATGAGCTGACACTGGAACACAAATTGTGTCTCCACCCCAATCTTCTGCTACAAGTCCGAATTCTGTTAGTTCTTGCTTAACTTTATCTACATTAGCTCCTGGTCTATCTATCTTGTTTATTGCAACTATTATTGGAACACTCGCAGCTTTACAATGATTTATAGCTTCTTCAGTTTGTGGCATAATACCATCATCAGCCGCAACTACTAGTATAACTATATCAGTTATTTGAGCACCACGCGCTCTCATCGCTGTAAACGCTTCATGACCAGGTGTATCTAAGAATGTTATTTTTTCTCCATTAATATTAACAGTATATGCTCCTATATGTTGAGTTATTCCGCCAGCTTCTGTTTCTGTAACCTTAGATTTTCTAATACAATCAAGTAATGATGTCTTACCATGATCAACATGACCCATAACTGTAACAACTGCTGGTTTTTTATCTGTAGCTACTTCAGCGTCATTTTCCTCAATATCTTCATCATCAGCAATTTTTCCTGCTTCAGAATCTTTGAGTACTGCAAGTGCGCCATATTTTTCTATTACTTTCTCAGCTGTTGCAAAATCTATTTCCTGATTCATTCCGGCCATAACACCTATGAAAATAAGTTGTTTTATTACTTCAACATAAGGTCTTTTTAACGTATCAGCCAAATCTTTAACTGTAATAGTACTATCAATTACTACAACTTCGTCATCGATTGGTTCAACAGCATTGTTACCACTTCCTAATTCGTCTCTACCTTTTCTACCTCTTTTTCTAATGACAACTTTATTAGCATCTTCATTAGCTAAGTTTTCATAGTGTTCTACTGTTTCATTTTTATTATCCTTAAGTCCTGAATTTTCGTCACTATAAAGTTCCTTTATTAATTCAGCATCTTCTTCCTCAATCACACTCATATGATTTTTGGCCTTTATACTAAACTCTTCAAATAGTACATTAATTAATTCTTTACTTGACACTTCTAACTCTTTAGCTAATTCATATATTCTGACTTTTGCCAAATCATTCACCCCCGAAATTTATTCGTTATTTTCGCTATTTTCATTGTTTTCATTCCATAAACTTAATAGCTTATTCGTCATTTTTTTATCATTTACGCATAAAACATTGATTTCTGCTCTACCTAAAGATTTACCTAAAGTTTCATTTGGAACACCTTCAATAATTGGTATAACATTTTTAACAGATAATCTTTTAAACTTGTCTTTAGTATTTACAGCGCTTTCTTCAGATAAAATTATAAGGGTTCCTCTCCCATGTGATAGTGCATCTTCACATTGATTATAGCCTTCAATAAGTTTACCTGCCTTTTTAGTTAAACCCAAAAATTGAAAAAATTTATTATTCATGATTAATCTCATCCTTTAGTTTTGCATAAATTTCTTCGCTTATTTTGCCACCTAAATTTCGCTCTAATCTTTTTGTCTTGTAAGATTTTTCAAAACACTCTATACTTTTACAAACATATGCACCTCTACCTGGTTTTTTACCTATTAAATCTATAGAAATTTCGCCTTCTTTACTATTTACTATTCGCAATAGCTCTTTCTTAGGTTTCATTTCCATACACCCTGTACACATGCGCTGAGGTACTTTTTTAACTTTCATAAAGCTATCACCTACTCCTGCGTAATGGTTTCAATTACTTGATCTAGCGCTAATTGATTTTCAGTTGTTTGATCTTTAACTACTTGATTATCAATTACTTCACTTTCAACAATTTCATTTACATCTATGTTGTATTGAGCTTGTGTTCTACTTTTTATATCTATTTTCCAACCAGTTAATCTTGCTGCCAATCTAACATTTTGGCCTTCTTTTCCAATAGCTAAAGATAATTGATTATCTTCCACTATGACCTTTGCAGATTTAGAAACTTCCTCAACTACTACATTTAATACTTTTGCGGGACTTAAAGCATTTGAAATATATTCTTCAGCTTTCTTGCTCCATTTAATAATATCAATTTTTTCATTTCTTAATTCATTAACTATGCTTTGAACACGAACACCCTTAGGTCCTACGCAAGCTCCCATAGCATCAACATTTTCATCATTTGAATATACTGCAATTTTAGTCCTTGAACCAGCTTCTCTCGAAATACTTTTAATCTCAACAACTCCACCAAAAACCTCTGGTACTTCTAATTCAAACAATCGTTTTACAAGGCCTGGATGGGTTCTTGACACTCCAACTTGAGCACCTTTAGTAGTATTTTTAACCTCAACAATATATAGTTTTAATTTTTCATTAAAATTATATTCTTCACCCGGCATTTGTTCATTAGCTCCAAGAACAGCTTCGATTTTACCTAAATCTATAAATACATTACCTCTGTCTTTTCTTATAACGCTTCCGGTAATAATATCAAACTCTTTGGTTATAAATTCATTGTATATTATATTTCTTTCAGCTTCTTTAATCCTTTGAATAACTACTTGTTTTGCAGCTTGTGCAGCTATTCTTCCAAATTTTCTTGGAGTAACTTCAATATCAACAATATCATCTATTTGATATTTAGGACTATATTCTTTAGCTTCATCTAGTGTTATTTCACTAGAATCCTCAACAACTTCTTCTACAACCGTCTTTTGACCATAAACATGTATTTCTCCTGTTTCTCTGTTCATTGTTACTTTTACATCTTGACTATTATTTGATAGCGTAGCAAAATTTTTCTTGTACGCTGCAACTAATGCATCTTCTATAGTTTCAAAAAGTAAATCTTCACTAATTCCCTTTTGGTCTACAATCTCTCTCAATGCTTCAATAAATTCTTGATTCATTTTAATAACTTCCTCCTTACAGCACTGGTTTTAAACTTACGATGGAAATATTTTCTTTTGGAATAATTATATTATTCCCATCATATTGAATTTCTATTTGTACATCAGAAAAACCTACTAACTCGCCCTCAAGTTTTTTAGTTCCCTCATATAGGTTCTTTAAATTAACTAGTACATTTTGACCTATGTATTTTTTTAGATGATTATCATCATATAAAATTCTCTCAATTCCTGGTGAGGATACTTCTAAACAGTAACTATCAGTTATTGGATCTTCAACATCTAATATTTCACTTATGCCTCTGCTAGTTTTCTCACAGTCTTCCAAAGATATTCCACTTGAACTATCTATATAAATTCTTAAATAATTTTCTCCAGCTTCTTTTACATACTCCAAATGATATAATTCACAATTGTTTTTTTCAACTATTGGCAAAGCTATTTTTCTAAGCTTTTGCAACAAGGTATCATTTTTCATTCTAACACCCTCCTTTTATTAGTATTTTATACTATTATTAACATAATTAATCATAATATTATAATTAAAACGCAACCATGAGTTGCGTTTCAATAAATAGAGAGTAGGCGGGCCTACTCTCTTGCAATAAAATAACTAGCGATAACTAATATCTATTATTCTATCATATAAAATCTGCTATTTCAAGGGTTAATTACATTTCTCTAAAAAAACGACAGCTGATTTGTATCAGGAAGATCCTTTAAGCATCCATGATTATTTAATGATTCAATAACTGTTTTAGATACTTTGGAGCGTGTTCTCAAATCTTCTTTTGATATAAATTCTCCATTTACTCTTTCTAGCACTATACTTTTAGCAGCATTTTCACCTACCCCTTCAAGTGCATTTAAAGGAGGTCTTAGTGAATCTTCTTCGATTGTAAATTTAACTGCCTCTGATTTATAAAGATCAACATTTAGTAGTTTAATTCCTCTTTTATACATTTCAAAAGATAATTCGAGAGCCGTAAGAAGTCCTTTTTCTTTAAGACCTATATCCTTACCTAAAGCTTCGAGCTCATCCATTTTAACTTTTATAGCACTCTCACCTTTTACAATTAAATTTGCATCAAAATCATCTGCTCTTATAGTAAAGAAAGTAGCATAATACTCTTTTGGATAATAAACCTTATAGTATGCTATTCTAATAGCCATCATTACATATGCTACTGCGTGACCTTTAGGAAACATGTACTTTATTTTTTTACATGAGCCTATATACCAATCAGGAACGTCATGCTCTTTCATTACTTTCTCATGTTCTTCTGAAAGTCCCTTACCTTTTCTTACTTTTTCCATAATAGTAAAAGCAGTTTTAGGTGGTAAATCTTTCTGTAATAAATAAACCATTATATCATCTCTTGTAGAAATACAATCTTTAAGCGTTGTAAATCCTTCTTTAATATAATATTGCGCATTGTTAATCCATACGTCAGTACCATGAGATAATCCTGAAATTCTAACCAAATCAGAAAAAGATTTTGGTTGAGTATCTAATAGCATTTGTCTTACGAATTTTGTACCAAATTCCGGTACTCCATAACTTCCCACTTCACAACCCAATTCCTTAGCTGTTAGCCCCAATGCTGTTGGTGACGTAAATAAACTTATGACCTTGTTATCCGATAAAGGGATAGTCAAAGGATCAAGTCCTGTTAAATCTTGAAGCATTCTAAGCATTGTAGGATCATCATGACCAAGAATATCAAGTTTAAGTAACCTACCACTTATAGAGTGGTAATCAAAATGTGTTGTTATAATATCTGATGTAGGATCATCTGCCGGATGTTGCACAGGGCAAAAATTATATATCTCGTTGTCACTTGGAACAACCATTATTCCACCAGGATGTTGTCCTGAGGTCCTCTTAACGCCTGTACATCCTTGTACAAGGCGTTCTATTTCAGCTTGAGGTACCATAATATCTTTTTCATTTAAGTATTTTTTAACATATCCATAAGCAGTTTTCTCAGCAATAGTTCCAATCGTTCCCGCCTTGAAAGTATGACCTTTACCAAACAGAACCTCTGTATACCTATGTATGTCTGCTTGATTATCTCCTGAAAAGTTCAAATCTATATCCGGTTCTTTATCTCCTTCGAATCCTAAGAATGTTTCAAATGGAATATCAAACCCATCTTTTTTATATAAGGTGCCACAATCAGGACATTCTTTATCAGGTAAATCCGCACCCGAACCAATAGATCCATCTAAAATAAATTCGCTTTTTTTACAACTCGGACATATATAGTGCGGTGGGAGCCCATTCACTTCTGTTATATTGGACATATTAGCTGCAAATGATGATCCAACCGACCCTCTCGAGCCTACTAAATATCCATCTGCAAGTGATTTTGCTACTAATTTTTCAGCTATTAAGTAAAGTACTGCATATCCATGGCCTATAATAGAATTTAATTCCTTATCCAGTCTTTTTTCAACTATCTCTGGTAGTGGGTCTCCATATATTGAATGAACCTTATCTGATGTCATTTTTCGAATATCCTCTTCAGCACCGGGTATTGTCGGCGTAAATGTTCCATCTGGTATAGGTTTTATAACTTCTATCATTTCAGCAATTTTATTTGGATTATAAATTACAACATCCTTGCATTTTTTTTCTCCTAAGTACGAAAACTCACTTAACATTTCATTTGTAGTTTTAAAATATAACGGTGGTTGATCATCTGCATCCGAAAACCCTTTACCTGCCATTAATATACTTCTAAAAATTTCATCTGAAGGTTCTAAAAAATGTACATCCCCTGTAGCAACTACCGGCATATTATTTTTATCGCCAACAGTACATATTCTCCTATTAATATCCATTAATTCTTTCTCATCTCTTACTATTCCATTCTTAATCATAAATTTGTTATTTAATAGAGGTTGTATTTCTAAATAGTCATAAAATTCTACTATTTTATTGATTTCTTCATCAGATTTTCCTTGAAGAACCACTTTATATACTTGTCCAGCTTCACATGCTGATCCAACTATAAGGCCCTCTCTGTACTTTTCAATCAAAGTTTTAGGAAGCCTTGGTCTTCTATGAAAATATTCCAAATTTGAGAATGAAATAAGCTTATAAAGATTCTTTAAACCTACCTGATTCTTTACCAAAATAATCACATGATAAGTGTTTGCCTTATTTACATTAAAATCAGCTAAAAATTCTTTGTTTAAAGTATTTAAATCTAGAATATTTTTTTCGCGAAGTAGACCAAAACAATGTAATAATATATCCGTTGTCGCTTTAGCATCATCTACAGCTCTATGATGATTTTCAAGAGTTATGCCTAGATACTTAGCTACTGTATTTAACTTAAATGTTTTAAGATCTTTTAGCAAATACTTAGCTAAAGGAATTGTATCCATAATTGCACTCTCAAATCTCAAATTCAACCTCTCTGAATTTTTTTTAATAAAAGATGCATCAAAATCAGAATTATGTGCTACGAGCACGCTATCTTTTGCAAATTCTAAAAACTTAGGAAGTATTTTTTCTATAGAGTCTGCATCAGATACATTATCATTTGTAATTCCAGTTAGTTCTATAATTTTATAAGGTATGTCTATCCCTGGATTTACAAACTCACTAAATCTATCTACTATTTTTCCATTTTCTATTTTTAATGCACCAATTTCTATAATCTTATCATTTTCACTTGACAATCCAGTTGTTTCTAAATCAAAGACTACAAACCGATCATCTAAAGTTTCATCTTTATTATTAATAACAATTGGAACTCCATCATCTACTAGATAACCCTCAACCCCGTAGATAACCTTAATTTTATTCTTTTTAGCTGAATCCATAGCTTCGGGAAATGCCTGAACTACGCCATGATCAGTTATTGCTACTGCATTATGGCCCCACATAGCCGCTCTTTCAACTAGTTTAGATGCAGGACTCATACCATCCATAGCGCTCATTTGTGTATGAAGATGAAGTTCAACCCTTTTCTCCTTAGCCGTATCCATTCTTTGTATTTTTTTAAGTTTAATTATGTCTCTCGCCATAACTACAACTTCTCTTGCATAAGTATCGTAACTTGCTTCTCCACGAACCTTACAAAAAAGTCCAACTTTAATTTCTTCCATCATTTTTTCTACATCTTTAGGTTTTGGAAAACACTTCACTGTAATTGAACTAGAATAATCTGTAATATAAAATGTTATAATTATTCTTCCTGTTTTAGTCTCAATTATTTTTACCTTGAAAATGTCACCACAAGCACAAATTATTCCAGAAGTCTCACTTATATCTTTTATTTCTGTACTTTCATCGTTAATATTTCTTCCCATTATAGTATTTTTATCAGCAACCTCACCTTTTTTGTAGAAAGGTTTACTAAACTTATTAGCTTTGTATCCATTGCTATTATCATTATTTGAGCTACTGTTGCGTGGCTTGTCTGTCTTTTCTATATTTATGTTTTTAACTATTTCATTAATTATAGTTTCATTTTCCTTTTCTTTTTTCACGAAAAAATCTTCTTTAGAAAGGTCACTATTATATTCTAATTTAACTACTGAATTTACTCCAAACATATCATTTATAGTGTTTTTCATAAGAACTTCTATGTTCTTATCTCTTAAAATTTTGCACATAAAATCATTACCACATTGAATCTTAAGTATACCATTCTCAATTATTCTAGTTGATTTAAGTAAACTATCCTTACTTGATGGCTCTGAGATAGATATTACATTAACCACATCTAGCCAAAACTTATTTTTTACATCTTCTATAGTTGCATTTGATACATCCCGGTAACAAATTAACTGTATATCGTTAAAACTACATAATCTTTTTGATATAATCTTTTTAATTAGTAGTTTTTTATTATCATCTGTATCCTCAAAAGATTTAATTATTACCCTTAATTTGTTGCTTTTTTTAAGGTACTGAACCCTTAATACCTTAATATCATCCACCAATGTTTCATCATTTAAATCAAAATCATTTTTTAACATTTCAGCTAGGCTTGCGTTCATTAATATTCCTCCTGGGAAGACATGTTATAAATTATCTACTTCACGTATAAGTTCTTCTACTAAATCTTCTTCCTTAACGGTTTTAATTATTTTTCCTTTTTTAAATATGAGACCAACTCCATCTCCGCCAGCGATTCCAATATCAGCTTCTCTTGCTTCACCCGGGCCATTAACTATGCATCCCATTACTGCAATTTTTATATTTTTATTACAAAATTCTAATCTTTTTTCTACTTCATTCGCAATCTTTATAAGATTGATTTGTGTTCTCCCACATGTTGGGCATGATATAAATTTAATTCCATCATCTATATACCCTAATGATTTTAGGATTTCTATTCCAACCTTAACCTCATCTACTACATCTCCAGTTAGTGATACCCTTATAGTATTCCCTATACCTAAAGATAGTAGTGCTCCAATTCCAACACTTGATTTTATTGTTCCTCTCCACGTAGTTCCAGCCTCCGTAACCCCAAGGTGAAGTGGATAATCCACCTTGCCTGATAATAGTTTATAACTTTCAATCATCATAACAACATCTGATGATTTTATAGAAATGACTATATCATAAAAATTTAAACTTTCAAGTATCTCAACATGTTTTAGTGCACTTTCAACTAAAGCCTGTGCACATACATGACCATACTTTTCAAGAATATCTTTTTCTAGCGATCCTGAATTTACTCCAATTCTAATAGGAATTCCCTTTTCTTTAGCTGCATCTGCAACTAATTTTATTTTATCAACGCTTCCAATATTTCCTGGATTAATTCTTAGCTTGGATACTCCATTTTCTATAACTTTTAAAGCCAGCCTATAGTCAAAATGGATATCTGCAACTAGCGGTATATGAATCCCATTCATTATATCTTTAATAGCCTCAGCCGCCACCATATCAGGCACTGCACACCTTACGATATCACAGCCTGCTTCCTCTAACTCAAGTATTTGTTTTATTGTAGCCTCTACATCTCGCGTATCAGTGCTGGTCATTGACTGCACTGATACCTTTGAGTCTCCACCTATATATATATTACCAACTTTAATTTTCTTTGTTTTTCTAGCTTCCATAATCTTCATCTCCTAGAATTTTAGCGGACTAACTATATCCTTAATAACTATTATCACCATTAATGCCATTAAAAACATAAATCCAATATAATTTATAGTTCCTACCTTATTATCATCTAATTTTTTTCCTGATATTATTTCAAATAATAACATAAAAATCCATCCTCCATCTAAAGCCGGAAAAGGTATTATATTAAATATTCCTAACTGCACACTCATTAGTGCAGTAAAGTAAAGTAGCGTTGTAAATCCAGTTTGTGCTGCCTTAGTTGAAATTCTCATTATACTTATAGGTCCCCCAACATCAGAACCTGAAACTTGCCCCTTAAATAGGCTACCAAAAAAACCAAAAGTTTGTTTTGCAGTATCAACAGTTTGACTAAATCCGTATCCTACTGATTCACCAAAATTTAATTTTTTTTCTACTCCAGAAACGAAAATACCTATTATATACCTATTTTCTTTCACATTCTTAACAGGTTTTAAAGAGATATCTATTAACTTTGAATCTCTAAGCACCTTAATGTTCATACTTTCACCTTTAGACGCATAAACCACATTTATAAATTCATCCCATCTATCTGTTTTAACCTTACCAACTTTAGTAATTGTATCTCCAACTTTTAGACCAGCATTCATAGCTGGGCTATTAGGGACTATTTTTCCTACTATTGGCAATATATATCCTTTTGCTCCACCTACAATGGCAAATAAAAACACTGCCAAAATCAAGTTCATAATTGCTCCCGCGGAAACTATGCTTAGTTTTTGAACTGGTGTTTTATTAGTGAAAGATCTAGGATCACTACTACTTTCCTCTTCACCTTCCATTTTAACATATCCTCCAACAGGAAATGCTTTAATTAGATACTCTGTTTCCTTTCCTTTTATTCCAAAAAGTTTCGGACCCATTCCTAAGGAAAATTCGCTTACCTTTACCCCATTTAGCTTGCACATCATAAAATGCCCTAATTCGTGTATTATTACTAAAAGACTAAATGCTAAAATAGCCATAATAATATATGGTATGTTCGGTAAAATACTACCCATAACAATTTTCCTCCCTATTTTTCATCATAATTATTTTTTACATATTCCCTAACCTTTAAATCAACCTCTAAAATTTCTTCCAAATTTGGTTTAATACTGTAATCAAATTTATTCATGCATTTTTCTATAATCTCATCTATTTGAAGATATTTAATTTTATATTCTAAAAAAAGTTCAACAGCTACCTCATTGGCAGCATTCATTATAGCAGGCATATTCCCGCCCATTTTACCTGCTTTTAAGGCTAATTTAAGACATTTAAATGTATCACTATCAGGTTTTTCAAAAGTTAAGTTACCTATATTATAAAAATCTAATTTATCGATGACAGCACTATTTCTTTTTGGATAGTTTATTGCATATTGAATAGGGAGCCTCATGTCCGTAGAACTCATTTGTGCTATTATACTACCATCTATATACTCAACCATAGAATGTATAACACTTTGTGGATGAACTACTACTTGTATGTTTTCATAATCTACCCCAAATAGAAAGTGTGCTTCTATAACTTCCAGTCCCTTATTCATAAGCGTTGACGAATCAACTGATATTTTTTTACCCATTTTCCATTTGGGATGTTTAATCGCATCTTCAGGTCTTATATCTATTAATTCTTTTCTATTTTTACCTTTGAATGGCCCACCAGATGCAGTTATTATTATTTTATTAACATTTTCTAACTTATTACCTTGCAAACATTGAAATATTGCACCATGCTCCGAATCAATTGGCAAAATACTTACATTGTTTTTTTTAGCAGCCTCCATGACGAGTTCTCCCGCGACAACTAGTGTTTCCTTATTAGCTAAAGCTATATCCTTTCCTGCATCAATAGCTTTTATAGTTGGAACGAGTCCTATCATTCCTACAACTGAAGTTACTACAAGATCAACTTCAGGTAAAGTACTTATATAATTCAAACCATCTAATCCATGCAATATTTCCGTTGTATATTTCTTTAAGCCACAATAATTTTTAAGTTTTATTGAGGCACCCTCATCCATCATGGCAACATATTTAGGTTTAAATTCCTCTATGATAGGTATAATTCCCTCATAATTAGTATTAGCAGAAATTCCTATAATAATAAAGTTTTTAATATCCGATCGGATAACATCTAAAGTTTGAGTTCCAATTGATCCTGTAACACCTAAAATAGTAAGTTTTTTCATCTATTCTCTCCATTCCTATAATGCTATAATTTATAATCATTATGTCATCAAAATTAAAAATACTACAACTATGCCAATGTATATAATTATATCCCAAATATAACGCAAAATTTTGTGTTAATATTTTCTAATTATTTCTATTTTTTTGCATATTCGCAGTATTAAATATAACATAGTTAGCTATTAAAATAAAGTAGAACCTTCACTATACCAATATATAATTTATAACATTTTTTATAGCAATCTAGTATTTATAATATTATATTCATTATCAAGTTCAGATATTAATATGACACCGTTATTTCCTCATAGTACTTAGTTTAATAATAAAATCATATAAAGTCATCAATGCCAATCCACTCTGAATTATTTCTTGCATTCTGCCCAATATATGATTTTCTTAAACAATATAATCTATATTTTTATTATAAATGTAATATAATAAAATACTACCACAGACACAAATAAAATACTATCAAAACGATCTAGAATTCCACCATGTCCTGGTATAAGACTACTGTAATCCTTAGCACCTACATATCTCTTTATTGATGATGCAATTAAATCGCCAAATTGTCCAAAAACACCACATAAAACACCAATTATAGCATAATGATATAGTTCTATATTTACACCATATTTTGAAATAACATATCCATAAATTGTACATCCTATAATACTCCCAATTAGGCCGCCTATCGAACCCTCTATAGTTTTATTAGGACTAACTTTGGGACAAAGCTTATGTTTGCCACCTTTACCTAAAATTCTTCCAGAATAATAAGCCAAAGTATCACATCCCCATGAACAAATGAATATAATCCATACCAAATATTGACCGTAAGTTTTATTGTCTATAAATACTATAAAACTAAAAAATACAGCAACATACAAAAATCCGAATAAAGTAAGTGCAACATCTACAAAATTGTAACTTGTATAAACTACAGGAATACATAGCAGTAAAAAAATTGTTGCTATTAAGATATATATATTAAAACTTTGCAAAAAATCCTTATTCATATTTAAGTAATATACTATACATAACGCATATCCTATAAATGTAATTGGTTTATAATGTTTTTTTCTAGAAACTTTATAAAACTCGTACATACCAAAAAGTGAAAGTACCATTACAATATACTTTAAATATACCCCACCTAAATATAAAAATATTATGAACGGAGCTAAAACAAGAGCCCCTATATACCTATTATTCATGATTATCTCCCCTATTTAACCTTTCCAAATCTTCTATCTCTTTTTTGATAATCTTCTATTGCACTTTGTAACTCTTTCTCATGAAAATCCGGCCAATTAATGTCTGAAAACCAAAGTTCAGAGTATGCACTCTGCCACAGCAGGAAATTACTTAATCTTAACTCACCGCTTGGCCTTATTATCAAATCCGGATCTGGCATTTTGCTTGTATACATATATTTTGAAAATAAATCTTCATTTATTTGATCCTTAGATATCTTTTTATTAATTAAATCTGCTGAAATCTCTTTTACAGCATCTACTATTTCACTTCTTCCTCCATAATTTAATGCAAGATTTAAAATTAGTCCCTTATTATCTTTTGTTTTTTCATAAGCATATTTTAATTCTTCTCTACATATCAAAGGCAATTTTGATATGTTACCAATAGAATTAATAACAACATCATTAGCGTTTAATTCTTCAAATTCTTTTTTCAAGTAATCCACTAATAACTTCATTAAAGAATCAATTTCTTTTACAGGTCTATTCCAATTCTCAGTTGAAAATGCATATAATGTTAAATATTCAACTCCTAATCTGTCACATTCCTTTACAATTTTCCTAATTGCTTCTACACCAGCCTTGTGTCCAAGTGCTCTAGGCAAATTACGTTCTTTAGCCCATCTACCATTACCATCCATTATAATTGCAATATGCTTAGGTATTTTAGTCATATCTAAGTCAGGTTCATTCGTTATTTCTCTATTCTTTTTTAAGAAAGCGAATAAATTTTTCAATAAAATTCTCTCCTTTTTACTAGTTATAGTATAATTTTAAATAGAACCTGCATAAATGCAGGTTCTATTTAAAATTATAAACTAAACTGACATTATTTGTTTTTCTTTAGTATCAATTATTTTATCTACTTCTTTAATAAATTTATCTGTTTCCTTTTGGATGATATCTTCTGATTTTTTAACTTCATCTTCAGAAATTTCGCTATTTTTTTTCAATGCCTTAATTTTATCATTAGCATCTCGTCTTATGGATCTTATAGCTACTTTACCTTCTTCTCCAGTTTTCTTAATATTCTTCAGTAAATTTTTTCTTGTTTCTTCCGTAAGTTCAGGAATTATTAATCTAATTGATATACCATCATTTGATGGATTTAATCCCAAATCAGATTTCAATATAGCTCTTTCGATATCTTTCATAGAAGATTTATCCCATGGCTGAATTAATAATACTCTTGCTTCTGGTGCTGATATATTTGCAATTTGACTTAATGGCATAAGACTACCATAACATTCAACATGAATCCTATCGAGCATTGCAGAATTTGCTCTTCCTGCCTTCATACTTGAAAGTTCATGTTTTAAAGCTGCAATAGTCTTGTTCATTTTTTCATCAGCAATACTAATAATTTCTTTAATCATAGAATTCCCTCCATTTTATAATGGTCATTTAGCACAAGCAGATACTAAAGTCCCAATTTTTTCACCTAAGACTGCTTTTTTTATGTTTTCTGGTTTATCAAGTCCAAAAACTAGTATAGGTATATTGTTGTCCATACATAATGACGTAGCTGTAGAATCCATAACTTGAAGTCCTTTTTCAAGAACATTAATATAACTAAGTTGATCGAATTTTTTTGCATCATCATATATATGTGGATCTTTATCGTATACTCCATCAACCTTTTTAGCAAGAAGTATTACTTCAGCTTCTATTTCAGCTGCTCTAAGTGCTGCTGCTGTATCCGTTGAAAAATATGGATTACCAGTCCCTGCTGCAAATATAACAACTCTTCCTTTTTCCAAATGCCTCATAGCTTTTCTTCTTATAAATGGTTCTGCTACTGCCTTCATCTCAATTGCAGTTTGCACTCTAGTATTTACGCCTATATTTTCCAAAGAATCTTGAAGTGCTAATGCATTAATACAAGTTGCCATCATTCCCATGTAATCTGCAGTAGTTCTGTCCATACCATCTCCGCTTCTACCACGCCATATATTCCCAGCTCCAACAACTATCCCTATTTCAACACCTAGCTTAACTAGTTCTTTTATTTGAAGTGCTATAACATTTGTGAATTCAAAATCTATTCCAAATCCTGTATCACCAGCTAAAGCTTCTCCTGAAATTTTCAACATAATTCTTTTGTATTTAGCAACCTCCATAAACATTGTACCTCCTGATTTAAAATATTACCTATTTTAAAAAAGAGAACACTTCGTGTTCCCTTTAATTTCTATTTACCTTGCACTTGTCTTTGAACTTCCTCAGCAAAATTTTCTTCTTTCTTTTCTATACCTTCTCCTCTTTCAAATCTTACAAATCTTGTTACCGTTATCTCAGCACCAAGTTTTTTTGATTCTTCTTTAAGATATTTAGTAATAGTATAGTCAGCATTCTTAACCCAAATTTGTTCAAGCAAACAAACTTCTTTAAAATATTTATTCACTCTACCCATAACCATTTTTTCTACAATTTTTTCTGGTTTTCCTTCGTTTATTGCCTGAACCCTATATATTTCTTTTTCTTTTTCTAAAGTGTCTTTATCAACACATGTATTATCTAAAAACAAAGGACTAGCAGCTGCAATTTGCATTGCAATATCTTTAGCAATCTTAATTAGCACATCATCTTGCTTTTCGCATGCAAGTTCCACTAAGACTCCTATTCTTCCACCACCATGAATATAGCTTTGAACAACACCGTTTTCAATAGAAAATTTTTGAAATCGTCTTACAGACATATTTTCGCCTAATTTTGCTATTAAAGCTGTAACTGAATCTTTAATCGTAATTGTCTCATCAGATATACATTTTTCAGAAATGAATTCCTCGATAGTCGTTGAATTAGTTTGTGCTGCTTGTTTTGCTGTATTATTTGCTAAAGTAACAAATTCATTATTAATAGCAACAAAGTCTGTTTCACAGTTAACTTCAACTACTGCTCCAACTTTCATATCTTCTGAAATATATGTACATACCAATCCTTCTGCAGCTATTCTACCAGATTTCTTTGCAGCTGCTGCCAACCCTTTTTCTCTTAAAAGTTCAATTGCTTTTTCTATATCACCATCTGTTTCACTTAGAGCTCTTTTGCAATCCATCATTCCTGCTCCAGTTTTTTCTCTTAATTCTTTGACCATGCTTGCAGTAACCATTATTATTTCCTCCTATTCCTATCTAATTTAAAAGGTAAATGAAAGAATTAACTCCCACCTACCCCTCACTATTACACCAATAATTATTTTATTAGATAAATATAATTACTATTCTTCAGTTAATTGTTCGCCTTGTCTTCCTTCTAGAATAGCATCAGCTAATCTTTCAGTTATTAATTTAACTGCTCTTATAGCATCATCATTACCAGGAATTACATAATCAACTTCATCTGGATCACAGTTTGTATCGACTATTGCAACTACAGGGATTCCAAGAATTTTAGCTTCAGAAATAGCATTCTTTTCTTTTCTTGGATCTACAACGAATAAAGCTCCAATTTTATTTGCATCCATGCTTCTAATTCCGCCTAGATTTTTTTCTAGTTTTTCTCTTTCATTTAAAAGATGACTAACTTCTTTTTTAGGAAGAACTTCAAATGTTCCGTCTTCTTCCATCTTATATAATGTTTCTAATCTTGCTATCCTTGTTTTGATTGTTTTAAAGTTAGTTAACATTCCACCTAACCATCTATTGTTTACAAAATGCATTCCTGCTCTTACAGATTCAAATTTAATAGCTTCTTGAGCTTGTTTTTTTGTACCTACAAATAGAACATCCTTACCTTCTTCAGATACTGATTTAATGAAATCATATGCCTCATCTATTTTTCTAACTGTTTTCTGTAAATCGATGATATATATTCCATTTCTTTCTGTAAATATGTATGGAGCCATTTTAGGATTCCATCTTCTTGTTTGATGTCCAAAATGTACACCTGCTTCTAATAATTGTTTCATTGATATAACTGCCATTAATAATAACCTCCTTGGTTTTTACCTCCATTACCGTCATCTTATTAAAGACCAACTATTGGCACCCTTTAATAATTAAGTAATGTGTGTATTTTCTCACTTTTGTAGTATAACATAAGCTAATAATGTATTCAATAAAAATCTTTAATATAATTAAATCTTTTATTGGTTTAGAAACATATTCTACTTATTAATATTCTCATTTAATACATTTTTATACTTTATTAATTGAATTTTTTTAAGGCAGAACAAAAATGTTCTGCCTTAAACTATTTTATTTTTTTTAATTCATCCATTAATTTCTCATTTAATATTTTAATATGTGTACCCTTCATTCCAAGTGATCTTGATTCTATCACTCCTGCACTTTCAAATTTTCTTAACGCATTGACTATAACAGATCTAGTTATTCCAACCTTGTCTGCTATTCTAGACGCTACGAGTAACCCTTCACTACCATCTAATTCATTAAATATATGTTGTACTGCTTCAAGTTCTGAATAAGATAACGTTCCGATAGCAAGTTGTACTACCGCTTTTTTTCTTGCTTCTTCTTCTATCAAATCATTTTTAGCCCTTAAAATTTCAAGGCCAACTATTGTAGCACTATATTCAACTAACACTAAATCATCGTCTGTAAATTTTTTATCAAATCTTGAAAGTAAAAGAGTGCCTAATCTTTCTCTATTACCGTTTATTGGCACTATAGTTGACATCTTATTTTCTATTGCACATTCCTTATCATCTTGGAATACACAGATGTTTTTATTTGTGAGATTAGCTTTAGTTTCATTAATGTTAAGTAATCTATTATTGTAATCCTCAGGAAACCTCATATTTTTTATAATTTCATCTTTTACAATTTCACATTCAAACCCACTTGATAAATCATAACCTAATATTTTTCCTCTTCGACTAATAATATATACATTACATTGCAATACATCGCTTAATAAATTACATATATCATCAAAAACCACTGGTTCTGTTCCTGATTTTTGCAATATTTTATTCAACATTCTCGTTTTATCTAATAATGACACAATATTCCTCCTCATTTTGTTATAAAACACAACCTCTATTATTTAAACGAATTCATAAAGTCAATTTACTTTAGAATAAGTATAATTCAAAATATTTTAAATCTTTAGAATCGTTCCGTTTATAATACTATCACAACCTTCATGCTATATCAACAGTATTAATATATATTTCGACATTTTATTTATAAATATAAATTCACCTCTAACTTGTTATCCTAATTTTTCTTTTCTTCATTATTTTCTTCTTCTTTATATTCCTTATGTTTACATTCTGCATTTGAACATTCCATATAATCACTTTTAGTTTTGCTATATCGTTTTACCATATATGTTCCACATTCTGGGCATTTGATATCAGTTGGTTCATGCCAACTTACAAAATCACATTTAGGATAATTGCTACAACCGAAAAATTTAGTTCCTTTTTTACTTCTTCTTTCTAAAATTGTTCCACCGCACTTAGGACAAGGAACATCTAGTTCCTTAGTAATCGCTTTTGTATTCTTACACTCCGGATAACCAGGACATGCTAAAAAATCACCAAATCTTCCATGTTTTATTACCATGAACTTTCCACATTTATCACATTCTACTTCTGTGACTTCATCTTCAATTGTAATTTTAGCTATTTCTTTTTCTGCAATTTCAATGTCTTCTTTAAGTGGTGTAAAAAAGTTATTAACTATATTTTGCCATTTTTCTTGTCCCTCTTCGATATAGTCTAAATTATTTTCCATTTGTGCTGTAAACTCTATATCCACTATCTGTTTAAAGTATTCGCTTAAAATATTATTTACAATGTTCCCAATTTCAGTTACTTCTAAAGCCTTATTAACTTTTTCAACATATTTTCTGTTAAGAAGCGTCGAAATAATCGGAGCGTAAGTACTAGGTCTTCCTATACCATTTTCCTCTAAAGTTTTTACAAGAGATGCCTCAGAAAATTTTGCAGGTGGCAAAGTAAAATGTTGTTTTCCTTCAGTATTTTTACTAAATAAAATATCTTCTTTATTAAGTTCTGGAAACTTTAAAGTATTTTCTTCTTCTTCTAACTCTTCACCATAAATTTTTCTAAACCCATCAAAAGATACTTTAGATCCAGATGCTTTAAGACTATAATCCCCATTTTCTATATCTATAGATACAGTATCAAGTAAACATGTTTCCATTTGACTTGCTACAAATCTATTCCAAATCAATGTATATAATTTGTATTGTGGAGCTTTAAGTGTTTTTTTCGCAACTTCTGGTGTTATTTCAATATTAGATGGTCTAATAGCTTCATGACCATCCTGTATGTTTTTTTTACTTTTAAATATTCTTGGTGTGCTTGGGTAGTATTTTTCTCCATATTTACTACAAATAAAGTCTTTTGCACTTTGTTGAGCTTCCTGTGCAATTCTTGTAGAATCGGTCCTCATATATGTAATTAACCCTACTGTTCCATGTCCCTCTATCTCCATACCTTCATATAGTTGTTGAGCAATAGACATAGTTCTTTTGGTTGCAAAGTTAAGTTTCCTATAACCATCTTGCTGAAGTGTACTCGTTATAAATGGTGGTAGTGGATTTTTACTTTTAGATGATCTTTTTATTTTACGTACAATAAATTCTTTTTCATTAAGGTTATTAATAACCTTTTCACTTTCTTCCTTAGAATTTATTTCAAGTTTTTCTCCCCCTTTTGAAGTTAATTTAACACTTAACTTTTGAGGATCTCCTTCTTTATATAACTCACATTCTATAGTCCAATACTCTTTAGTTATAAATTTTTCTATTTCTTTTTGTCTATCACAAATTATTTTAAGGGTAACTGATTGAACCCTTCCTGCACTTAATCCCCATTTAACTTTTCTCCAAAGTATAGGACTAATCTCATATCCAACTAGTCTATCTAGTATACGTCTTGCTTGTTGAGCATCCACAAGTGTTGCATTTATTACTCTTGGAGATTTTATAGCATTTTTAACAGCCGTTTTTGTTATCTCATTAAATTCTATCCTACACTTATCCTTTTCATCTATTTTTAATGCTTTTGCTAAATGCCACGCAATAGCCTCACCTTCTCTATCAGGATCTGTTGCCAAATAAATTTTATCGCTTTTTTTAGCTGCTTTTCTTAGTTTAGATAAAAGTTCACCTTTACCACGAATAGTTATATATTTAGGTTCATAATTGTTGTCGATATCAACACCCAATTGGCTTTTAGGTAAATCTCTAACATGTCCCATAGACGCTTCTACTACATAACTACTGCCTAAATATTTTTTTATAGTTTTAGCTTTTGCTGGTGATTCAACTATAACAAGTTTTTGTCCCATCTTATCCCCTCCATCAATGTATTTTAATATAATTTACTTATATTTACTTATATTTTGTCATTTACTCTTACATAATAGTTTCCTGATAGACATAATACTTCATTTTTAATCTGCATTTCAAATAATACCTCATATAATTGTTTTATGTCAATGCTAGTTATTTTAATAATGTCATTAATATGTAATGGACTATCGCTTATAATGCTATATATTTTTTCATTAAGCTTACTGTTTAAAGCTCTTACAGTGGTGTTTTTTTTAGTTTCAATCTCTATTCCAAGTAAATCAAATATATCGTTACTTGATGTAAGAGGGAATGCTCCATCTTTAATTAACTTATTTGTTCCTTTACTTTCAAATGAGAATATAGACCCTGGCACAGCCATGACATCTTTACCTTGTTCAAGCGCCAAATTTGCAGTAATTAAAGATCCACTTTTCTCACCTGCCTCTATTACAATGATAATGTCACCAAGAGCACTTATAATTCTATTTCTTTGAGGAAAATTATAAGCGTATGGTGGCGTTCCTGGTAAAAATTCCGATATAACAGCACCCTTTTGAACTATTTCATTAAACAATTTAGAGTTTTCTTTAGGATATATTACATCAAGTCCTGCTCCTAAAACTGCACAAGTGTATCCATCATTTTCTAAACAACTCACGTGAGCAAACGTGTCAATCCCTTTCGCCATGCCACTAATAATATTAACTTTACTTGCGCATAAATCTGAACATATAATTTTAGTAACATCCTTACCGTAATTGGAATACTTTCTAGATCCCACTACAGAAATGTTAAATCCTTCGTTTAATGGCATTATGTTTCCTTTGTAAAATAATGTATATGGCGCATCATCGTAATTTTTTAATTTTTGAGGATACTCATCTTCGTAGTATTGTATTGATTTTATTTCATTAGTTTCTAAATTTCTTCGCACATTATCAATTTCTTTATCGTTCCAAGCGCATGTTAAGACATTAATTAAAGTATTATTGAAATATTCTGTTTTTTTATTATGTACACCATAATACCATATTTGCTGTGTATTATTGAAATCATTTATTAATTTTAGTTTTATTTTGGGGGATAATTTAACTAAAGAAAACCATATGTCGTAGTCATTCATCCTTTTTCTATACCTCCTGTATATATTTTTTATATCAACTACTTTTTATATCAACTATTTTTTATATCAACTTATATTAATAATCAAATCGTCTTCTGGGTCGTTAAACTATCCGCTCATCAATAAATTTTCTATATTGCACTGCCTCAATAATATGTTTATCTAAAATGTTTTCACTTCCATCTAGATCTGCTATAGTTCTAGATACTTTAATGATTCTAGAATATGCTCTTGTGCTTAGCGCAAATTTATTATACATTAATTCAAGAATTTTACTTGCTTTTTTATCTATATGGCAATATTTTTTAATTAATTTTTGGTTCATTTCTGCGTTGCAGTGAATTTCTTCTGTACTAAAACGTTTTTCTTGAATATTTCTTGCCTCTATAACCCTTTTTTTAATAACATTAGATTTTTCGCTACATTTTCCACTAATTATTTTATTATAAGGCAAAAAATTAACTGCCGTAAATATATCAATTCTATCTAGTAATGGACCACTAAGTTTACTCAAATACCTTTTTCTTTCATATTCGCTACAACTACACTGCCGCACATAAGATCCATAGTATCCGCAAGGACAAGGATTTAATGCGCTTACAAACATAAAATTTGATGGATATTCTATAGTCCCATTAACTCTTGAAATAGTAATTTTCCTCTCCTCTAAAGGTTGCCTTAATACTTCTAATACATTCTTTTTAAATTCTAATACTTCATCTAGAAATAACACCCCCCTGTGAGCTAAAGAAATTTCTCCAGGTATTATCTTATTTCCACCGCCAACTAAAGCAATCCGTGATATAGTATGATGAGGACTTCTAAACGGACGTTGCAACACAATTCCTTCATTATCACAAAGCTTACCGGAAACACTATAGATTTTTGTAACCTCGAGTGATTCCTCTTGACTTAAAGATGGTAGTATACTAGAAATCCTTTTGGCCATCATTGATTTACCAGAGCCTGGCGGTCCATACATAAGTAAATTATGTCCTCCAGCAGCAGCTACCTCAATAGCACGTTTTGAACTTTCTTGCCCCATTACATCTTCATAATCTAACTCTTCATTAATTAGTATTTCTAAATCTTTGCCTCTCTCATAAGGCATTAAATCCTTATAATTCAAAAAGTTTACTACTTGCTTTAAATCATCCAAAGGAAATATCTTTGCAGATTTAACAAGACTACATTCTCTTGCATTGTGCGTCGGGACTATAAACTTTTCAATTTTATTTTCTATTCCTTCCATAATTACAGGTAACGCTCCACGAACCTTCTTTAATTTACCTGATAAAGATAATTCTCCAATAAAAAGATAATCGTTAATATCATTAACATTTATTTGTTTAGTTGCAAGAAGAATACCTATTGCTATTGGTAAATCAAATAGCGATCCTTCCTTTTTCAAATCAGCTGGTGCTAAATTTATAGTTATTCTGCTAACTGGGAAGTCAAATCCTGAATTTAGTATTGCCGAGCGCACTCGTTCTTTTGACTCTTTAACAGATATATCTGCAAGTCCAACGATATTTAAAGCTGGTAATCCACGAGTTATATCAATTTCGACTGTAACTATAACGCCTTTAATTCCTGTAAATGCAGCAGACATAATTTGTATTTCCACATTATCACCCTTACCTTTATTATTTCCTAGTTCATATTACATAATTATTGACATAATTATAAAGAAAATAACTTTATATAAAATTTATTTTTCACTTCATAAGTTCATTATATTATTTACAACTATTGCCTTACCGCAAACCTTAAGTTAATAAAAAATCAAACGGCTAAAGCCCAATTAAATTTAGGGCTTTAGCCGTTTAAGTCAGTTTTATTATTTTACCTGTCTACATTACAGATAGCAGTCCGAGTCTCCCTGGGTGCATCATTTTTGTTTTTACCGATTTTCCTTTTCGCACAAAATATATGATCCTAAAAGGCACCTAAATCATCTGTAGAAATACTATTGCTGTTTTGTGTTATGGTTTTCTTCTCTTCCCTAGCTAATTCTATTACTTCTTCTATTTCTACTTCATACACTTTATCATTTAGTGTTATCACATATTTTTTCATGTTATTACCCCCTTCATAGGTAAATTATACTCATCATTTTATTCTTTTGATTTTTGATATCCTAAACTCCAAATTAGGATTGTCCCGCGCTGCCATAGCCGATGCTACAAGTGCTACTATTGTTCTCTCTTCTTCATCTATTTCATTTATTTCTTGCATCTCACACTTTGTAATTATTTTTTTATAACTATCACAAATACAATTGTTTATATTATCTCCTAACCTGTCCTCAAAAAATTTTTTTGAACTTCGTGGAAATAAAGCATACGATAACACATCTTCATAAGTAGTAGCCAAATCTCCAATTTCATTTTCATATTTGTTCATCTCAGGCTCTAATAAGTCTGCTGGTCTTTGAGTTATAATTTTCATGTCTCCTATAATTTTTGTCTTTATTTCATCTTTTATAGGTGTTGATGGCCTTCCATAAAGTCCTTTAACATAATCTTTTAATTCTTTTGGAATTATTTTATATCGGACGCCAGATAGTATATTAAATATTGCTTGAGTTCCTACCATTTGAATAATAGGCGTAATTAAAGGTGGAAATCCTAAATCTTTTCTCACTCTAGGTATCTCGGTAAGAACTTCTTTATATCTAGATTCAACTCCCTGTTCCTTAAGCTCCAATAAAAGGTTCGATAACATTCCTCCCGGAACCTGATATGTAATAATTCTAGGCTCTACATTCATAACTTTTGGATTTAGCATTCCATTTTCTCTGTATTTATCTTTTATAGGTCTAAAATAATCTGCTATTTCACCTAATAAATTAATATCTAATTTAGGATCACGTAGACTCTCTTTTAAAGTAAGAACCATCGATTCTGTAGGCGGTTGTGATGCACCCTCTGAAAATGGAGAAATTGCAGTGTCAATAATATCTACTCCTGCTTCAACAGCTTTTAAATATGTCATAGAAGCTATTCCGCTAGTACAATGAGCATGTAAACATAATGGTATTTTTACAGCTGCTTTTAATTTTTTCACCAATTCAAAAGCTGAATATGGTGTTAATACACCAGCCATATCATTAATACAAATTGAATGCGCCCCTAACTCCTCGAGTTTTATTGATAATTCAACATAATAATCTAAAGTATGCACTGGGCTAGTTGTATAACATATAGCACATTGGCAGTGAGCTCCGCCTTCTTTAATAACTCTAATTGAAGTTTCCATATTTCTTGTGTCATTTAATGCATCAAATACTCTTATTATATCTATACCATTTTCTATAGATTTGTTAATAAATGCCTCAACTACATCGTCTGCATAATGCTTATACCCTAGAAGATTTTGACCTCTGAGCATCATTTGGAGCTTAGTGTTTTTAACTTTCTTACGAATTTCTCTTAGTCTTTCCCAAGGGTCTTCATTAAGAACACGGAGACATGAATCGAAAGTTGCCCCTCCCCATACCTCCATTGAGTAATACCCGACCTTATCCATTTTTTCTAAAATTGGTAATATTTCTTCTGTTTTTAATCTCGTAGCAATTAATGATTGCTGACCATCCCTAAGTACTGTCTCAGTTATTCTAATTGGATTCACCATTGTGTCCCTCCTAAGAGTTCGTTTTTCTTAATTATTTAATTTCTTGTACGATTACTACATATTCCTTGTTATTTACCCTTACCTTAAACTTTTCACCAGTTACTGCGTCGCATCCTACATTTGCCGCACCTTCTCTTATTAAATCAAAATCATTCATATATTTTCTATATATTTTATGAGCTTCCTCAATATCTATTAACTTAAACCTTACACTGTCACCAGGCTTTAACTGCCCTATTATGTTTATATCAGGAGTTATTATTGTAGCAATTTTTGTGTATCCGCCCGTAGTTTGTCTATCAGCCATCATAATTATAGGAGCACCATCTCCTGGAATCTGCACCGAACCCATGGTTATTCCATCGGATATAATATCCGCGCCTATTTTGTGGGAAATTTTAGACCCAGATAATCGATATCCCATTCTATCAGCCTCACTTGTCACTTGATACTCACAATCAAAAAATGTATTTATTCCCTCTGCCGTAAAATAATCATCCTGAGGACCCATTACAACTCTTACAATATTATCTTTGCTATACATTGGTATTAAATCAATTGGAAGCTTTTTGATACTAGTAAAATCATTTTCACTTGCGCTTCCAATCTTAATTTCGTCGCCAGCCTTCAGCATCCTTCCCTGAAAGCCTCCTACTTTACCCTTCACATATGTAGACTTGCTACCCATAACCTCTGGCACATCTATGCCATGCTCGATTGCTATGTAACTCCTACACCCGCTTTTAGCAGTTCCAAAGGAAAGTTCATCACCATCTAACACCTTAATTCCAGACCACATATCTATAGCCTTATTATTTATCATTGGCATAAGATTGCCTCCTGTAACTGCAATCAAAGCATCACCATGAAATTTTATTTTCAATCCGAAAAGAGTAGCTTCTAAACATGCCTCGCTATCCTTATTCCCAACAAGAATATTAGCCACTCTTAGAGAAAACTGATCCATTGCACCGGAAACAGACATACCTGATTTTTGATAATTATACCTACCGATGTCCTGAATTGTAGTATACATACCTGGCTTTAATATTTTCATTATTGTCATATACTCACCTTCTTAACTTCTCTCTTATAATTACTTTATATTTTCCTGCTCTCTCTAAATCCTCAATATTTTTGTATTCATTCTCATCTATCTGTACAAATCTTATATAATCGCCCGCATTTAATAGTACAGGCTCTTTTCTGTATGGATCATACAGTTTTACAGGAGTCCTACCAATTAATTGCCACCCTCCAGGACTTTCTACAGGATATATTCCCGTCTGTTTACCTGCAATCCCTACACTTCCAACAGGTATTTTAGTTCTTGGATTCTGAAGCCTAGGCGCCTCTATTTTGTCACTCATGCCTCCAAGGTATGGAAACCCAGGTGTAAATCCAATCATATAAATTAAATACTCCACACTTGTGTGAATTTTTATCACTTCATGTACCGATATTTTATTATGCTTTGCAACAAACTCAATATCAGGGCCATACTCTCCACCATAAAGTGTTGGCACTTCTATAACTTTAGCATCTGGAAGTTTCAATTCATGCATCTTTGATATAATGGATTTTATAATACTTGTAAGATTATCTAATCCCATTATCACAGGATCATAAATTACCATAAGTGACCTATATGTAGGAATAATCTCGTTTATTCCTACAATCTCTGCTCTCTCCATTGCTAGCGTAAGGCTTCTAATTTTTTTGTTGACCTGCTCTTCAATTTTATCTCCAAATTCTATTACTAAAGCACTATCTCCAGCAATTAAAAACTTAACTTCTTTGTACATACTGCTTATACCTCCTACTTAAATAACTCAGCTATTCCACCCAATGACATATAACCTGCAACAACTGCTAATATTACAACAATATAACCCAAATACATGAGCAACTTTGAATGCTTATAGTGATCACCTACAATGTTTTTTCTAGTGGATGCAATGAGTATTATCCCAAGTGAAATTGGAAGAATCAAACCATTCAATGAACCTGCCAGCACAAGTAACTTTACAGGCTTACCTATTATTAGGAACACCACTGTACATATAGTAATAAATCCTATTGTACATTTTGAAGTATATTTGTCAAAAAACGGTGCAAGTGTTTTTAAAAATGATAATGTTGTATAAGATGACCCAACCATTGCGGTTAACCCCGCCGAAAAGAGTATAACTCCAAACAACTTATAACCCAGATTACCTGCTCCAAGTCTAAATGCTTCCGCTGCAGGATTTACAGTGCCAAGTGGCTTGCCAATGTTTACTACAACTCCAAGAATTGCAGCAAAAAGAAGTATCCTCATAAGTGAAGCTAATGATATAGCAAGTACTGAACTTTTAGTTATTTCTTTCACATGTTCCTCTCCAGTAATGCCAGCATCTATTAGTCTGTGTCCTCCTGAAAAACATATATATCCACCTACTGTTCCACCGACAAGAGTTAACAATGGTAAGAATGTAACCTTTGTTGGTACAAACGTCCGTAGAATCATCTCTCCAACTGGAGGATGAGTTCTAAATGCCACATATGCTACAAGTAACAATGTCCCAACACCGAGTACCTTTGCAAAAATGTCCATTGCTTTTCCAGCTTCTTTCGAACTAAACAGTACAATACCTATACCGCAACTAATAATAGCACCTATTTTTGTGTTGAGCCCAAATAATACATTAAGACCAAGGGCTGCACCTGAAATATTTCCTATACAAAATGCAAATCCCCCAATTGTTATAAGCACTGCTAGAAAAATACCAAGACCAGGTACCATCTTGTTTGCAATATCTTGAGCCCTGAGCCCCGATACACCAATAACCTGCCATATATTGAGCTGTGCTATAAGGTCTACAATAATTACAAGAAGTATAACAAATCCAAGGTTAGCTTTAAGTGACTCTGTAAATACCGCAGTTTGAGTCAGAAATCCTGGTCCTATGGCAGATGTAGCCATAATAAATGCTGCCCCAATCAGTACCCCCACATTACTTTTCTTTTTAACTTTTGTGTTTAAATTGTCACTCATAAATAAACTTTCCTCCTATTTTATAAATTGACTAAGTGGTTTTATTTCTACCTTAGCTCTCGATAGTTCTTCTTTAATAAGCCTTACAAAATCAACTGCCTCTGGATTGTCTCCATGAACACATATTGAATCCGCCTTTATGTCCACATCTTCACCGCTTATTGCTGTTACTTTTCCCTCTGTCACCATTCTAATCACTCTCGAAATGGCTATATCTGTGTCTAGTATCATTGCACCAGGAAGGCCTCTTGCAACAAGCGTTCCATCAACATTATATGCCCGGTCTGCAAAAACTTCATTTGCAGCCTTTAACCCTTTTTCCTTTGCTGCCTTTATCATTTCGCTTCCTGAAGATCCAAGAACTATCAACTCCTTATCTACTTCCCATATTCCTTCTATAATAGCCTGGGCTAATTTACTATCCTTAGCTGCCATATTATACATTGCTCCATGAGGCTTTACATGTTGCATTTTAACGCCTGCCGCTTTTACAAAACCGTACAAAGCCCCAAGCTGATATATGGTATACTGCTTCATCTCGCCCGGAGTTACTGTCATATTTCTTCTTCCAAAACCCATAACATCTAAAAATCCAGGGTGTGCTCCAATACCTACATTGTTTTTTAAAGCTGCCTTCACAGTATCTCCCATAACCATAGGGTCACCTGCATGCCATCCACAAGCAATATTAGCTGATGATACATATTTAAGAACTTCTTTATCAAACCCAATCTTGTAATCACCAAAACTTTCTCCTACATCACTATTTAAATCAATTATTTTACTCATGTTGTTTATTCTCCTTTGTGTCGTTTCCTTAATAACATAGAAACTCTAAATAATTAAAATTACCCAATTGTTATACTGATTACAATTTTAAAATATGTAATAAAAATTAATAATAAAATCATCTTATTTTTTTATAAGTATACCGTATATATATAAATTTTAACAGTCTGATTATGACTTTTAACACAAATTGAATTTCATTTTTCTCATATGTTAAAAAAATATTGTTCTTTTATAAAATTGTATTTCCCAGTAGTACCTACTTTAACGACACGTTTGAACTTTCTCACCTTACATTTTCTATCATTTTTCACTTTCATAATTTGTTTATGTTTGTTACAATTAACAATAAGCACCTTTATAAATTAATGTAACAAACTTCTTAACCAAAATTAATTGGAAAAGAGTTAGAAGATACATGGCTGTGAATTCCATTTAACACAGTCTTTGTAGAAAACCCTTCTCCAATTTTTTATTTGCTTAATTAGGATAATATTAATTAAAACTAAATTATGAGTTTAAAACATTAAATAAGATTTTAGTTATGGCATTAGTAGTTATTATGGCTTATTTATTACCAATACTTACAACCACATTATACTAGGAGGTAATAAAAATGGCTTTAAAATTAGACATGGTTCAAGCAGCATCCCTTGCTGTTGTTGTTCTATTTATAGGACAACAAATCAAAAATAAGCTGGTTTTTTTAAATAAGTACTGTATTCCTGCACCAGTGATTGGAGGATTAATTTTTGCAATAATTACTTTACTACTAAAGGTAAGTAACCTGTTAATTTTTGATATGGATATAACACTTCAAAATTTATTTATGACAGTGTTCTTTACAACTATCGGACTTACCGCAAGCCTTAAGTTACTAAAAAAAGGTGGAAAAGGGGTCTTGATATTTTTAGGCATATCTGTAATATTGTGTATTCTTCAAGATATTACGGGTGTCACACTTGCTAAAATCTTTGGCTTAAATCCACTTATTGGCCTTTCTACCGCTTCTGTTCCTATGGTAGGTGGTCATGGAACTGCAGGTGCATTTGGTCCAATATTTGAGAAAGCTGGCGCCATTGGTGCAACCACTGTGGCACTTGCATCAGCTACATTTGGTTTAGTTATGGGAAGCATCATTGGTGGACCTATAGGAAAAAGATTAATAGAAAAAAATAATCTTTCATACCCTTTGAAAATGAATTCACATACAAATGATCAAATGGTTGAAACTGAAGAAAGTCATGAAAAACCACTTCGTCATGATAATTTCATGGGCGCAGCAACTCAGATTTTGTTAGCTATGGGACTAGGTACAATCATATCAATTGTTTTAGAAGAAACAGGTATGACTTTCCCATCATATATTGGGGCTATGTTTGCAGCTGCAATTCTAAGAAATATATCGGATTGTACAAATGCATATAACGTTCACTCAGAAGAAATTGATATAATAGGAGAAGTTTCATTATCCTTATTCTTAACTATGGCATTAATGGGCTTAAAATTATGGCAATTATCAGCCTTAGCATTACCTCTAATAGTAATGTTACTCGCCCAATCAATTCTTACAGGATTGTTTTGCTATTTTGTAACCTTCAATGTTATGGGAAGAGATTATGATGCAGCAGTAATTGTTTCTGGTAACTGTGGATTTGCTATGGGTGCTACCCCAAATGCAATGGCAAACATGGGAGCTATAACAACAAAATATGGTATTTCTCCAAAAGCATTTTTTATTGTACCATTAGTTGGCAGTTTATTTATAGATTTCTGTAACGCAGGTGTCATTACAACGTTTATTAATCTTCTTTCAAAATAAATAACTTCCAAAAAAAGTATTGATTTTTTATCCTTTTTATTTTAATATTAATATGCTTATAGTTATTGTTAATTATTGATTATTAAGGAAGGATGTTTTTCATGAAAACTTTTAATAAAGATATTGGAACATTTGGTGAAGAAATAGCGGAAACTTTTTTAAAGAATTTAGGTTACAAAGTAATAGACAAAAACTTTAGATGCAAATGTGGTGAAATAGATCTAATAGCAATACATAAAGATTATATTTGCTTTATCGAGGTGAAAACTAGATATGGAATAAAATTTGGGATACCAGCAGAGTCAGTTACTACTTATAAGCAGCATAAAATTTATAAAACAGCTCAGGTTTATATCTTAAAGAAAAATATTATTGACTGGAATTTTAGATTTGATGTTATTGAAGTATTGCTAAATATCGATAATAATGATTTTTTTGTTAATCATATTGAAGATGCTTTCCAATTATAATTTTTAGTATAAATAAATGAAATTTATAAATTCATCTTCTTCGAAGCTGTTGCAGCTCCGTAGGAGATGATTTAAGGTGCATTTGCAAATTTTTCATTAATTCATTCTAAAATTTTTGTTAAAAAACTTTTTCTATGTATTGGAGTTATTCCATCCTTTTTTATTGCAAGTACATGTTCCTGGGTACCGTAACCAACATTTCTATCAAATCCATAATTAGGATACTTTTCATGGTATTCTACCATTAATTCGTCTCTATATACCTTTGCAATTATAGAAGCACAGGCTATACTTATACTTAACGTATCACCCTTAATTACAAATTCATTTAAACCAGGATAATTTTTTATTTTATATCCATCAGATAAAACTAAGTCCGGTTTAGTAGTAAGCCCAGCCCATGATTCTAAAAACACTTGATTATTGCACCAAGCAATTCCTTTTTCATCAATTTGCTTATTGTCAATAGCCGTAATCGTGTAAGCTAATGCCCTTTCTTTAATAATAATAGACAGTTCTTTTCTACAAGCTATCGATAATTTTTTAGAATCATTAGCTCTTAATATCAAATCTTTATCTTCAATTATTTTTGAATCGAATAATACTGCAGCCGCAACTATTGGTCCAGCTAAAGGTCCACGACCAACTTCATCTACCCCAGCTACATATCTAAAGTCTCCAAAACTTCGATCAAAGTCATACATTTTTCTTACCCTTTGAATTTCTTTTTCTTTTGACTCTAATATTTTAGACATTTTAATCCCTAGTTTTTGAACAGTTTTTCTCTTATCTTGTAAAAGTTTTTCTAATATGCTTCCATTTTCTCCAGTCTCGAAAACGTTTTCAATATCTTCTATACTTAAAATATATTCTTTTATTTCTTTATATTTCATGCTTGAAAAATCAAAATTAATTTTCATAACATTTCTCCTTTATAATTAGCAGATATCTTAAATTTGACATCTTAAAAACATTAGAACACTTAGCTAATTTTTTAAGATGCCTTTATACTTTCAAGCAGTATTTGCTTGTAATACCATATATGTATAAACCTAATCTTCCTTTACTCTCTCTAGAGATATAGGTCCTAATTTACCACCTCTAAATTCATCCAAAAGCATAACTGCTACTCTGTTATAGTCAATATTGCCCCCTGAAATCACAGCTCCCCTTTTTTTAGCTATATTATCTAAGTTATCTAAAGGATTTTCCATAATTTCTGTAAGCTTATATCTTTCCATTAATCGCTGTGCATTATTAATTTGAAGTCTTTCTACTAATCTAAGTGCTAGTTCCTCTATATCTATGACTTCATCTTTTACAGCACCTGTAAATGCCAAATTAAGCCCAACTGTCTCATCTTCAAATCTAGGCCATAATACACCCGGAGTATCCATTAGCTCTATTCCTAATGTGGTTCTTACCCATTGCTTGCTTTTAGTAACTCCTGGTCTATCTCCAGTTTTAGTAATGTTATTTTTTCCCAGTTTGTTTATAAAAGAAGATTTACCAACATTAGGTATACCCACTACCATAACTCTCGTAACTATATTAACTAACCCTTTTTTTCTTTGCCTATCATGTTTTTGTTTCAATAACTCATCAAGTGTGATTTTTATACTTTTTAACCCTTGACCTGTAATACAATTTACAGCGAGTGGTTTTACAGTATCCGTTGTAAGTTTTTCTATCCATTGTTTAGTAACTTTATCTTCAGCTAAATCACTCTTATTTAGCAAAATAACTCTAGGCTTATCTTTACATATCTCATCGATTTGTGGATTTGCACTTGATTTAACTATCCTTGCATCTCTAATTTCTATTACAGCATCGACAAGTTTTAAACTCTCTCCAATTTGTCTTCTAGTTTTCGCCATATGTCCCGGAAACCAATTTATGGTCATTGCCATATTTATCTAATCCTCCCTGTCTTATAAAATTTTTATTTTTGTAATATCCATTAATAACTTTTCCATTATGTATGTTATATTATATCTAAATGTAAAAAGGGACTTTTCAGCCCCCCCATTTTATCTCATTCTTTCTTTAACCTTAGCAGATTTACCAACTCTATCTCTTAAGTAGAATAGTTTAGCTCTTCTAACTTTACCTAATCTTACAATTTCAATTTTTTCAATTACTGGAGAATTAACTGGGAATGTTTTTTCAACACCAACACCAGATGCTACTCTTCTCACTGTGAAAGTTTCTCTGATACCGCCATTTTGTCTTTTAAGAACAGTTCCTTCGAAAACTTGGACTCTCTCTTTGTTACCTTCACTAATTTTGATGTGAACCTTAATTGTATCACCTACATTAAATACTGGTAAGTCAGTTCTGATTTGTTCTGCTTCTATTGATCTTATAATTTCTAACATGTGCATTCCCTCCTAAAATTTTATTGTGACGTTCGTACTCATTATATTATGGCAGAGGAGCGCCCGTACTAGCACAAACTATATTTTATCATAAATATATATATATATCAACATAAAAATATCTTTTATTCTTATATTCTAAATATTTAAGTTTCAAATAACTCTTTATTATTCTGTTTTATATTTATCACTTAACAATTTTTTATCTTCTTTTGTAAGCTTAAGTTTTTGAAACAAATCTAGTCTTTTTTCCTTAGTGATTAGGAGTGATTGCAGTCTTCTCCACTTTCGTATATTTTCATGATGTCCAGATATTAAAACCTCTGGGACTTTTTTCTCTTCAAAACATTCCGGTCTTGTATAATGAGGGTACTCAAGTACTCCATCATAAAAAGATTCTTCTGTATAACTCTGCGCGCAAGACAATACTCCTGGAATTAGTCTACAAATGCTATCCACAATAGGAATACATGCCATTTCTCCACCAGTCAAAACAAAATCTCCCAGAGACATTTCCATATCTATATACTCATAGGTTCTCTCGTCAATGCCCTCGTAATGACCACATACAAATATTAATTCTTTTTCCTTACATAACTCTTTTGCAACATCTTGGGTAAATGTAATTCCTCTTGGTCCTAGGAATATTACTTTTCCAGCATTTCTTAATTTAACATCACGAATTGAGTCAACTAACGGTTGAACTTGCATTACCATACCAGCTCCACCACCATATGGAGAATCATCTACTTTTTTATGTTTGTCAATTGTGTAATCACGAATATTATAAGATGTTATATTAACTATGTTTTTCTCTATTGCTTTTCCAATCATACTATAATTAAAAATTTCAAACATTTCAGGGAATAAAGTTAATATATCTATTTTCATTCTTGCCATTCTTTTACAGGTTTAATTATTATTATATGCTTATTAACATCTACACTAATTACAATGTTCTTAAGTACTGGAATAAGTAATTCTTCCTTTCCTTTAACCCAATATACATCATTTCCGGGTGTATTAAGAACATCAAATACCTTACCTAGTTCTTCATCTGATCCTTCCTCGAAGACACTACAGCCAATCAAGTCCGCAACATAGTAGCTTCCTTCTGTTAACTTAACTGCATCTTCTCGCTTAACCATCAGATACTTGTTTCTATATGTTTCTGCTTGTTCTATGGTATCTATGCCCTCAATCTTAAGTATTGCGTTATCTGCTTGAAGTTTACAACCCTCAACCTTTCTAATTTCACCATCAATATACACATTTTTTAATTTTTTAAATCTTTCGAGACTATCAGTTAACGAAAAAACTTTAACTTCACCTTTTAAGCCATGTGTCTTACCTATCGTACCTACACTCATAAAATCTTTCATTTAAAATCCTCCTTTCAATATTAGATAGTGTTAACACTATCTTTGTTTTATTTATTTAAAACCCTGCTATTGCAAGGATTGTAGCTGTTTTTAGCACAAAAAACAATGACCCCCTCTATTTGGTATAATTGTTG